>JBDHDE010000001.1:0-122030 GCA_039591655.1 Gemmatimonadota bacterium
CCGGGGGCTACGATGCCCCGCATGGCGCCGGCTGACCGGATGTGGCGTGCCAGGCGCCGGGTGTCCACACCCTCCACGATGGGGATGCCCCGCCCCGCCAGCCAGTCGTCCAGGGCCCCGCTGGCCCGCCAGTTGGAGTGCTCCCGGGCCAGCTCCCGCACGACGACACCGGTCACCTGCGGCTTGTCGGACTCCAGGTCCTCCTCGTTGATGCCGCAGTTGCCGATCATGGGCGCGGTCATCACCACGATCTGCCCGAGATACGACGGATCGGTGAACACCTCCTGGTACCCGGTGAGGTTCGTGGTGAAGACCACCTCACCCGGAGTGGGAGAAGGCAAACGGCGCGCGGTTCCGGGAAACCACGCGCCGTCCTCTAGCAGAACGTAGGCTGGCTGCGGGACGCTCACGCTCTAGTTCGGCTCCACGGGCGTTTGGGCTGGTTGCTCTTCCACGTCTAGCGGAAGCTGCGGCGGCGGCGCCACGGGAGTCGGGGCCACCGGCTCGGCGTCGAGCACCGAGCGCGGCAAGGCGGACTGGGTGCTCAATCCAGCCAGGATGAGAGCCAGCGCCAGGAAGATGCCGCCCAGCCACCAGGTGGTCTTGGTCAGGATGGTGGCCGCCTGGCGTCCTCCCAGGAACGTGTCGGTGGAGGCCCCGCCGCCCATGGCGGCCAGCCCTCCGCCCGTGCCCGCCTGCAACAGGACGGCCACGACCAGCAACACGCAAACAACGAGCTCGATAATCAGCAGGAACGTAAACATCGTCTTCCTCGGCGGCGGGCAAGATACCCGGTGCCGGCAGGCCAAGTCAATCGAGCCGGCACTGAACCATCTCTGCCCACCTCGCGGGGTCGAGGGACGCACCACCGACTAGCACCCCGTCGATCTCCGGCTGCGCGAGCAGCTCGCGTACGTTGCCGGGCTTCACGCTGCCTCCATAGAGAATGCGGGCGGCCTGGGGCGCCACTCCCCGCTCCCCGAGCCAGCCCCTGATGAAGGCGTGCGCCTCGGTGGCATCGGACGGCGTGGCCGTCTTGCCGGTGCCGATGGCCCACACCGGCTCGTAGGCGATGACCACCCGCGCCAGCACGGCTGCCTCGTGCTCCTCCAGCACCCGGAGCTGGCGCGCGATCACCTCCAGGGCTTCCCCTGCCTCCCGCTGCTCGATCTTCTCGCCCACGCATAGCATGGGGGTGAGACCGTGCTCCAGCAGGGCTCGGACCTTCTTGCCGGTCTCCTCGTCGGTCTCTCCGAACACGTGCCGCCGCTCCGAATGCCCCACCAGAGCGGCCCGCGCCCCGGCCTCCAGGGCCATCGGGACGGAGAGCTCGCCGGTGAACGCTCCCTTGGGTTCCCAGTGGACGTTCTGCGCGCCCACCTGGATGTCGCGCCGGTCGCCGGTCAGCCGTACGACCGTCTCGAGGGCGGCGGCCGATGGAAAGAACCAAGCCTCGCGATCCTGCAGCGCACCGCAGGCCTCGAGAAACGTCCCGAGGAACTGCCGGGCGCCCTCGGGCCCGAGGTGCATCTTCCAGTTGGCAGCGAAAACGAGGGGCGTCATACGTCATCCAGCGCCGCCACGCCGGGGAGCTCCTTGCCCTCCAGGAGCTCCAGGGAGGCGCCGCCTCCAGTGGAGACGTGAGACACCTGCTCGCTGAGGCCGGCCCGGGCCAAAGCGGCAGCCGAGTCGCCGCCTCCAACGATGGTAGTGGTGCCCCGCTGCGTCGCTGCCGCGAGCCCGCGGGCCACTGCAACGGTGCCGGAGTCGAAGGGCGGCGTCTCGAATACCCCCATGGGTCCGTTCCACACGACGGTCCTGGCAGCGGTGATGTGCTTGATGAACTGGTTCGAGGCGTTCTCGTCGATGTCGTAGACCGCCCACTCCGGATCGATCTCGTCCGGCCGCACGTCTTTCAAAGCGGCATCGGGGGAAAGTCGCTCTGCGATCGTCACCCCCTCGGGAAGCACCAGCTTGTCACCGGCACGCGCCAGCAGCTTGCGGGCCATGTCGATCCGGTCCGGCTCGACCAGCGATTTGCCGATCTCGAATCCCCGGGCAGCGAAGAAGGTGCAGGCCATCGCCCCGCCGATGAGGATAGCGTCCACCTTGGGGAGGAGCGCCTCGATCACGTCGATCTTGCCGGAGATCTTGGCCCCGCCGAGCACCGCCACGAATGGCCGCGGGGGATCGGCCAGGGCCGCCTCGAGGTACTCCAGCTCCTTGGCCATCAGGAAGCCGGCGACTGCCGGCTTGAGGCGACGGGCCACCCCCTCGGTGGAGGCGTGCGCCCGGTGGGCCGAGCCGAAGGCGTCGTTCACGTAGAGATCGCCCAGGAGTGCGAAGGCGTCCGCGAGCTCCGGGGCGTTGGCTTCCTCTCCCGGATGGAACCGGGTGTTCTCGAGGAGCGTCACCTCCCCCCGCTTGAGCTGGCGTGTCTGCTGCACCGCTGCCTCGGCCAGGGGATCCTCGATAAACTGAACGGGCGCTCCCAGCTCTCGCTCGAGCTCGGGCACTACGGGCCGCAGTGAGTACTCGGGTTTCGGCTGGCCCTTCGGTCGGCCCAGGTGCGACGCCAAGATCACCCTGCAGCCGTGCTGCTTGAGCCACCGAATGGTGGGCAGGGACGCCACGATACGGGTGGCGTCGCTCACGCGTCCGTCCTTCAACGGGACGTTGAAGTCCACCCGCACCCATGCCCGTTCCCCTTCGAGGGGCTGTCCCTCGAGGGATCCCAAGACGCGCTTCATCAGAGCTGCTGGGCGATCTGCAGCATCAGGTCCACGCATCGCGCCGAGTAGCCCGCCTCGTTGTCGTACCACGAGGAGACATGGACCAGCTTTCCGTCGATCACGTTGGTGCTCATCGCGTCCACCGTGCTCGAGTGCAAATCGCCGTTGTAGTCGATGGAAACCAACGGCTCGTCGCTCACGGCGAGGATGCCCTCGAGCTCACCCCCGGCTGCCTTGCGGAACGCATCGTTGACGGCCTCGATGCTGGTCGACCGCTCCACCACGCAGGTGAGATCCACGAGCGAAACGTTGGCCGTGGGAACGCGAAGCGCCACGCCGTCGATCTTGCCCTTGACCTCCGGGATGACCAAGCCGGTGGCCTTGGCGGCGCCGGTGCTCGTCGGAATGATGCTCATCGCGGCGGCGCGCGCGCGCCGGAGATCCTTGTGGGGCAGATCCAGGATCCGCTGGTCGTTGGTGTAGGAGTGGATCGTGGTCATGAAGCCGCGCTCGAACCCGAACGAGTCACGGATCACCTTCACCACCGGCACCAGACAATTGGTCGTGCACGAGGCGTTGGAGATCACGTGGTGTGCGGCGGGGTCGTAGTCCCGATGGTTCACGCCCATCACGATTGTGACGTCCTCGTCCTTCCCCGGGGCACTTATGATCACCTTCTTGGCGCCGGCGTCGAGGTGCTTCCCTGCGGTGTCACGGCTGCGGAAGATCCCGGTGGACTCGAGGACGATGTCCACACCCAGGTCTTTCCACGGCAGGTTGGCGGGGTCGCGCTCGGCGAAGACCTTGATGGTCTTACCGTTCACCACGAATCCGCCGCCCTTGGTCTCCACCGTGCCGCCGAACCGCCCGTGCACGGAGTCGTACTTGAGCAAGTGCGCCAGTGTGTTGGCGTCCGTGATGTCGTTGACGGCGACGATCTCCAGCTCTGCCCCGCTCTGTATCACGTACCGCAACACGATGCGGCCGATACGACCGAATCCGTTGATCCCCACTCTCGTAGCCATCATCACCTCACCGGTCACAGAACCTGAAGTGCAAGAACCATCTCACCGGCGCTGTCCGGCGACTCACGATGCCTGCGTCGCGCGGAGCGCATACGGAAGAGCTCGGGCGAATGTCACGGCCCCCACATCGCGCCACCCGGCCGCTGCGAGCGCATCCGCCGCGGCTGCCAGCGTGGCGCCGGTGGTGAGCACGTCGTCCACCAATATAACCGCCGGATCACCGCCACTCCGGCCGCGCCCTGGGCGGGGTGGCGGAAGCGCGGCAAACGCCCCTGCCACGTTAGCGACACGTTCCTCGGGGGGTAGTGCCGTCTGGGACTTCGTGTCGCGCGTGCGGTTGAGGAGGCGCTGGGCCACCGGCAGGCGCCAGCGAGCGGCCAGGCCGTGCGCGATGGCCGCTGCCTGGTTGTAGCCCCGGGTCTTCATGCGGGTGGCGCTCAGGGGAATCGGAACGAGGAGGGCACCGGTGAGTCGGGGGGCGGTGCGCACGATGAGGGCCGCTATCGTGGCGCCCAGGGCGGTGTAGCCCTCGTACTTGAGATGGTGGATGATCTCCCGCGACTCTGGACCAAGCCACACGGCGCTGCACACCCGGGTGAGGACGAGGGGCCACGTGGCGCAGAGCCGGCACGGTCCCACGGGGGGGAGCGGCTGGTGACAGCGGGTACAGCCGCCGGAGACAAAGCGGAAGCGCGCGCGGCACGGCCCGCAGATCAACTCGTCGGGGCGCCGCGGCTCCACAAGCCGCTCGCAGGCCACACAGGCGTTCGGGAGTAGCAGCCGCTCCAGCGCTCGGAGCGGGGCTGCCATTACGGTGTGAGGGCGCGCTCGACCGCCGCGGCCATGATCTCCCGCGGGGCCGGGACGCCCGGGAAGAACCGCTCGAACGCGTGGGCGCCTTGCGCCAGAAGCATGACACGGCCGTCCGCCGCCCTGAGGCCGCGGGCGCGGCACGCGCGGATCCAGGGTGTGCCTCCCGGGGCGTACGCCAGGTCGAGGGCGACGCCGCCCGGATCGAGGCGGTCCTCCGGGAACGGGTGCGGGTCGGTCGGGGCGAGGCCCAGGGGGCTGGCATTGATGGCGACGCCGACGGAGCCACCGTCGTCGGCTGCGGCGCGGGGTACTCCCAGATCAAGGGCCCACTGGGCGAATGCCCGCGCCTGCTCCGGGGAGCGAGACTGCACCAGCAGGGTGATGCCGCGCTCCCCTGCAGCGGCGGCAACTGCCCGGGCCGCTCCTCCCGTACCGGCCACGAGCCAGGGGCCCTCCGCCTCGCATGCATCCAGGGCCTCGAGCACACCTGCCACATCGGTGTTGTCGCCGCGGAGAGTGCCGCCGTCGGGCCAGAAGGTGTTGACCGCTCCCAACGCCTCAGCTGCAGGGCTGAGGCTCTCGAGCTCCCGTGCCACATCCATCTTGTGCGGCACGGTCACGTTGCCCGCGAGGCCCATGGCCGCGCAGGCACCGAGCACGCCCGGGAGGGCTGCCCCCTCGACCCGCGTCGCCATGTAGACGGCATCGAGCCCCAGTGCCGCGATCGCGGCATTGTGCATGACCGGGGAGAGAGAGTGATCGACGGGATTGCCGATCACCACGAGCAGCCGGCTACGCGCCGTGATCCGCATCCCGATAGGCCTCCTCGATGCGGTCCGCCGCCTCCCGGATCAGCTCGTCGAGCTGCTCGTACGTTTCGCGGTACACCTCGAGGTCGCTGCCGAAGGGGTCGCCGACCTCCGCCTCCGGGCCGGTGCGGCCCACGTACTCACCCAGCACGTGAACCCGGCCCGTTCCTCCCAGGTCGTCGACCCGCGCCCTGTGGTGCCGGGCCATGGTGAGAATGAGGTCCGACTCCTTGACGACGTCGCGGGTGAGGAGCTGTGCACGGTGGCTGGATAGATCCAGCCCGTGCTCCAGGGCAACGAGATACGCGCCTTCGGATGCCGGCGCTCCCTCCCAGGCCCCGGTCCCGGCGGATGACACCTCGATCCCGTCGGTGCCCCGCTGGTCGAGCTCGCGCTTGAGCAACGCCTCCGCCAGGGGGCTGCGGCAGATGTTGCCGGTGCAGACGAGCAGCACGCTCGTCACAGTGCGAGACTCCCGACGGCGGCCCGCAGCTCACTCAGCGACAGGGCACCTTCGCGGACGAGCGTGGGCTCGGGTCCGGTGCAATCGATCACAGTGGACGGGGGCACGCCGCCCAACACCCCGCCATCCAGCACCAGCAATGTGCCGGCCTCCACTGCGCTCCCGAACACCTCGACGATGGTGCTCGCTGCGGGAGCCGTGGGTCCGCCGGGACGGTTCGCGGACGTGGACGTGAGGGCCGTGTCGATCTGTGCCAGAAGGTGTTGCACCCCTCGATGGGACGTCCAGCGCACCGCGATGCCACCCTCGGGGCCTCGCAGCGCGTCGGGGAGCTCCCCTTCCCCTCCCGCCAGCACCAGGGTCAGCGGCCCCGGCCAGAACCGGTCGGCCAGCGCCCTCGCCGGCGCGGTGAACACGAGGCCGTAGCGCTCGGCCATGTCGCGGTGCGCCACCAGCAGAAGAAACGGCTTCCCTTCCTCGCGGCCCTTGAGTCGCGCCAGCGATGCGACGTCCGCCTCCACCGGACGCGAGCCCAGGCCGTAGACCGTCTCTGTCGGGTACGCCAGCAGCCCTCCCCCCTCGAGATGCTGCGCCACCCGGGGCGTGGCCGCGCGGACCTCCGTGTCGCTGGCAAAGGCGAGCACGGTCATTGGCAGAGCATGGCCTCGGCCAGCGCGAAGTCCTCGGGGCTCGTCACCTTGATGTTTGATGGGCGGTCGGGCACCAACTCCACCGGGAACCCCGCGGCCTCCACCAGGGCCGCCTCGTCGGTGAACGGACCAGCCAGCTCTCCCCGGGCCACCACCTGGTCCAGCATCTCTCGGGGGAACCCCTGCGGCGTCTGGGCACGCCACAGATCCTGCCGGTCCACAGTCTCGACGACCTGGGACGTCCCCTCCGTCACTCGCTTGAGAGTGTCGCAGACGGCGATGCCCGGTACGACGGCCACGCCGCGGGCGGCGACACCAATCACGGCTGCGATGGTCTCGGGACTCACGAAGGGCCGCGCCGCGTCGTGCACCAGCACCAGACTGCAGCGGGGGTCCAGGGCCTCCAGTGCGGCTCGCACCGAGGCAGCGCGGGTCTCGCCGCCTTCCACGAGCTTGAGGCTTCCTCCCGTGATCTCCCCGAGCCAGCTCGGCGGCTCGGTGGCGAAAGGAGCCGGCAGCGCCACTACGATCTCTCGCACGGCGGGATGCTGCGCAAAGGGCCTGATCGCCCGGAGCAGCATGGGGACGCCGCCCAGCGGACGAAACTGCTTGGGCTCCCCGGCACCTGCCCGCACGCCGCGGCCCCCGGCCGCCAACAGCACCCCGACGTCAGGCGGCGAGGCGACGGGCGAGTTCGGCGACATGGGTGATGGTCACCAGGGAGACAGGTGTGCGCACCCGGCCCGGGGCGGACAGGTACGCGGTGTGGAACCCGAGCCGCTCGGCTTCGGCGAGCCGCCGCTCCACACCCCCAATGGGACGCACTTCCCCCCCGAGGCCGATCTCGCCGAGGAACAGCGCATCCTGGGGAACGGGGTGGTCCCGCACGCTGGAGCACAGCGCGGCGGCGACCGCGAGGTCGCACGCCGGCTCGCCCACGCGCACCCCACCCGTGACATTGACGAACACGTCGAGGTCGTGGAACGACAGGCCCGCCCGCCGCTCCAACACCGCCAGGAGGACGGCCAGCCGGCGCTGATCGATGCCGGTGGCCACGCGCTGCGGTGTGCCATACCCACTCTTCGCCGCCAGCGCCTGGATCTCGACCAATACCGGGCGCGTGCCCTCCATGAGCGCGGTGACCGCGGAACCCGCCGTCTCCGCGCTGCGGCCCGCCAGGAACGCGGCCGACGGGTTTGCCACGGGGCTGAGGCCGTGGGCCGTCATCTCGAAGATGCCCACCTCGTCCACCGACCCGAAGCGGTTCTTGACCGCCCGCAGGATGCGGAAGTCACCGCTGGCCTCCCCCTCGAAGTAGAGCACGGTGTCGACCACGTGCTCCAAGGTCTTGGGACCGGCAATGATCCCTCCCCGGGTCACATGCCCCACGAGCACGACCGCCGCCCCGGTCTCCTTGGCGAAACGCATCAGGCGGGCGGCGCACTCCCGCAGCTGGCCCACATTGCCGGGTGCGCCCTCGAGCTCCTCGGTGTACGTGGTCTGGATGGAGTCCACCACGATCACCTTGGCGTCGACGAGCCGGGCTTGGGTCGTCACGGCTTCGAGCCGCACCTCGGGGAGCACCCGGACCGGCCCGGCGTCTTCCTCGAGGCGGTCGGCCCGCAGCCGCACCTGCTCCACGGACTCCTCGCCGGACACGTACAGCGTCGTGAGACCCGCCGCTTCGAGGCGCGCGGCGCACTGGAGCAGCAGGGTCGACTTCCCGATCCCTGGTTCCCCACCCACCAGCAGGACCGAGCCGGGCACCACGCCGCCGCCCACCACGAAGTCGAACTCGTCGAGACCGGTGTGCCACCGGGCAGGGCCGTGCGCTGCGACATCGGCCAGCAGCACGGGGGCGATGGCACCAGAGACCTCCGATCCGCGCCCGGCCCGGGCGGTGGCCCGGGTGACGACTTCCTCGACGAGTGTGTTCCAGCTGCCGCACGAGTCGCAGCGGCCGGCCCACTTCGGGTGTTCGGCCCCGCACTCCGCGCATCGGTGGACGGAGCGCGCCTTACGGGCCATCCGCCCCCTCGGGCTCGCGGTCCGAATAGCTCTCGAAGCGTGTGTACTGCTTGTGGAAGGAAAGCTTGATGGTGCCCGTGGGACCGTTGCGGTGTTTCGCCAGGATGAGCTCCGCGAACCCCTCCCGTGCCCCGGGGTCGCGCTCCATCAGGGAGGGATACATCTCCTGCCGGTAGATGAACATCACGAGGTCGGCGTCCTGCTCGATGGCCCCTGAGTCCCGCAGGTCCGACAGCATCGGGCGGCGGTCGCCTCCCCGTTGCTCGGGGGCGCGGGAGAGCTGCGACAATGCGATCACGGGCGTCTCCAGTTCCCGGGAGAGCGCCTTGAGTGAGCGGGAGATGAAGCTGATCTCCTCCTGACGGCTCTCGGAGCGGGACGGCCCCCTGAGGAGCTGGAGGTAGTCCACCACCATCAGCCCGACGTCGTGCTCCGCTTTGAGGCGCCTGGCCTTGGAGCGCAGCTCGAGGAGCGTGAGGGCCGGCGAGTCGTCGATCCAGATGGGTGCCGTGCCCAATAGACCGGCCGCCCGCGACATCTTGGGGTAGTCGTCATCCCGTAGGCTGCCGCTCCTCAGCCGCGACAGGTCGACGAAGCTCTCCGAGGCCAGGAGCCGCTCCACCAGTTGGTCGCGCGACATCTCCAGGGAGAACACCGCGGTCGGCACTTTGTGCTCGAGGGCCGCGTTCGCCGCCACGTTGAGGCAGAACGCCGTCTTCCCCATGGAGGGCCGGGCGGCAACAATGATGAGATCGCTCTTCTGGAACCCGTTCGTCTTGGTGTCCAAATCTGAGAACCCGCTGGGCACCCCGCGCACCGATTCATCGCCACGGTGGCGCGCTTCGATGCGCTCCATGGCGCGCCACATGAGCTCCTTGATCCGGACTACTTCCTGCGTGCCACGCTGGAAGGAGACCTCGAACACCCGCTGCTCGGCGCCGTCGAGCAGCCCGTCGATGTCCTGGGGACCCTCGTAGGCCGCCTGGACGATCTCCGTGCCCGCCTGAATCAGGCGGCGCCTGAGCGCCTTGTCACGAACGATGCGGCAGTGGTACTCGACGTTCGCCGCGGTGGGGACCACGTCCAGGAGCTCGGCGACGTAATCGGTGCCCCCGGAAGCCTCGAGGTCCCCGGTGCGCATGAGCTCCTCGCGGAGGACCACGGGGTCCACGACGTCGCCCCGCTCCACCACTCGGGCCATGGCGCGGAAGATCCGGCGGTGGCCGTCGCGGTAGAACGTGGCGTCGTCCAGCAGCTCGACGGCCTTGAGGGCAGCGTCGGCGTCCAATAGCATGGCGCCCAGGACTGCCTGCTCGGCCTCCTCGCTCCAGGGAGTCTGGCGCGGCGCCTGAGGCTCAGCGCTGCTCGACGAGCTGGCGTGCGATACGGACGTCATCCCACGTGGGCTTCTTCCAATGCGGGTTGCGCAGCAGCGCCGCGGGGTGGTAGGTGACCACCAGCGGTGTGCCTCGGAACTCGTGGACCTGGTTGCGTAGCGTGCCGAGGGACTGTCGCGTGTTGAGCAGCGTCTCGGCGGCCGTCCCCCCCATAGCAAGTATGACGGCAGGCTTGATGACCGCAAGCTGGCGATGCAGGTAGGGCACGCACGCGTCGATCTCATCCTGCTGGGGCTTGCGGTTCTTGGGGGGCCGGCACTTGACGACGTTGCAGATGAACACCTGCTCCCGCGGCAGCTCGATGGCGGCGAGGATCTCGGTCAGCAGATCCCCTGCCCGGCCTACGAAGGGCCTGCCGGTCTCGTCCTCGACGGCGCCGGGGCCCTCACCCACCACCACGAGCCGGGTGTCGCCGGGGCCCTCTCCGGGGACTGCGTTCGTGCGGTTCTCGCATAGGCGGCACTGGGTGCAATCGCGCACCGCCGCCGCCACATCGTCCAGGCTCGCCTCAGCCAGGGGATCTGCGCTGAACAGATCGCTCGACGGTGAGGGGATCACCATGCCTCGGGGGGGGATGGACGGCAGGTCCCGGCTCCAGCGCGGCCCAGCGCCCGGGGCAGCGCGTTTTGGCCGTCGGCCCTTGCCTCCCGGGGTGTCCATGCGGCGGGCCACCGGGGCCGGCGGCGGCGCCTTGGCCCGAGACGGAGCGGGCAGCTCAGCGTCCACCGCCGGAGGCTCGTCGCGACCTGCCGCTGGTGGGGTGCGGGCCACGAAGAGCAGGTCATCCCCCAGGGCGCCGCGCTGCTCCAGGTAGCGCGCCAGCAGGTCGCGCGGGTCGGTCATAGGAGAGGCTCGATCGCATCCAGGATTCGCTCGGCCACTTCACTCTTGGACATCATCTCGAGCTCCTGCACATCCCCGGCGGTGATCAGCGCAACACGGTTGGTCTCTTGCTCGAAGCCGCTGCCGGGCTCGTCCGCGCGGTTCAGCACGATGAGATCGAGCTGCTTGCGCTCGAGCTTCTGCCGCGCGCGGGGGACGCCCTCACCGGCCTCGAGGGCGAAGCCCACCGCTACGCTTCCGGCGCGCCGCGCAGGGATGGTCTGTTGCAGGACGTCAGGCGTCGGCTCGAGGGTGACTGTGAGCTTTCCGGCAGTCCGGGGCCGCTTCTCAGCGTCGATTGTGGCAGGCTGAAAGTCGGCGGGCGCCGCGGCCATCACCAGTACATCGCCCTGCGGCAAGCATCGTTCCACTGCGGCCAGGAGGTCGGCGGTGGTCGTGACCCGCTCTACCTCGACGCCGCTGGGCGGCTCCAGCGTAGTGGGGCCCGTGATGAGAACGACGTCGGCGCCGCGGGCGAAGGCGGCTTCCGCCACCCGGAAGCCCATGCGCCCCGAGGCGGGATTCGTGATCACCCGCACCGGGTCCAGCGGCTCACGGGTGGGGCCCGCCGTCACCACCACCCGTTTTCCGGCGAGGCGACTGTCCGGCGCCCGCAGCAGCCGCTCCACATATGCCAGGATCTCCTCCGGCTCGACCATCCGCCCGGGGCGATCGCTGGGACCCTCGGCCAGGGGGCCCACCGCCGGTCCCACCACCGTCCACCCGCGGCCCCGCAGCGTGGCGAGGTTCTCCTGGGTAGCCCGGTGCGCGTACATGTCGTCGTTCATGCCCGGGGCTACCAGCACAGGGGCCCGGGCTGCCAACAGTGCGGCCGTCAGGAGGTCGTCGGCCACCCCGTGGGCGCACCGGGCCAGCAGGTTGGCCGTGGCGGGGGCAACGACGATGAGATCGGGGTCGCGGGCCAGGTCAATGTGCGCGAGCGCCCGGCCGCGCTCCCAGAGGGAGGTGAGGACCGGGCGTTTGGTGAGGGCTTCGAATGTGACTGGGCGAACGAATTCCGTTGCGGAGGCCGTGAGAACCACATCCACCGCCGCGCCTGCTTCCGTCAACCGCCGGGCGAGAGTGCACGCCTTGTAGGCTGCGATCCCGCCCGACACGCCGAGGACGACGCGTCGGCCCGAAAGTGTCACGTCTCCTGGCGCCGCCGCCGCACGAGACGATAGGAGAGGTCGCCGCCGGTGAGGTTCTCGAGCGACCGGGTGGTGAGCTTCTTCTCCTCCAACGAGCGATCTCTGGGGAACTCGTTGATGAAGCGTGCGAACTTCGCCGCCACCAGCACGCCCAGATACTTGTTGCCGGCGCGGCTCGCCACCTCGGTCGGGGTGAAGATCTGCATCAGCTGCTCCTCGTACGGCTCAGGGTGTGAGTTCGCTTGCCTTTATTGCCAGGTCCGCGCGCAGCTTGTCGATCATGGCGGCCAGGTCCGGCCTCCTGGCTGTGCGCTGCTCCTCGGCGTCGATAATCGCCGCCACGGTGGCGACGGCCGTGTCCAGGTCGTCGTTCACCACCACGTGGTCGTACGTTGCGGCTTGCTGGAGTTCTGTGTCGGCCTGAATCAGACGCCGGGAGAGCGCCTCCCGGTCGTCCGCGGCCCGTCCCTGGAGCCGACCCACCAGTGCGTCCGCAGACGGTGGCAGGACAAAGATACTCACAACATCGCTCCTGCGCTGCCGGATTTGAGCGGCGCCCTGGACCTCGATGTCCAGCATCACGTGCCGGCCCTGGGCCAACATGCGGTCGACCTCATCCTCCAGCGTCCCGTAGAGGTGCCCGCTGTACTCCGCCGACTCCAGGAAACCTCCCTCGGTGACGCGCCGCATGAACTCGTCTTGCGAGAGGAAGTGATAGTCCACCCCGTCCTGCTCAGTGGACCGCGGCGGGCGGGTGGTGGCGGACACGCTGAACCCCAGGTCGTCCCGGCGCTCGAGCAAGGCGCGGGCGATGGTGGTCTTGCCGGCTCCCGAGGGAGACGAGAGGACGACGAGAAACGGGCTCACTCGAGGTTCTCCACCTGCTCGCGCACCTTTTCCAGCTCGCCCTTCATGCCGATCACCGTCTGGGAGATCTCCACGTCATTGGCCTTGGAGCCGATCGTGTTGACCTCCCGCAGCATCTCCTGCCCCAGGAAGGCGAGGCGCCGCCCCACGGCTCCGTCGCCCCCCAGCGCATCGCGGCACGCCGCGAAGTGCGCCTTCAAGCGGACGGCCTCCTCGGTGACGTCCAGCTTGTCTGCCAGCAGCGCGATCTCCTGACCGAGGCGGTCCTCGTCCAGGGGCCGCCCATCCAACAGCTCCCGCACTGCGTCCCGCAGCCGGTCCCGCTCCCGCTCGAGTCGCCGTGGCGCTTGGGCCTCGATGGTTCCGAGCGCGGTCTCCAGATTGGCGAGCCGGGTCTCCAGCTCCCGATGCAGCGCAGTCCCCTCCTGCTCACGCATGGCGATCACGGCGTCCAACGCACCGTCGAGCAGCGCCAGCAGCCCGGCCTGGTCCAACACCGGCTCTTCGGTCTCACCGGGACTCAGCACTTCGGGCTGGCGCGCCACGAAGCCGAGATCGATCTCCCCCCGCAGGCCGAGGGCCGTCTTGAGCTCCGTCAGGGCCGCCACCACGGCTCGGGCTCGCTCCAGGTTCAGAGTGATGGCAGCTGCCCGGGGCGGCTCGAGGCTCCACCGCGCGGTGAGGGTGACGTGGCCCCGTTCCAGACGCTCGCGCAGCCGGCCCCGAAGCTCCGCTTCGAACCGCTGCAACCCGAAGGGCAGCTTGAACTGCACGCTGAAGTGGCGGTGGTTGACGGTGCGGATCTCGACGGCGAGGCGGCCCCCGCCCAGCGGCCCGTCGCTCGCACCGAACCCCGTCATGGACTTGAGCACGAGGCGTTACCCTGTCACCGGGTTTCTGGGGCAACAACGTAGCCGAAGTTCCGCCATGCGCAATCCGCCTAGCTGGAGAACACCCAAGTGACCCCGAACAGCTGGGCGTTCCCGGGCTGTGGCAACCGCGGCACGAATCCCTCCTCGCTCAGACGGGCGTTGCGCAGGTTCCAGAACACCGTGAAGCTCATGATCTGCAGCGAGGCGTGAATGTCCCAGAACGTTGCTCCGGGGAGGCCCACCAGATCGCCGTCGACGTCGAGGCCCGCGGTGCCCCGGCCCCAGCTCTCCGTCGCCAGCTGGACCCTGAGGTCGAATGCCCCGCTGCGGAACGTGCGCCAGAACTTGGAGCGGAAGGTCAGCTCGGCCCGGACGTGTCGGGGGGGCTGGAAATCGGCGGGCGTTCCCTCGATGGGATCGGAGTACCACCCGGAAAGCGTGATCGCCGAGCTGGGACGCACGTGGAGATCCGCCACCAGGTAGGTCGCCGGCGGCGAGGGCCGGAGCTCGGTGATGAGCGTGAGGTCGGGATACGCCCGCGGGTCGTAGGCGTCACGCCGCACGAGGCCGACCCATCCCGTCACCGGCCGGAGGTCCACCCCGGCCCGCACGCCGTAGTCCGCCGTGGCGATGGTCGTATCGTCCAACAGGGCCGGCGCCTGGAGCGCGTCCTGCCATGTAGCCTCGCCGACCAATGAGAAGGGACCACGGTACAGCCCTGCCGACGCGTGCAGGCTCCACGAGGTCCGGTCCCCCGTGTGACGGCGCCAGCGGCCGTCACTGGTGAGCACGATGCCGGGTAGGGGTACCCAATTGAGATTGCCCTCCACTGCCCAGTGCGTGCGGGCGTCCGCCACCCGGCCGCGCAGCCCCGCCGTCCAGTTCGCCGCTGCATAGCGTAGCCCCAGCCACGCCTGCCGCAGCTGCTGGTCGGGAACGCCGCTCCCCGAATCGGCGCTCCACGACGTGGAGCCGAACCCACCCTCCGTCGCGAACCCCAATCCGTCGCCGCGGGTCCGAGCGTACAGATTGAGCAGGTAATCGGTGCGCGTCCCCTTGCGCTCGGGGACTGCCGGGACTCCGGCGGCGAGGACCGCCTCCCGGTCGTGCTCTTGGCGGATGATCTGGTACGTTGCCCCGACCCGGTCCGAGGGATTCCAGGCGAGCTTCGCCCACAGATCGAACTGGTCGCTCTTGGCGGTGTTCTGAGGCCCGTCGCTGCCCAGGAAATGGGCAGCCAGGTCCACGCCGAACCCCGACTGCCAGCGCTTCTGGAACAGGGCCGTGTAGGCGGCGCTCTTGAAGCTCCCCGACATGACCCGGATCTTGGACCTCGCAGAGCGCGTCTCGTGCCGCTCCGAGACCAGGAACACCCGGAGCTTGCTGGGCAGCACCTCGACGTCCACCCGCTGCAAGTAGGTGAGGGGTAGGCGCCCGGGGTCTACGAACAGGGTGTCCCCGCCCACCGGCTCATACAGCATGCCGTCCCAGTACACCTCCAGCGCGCTGCCCCCGCGGCCTCCGTACTGCACGTATTCCGGCTCGCCCAGCAGGCCGGCTCGCGTGACGTACACCCCCGGGATCTCAGCCAGCAGCTCTCCCAGGCTCTGAGCCCGGGACCACAGAATGGAGTCGCGGGTGAAGGTGTAGCGGGCGGCGGGAGGCAGGGGCCCCCTGGGTACAACCGCGGGCTCCACTGCGAGGGTGGCGGGAGGTGCCGGTTGCTCCTCTTCCTGCAGGGCCGTGGCTGAGTCGGGGGGCGCCAGTGTGGTGTCCTGAGCGGCCAGGGCCCCGGTGGAGAGACTAAGCGTGGTGAGGAGGGCTGCAGTGAAGCCGGGAACCCGCCCGCGCCGCGTCACCCCCCGGCGCGCCCCAGGACGAACTCGGTGAACAGGCGGACCCCGACGCCCGTGGGGCCCTTCGCCATGTCGGCCCGGTCGCCCTCGGTCCACGCGGTCCCGGCGATGTCCAGGTGCGCCCACGGGAAGCTCTCTACGAACTCGCGCAGGAACCAACCTGCCGTGATGCTGCCCCCTGGGCGCCCGCCGATGTTCTTGACGTCGGCGATGTCCGACTTGAGCTGCTCGCGATACTCGTCCCATAGGGGCAGCGGCCAGCACCGCTCGCCTCCCCGGTCGCCGGCGTGCCGCACCTCGTCGAGCAGTTGGTCGTCGTTGCCCATGAGCCCGGAGGCGTGGTGTCCCAGTGCGATCACGACGGAGCCCGTGAGTGTCGCGGCGTCCACCACGCAGGCCGGCTTGAAGCGGCGGGCGTGAGCGAGCGCGTCGCACAGGATGAGACGGCCCTCGGCGTCGGTGTTGACGATCTCGATTGTCTTGCCGTACAGGCTGCGCACGATGTCGCCCGGCTTGATCGCGGTGCCGGAGGGGAGGTTCTCGGTGGCGGGGATGATGCCCACGACGTTCGCCTTTGGCTTCAGGTGGGCGAGCGCCTCGAACAGGCCGAGGACGGCCGCCGCCCCCGACATGTCGTACTTCATCTCCTCCATCTTCTCAGCGGGTTTGATGGAGATGCCGCCGGAGTCGAAGGTGACCCCCTTCCCCACGAAGCAGAGCGGCGCGCTCCGCCCCGCGCCCCGGTACTCCAGGGTGATGAAGCGGGGCTCCTGGCGCGTGCCCTGCGCCACCGCCAACAGGGCGCCCATCCCGGCCTTGGCCATCTGCACCCGGTTGAGCACGGTGATCTTGTAGCCGTAGGCCTTCCCCAGCTTGCGGGCGATGTCCGCCAGGTAGCTAGGCGTGCAGACGTTGCCGGGCAGCGCCTGGAGGTTGCGGGCAAGAAAATGGCCGCTGGCGGTTGCCGCGCCGATCTTCCGTCCCCGCTCGATGTCGCTCCGCTCCTCTCGTGTGGCGATGATCTCCAGGACCCGCAGGCCCTTCTTCCTATCCGTGGCCTTGAGGGCGCTGAACTGCCATCCACCCTGTGCCACGCCCTCCACCAACACCTGTCCGATGACCTTCGTGGGCACCCCGCCGTGGGTCGGGTGGGCCAGGTGGAAAGCGAGGGCCTCGGCCTCCAGCTCGAGCGCCTTGCGGGCCGCGATGGCCGCGCCGCGCCGGATCGCACCGCGCGTGATCTCTGCCTGGGTACCCAGCCCCACCAGGAGGAGGCGCTTGGCCCCCTGCTTGGGATAGATGAGGCTGACCTGGTCGCGCTTCCCTGTGAAGTCGCCGCTGGCAATGAGTCGGGCCAGCTCTCCACCCGTGGCACTGTCCAGGCCGAGCAACGAGCTCGGGACCTTGCCGTTGGTCAGCTCGCCCACGGCCACCGCCAGCATGGGTGCCGAGGTGCGCTCGAGGGGGACGACCTTGACGGATGATTTCACGCGGTTTCCCCTCTCAGCTCCTGGAGGGTTGCTCTGGGCGCGGCTGTGGAAGACCGCGACGGCAGGCGGTCCTGCCGTCGCGGTGGCCTAAGGTTAGCGGAAGGCGAAACCCACGGCAAGTTGGCTCGCGCGCGGCTCGTCCACGCATATTGGCTGATATCACACTCATGGATTCATCGCATTGGAGGGCCCTATGCTGTATCTCGGCGGGCTGTTCGTTCTGGTCATCGCTCTCGGAATCGCGGTCTTCAGCGCGCGGACCCGCACCATCCAGCGGCTATCGCTCGCGGGGGTCGTGGTGGTGGTGCTGGTCTGGAGCCTGGCCAACAGCGTCACGGTGGTTCCGGCGGGTCACGTTGGCGTCCAGGACTTCTTCGGGCGGGTGAGCGACCGCTACCTGCAGCCCGGTGTGCGCATCGTGAACCCCATGGTGACGGTGCACAAGATGTCGGTCAGGACCCAGGAGATCATGGAGACGGCCACCGTGCCCTCGTCGGAGGGGCTGATCGTGCGCCTGGACGTGTCGCTCCTGTTCAATCTGGATCCCGAGCAGGCGCCGGAAGTCTACCGCACCCTGGGGACCGGCTACCGCGAAGTCTTTGTGATCCCGCAGCTCCGGTCCCACGTCCGCGGCGCCACCGCCTCCTTCGAGGCCAAGGCGTTGTACACGGCGGGCAGGGAGGTCATCGCTCAGAGCATCCTGGAGGATCTGGGTCCGGCCTATGGGGAGCGAGGGATGATCAACGCCAACATCCTGCTGCGCAACATTGAGCTCCCCCGGGTGGTCTCCGAGGCGATCGAGCAGAAGCTCAAGGCGGAGCAGGAGTCCGAGCAGATGCGGTTCGTGCTGGAGCGCGAGCGGCAGGAGGCTGAGCGCAAGCGGATCGAGGCCCAGGGCATCGCCGACTTCCAGCGCATCGTGTCCGAGGGAATCGACGAGCGCCTGCTGCGCTGGAAGGGGATCGAGGCCACCGAGAACCTGGCGACCTCGGAGAACTCCAAGGTCGTGATCGTCGGCGGTCGCGATGGGCTGCCCCTGATCCTGAATACTGGGGAACGCTAGGCCAGCTAGACGTGGACCCTGCCTCTGGTGAGCCCCCAGCGCTCCCAGAACGTCAGGTAGTAGAAGCGGGAGCGGTGCTGCGGGACCTTCCACCAGGGGTGCCGTGGGTTCCTGGCCGGCGGGTCCACGAGGGTGCGGGAAACCGCGATGCGCTTTCCGCAGTAGGGGCAGCGGAACCGCACCACGCCCGGCGCCACCCACCACACGTAGGGGGCCTTGGCGCACTCGGGCCAGCCGGGGCAGTTGTGGACCGTTGGGCGATAGTGCTCCGGCTCCTGTCCGACGTACTGGGTGAAGCCACAGAAGCGGCATTGGTGGTAGTGCCGATCGGGCTCTGCGATGCGGGGCCCGTAGAACCCCGTCCGCCCGCACTCCGGACAGGGCGTGGGGTCGCGCCCTTCGGCGAAGGTGGCGTAACAGGCCGCGTCCCAATCGGACTCGCTGAATGGGAGGCCCGCCGGTCTTCCCGTCCCGTCAGTCATGGTTTTGGAGTCTGCTGGGGCCGCGGAGGCGTGGAGGGGGGGCCATGCGATTACTGCAATGGCGCGGCTCTGGTGCCAATCTAGGACCGCACTGCGGCACTCCCTGTGGCGTGCGTCACCAGGAGGCGCAGGCCGTGTGATGTCGGCGGGCCGGCCCTAGTGCGGTGGCAGCGAGACGTGGAGGTGGTCGGCCGTCCCGACGTGACGCAGCGTGCGGAAGCCCATGAGGCGGAAGTATGCCTTGGTCAAGAGGTTACGCACGCCGCTCCGGTCCAGGCTGCGCAGGTCCATGGCGTGGACGTAGCCATCGTCCTGCACGTAATGCAGCGAAGCCTCGTAGATCGGCAGGCCCATGGCGACGTAGTCCTGGGGGGTGCGGCCCAGATCGGTGATCACGACGCCCTCGTCCACCAGGATGAGGGTGCTCACGGCAACCCGGAGCAGCGGGTGCACCTGGGTGTAGTAGTGCCGCACCTCGTCGGACTTGGCGTTGACCGTCGCGAGGAAGAGGAGCGCGTAGCCGCAGTAGAACAGCACCAACGGGAGCGCCATCCACTTGGCCACGAACCGGACCCTCCCCTTCCCCGTGAGCTTCTTGGAGACCCACACGCCATAGACTGTGAGCACCAGCAGGGCCAGGAGCGCTCCGCCGCCCAGGGCGAGCCAGGTCGGCATCCCCTGGTGCTGGTACAGGTAGGTGGCAGCACGTAGCAGCACCACGAAGGGGAGGCAGAGCAGGACGACCACCTTGGCCGCGAAGCCCAGGATGCCCCAGACCACGCCACGGAACGTGAGTCGCGGTCGCGGTGGCGCCTCCGGGATGGTGGTCGGTATTGTCGCTATGTCCATGGTTCCCCCGCTTTCCTCTACGGCCCGTGCGGTCGGCCGGTTTCCGATGCGGGGCGACAGGGGTCGGCCTGCTGCGGCGCACGCAGTTGCGGTTCGCAGCTGCGGCGTGGTGATTACATTGGTCGGCCACCGGGCTGCGTCGGGGCGGCCGGCACGGGCCGATCACCTCGCAAGCGTTGGAGGGCACGAAATGATCCGTTCAGGAAGGGGCGTATGAAGCGCGGGCGCCTCCTGCTGTTGTTGGCTGCGCTAGCGGTGTTCGCGGGCTACATCATCGTTGGGAGCATGCGCGCGGTGCAGGCCGAGTGCGAGCTGTGCGTGACGTTCCATGGGCAGACCACCTGCCGTCGGGGCTCCGGTGCGGACGAGGCGGAGGCCCGGCAGGCGGCCCAGAGAGCCGCCTGCGCCGTGATGGCGTCGGGGATGAACCAGAGCATCGCCTGCGGTAACGTGCCGCCCACCAACGTGCAATGCCCTCCCCGATGACGGTCTAGAGGGCCCGTGTCGCACGAACCTCGTCGCGTCGGACCGTGGCTCCGGAGCTACGGCCAGGAGCCCCGCCAGCGGTGGCGCGAGCGCCTCGTCACGGTCTCGATCGGGCTCACCGTGGCGCTGGTGTTCGGCGCCCTCTCCATCGGCATCCTCTGGGCGTTCGTGCGACAGCCCCTACTGACCCTGGGCGGGCTCATCCTCGTGTGGGTCGTCGGTATGGCCATCATGATGGTGAAGCGGCAGCGGGCGAGGCTCAGAGACGAGCTCGAACGCCAATCCCGGAGGGGAGGCGGCCTGGGGCCGCTCTAGGCTGCGGAGAAGCAAAGCGCCCGGCACTGGGCCGGGCGCTTTACTGACAGAATGGCTAGCCCTTGGTCCGCGCCTTCTTCTTGTCGGGCAGGCCCGGTGTCCCTCCTTGGCCCACGGCTTCACGGATCACCTTGCGGACGTCCACCGCCGTGAACGGCTTCCGGAGGACGCGATATGCGCCCAGTGCGTGGGCGATGCGTGCAACCTCCACCTTCACCCCGGCCGCGGTCCCGGTCAGCGCCACGAACTCCAACCCTGAGTACTCGTTACGGGCTGCTGCCAGGAGCTCGAGGCCCTTGAGGTCGGGGAGGAACAAGTCCACCAGGGCGAGATCGGCGCGGAACTCCTTGAGGACCTCCAGGGCCTCGAAGCCGTCTGAGGCCTCGTAGACCCGGTGTCCGTCGTGCTCCAGCATGCCCCTGAGCTGCGAACGGGTCATCGGATCGTCGTCCACGATCAACACGCGGGCCATCTCCTCGCGGCGATCGCTTCCGCTGCGGCGGTCCCGGCTGACCGGCCGCTCCTCGTGCCGCCGGTCATCCTTGCGCCGGTCCTCGCCCGAGCGCCGATCCTTCCGCTTGCGTCGCTCTCCCTTGCGGCGTTCGTCCATGGCTCCTCCCGTGACGCTCCCGTGCCCGGCGGGCGTGTCGGCCCGCCGTGATCCACCCGGGAAGCTCAAAGTCGCCTGCTTCGGGCCGGTTGTAAATGGCGGCGCCCGGCACTGGGCCGGGCGCCGCGCCGACGAGGCCGTAGTGCTGGCGACGCCTGGTGCGTCGTCAGCTACTGCACCCGCTGGGCCTGGGTTCTCAGATTCGCCGGTTCGTTGTACGCTTCCCTGAACTCCCCGGTGTAGACGATCTGGATGGTCTGTCCCTCGACCAATCCCTGCTTGCGGTGGGACACCACGGTCACCTTCCGCCGACACTCCCCGCCCCGGACTTCCTCGATGTCGCGTTCCACCACTGCCTGCAGGTGGTCGTCATAGGCGCCGGCCCACACGTAGATGTCGCTATTCGACCAGCAGTCGCCGGTTGTTACTCTGGCCTGGCTCTCGCCTACGAGGTCGAACAGGGCCCAGATCGCGATGAGCACCGTCACGATGGCCGGCCACCCCCCTCCGGGCCACCCCGGAACGGGCTTGGCGATGGTCGGCTTCTGTTCCTGCTCGGGGCCCGAATCGCTGGGCATGAGCACCTCCCCTGCCTCGGGGGGACCCTACTGAGGCGGTCATACCCATCCTACTGTAGGAGCCGGTCCCGGCGCTGTGACCGGCCGCACTGAGGGGAGCGCGATGGAACACGGCGCAGGAGAAGGCTTCAGAAGAGGGCGCGGGCCGCCGCACGCGACGGTCCGCGCCCAGTTTGCCGCGTCGATGCCCGAGGAGGGAGTCGAACCCTCATGCCGTTGCCGGCACGGGATTTTGAGTCCCGCGTGTCTGCCATTCCACCACTCGGGCTTGAGTCAATGTAACCCGCTGCCGAGCTTCGAGGAGCAGCCCAGGAAGGTGGAGCGACTGGCGCAATCCCACACCGCGTGTAATGTATGGCGCTCCTGTCGCCTTAGGGCACTCTTCGGATGCTCGAGATCGCCGGGTTCTTTGCGGCCCTTATCGTGGGCGGGACCGTCGTCGGTAACGTTCTCGGCGTGGTCCTCGGCGCCACGCTCGGGCGCATCCTCCAGCGCAAGCAGGTGCTGAACACGTTTGGCCAGGCCGTCAGCGTCGGCGTGGCGGGAGCCCTGTACCGGGAGTACGTGGGGCTGGGCGGGTTGGCACCGAGCTGGCTGTTCCCGCTGGGCGTGGCGTTCGTGACGTTCATGCTGCACCGCTTCGAAGGCCGCTGGTGGTGGACAGCCCCACTCCTGGCTCTGATGGCCGCCTACACCACGCTGGAGGTGCTGGCGCTGCGCTAGCCGACGTGGCTTGAGCACCGAGAGCGTCACGCCGTTCTCACCACGTGCGAATCTCCAGAACCCGAGCAAACCGCTCGGAACGCTCCCCACACATCGCAACGCCCACGAAACCCGCCTCCACTAGCGAACGTACGGGGGTACTGAGGTCCCCCCGATTACGAGGCTCACCAATGAAACGGCTCATTCCTTTGCTTGTGCTCCCCTGCGTCGTCGCCGCCACGACGTCGCCGCTGCTCGCCCAAGCCGTAACCGACCCCTCGCCGCAGGTGGTGTCTGCCGACTTGCGCAGCGCCATCGAGACCATCACCGAGGCCGACTTCCGGGCCAAGCTCGGCGCGTTGGCTCACGACTCGACCCGCGGTCGCGAGACCCCGAGCCCGGAGCTGGAGCGCGCCACGGAGTGGGTCGCCGCCCAGTTCCACAGCGCGGGCCTGCGCCCCGGCGGCTACGCGGGCAGCTACTTCCAGCAGTTCCAGCTGGCCCTAGCGCAGGCCGACTCACTCAGCGTGATGTCGGTCTTGGGTCCCGGCGTGCAGTCGACGTGGGCGTTCGGCCGGGATCTCGTGTACACGACCAACTTGCCGCCGGTCGAGCTCCCGGAAGCACCCGTCCTGCTGCTCCCTGGCATCCCCCAGGATCTGTCCCATCCGTTCGGCGACGCGTCGGTCCGCGGGGCCGTGGTCTTGCACGTAGCGGCATTCGAGGAGATCCGTGGCTCGGTGCTGAACCCGCTGGTCAGGGCGGCGCAGGAAGGTGGGGCGGTCGCCTGGGTCATCGTCACGGCGATCCCGCCCGAGATGTTCACTCGGTTCTTGCGGCCCACGTTCATGCCACGCTGGGAGCTGGTGGGTGCCGCGCCCGACCAACGTGATGTCATGGTGTTCGGAGTGCAGGCGGGCGCCGCGGAACCGCTAATGCGCGGGATCGGAGAAGACTACGCCGCCCTGGTGGCAGCGGCCGGAGAGGGGGTCCGGGCCCTGGACGGCGTCACGATCTCGTTCGCGCCGAACTTCACCACCCAACAGCAGGTGACCGTAGCCAACGTCGTGGGCGTGCTGGAAGGCAGCGACCCAACCCTGCGTGACGAGGCGGTGGTCTTCACCAGCCACATGGATCATGTGGGGGTCGTCGGTGGGCGGTGCCGGCGGTCCGAGACCCTGCCGGCGGACTCGATCTGCAACGGCGCCGACGACAATGCCTCCGGCACCGTAGGCGTGATAGAGCTGGCCGAGGCGTTCGCGGCACTCGAGCCGCGCCCGGCCCGCACCCTGATCTTCGCGGCCGTGAGCGCCGAGGAGCGGGGGCTCTTCGGCTCGCGCTTCTATGTCGACCACCCCGTCATCCCGCTCGACAAGACGGTGGCGGAGATCAACCTGGACATGATCGCGCGCAATCCGCGGGACACCGTCGGCTTCGTCGGTAAGGATTACAGCTCGATGGGGGCGCTGGTGGACCGGATGGTCCGGGAGCACCCGGAGCTTCGGCTTGTGCCCACCGAGCACGAGGGGCTGTACCCCAACTCGGACCACTACCCCTTCGCCCAGCGGGGCGTGCCGGCGCTGTTCTTCTTCAGCGGCGAGCACGACGATCTGCATACGGCGGCGGACAACCCGGAGCGGGCGGACGCGGAGCAGGCGGCCCGGATCGTCCGGCTCGCATTCCTGGTCGGGCTCGACGTGGCGAATGGCGCCAGCGTACCGACCTGGGACCCGGAGGCGCGCGCCCGCATCGTGGAGCCCTAGCGCCGCCCCGCAGCGGCACGGTGAGCGCCCCGGCCCGCCACGCCCGTAGCGCAAGAGCCCCGGTCCAGTGACCGGGGCTCGTTTTCATGGTCGGAGTGCTTCCCGTGGGGTGGTTGGGGGGGTCGCCGCCCGCTCACGGCATTCCCGGCGGCCCCCGCTGCTGCCTGCCCGCCCTCACACGCTCGATCTGCATCTGGAGCCGGCGCCACGAGAGCAGCAGCTGCGCCTGCTGCACCGGAGTCAGGAACGATCCCCACTCCTGCAGCTCGGCCCGGGCCTGCTCGAGGCGCTCCTCCTGCACCGCGATGAGATCGTTCATGAGCGTCGTCAGGCTATCCTCGTCGGCGGCGACGCCTGGCCGCATCTGGTCATGCAGCGCCATCCACAGCTCGCGCTCGCGCCGCAGCAGTTGGGAGCGGGCTTCGAACGAGCTCCGCGCGGTCTCCTGAAAGCGTTGGAACTGCTCGTCGCTCAGGCCGGCCTGGTCGCGGTAGTTCTGCATGAAGCGCTGCACGATCTGCTGCTGGAGTTGCTGTCGCTGCATGGGCGGCTCCTGCCCGGAGAGCGGCTGTGCGGCGACGGCAGCCAACACGGGGAGTATCCAGAGACTGCGCATCATCCCTCCAACGATTCGAGCAGCGTACTCAGCTCGGCTTCGCTCAGTTCATCCAGCCCTGCAGGCACCAGCTCGTAGACCGGCGCCTCTGATTCCAGGGAGTCCAGCACCGCGGAGAGCTCCGCCTCGGCGAGCTGCTCCAGGCTGACTTGCACCGGTACCTCGCCCGCGGCCTGTGCCTGGGGACCTCCGAGCTGGCGGACGCCCAATGCCACGGCGGCGACGATGGCTGCGGCGGCCAGTGCCTGGAGAACCGGCATGCGGCGGCGCCAGACCGGGCGCTGCCAGGAGGCCTCCTCAGCGGGCTCTGCACGGAGGCGGGCGAGCACGCCCTGGGCGGTCGCCTCGGGGTCGATCTCCCCTGCCCGCTTCCGGCCGAGCTCAGCCGCCAGTCGCTCGATCTGCTTCTCGTCCATCTCGTCCCCGCTCGTTCGAGGCCGTCGCTGCCCCCGTTCTCACGTTTCCCGCCTCCCGACTATTGCAGCATCCGCTTGAGCCGCTTGACCGCCTGGTGGTAGTGCACCCGCGCGGCCCCGACGGAAGTCTCCAGGGCCTCTGCAATCTCCCGGTACTCAGCTCCCTGCTGGGCGCGCATCAGAAAGACGTCGCGCTGCATCGGCGGGAGCTGCCCAACCGCCTCCTCTAGCCGTCCCACCAGATCCCGCTCCACCACCTCGTCATGAGGATTGCTGCTCTCATCCCTGAGCTCGTGACCCTCCAGTGCGACTACTTTTCGCCCCCGACCGCGGCGCCGCAAGTCCTTCAGGGCGTTGGAGCCGATCGCCATGAGCCAGGTGCTGAAGCTGGCCTTCCCGCGATAGCCCTCGATCCGGCGAAACGCCCGGAAGAAGGTCTCCTGCACCAGATCGTCCAAGTCCTCCCGGGCCCCTGCCGCGGCCAGGAACCGCGCCACAGCTGGTGCGTGCCGCCGCACCAGCTCCGTCGCCGCCGCCTCGTCGCCTCCGCGCCACCTCGCGATGAGCTGGGCGTCACCGGGAGGCTCGACGGCCTCAGGCACCCTCACACCTCGTTGGACGTCTCACGGTGCCCAAAGTTAACGCCAACTCCAAGAGGGATTGTGGGTTGCGCCGGCGGTCGGTGGTCGCCGCCGAACCGGGGGGCGCGGCTCGCGGATCCCGGCCAAGCCCCCCCCGTTGACCAAACGGGAGCGATCTGATAGGTTTTGCGCTCCGAACGAACGTTCGAATGGCATCCAAAGCATACGACGAGCGCCTCGAGCGCCTGCTCTCGACCGCCGCCCGGGTCTTCGCCGCCAAGGGCTACCATCCCACTACGATGCGGGACCTCTCCCGCGCCACCGGGATGAGCCTGGCGGGGATGTACTACTACGTCGAGGGCAAGGATGAGCTCCTGGGGCTCATCCAGGAGCGGTGCTTTGCCCAGGTCGTGGACGGGGCGGAGGGCGCCCTGAGCCGGTTTACCGATCCGGCCGAGCGGCTGCAGCGCTTCATCCGGCACCACGTGACGTTCTTCGCCGAGCACATGGCGGAGATGAAGGTCCTGTCCCACGAGGCCGAGAGCCTCTCCCGGGAGCGCCAAGCGGCCATCGGCGAGCTCAAGCGGCGCTACGTGGCGCTCCTGGTGCGCCTCCTGCACGAGGCCGGGATCGCGCGCAACGAGCGCCCCGACCCCAAGGTCGCCGCCTACGCGCTATTCGGCATGATGAACTGGATCTACACCTGGTACGACCCCAAGGGCCGCGTGCCGCCCCAGGCCCTCGCCGAGCAGTTCACCGAGCTGTTCCTGCACGGCGTGAACCGGTCCGGCCCGTCTCCGCCGCACCTGGCGTGAGGGACCTGGTGCCATGACCCACTCGCGAGCGAGGACCCAGCGGTGACCGCACAGAAGAAGCGTGACGCAGCAGAGCAGGCGCTGATCGACAAGATCAACGGTGGGTTCATGGTGGAGTCCGAGGAGGACATGACCCCGGGCTACAAGAAGGCCCTGCTCACGCAGCTCACCGTGCAGGGCGACACCGAGCTGATGAGCGCCCCGGCCTACTACCTGGCGGCCCGGGACGCCCCCACCATCGACAGTCGCATCGCCGTGACGGCCATCGTCCACGACGAGCTGGGGCACGCCAACATCGCGTACCGCATCATGGAGGACCTCGGCGTGGACAAGCGGTGGCTCGTCTACGGCCGCGAGCCCCACGAGTTCAAGCACCCGTACGGCTTCGACCAGCCCCTGGAGAACTGGGCGGAGATGGTCGTGGCGAACGGATTCTTCGACCGCGCCGGAATCACGCTCCTGGGTGATGTGCACCAGCACACCAGCTACGGTCCCCTCAAGCGGGCGCTGGTGAAGGTCGACCGGGAGGAGGTCCTGCACCTGCGCCACGGGGAGTCCTGGATGCGGCGCCTGGCCAAGGCCGGCGGCGAGGCCAAGGAGGCGCTGCAGCGGGCGGTGGACTGGATGTTCGTGATGACGCTCGAGTGGTTCGGTCTACCCGACGACCTCAAGCGCCACTCGGGACAGCTGGTATACCGGCTCAAGGGCAAGACCAACGACCAGCTGCGCCAGACCTGGATGGAGGCCACGGTGCCGCTGTGCGAGGGAATCGGGATCGACGTCCCGGCGCACCATGACGAGGTCAAGCAGGAATACGTCATCGAGTGCCCGTTCCCGTGCCAGTACGACCCGAAAGCGAAGCGCTGGCTCTATGAGGAGCCGCTCGACTGGGATCGGGTGTTCCAGCGGTGGAAGGGGCGTGGACCCATGAACCAGCGCTACGTGGAGATGGTTCAGGGCAACGGCGGCATCTTCGGTGGCCGGCTGTGGCAAGCGTAGGCGAGGTGTGGGATGCGCTGGGCCGGGTGAGCGATCCCGAGTACCCGCTCAGCATCGTCGATCTGGGAATTGTGTACGGCGTGCGAGTGGACGAGACCGGTGTCGCGCACATCGACGTCACGTTCACCTCCATCGGGTGCCCCGCCATCGACATGATCTGCTCGGATGTGCGCGACGCGGTACGAAGGGTGCCGGGCGTCGCCGAGGTGCGGGTGGAGATCGTGTGGAGCCCGCCCTGGACCAAGCAGCGGATCACCGACCGGGGTCGCCGGGTCCTGCGGATCTACGGCGTGGTCAACTAGCCGAAAGGAAGCGTTGATGAGCGACGCTCGGGTCTACGAGGTGTTTGCCCGGAAGGACCACAACGAGGCGCTGAAGCACGTCGGCAGTGTGAACGCCGCCGACGATGATCTTGCGAAGGCGTATGCCTGGACCATGTACGACGAGGAGAGCTGGGTGGAGATGTGCGCGGTCCCCCGCAGCGCCTTCATTCCCATCACCCACGACGGCGCGGTGCCGCTGTGGGGCAACTAGTCACACCCGCCACCCGACCGTCGAACGCGATGACGACACCGACGACCAGCGAATTCGAGTCGCCCGCGGCGATGAGCCAGGTTTGCGCTACCAGCCTGCGCAATCTCCTCGTGGCCCTCGCCGACACGAAGCTCCTCCTCGGCTACCACTACGGCGAGTGGACGTTCGGTCCGCCGGAGCTGGAGGCCGCGATCGCGGGCTGCTCCTTGTGCCAGACCGAACTGGGACACGTGCGGCTGCTGCATGGATTGCTGAAGCGCTACTACGGGGATGAGCCGGTGAGCCTCATCGAGGATCGCCCGGCGACGGCGTTCGCCAATGTCTCATATCTCGACCAGGAGCTCGAGGATTGGGCGGGCCTGGTCGCCGCCAACTACGCCGTGGACCTGGCGGCCACGCGGTTGCTCCATGCCTTGCGGGGCTCCGCGTTCACGCCGTTGCGCATGAGCCTCGAGAAGATGCTCGATGAGGAGCGCTACCACATCCACCACGGGCAGGGGTGGTTCCGGACCCTGGCACAGAAGGGCGACGAAACGCGGCAAGCCGTGGAGGCGAGCGTTCGGCGGGCTTTGGAGACCGTCGTCGAGTGGTTCGGACCGGCGGACGAGAGCGAGGACCTGGAGCTGGTGCAGGGCGGTGTGAAGTCCCGGACCAACCGGGAGGTGCTGCAGGATCTCCTGGACGACGTGTCCCAGACGGCCACGCCCCTCGGCATGCGGATCGACGTCGAGCTGCCCGAGCAGATGCCCGGCTGGAGCCCCACCACGCGCCGCAGTGGGGGCGCGGGACCGGAGGAAGAGATCCTCTACCATCTCCGGGGCAGCAAGAACGCCGTCTTCAAGCTGCGCTCTTGAGCACACAGGCGAAGACGTGCCCGTTCTGTCGCTCGACCGAGACGGAGAAGCAGAGCGACTTCGGCACATCGCTCATGGTGGCGTTGTACTACTGCCGGCGCTGCCGCTCGTCGTTCGAAGCGATCAAGTGGGGTGATAGATCGGCGGAGCTGGATCTCCCCGATTTTCTCAAGGAACACGAATCCCGGTAACGGTAACTGAAGGAGGATGCACACAGATGGCGACGACTGCTGCTGAGAAGACGAAGACCCTGGTGGAGCATCGGGTCGAGGACGGGCTGGCGATCCTGGAGCTCAACGATCCGCCGGCCAACACCTACACCTATGAGATGATGCGTCAGCTGGACGAAGCAATCCTCGACGCGCGGATGAACGACGATGTGCAGGTCATCGTGCTCCGCGGCAAGGGCGAGAAATTCTTCTCGGCAGGCGCCAACATCAAGATGCTCTCCGAGGTCACACCGCGGTTCAAGTACTTCTTCTGTCTCCACGCCAACGAGGCGCTGAACCGCCTGGAGCACACCCCGAAGCTCGTGATTGCCGCCCTCAACGGGCACACGGTGGGTGGCGGGCTGGAGATCGCCATGGCGGCCGACCTGCGCGTGGCCTGCAAGGACAACGGCAAGATCGGGCTGCCGGAGGTAACCCTGGGGGTGCTCCCGGGCACCGGCGGCACGCAGCGTCTCTCCCGCATCGTGGGCAAGTCGCGGGCAATCGAGATGATGGCCACGGGCAGGACCTTCTCGTTCGACGAAGCCAAGGACATCGGCTTGGTGAACGAGGTGTTCCCCAAGGGGAGCTTCTGGGACGAGGTCGTGGCTTACGCGAAGCAGTTCTGCACTCCCAACAAGGCCTCGAAGGCCGTGGGCAGCATCAAACGCGCTGTCTGTTCTGGCCTCGAGGTGCCGTTCGAGAGCGGACTCGCCATCGAGCGGGAGCTGCAGCAGCAGCTGTTCCAGAGCCAGGACGCGAGCGAGGGGCTCAACGCGTACGTCGAGAAGCGCCAGGCCAGCTTCAAGGGCGTGTAGTGCGCACCCAACTCTTCATCGACAACGAATGGCGGGGGGCCGCCTCGGGCGAGACGCTCGAGGTGGTCAACCCCGCCACCGAAGAGGTTCTGGCAGAGGCGGCGTGGGCCGGGGAGGCCGACGTGGACGCAGCGGTCGCTGCGGCCCGCCACCGCTTCGAGAGCGTCGAGTGGCAGCAGCTCTCCCCGCGCCAGCGCGGTGCCCTGCTCTACCGCGCGGGCGAGTTGCTGCAGGCGCGGCGCCAGGAGATGGCGGAGCTCGAGACCAGGCAGAACGGCAAGCCGCTCTTCGAGTCTAAGATCGACGTGGCCAGCACGGTGGAGGCGCTCAAGTACTACGGCGGCTGGGCCGACAAGATGGGCGGCACCGTGCTCCCGGTCGATGCCCCCGATTTCGTTTACACGGTGCGGGAGCCGTTGGGCGTGGTGGGCGCTATCGTGCCCTGGAACTTCCCGCTCAACCTCGCCAGCTGGAAGTTTGCGCCGGCGCTGGCCGCCGGTTGCACTGTGGTGCTGAAGCCCGCACCCGAGACGCCCCTCACCGCCCTGGCGATGGCGGACATCATGCAGGAGGCGGGCTTCCCGCCGGGAGCGTTCAACGTGGTGCCGGGCGACGGCCCCACCACGGGCGCCGCTCTGGTGCGGCATCTCGACGTGGACAAGATCGCCTTCACCGGCTCCACCGCCGTGGGCCAGCAGGTTATGCGAGAGGCGGCCGAGACGATCAAGCGCGTCACGCTGGAACTGGGTGGGAAGAGCCCCAACATCATCTTCGCCGATGCCGATCTGAAGGCCGCCGTGAAGGGTGCACAGAACGGCATCTTCTACGGCAAGGGAGAGGTATGCGCCGCCGGCTCGAGGCTCCTGGTGGAGCGCTCCGTGCACGACGAGGTGGTGGAGGCACTCGCTGCCCGGGCGAAGAAGCTCGTGCTGGGGGATCCCTTCGAGAAGGGCACCCGGCTCGGGGCCATCGCTTCGAAGCGGCAGCACAAAAAGGTGCTGTCGTACATCGAGAGCGGAAAGCAGGACGCCAAGCTCGTGGCGGGGGGCAATGCCGCTCAGGTGAAGGGCAAGGGCTACTTCGTGGAAGCCACCGTGTTCGACGAGGCCCGCCCCGGCATGAAGATCGTGGACGAGGAGATCTTTGGACCGGTGCTCTCAGTGGTGACGTTCGATGACGTGGAGGAGGGGATCCGGTTGGCGAATCAGACGATCTATGGTCTCGCCGCCGGCATCTGGACGAAGGACATCCAGAAGGCGTTCCGCGTGGTGCGGGCCGTGCGAGCCGGCACCGTATGGGTGAACACCTACAACCTGTACGACTCGGCAGCTCCCTTCGGCGGATTCAAGGCAAGCGGATTCGGGCGCGATCTCGGACGCGAGGCGCTGGACGGCTACACCGCAACCAAGACGGTGTGGATGGGGCTCAGGTGAGAGACGCCGTGATCTGCAGCGCCGTCCGCACCCCCGTGGGCCGCCATGGCGGTGCCCTGGCCGACGTCCGGCCGGACGATCTCGCGGCCGTTGCCGTGAAGGCGGCGGCCGCGCGCGTCGGGTTCGACCCCGCACGCCTCGACGACGTCATTCTCGGCTGCGCCAATCAGGCGGGTGAGGACAACCGCAACGTGGCTCGGATGGCCGCGCTACTCGCAGGCTTTCCGGTGGAGGTGCCGGGGCAGACGGTCAACCGGCTGTGCGGCTCCGGGCTCCAGGCCGTGGCGAGCGCCGCTCAGGCCATCAGGGCAAACGAGGGCGAGGCGTTCGTGGCCGGCGGCGTCGAGAGCATGACGCGGGCGCCGGCCGTGATGCTCAAGCGGGGCGCCGGTTGGCACCGCCGCCTGCCCGCGATGGCGGACACTACGGTGGGCTGGCGCTTCATCAACCCCAAGATGCCCAAGGAGTGGACCATCTCCCTGGGCGAGACGGCCGAGGTGGTGGCCCGGCGCTACGGCATCACCCGGGAGGAGCAGGACGCGTTCGCCCATCAGAGCCAGCAGCGGACCAAGGCGGCCTTGGACGCCTGCGTGTTCGAGGAGGAGATCGTCCCCGTCACGGTGGACGGCGCCAAGGGCCAACAGCGCAACGTGACCACCGACGAGCACCCCCGGCCGGACGTGACGCTGGAGAAGCTGGGGAAGCTCCAGCCGGCGTTCGCCGAGAACGGCTCGGTCACCGCCGCGAGCTCCAGCGGCATCAATGACGGCGCCGCAGCACTGCTGGTGCTGAGCGGCGAGACTGCCGCGTCCCACGGTCTGACCCCCCTGGCGCGTGTGGTGGCCACCGCCGTGGCGGGGGTGGATCCCTCATGCATGGGGTTGGGACCGGTGCCGGCGACGCGCAAGGTGCTGGAGCGTACGGGGCTCTCGGTCGCCGATCTCGACCTGGTGGAGCTCAACGAGGCGTTTGCGGCACAGGCCATCGCGTGCATCCGGGACCTCGAGCTCGACCCGAGCCGGGTCAACGTCTACGGCGGTGCCATCGCGCTGGGCCACCCCCTCGGGGCCACGGGCGCGAAGGTCCTCACGACACTCGTGCACGCTCTGCGCCGGACGGAGGGACGCTACGGCCTGGCCACCATGTGCATCGGCGTCGGTCAGGGGATCGCCATGGTGGTGGAGCGCCTGTGAGCGGCTTCGAGAACGTGATGGTGCGGCGAGACGGAGGGGTCGCGACGATCACCCTGAACCGACCGGACAAGCTGAACGCGTTCGCCGGGCAGATGCGACAGGAGGTCGCCGAGGCGGTGCGGCAGGTGGCCGACGACGACGACGTCCGCGTGCTGGTGGTGACGGGGGCGGGTCGCGCCTTCTGCGCCGGAGCGGACATCGGCTACATGCGCGACCTGCTGGAGCAGGAGGACTGGGAGAACGCCGCGGGGCTGGTCGAGGCGGGCCGCGCCGTCGTCACGACGATCCGCAGCGTGCCCAAGCCGGTTATCGCCAGCGTCAACGGCCCGGCGGCGGGCGGGGGCGCGAACCTGGCGCTGGCCTGTGACGTGCGCATCGCCTCGGACCGGGCGTCCATCGGTCAGACATTCAACCGCATCGGGCTCCACCCTGACTGGGGCGGCGCCTACTTCCTGCCGCGACTGGTAGGAGCCTCCAAGGCCCTGGAGCTCATCTTCGCGGCCGAGATGATCGAGGCCCAGGAGGCTCATCGGCTCGGCCTGTTCAACCGCGTGGTGCCCCATGAGCGCCTCGCCGCCGAGACCGAGGCCTACGCCAAGACGCTGGCCGCCAAGGCTCCCATCGCGCTGGCCCTGGCCAAGCGTGCAGTTTATGAGAGCGGCGACCGGAGCCTGGCGGAGATGCTGGAGATGGAGCTCGAGCACCAGCTGCGCTGCTTCAAGAGCCGGGATGCCAAGGAGGGACTACAGGCCTTCCTGGAGAAGCGCGCGCCTTCGTTCCGCGGGCAATGACCCCTTGTCTGGTCATTGCACACCGGGGCGCGTCGGCCTACGAGGTGGAGAACTCCCTGGCGGCCTTCCGGCTGGCCCGGGACCAGGGTGCCGACGGCGTGGAGCTGGACGTGCACGTGAGCGCCGACGGCGTACCCGTGGTGCATCACGACCCCCATGTGGACTCCCTCGCCATCGCTGCCAGTCCCCACAGGGAGCTCCGGGAGCTGCGCCTCCCCAACGATGAGGCGCTGCCCACGCTGTCCGAGGCGCTCGACGTGCTGGGGAAGGATCTCAACGCCTATGTGGAGGTGAAGGACCTCCCGCCCGAGCACGACGCGGCGATCCTCGAGGCGTTGGAGCGCGGTCCGGCTCCGACCCGCTATCAGGTACACTCCTTCGATCATCGCATAGTGTGGCGGCTAAGGGCGCAGCGGCCTGCCCTGCCCACTGGCGTCTTGGTCGTGGCTCACGCGGTTCGCCCCCTGGTCCTCCTGGAGGACGCCGGGGCGAGTGTGCTGTGGCAGCAGGAAGGTCTGATCGACGAGCCGCTGGTCGCCGCCGCACACGAGCGCGGGTATCGCGTCATCGCCTGGACGGTAGACGATCCGGCGCGCATGCGGCTACTTATTGAGGCGGGCGTAGACGGTATCTGTACGAATCGACCGGACGTGGCGAGGAGGGTCGTCGGATGAAGCGGCTCGCCGTGGTGGGCGCGGGCACCATGGGGCACGGGATCGCCCAGATCGGGGCCGTGGCCGGATACGAGGTCGTGGTGACCGATGCAGACGCCGATGCGCTGGGGACGGCCCGGGACCGGATCGAGACGAACCTCGAGGGCGGCGTGAAGCGGGGCAAGCTCTCGCGGGAGGACGCGGACGCGGCGCTGGACCGGATCGCCCTGGAGCGGGACCTCGAGGCCACGGCACGCGATGCCGACATGATCATCGAAGCCGTCGTCGAGGACCTGGACGTCAAGCGCGACCTCTTTGGACGACTCGACGGGCTCGTGGCGCCCGACGCGGTGCTGGCAACCAACACCTCGTCGCTGTCCATTGCCCGCATCGCCGCTGCTACGGACCGGCCGCAGCGCGTGTTGGGCATGCACTTCTTCAACCCAGTGCACATCATGAAGCTGGTGGAGCTGGTCGTGCACGCGGGCACCGCCGAGGCCGCCGTCGCCCGGGCACGGGAGGTCGTGACGCGCATGGGCAAGGACCCTATCGTCGTGCGCGACAGCCCCGGGTTTGCGTCATCCCGCCTCGGGATCGCGCTGGGTCTCGAGGCGATGCGCATGCTGGAAGAAGAGGTGGCAAGCCCGGAAGACATCGACAAGGCGATGCAACTCGGTTACGGGCATCCCATGGGGCCGCTCGAGGTGAGTGACCTCGTCGGTCTCGACGTCCGCCTCGCCATTGCCGATTACCTGCACCGCGAGCTCGGCGGAGCTCGCTTCGATGCGCCCGAGATCCTGCGCCGCAAGGTGCAGGCGGGCGAGTTGGGGAAGAAAACCGGGAGGGGGTTCTACGAATGGCCAAAGAAAGCGTCGTCCTAGTCGATATCGCGGACCGGATCGCGATCGTCACCATCAATCGTCCCGACAAGCTCAACGCCCTCAACGCCGACGTGCGCCGCGAGTTCGTCCGGGTGATGGATGAGCTCAAGCATAACGAGGACGTGAGGGTCGTCATCGTCACGGGGGCGGGCGACAAGGCATTCGTGGCCGGCGCCGACATCGCCGAGTTCGCGGACCGCACAGGCGTCGACCAGTTCCACGTCACCAAGAGCTTCGGGATATTCGAGGCGCCGGAGAAGTTCCCGCGGCCCGTTATCGCCGCCGTGAACGGCTTCGCTCTGGGCGGCGGCTGCGAGCTGGCCATGGCGTGCGACATCCGAATCGCCTCGGACAAGGCCAAGCTCGGCCAGCCGGAGATCACCCTCGGCATCCTGCCCGGAGGCGGCGGCACCCAGCGCCTGCCCCGTCTGGTGGGACTGGGGAACGCCTACAAGCTCCTCTATACCGGTCAGATGATCAAAGCCGATGAGGCCCTCCGCTTGGGACTGGTGGACGAGGTCGTACCCCACGATCAGGTGATGCAGCGGGCCCGGGAGCTGGCCGCAGAGATCGCCAAGAAGAGCCCGGTGGCTCTGGAGTTCATCAAGGACACCGTGAAGGCCAGCGTCAGGATGCCGCTGGACGAGGGCGTGCGGTTCGAGACCACGTATTTCGGCCTCGCGTTCTCGTCGGAGGACAAGGAAGAGGGCGTGAAGGCGTTCCTCGAGAAGCGGGAACCCGAGTTCAAGGGCAAGTGAGCGCGAGCGCGGCGGCCGGGTCAGGGGCGGAGCGGGCCGGCATCAGCGATCTCCACGTCCACATCCAGCCCTGGCGTGACCTCAAGCCCGACGTCGCCGCCAAGATGCGACGGGGCAAGGAGGATCACTGGGAGCGGCTCCTGGCCATGATGGACGATCCCCAGGTCCTCCTGCAGGTGCTCGACCAGGCCGGCATCTGGCGGGTGGGGCTGGTCAACTACCCCAGTCCCGATCTCATGGGGTTCAGCGACGACACAAACGGCTTCGCAGCGCGGTACGCGCAGGCAGCGCCGGAGCGTTTGCTGCCCTATGGAGGCGTCCATCCCCGGTTCACCACCGATCCCGAGGGGCAGGTCGAGGAGCTGCTGCAGCTCGGCATTCGCTGCCTCAAGATCCACCCACCGCACCAGGTCTTCCCGGCCAACGCGCACACCATGGGCCTCGAGGCGTTGGGGCGTATCTACCGCCGCTGCGAGGAGCGGGGGCTGCCCGTGATGGTCCACACCGGCACCAGCATCTTCCCCGGCGCCCGCTGCAAGTACGGCCGTCCGATGGAGCTCGACGACGTGGCCATCGACTTTCCCGATCTCACCATCCTCATGGCGCACGGCGGACGTCCTCTCTGGATGGACGAGGCGTTCTTCATCCTGCGGCGGCACCGCAACGTGCACCTTGAGCTGTCGGGCATACCGCCGAAGAAGCTGCTCGAGTACTTCCCGCGGCTCGAGGAGGTCGGGGACCGCATCGTGTGGGGGACCGACTGGCCGAGTCCGGGCGTCGACGACCTGCGGCGCAACCTGGACCAGTTCCTGGCCCTCCCGCTGCCGCAAGCGCTCAAGGACCGGGTCACCCGCACGACGGCACTCGAGCTGTTCCCCGTGCGATGATTCGCCGCGCAGTGGTGGGCCTTGGGCCTGTCGCCTTCCTGCTCACCGTGTTGCTCCCGGCACCCGGCGCGCTCTCCGAGCAGGCCTGGCACGTGGCGGGGCTCGCGGCCTGGATGGCGGCGTGGTGGCTCACCGCCGCGGTGCCCCTCGAAGCCACTGCGCTCTTGCCGATAGTGTTCCTTCCGCTGGTCGGTGTGGCGCCGCTGGCGCGGGTCACCCGGTCCTATGCAGACCCGATCATCTTCCTGTTCCTGGGGGGCTTCCTCCTCGCCGCGACCCTGGAACGCTGGAACCTGCACAAGCGCTTTGCCCTCAGCACCGTGCGCGCCGTGGGGACCGACGCCCGCCGTGTGCTGTTGGCCTTCATGCTCGCGTCCGCGGTGGCGAGCATGTGGATCTCGAATACCGCCACGGCGATCATGATGCTGCCGATCGCTGCAGCCGTGCTCGGGGGACGACCCGGGAGAGGAGGGGGGATCGGGGCGGCGCCGGGCGGGCTCGGTGAGCTCCCCGCCGCCCTGATGTTGGGGGTGGCGTACGCGGCTTCCATCGGCGGCGTCGCTACGCTCATCGGCACGCCGCCCAACGCGATCTTTGCCGGCGCGGCGCGGGAGCTCCTGGGCGAAGACGTTAGCTTCGCGCAGTGGATGGCCCTCGGCGTCCCCATCTCAATCGTGATGCTCGCCGGGTGCTGGCTCGTGCTGGTGGCGCTGTTCCGGGTGCGCGGCAAGGTCCCGGGGTTGGCCGACACGCTGGAGCGGGAGCACAGGGACCTGGGCCCGCTCACAGGCGGTGAGCGGTTCGTGCTCACCGTGTTCGGGCTCACGGCCCTCGCCTGGGTGCTGCGCGCGCCGAAGGAGATCGGCAGTCTCAGGATCCCGGGGCTGTCCGACCTGCTGCCCGGGATCTCCGATCCTGCCATCGCGATCGCGGCTGCTCTCGTGCTCTTCGTTACGCCGCTCAAGGGTCAACGGCACCGGGTCGCTCTGGACTGGGAGTCGGCCAGCAAGGTGCCCTGGGGCATCCTACTGCTGTTCGGCGGCGGGCTCGCGCTGGCCGGGGCGTTCGAGGCGAGCGGCCTGTCCCAGTGGCTGGGCGGTCGGTTGGCCTCCCTGCGGGGTGTTCCCCTGCCGTTCGTCATGCTGGTCACCGCGGCGGTGTTCGTCTTCCTCACCGAGCTCACCAGCAACACCGCCACGTCGGCGCTGGGGATGCCCCTCATTGCAGGGGTGGCTATAGGGCTGGGGTTGCCCGCCCTGCCCCTCATGGCCACGGTGGCCGTGGCTTCGTCGATGGCGTTCATGCTCCCCGTCGCGACGCCTCCCAACGCCATCGTGTTCGGCAGCGGGTGGATTCGACCGGCGCAGATGGCCCGGGCGGGAATCCTGCTGAACCTGATGTCGATACTGATTACGACCGTTGCGCTGTCGATTCGGGCGGCGCTGACGGGCTGACGCGAGTGGCATAGCGATGAATCACGACGACGAGAAGCTGACGGCGATCGCGAACTTCCGCACACGCCTCGAGGCGGAGACGGCGTCCGGGTTGCTTGTTGCAGAAGGCATCCCGTTCCTGATTCAGTCCCGAGAGGCGGCGGGGCTCGGCCCGGGGCCGGCCGGCGCCAGCATCCTGGTGCGAGAGGAGCACGCGGGGCAGGCCACGGAGATCCTGCGCGATGCGGGAGCCATCGAGGACGACGCGTAGTGACGCACGAGCGTCGCAGCGCCACACACCCGACTCCCGAGCGACCCCCAGCCAGCCCATGACACGCCGCCCACGCCTCACCCCGGCAGAGCGGCGCGTCGTCACCCGCTGCCGCTCACCCCAAGCCACGCAGCGCTGGATCAGGTCGCTGCGATACAACTGGGAGCGCGACGGCGACACGTTGCGCTCATTCCGCGCCGTGGTCCGACATCGTTCAGCCCATTGCCTCGAGGCGGCCATCGCGGCCGCGGCGGTGATGGAGCAGCACGGCTATCCGCCACTCCTGTTGGACCTGGAGTCACGGGATCACCTGGATCACGTGGTGTTCGCCTTTCGGGCCAACCGCCGGTGGGGCGCGGTGGGGGGCTCCCGGGACGTAGGTTTGTGGGGACGCAGGCCGGTCTTCCCGAGCGCCGAGGCGCTGGCGCGAAGCTACTACGATCCCTACATCGATCTGACAGGGCGCATCGTGGCCTACGCCGTGGTGGATCTCCGGGAACTTGGCGGCTACGATTGGCGCTTCTCGGGGCGAAACGTCTGGAAGGTCGAGCGGTTCCTGATCGATGCGCGGCACCGAGCCATGCCCACCTCCTACCGGCGTTATATTCGGTTGCGCGAGCGGTATCGGGAGTTCATAGCGACACACGACCCGCGGGACACGCCGTTCAAGAGCGGGCGGCGGCACTGGATGTGAGGAGTCGATGAACCGGATCGTGTACCTCAACGGCGAGTACCTGCCCTTCGAGCAGGCCCGGATCTCCCCCGAGGACCGGGGATTTCTATTCGCCGACGGCATCTACGAGGTGGTGCGCAGCTACGGCGGGACGTTCTTCGAGCTGGACGCCCACCTCGACCGCATGGCCAGCGGCCTCGCGGCGCTCCACATCCAGGGGGTGGACGCCCGTGGCCTCGGCGCCGTGGCGCAGGCCCTGCTGGAGCGCAACGGCCTCGCGGGCCAGGACACGCTCGTCTACCTGCAGGTGACTCGGGGCGCTGCCACCCGGGGGCACGCGTTCCCCGATCCCCCCGTGCCACCCACGGTGTATGCCGCGGCGACGCCGTTCGCTCCCAAGGCAGATCCCGCCCGGGGCGTGGCCGTGATCACGGCTACGGATCACCGCTGGTCCCGCTGCGACATCAAGACGGTCGGTCTGCTGGCGAACTGCCTCGCGCTACAGCAGGCCCGCGACGCGGGTGCCCTCGAGGCGATCCTGGTGCGGGATGGCGTGGCACTCGAGGGCACGCACACCAGCTTCTTCGGCGTGTTCGACGGGGTGGTTCGCACCGCTCCCCGGAACAACTACATCCTCCCCAGCATCACCCGACGTGTGACGCTGGAACTGTGTGCCGAGCACGGTGTGACGGCCGAGGAGACGCCGATCTTCCACCGCGACCTTCCCGCGGCCGACGAGCTCTTTCTGGCCGGCACCACCATGGAGATCATGCCCATCGTGAAGCTGGACGGCCGGCCGGTGGGAGGCGGCAAGCCGGGCCCTGTGGCACGGCGCCTCCTCGAGCGTTTCCATCTTCGCACGCCGTGAGCACGTAACCCGGAAGCGGCCCGCTCCGTAGTCTCTTACGTATGGCACAGCTCGAACGCTGCGATCGCTGCGGACACGCCCTGGAGATCCTCTCCAAACCGGTGCGGCGCCTGCGCTGGACCCGCTACTGGTGGCAGGGCGTGACCAGCCTGTTCACCGGGCCGATGCAGATGTGCCCCCAGTGCGGTGCGATCTACTCGGCCGAGGGCGTGTTGCTGGCCGCCGGCGCCATTGAGACGGACACCGAGCACCGCCTGAACGTGTACCGCAGGGACATGGCGTATCTGCGCGACGCCTTCGGGGGAATCATCCTCGCCTCGGGGGTGGCCCTGACGTGGCTCCTCACGGGGGCCGACAGCTTCGAGCTCGCCAAGGTGATCGCCGCCAGCACGGTGGGGGGCGTGTCGTTCGCGCCGTTCATCTACTTCGGCCACAAGGCCCGTCTCGCCAAGCGCGACCTCAAGCGCCTGCGGGAGGCCCGGCAGGAGGGGCGTATCCTCCGCAGCCAAGGGAGCTAGCGCCCCGTTGCGCTCTTGACGGTCCTGTGGGCCCGCGGCAGCTTGCACGAGCGCCCACTCTCTGCCAAGGCCGCTTTACCTCCATGCTGTGCGTCCACTGCTCCACACCGGTACCGGACAGTGCGGCCTACTGTCCCACGTGTGGGTCCCAGGTCTCCGCCACGGGGCTGGACTCGGACGCGCCCGACGGCCTGGACACCGGTTCCCTCAAGCACATCGAGCAACTGCTTCACGAAGACACCGCCGACGAGTTCCGCATCGAGGGCATGCTAGGCCGGGGCGGCATGGCCGTGGTGTACCTGGCCACCGAGGTGCGGCTGGCCCGCAAGGTCGCCATCAAGGTGCTGCCACCGGAGCTCACGTACGGGCACGGGATCCAGCGCTTCGAGCGGGAGGCGCGGTTGGTGGCGAACCTCGAGCACCCCAACATCGTACCCATCTACCGGATCAGCTCCGGCGAGCAGCTCTTCTGGTACGCCATGCAGTTTCTGGAGGGGCGCTCTCTGGACGACGTGCTGCATGAAAAGGGACGCTTCTCCCTGGAGGAGACGATCCCGATCCTGGAGCAGGTGGCAGAGGCACTGGATTACGCTCATGAGCGACAGGTGATCCACCGCGACATCAAGCCATCCAATGTGATGCTGGACGCCAAGGGTCGCGTGGTGGTCACCGACTTCGGGATCGCGAAGGCCCGCAGCGAGGGTACGCTCACGGCCTCGGGCTCGGTCGTGGGGACACCCTACTACATGTCCCCCGAGCAGGGGATGGGCAAACCGGTCACCGGGGCGTCGGATCAGTACTCGGTAGCGGTCATGGCGTACCGCATGCTCTCGGGACAGGTACCGTTCGAGGGCGACTCGGCCGTCGAGATCGTGCACAAGCACTGCACGATGCCGCCTACGCCCCTCGACATCCTGGCGGCGGGAGTGCCGCCACACGCGGTGCGGGCGGTGCACAAGGCGTTGGAGAAGAAACCGCACGACCGACTTCCCAGTGTGGGCGCCTTCGTCGATGCACTGCGACGCTCCACGCGGGAGACGGCCGCGAGTGCAGCGCCCACGGTGCGGACGCCGCCGTCGCGGCAGCCGGTGGGAAAGACCGAGATCAGCCGGGCGAAGACACAGGTCGTCGGGACGTCCCCCAGGCGCACCGGGCGGCGCACGTGGGCCGCCATCGGCTTCGTCGCCGTCGTCGCCATTCTGGGCACGTGGTTGATGACCAGGGGTGGGACGCCCGCCGTCACGGACGGGAGCACGGAGAGCACACCGGGTGAGGCTGCTGCGAGTCAGCCTGCAGTCGAGCCCAGCCCCGCAGTGGTTCAGCCGCTCGGCGCCCCTCCCGCCGAGGCCGCCGCCGCGGCGGCGGATCTGGACGCTGAGCCGGGCCCGCCGGAGCCGGATCCGATCGCCGCTCGAGGCCAGGCCGGTGAGACTGATCTACCGGACCGGGCTGCGCCGGCTGCCGCCGAAACCGCAGCGGCCACGCCCGGTGGCACGGGCATAGTGAGCGTCACGGGACTTCCTGCGGGCGGCATGGTCTCGGTGGACGGGCGGCGGCAGCTGGGGACGACCTTCCAACTCGCGGCCGGAGTGCACGTGATACGGATGGCGGCGCGGGGCTACGTGCGGATGGACACCACTGTGACGGTCGCTGCGGGCCAGACAATCACCATTCAGTTCAACGCGCGCCCGTTGCCGTTCGGGGGCGCTTGACGCCGCTGCTGCCCGTCTACCGCTCCCTCTCCCACCGCAGCATTGTCTCCGCCCCGGGTCGACCCGGCACGGCCCTCGGCTCTTCCCTACCTGCACGATCCACCACGTAGACCGAGTCCCCCTCCACCCGCGCGGCCACCCACGCACCATCGGGTGACCACACGGGGCCACCGCTAATGGGTGCGGGAAGCCGTACCCTGACCGGTACGCTGCCCGGCGCTGCATCACCCAAAGCGAGCGCGCTGCCCTCCGTCACGCATGCCAGGCGGCCGCCGTCACCGGACCACGACACGGCGAAGGGGCCTGTGCACCAGTCGATCCGCCCAAGCACCCCTCGCTCGACGCTGAGCAGCACCACTTCGGGGCCTGTCACTCCCTGGCGCACGGCCAGTAGGCGGTCCCCCCCCGGCGAGATCGAGGTGGCGTTCGCGTCGTAGGCGCCGGCGACACGCAGCGGGTCGGTGGAAGAGCCGGCCAACGATCCGGGGAAGACCGGCTCGAAGACAGTCACGGAGTCCACACCCAGCGCCCAGGCATTGCCCGTCTCGGCGGCAAACGGTATGGCTGCCGCCGGCTCCGCGCTCGTTTCCCCACCCAGGCCGGCCAGCACGGCCCGGATGATGGCGAACGCCGCCACGGCCGCCGCCGCACTGGCAGCGGGAATCCCGTAACGCCTCCAGCCCGACCGTTGCCCTGCGCGAGCGTGCAGCCAGCTGCGGGGTGAGCGCTTCCCCTTCAACATCGGTGCGAGCCGCGCCTGCAGTTCGGAATGGGCTGCCTCCGGCATGGCGTTGAGCACCGCCTGCAGCGTCTCCCGCGCAGACTCATGTCCCGACGTCTGTGCGGCGGCCGCGGCGGCGCGGGCTGCGTTCACAGCCGCCCGGTCGATGTCTCCACCGGCAGCCGCGTGATGGGCTGCCACTGACCACTCGGCGGAGCGCCCCAACCGGGCGCTCTGCTCGGCCAACTCCATGGCCCGCTGGTGGAACCGCCGTGCCTCGGTGTGCGGTACCCGCTGCAGGGCCGCTGCGGCGAGCTCGTCGTGCAGCGCGGCCGGCATCCCGCGCTGTCGCGCGATGAGGCGACGCCGCTCCAGGGCGTTGAGCGCCGCGCGGACAGCTTCCATTTCCAATCCGGTGAGGTAGGCGAGATCCTGTACCGAGGTCTCACGCTCGCGCACCGCCAGCGCGGCGAAGACCTGGAGGGGTCTATCGCCCAAGACCTCCAAGCGCTTCTGCAGGATGGCACCGGTGGATTCGGGTACCGGCAGGGGCTGGGCCGGGTCCTGCAGGCGCTCACTGAACCGCCAGACGCCATCCTCGACCTGGAGCTCGCCCTCGTCGTACAGGGCCTTGAGCAGCTCCAGCACGTAGAACGGCACACCCGCCGTCTGCTTGGCCACCCGCTCGGCCAGCCGGTTGCCGGACTCCCCTTCCGGCAGCGTGGCGATGGACCCGATGAAGTGCCGCACGTCGGTGCCGTCCAGCGGCGCGAGCCCGACTTCGGCCACCACACCGCCACCGGTGAGATCCCGTAGCGCGCGGCCGGTCTCGGGCACACGGGCCACGTCCCGGGCCGTCACCAGGACCAGCAGATGGGTCGACTGCGCGCGGCGGGCGAGGCGGTGCACGAATTCGAGGGTCGCGGTGGTCGCCCGGTCCAGGTCCTCGATGATGAGGGCGAGGGGCAGCTCCCCTGCGATGGCCGCATAGGCGTCCAGCAGTGACGCCGACAGCGCCTCCCTAGGAATGGGTGCCGGCCGGGGGGTGACCGTACCGGTGAACCGGCTGGCGATCTCCGGTATGAACGCCCCCAGCACTTCCAGGGACGACGGTGACGCGGCCCCGAGACCCGGCGCGGCCTGGGCCTCCCTCAGCATCTCGAGGAACGGCGCCAGGGGATCGGACTGCTCCACCGTGTGGCAGGCGGACTTGAGTACGAGGCAGGGGTCGTGCTGGAAGCGACGCTCCAGATCCCGGGCCAGCCGCGTCTTGCCGATGCCCGCCTCGCCGGAGATCAACACGGCTCCTCCCTCCCCGCCGACGGCGTTGCGCCAGCGGTCCACCACCGCTCGGAACTCCGCGGCCCGCCCCACCAGCTCCGGATGCCGCGGGAAGCCCCGGGACTGCCGGCGGTCGGGCACGGCAGTGGGGGAGATGGCCCGGGCAAGAGCGGTCGCCACGACCGCGGGGATCCGTTCTCCATGGATCTCCACTGCCACGCGGCGCACTTCCTCGGCCGCCGCTTGGGCGCGCACCTCGTCGCCCGCCAGGGCCAGCAGCTCCACCATCTTGATCCGCGGCTCGAGGTCGTAGGGATCCCGCTCGATGAGCCGAGCCGAGTACTGGGCGGCATCCGTCCAATTCCCGCCGTCCACCGCCATCGCCACCAGGCTCCTCAGGAGCTGGCGCCACTCGGCCGCCAACTGCTGGCGCATGCCCTCAGCCCATTGCTCGAACTCCCGTGCCCCCGAGAGCGCGACGTTGGAGAGGAAGTCCGTCTCGTACACCAGATACGCCTCGCTCAAGCGTCCGCCGGCGAGGTGCGTCCGAAACGTCTCCACGTCGAACGCGAGCAGGTCCTTGCGGAGTGCCAACACCTCGTCGCCGCTCAGCAGGTCGCGATCGGTGCCGTGGCGAATCTGATAGACCACCTGCCGCAGAGCCTGGCGCGCGTCGTGCGGCGAGGAACCCTCCCACAGGAGCCCGATCAGCTCCTCTCTGGTGGCACGAGCCTGAGGTCGGGAGGCCAGGTAGATGAGGACTGCGAGCTGCTTGGAGAAGCGCAGCCGCTCCTCGGCATCGGTGCCCTCTCCGAGGGTGAGGCCGGGGGTGCGGGCGAGAGTGCGGAGGTGGAATCGGGCCATGGTGTTATCGGAAAGGTGTGACGTCCGGCAGCGGGGTCAAGTGACGGCCGACACCACGTCAGCAAGGCGTTATTGCGCAACGAGATCACGCCCCTCTCACGAGCTTTTCGTAGCAAGAGACAGGCCCAAAGAGTGGCGAGTCTTGTGGAGAAGCCGAGGGCGAGAGGCACACCCGTGAGGCGTCCGCGTTGGCGGATGGTCGCCGGCGGGGTGTGCCTGACCCTGGTGGGCGCGGCTGCCGGGTGTGCCACCGGTGGCCAGTCCGGCCCGTGGGAGCGCCGCGCCCAGCTCGACTGCCCTAACGGCACGGTTGCGGTCACCGACACCGTGATCGTGACGGGTGTCGACGGGAACCGGGCGCTCCTGGAGCGCCGCCAGTTCGAGTGTGCCCGGCCAGCACGCCCCTGATGGGCGAGGATCGGCTGGAGCACCCGGAGGCAGCAGCTCCCCGCGATAAGCAACCCCCTCCGGCTGTGAGAAAACGGCGGCGGGCCCCGCTTGGGGGCCCGCCGCCGTCTCTTGCTCGCTTCCGGGCGCCTACTACGCCACGGCCTCCAGCGGATAGACGCTCACCTGCTGGCGCTTCTTGCTCTTGTGCTCGAACCTGACGACGCCGTCGACCAGGGCGAAGAGCGTGTCGTCGCTCGCCCGCCGCACGTTCGTGCCCGGGTGGAACTTGGTACCGCGCTGCCGCACCAGGATGTTGCCCGCCCGCACCACCTGGCCCCCGTAGCGCTTCACACCCAGGAACTTGGGTTGTGAGTCGCGGCCGTTGCGGCTGGAGCCGACACCCTTCTTGTGAGCCATATCGCTACCCGAGCTTCAGATCGGTGATCTTGATTTCCGTGAACTGCTGTCGGTGACCGGTCTTGCGGCGGTAGTTCTTGCGCCGCTTGAACCGGAAGACGAAGATCTTGTCTCCCCGACCGTGACGGACGATCTGGCCCACCACCTTGGCACCCTTCAGTGTGGGCTGGCCGGCCGTCACCTTCTTGCCGTCACTCGAGAGCAAGACCTCGCCGAATGTCACCTTGGCACCGGGCTCTCCCTCCAACTTGGGAACCCGCATCGTGGCACCCTTCTCGGCGCGAAACTGCTGCCCGGCGGCCTTGAAGATCGCGTATGACATAGGCGGTAAGCCTACCTAGGACAGGGGGTTGGGTCAAGTAGCACCGCCGGATGGCTTGGCTTTCTGCAGTTCGCGGCGGTGAGGCCCACCCCCGAGCGACTAGGCCACCGCGTACCGCTCTGTCACGTCCCGCCCTGCCGGCTGCGCAACCAGCCGGAACTCATCGATCCGGGTGATGGGATCATCGCGCAGCTCCAGGGCGATACCCGTCTCCCGTGACAGCACGTCGAAGAACTCCGGTTCCTGCTCTACGAGATAGAGCGCCACCTCAGGGTGCAACCGCACCGTGATCCGCTGCTGGCCGCCATCGGCTGCGGCTCGTGCCAGGGAGCGCTCCAGTCGCCGGGCCACCACTTCGGGCCGGAAGACCTTCCCTATGCCGCCGCAGGAGGGACAGTTGGAGGCCATCGTATCCCAGAGGGACGGGCGCACCCGCTGCCGCGTCATCTCGATGAGCCCCAGCTGGGAGACCTGGAAGGCCCTTGTCCGGGCCCGGTCCCGCCCCAAGTGGGTGCGCAGCTCATGCAGCACCTTGTCGCGATTTGCCTGTGACTCCATGTCGATGAAATCGATAACGATGATGCCTCCGAGGTCCCGCAGCCGCACCTGGCGCGCGATCTCACGCGCCGCCTCGAGGTTGGTGCGTAGGATCGTCTTCTCGGGGTCCTGCTTCCCGGTGTAGCGACCCGTGTTCACGTCGATGGAGACCAGCGCCTCGGTCGGCTCGATGATGAGGTAGCCCCCGGTGGGCAACTCCACCCGGTTGTGGAACAGATCGCGGATCTCGGTCTCGAGGTCGTACTTGTCGAACAGCGTAGCGGACTGCTTGTGCAGCGTGACCCGTTTAATGAGCTCCGGCTCGACGTTTCTCAGATACCGCCGAATCTCCTCGTGGACCTCCTTTGAGTCCACGATTACCCGATCCACTTTGTCGCTCAGCAGGTCGCGGACGATGCCGCTGGTGAGCGACGTTTCCCGGTGAACGAGCGCGGGGACCCGCAGGCGCATGAAGTGCGCCTTGCGCTTGATCTTCTTCCAAAGGCTGCCGAGGGACTTGAGTTCGCGCTTGACCTGCCCCTCGGTGAGGTCCTCCGCCACCGTGCGGACGATGATGCCGCCGATGTCCTTGGGCGTCAGCCGTCCCAGCATCTCTCGCAGCCGAGCCCGCTCCTCGCGGCTCTCGATCTTGCGGCTCACACCTATCCTCGATGCGAACGGCATGTAGACCAGGAACCGTCCGGCAAGGGAGATCTGCCGGCTCACGCGGGGGCCCTTGGTGCCGATGGGCTCCTTGGTCACCTGCACCAGGATCGACTGTCCCCTGGTGACGTGGTCCTGAATGTTCGGAAGACCGCGGTTGTTGCGTGCGGAGCGCGCGTCATCCTCCTCCGCGTCCTCATCCGGTTCGACGAGGTCGGAGGCATGAAGGAAAGCGCTTTTTTCGAGGCCGATGTCGACGAAGGCCGCTTGCATTCCCGGCAAGACCGCGTCGACCTTGCCGAGGTAGATGTTACCTACGGAGCGGCGAATCTCCGGGCGATCATGAAGGAGCTCGACGAGACGGTCGTCCTCCAGAATGGCCACACGCGTCTCGCGCGGGCCAGCGTTGATGAGAATCTCGCGTTTCAACTTCCCCTGCCCTGGCTCTCGCAACCGGTCGCGGGCCGGAAGAGCTTTCCCCCGCGGCCGTCGCGCCGAGCCTGTGTTCGTGAAGCAGCGGCGGCACGCCCCCAACGCGGGCGCGCACCGTCGCACTGCCGGTAGTTACCATTGGCGGGCCCCCGAGTGCCGGCGCAGACGTCCCACGCCTCCCGGCAGCCGGATGCCCATATGGCACGGTCATGCTCGCTTCAAGCATGGTGCCGTAAGGATAGACACTATAGGGAGTTAGGTCAATGGGGCCGCGCCCCCCCTGGCCTACGCATCGTGCGCTGTGTTTCGTTGGTCTTCGGAGGAGAGCGTGGAGTCCTTACCCAACGACGGCAGGCTCGCCGATGGCGGCGCCCCGGCTACCCCGGAGGATCTGCTTCGCCGGCTCCGGGAGCTGGGCATCGAGCCTCAGACCATTGAGCATCCCCCCGTCTTCACGGTGGAGGAGGCCAAGGCCGTTCGGGGACACATCCCCGGGGCCCACACCAAGAACCTCTTCCTGCGGGACAAGAAGGGCCGGCGCATGTGGTTGGTGACCTGCCTTGCCGACCGCGAGGTGGATCTGCGGGCGCTTGCGGGGCGCCTGGGCTGCTCCACCCGCCTCTCCTTCGGGAGCGCGCAGCGCTTGATGAAGTACCTGGGCGTCGTTCCGGGCGCGGTCAGCCCGTTCGCCGTGGTGAACGACAAGGAGCGTGTGGTGCGGGTCGTCGTGGACCGGCGCATGCTGGAGCACGACCCCATCAACTTCCACCCACTGGACAACGCCAAGACGACGTCGATCCGGGCGGGAGATTTCCTCAAGTTCCTCGAGGCCGAGGGCCATCCGCCCCAACTGGTCGATTTGGGCTGATTCCGGGGGTCACGCGACGCGGCCCCGGAAGTCTCGCGCTCCCGAGGCCGCTCACCGTGCGGACGGCGGGACCTGGCCCGCTCAACCCGTCACATCGATCAAATCCCCCAGCAGCTCCCGGGCAATCACGATACGCAGGATCTCGCTGGTCCCCTCCCCGATCTCCCCCACTTTGGCGTCCCGGATCATCCGCTCCACGGGGTAATCCGTCGTGTACCCATAGCCGCCGTGAAGTTGCACGGCTTTGGTGGTTGCCCGCGTGGCGAGCTCCGATGCGAAGAGCTTCGCCATGGCTGCTTCCTTCTTGTAAGGTCTTCCGTTCTGCCTCAGCCACGCCGCGTGGTACACCAAGTGCCGGGCCGCCGCGATCTCCGTGGCCATGTCGGCCAGCTGGAAATGCACACCTTGGAACGATGCAACGGCGCGACCGAACTGCTTGCGCTCCGTCGTGTACTTGAGAGACTCGTCCAATGCCCCCTGCGCGAGGCCGAGGGAGAGCGCCCCGACGCCGATCCGCCCGTCGTCCAGTGTCTTCAGGAAGTTGACGAAGCCCTTGCCCCGCTTGCCCAGCATGTTCTCCTTCGGCACAACGGCGTTTTCCAGCATCAGCTCCCGGGTATCCGAGGCCCGCCAGCCTAGCTTGTCCTCCTTCTTGCCCGCCGTCACGCCGGGTGTCTTGGGCAGGTCCGGCTCGTGCCCGACCCCCACCTCCTGGCACCGCTCCAGGTCCACCGTGTCCTTCGTGACGATGAACGAGGTGATCCCGGCGTTGCGCTTCGCGGGATTGGGATCGGTCCGGGCGGTGAGGGAGAAGATCTCCCCGACGCCGGCGTGCGTGATGAGGATCTTAGAGCCGTTGATCACCCAGTGATCGCTCTTCTCTACGGCGCTGGTCTTCGTGCCGCCGGCATCCGAACCGGCCTCCGGCTCCGTGAGCCCGAAGCCCCCCAACACCTGGCCGGTAGCCAGGAGCGGCACGTAGCGCTTCTTCTGCTCGTCGTTCCCGAAGTAGACGATGGGCGAGGTGCCCAGGGTGGTATGCGCCGAGACTGTGATGGCGTGGCTGGTGTCCACGCGCGCGAGCTCCTCGACTACGATGATGTAGGAGAGGTAATCCATCCCCGCGCCACCCAGCTCCTCCGACCACGGCGCCCCCATGAAGCCCAGCTCCCCCATCTGCTTCACTGTCTCCCAGGGGAACTTCGCCTCCAGGTCGTGCTCCCGTGCTATCGGGCCGATCTCCCGCTCGGCAAACTCCTTGGCGATTTCGCGGACACGATGATGATCGGCGGTGAGAAAGGGGCTCTCGCTCATCTAATCCCAGCCTTTGGGCGGTGACAGGATCGTCTTCCAGATCACCGCCTGCCGTGCGGTCTTGGGGGTGAGGCGCCGTAAGCTCGCCCGCGGCGTCTCCCGCTCCGTGGGTTCTTGGGGCGCGTCCACGTAGCGCTTATGGAACAGGTCGTGGTCCCTGCCGCCGTCCGCCTCCAGCGACTCCAGGGATTGCGCCTCGATGTCGACCTGCCGGGGCGACTGGGCCTCTGCGGCCCACGGCGGCGCGGCCTCCAGCTGGGTCTCTACGGCGGGCTCCGGAAGTTGCGCGCCCAGGAGCTCGAGGATGTCCCGGGTCAATCCCTCTCGGGTGGGGAGTGGCTGTGGCTCTGCAGGCCGCCGCTCGGGTGGCGCTCCCCGGGACGGCGCTCCGATGGCGCCTGGCTCGGTCCGCGGCGGATCCCATTCCCGGCGCTCGCGAGTCGGTCTGGTCTCAGGTCGGGGGCGGGGCCGCGGCGGCCTGCCTGCCTGCGCCCCCGTGCCCGCCCTCTTCTTCCTCCCGCCCGCAAGGAGGGTGAAGAACACGACCGCAAGGAAGATCAGCAGCTCGATGAAGTCTCCCACAATGCTTCCTCAGCTCGCCTGCGGCCCTTCGCCCTTCGCGATGCTGCTCCGCATCTCCGTGTCGCTCTCGATGTTGCGGTAGCGCACGAAGTCCATGACGCCGAGATTGCCGCTGCGGAACGCCTCGGCGATGGCCAGGGGCACCTGGGCCTCGGCCTCCACGACCCGGGCTCGCATCTCCTGGGTCCTAGCGATCATCTCCTGCTCCGAAGCCACGGCCATCGCGCGCCGCTCCTCGGCCTTGGCCTGCGCAATCCGCTTGTCCGCCTCGGCCTGGTCGGTCTGGAGCTCGGCTCCGATGTTCTTGCCGACGTCCACGTCGGCGATGTCGATGGAGAGGATCTCGAAGGCGGTGCCGCTGTCGAGTCCCTTGGCCAGCACCGTCTTCGAGATGTCGTCCGGATTCTCCAGCACCGCCTTGTGCGAGGTCGCGGAGCCGATGGTCGACACGATGCCCTCACCCACGCGGGCCAGGATCGTCTCCTCGCCGGCTCCCCCCACCAACCGGTTGATGTTCGCGCGCACCGTCACCCGCGAAATGGCGATTAGCTGAATGCCGTCCTTGGCCATGGCCGCGACCTTGGGCGTCGCGATCACCTTGGGGTTCACGGAGACCTGCACCGCCTCGTGCACGTCCCGGCCCGCCAGGTCGATGGCTGCCGCCTTTTGGAACGAGAGCTCGATCCCGGCCTTGTCTGCGGAGATCAGGGCGCGGACCACCCGATCGACGCTGCCGCCGGCCAAGTAGTGCGCCTCGAGCTCGTTGATGTGGAGCGTGAGCCCGGCCTTGGTGGCGGCGATCAGGGGACGCACCACGGCAGGCGGGCTCACCTTGCGCAGCCGCATCCCGACGAGGGTGCCGAGCGCGATCCGCACGCCCGAGAACCAGGCCTCGATCCACAGCCGGACCGGAACGAAGTTGAACAGCAGTCCCACGAAGATCGCGCCGACGACCAGCAGGACGACGATGAACCACGTTCCCATCTGCGCCAGATCGTTCATCGAGTACTCCTTAGCTTCGTAGTTATGCGCTCGGCCCCTCGTCGACGGGCTCGACGACGTGCCGGTAGCTCTCCGAGCTGATGATGCGGACGCGCTTCCCCTGGGCGATGAAACCCACGTCGGACACGACGTCAAGACGCTCGTCTCCGACCTTGATCGTTCCCGACGGCCTGAGGTCCGTGATGGCGACCCCTTCCAGGCCCACCAGATCGTCCCGCGTGGCGCCCGCGATGTACCCGTGCGCCCGATCGGTGGACGCCCGCAGGAAGATCCCCCGGGCGCGGCGGGCGGCGGGCAGCTTGCGTACGAGGACGTAGACCGCCGCCACGATGATGAGGGCCGCGGCGAAGAGGATCCCGCTGGCGCGGGCCACGTCGGCCCACGTCGGGAGATTGCCGATCAACGCGAGGAAAACGGCCGAGCCGATACACAGCAGCGCGACGACGCCCGCGATCCCGAATCCAGGTACCACGAAGACCTCGATCCCCAAAGCCACCAGCCCCACGCCCAGGAGGATGACCTCCTCCAGGCCGGCGAGGCCGATGAGCAGATGGCTGCCGAAGAAGGCGGCGAGCGACAGCAGCCCCACCGCACCGGCCATGCCGAACGACGGCGTCTTGATCTCGATGATCAGGCCGAGCGTTCCGATGGAGAGCAGCAGGGGCGCCACGAAGGGATGAGACAGGAACCGCACGAGGGCCTCAGCCCAGTTGATTCCCACGGTGACTACCTCTGCTCCCCCCAGATCGTGGAGCGCCAGCAGCGCGTCGAGATCCTCGACCTCACCGGCGGCCACGTCAAGCGCCACCGCCTCCTGGACCGTCAGGGTGAGGAGCTTCCCCTCCTCGATTACGCCCTCGATGGCGATCTCCTCGTCCACCATCGACTCCGCGATCCGGGGATCCAGCCCGCGTCGCTCGGCGAGAGCCCGCATCTCGCTCCGCATCGCGCTCACGATCTTCTCGGGAGCCTTCTGCCCCGACCCGGTGACGGGCGTGGCGGCGCCGATGGAGGAGGCGGGAACCATATAGATGGAGTCGGTGGCGAGTGCGATGATGGCGCCGGCACTCCACGCGTGCGTGTTGACCAGCGCGTGGATCGGGACCTCGCTCGCGGCAACCGCCTTGACGATCTGCTGCGCCGCGTCGATGCGGCCCCCCGGCGTATCGATGTCGAGGATCACGGCGGCAGCGCCGGCCTGTTGCGCCTCGGCTATGCCCCTTGCGATGTACGGTGCCAAACCGAGCTCGATGGTGCCCGTAACGGGTATGCGATAGACGAGCTGCTCCTGAGCCAGCCCGGCCGTTGGCTGCGCCACGAGCCAGGCGGCAACCAGCGTCATGCGCCAACGGGACACGGCATCCCCCGCGTAGAGGTGATACTGGAAGTTAGGGGCCTGGTTGACGGCGGGGAAGTTGCGGCGCGCCGTGGCCGACCTCTCGTGAGCCCTGCGCCACGCTGCGTGCGCTATGCGACATTCAGGTCATCGATGGAGGCCGAATCGCAGGGATGTCTTGCGGGGGGAAAAGAACGCTGCGGTCTGCTGAGCCCGGGCTTGCGTGGTCCCGCTCGTCCCCTCCCGACGAGATACCTTGCCTGGCGGCAGGTTGCTCAGCAAACCGCAGTGTCGTCTTCTGCGGTATTCAATCGGAATATCTGTGCCACGGCTGCGCCCGCGCGTAAGCAGTTGAGTTGCTGTAGCTTAGCGGTCCGTGGCACCGCTTCGCACCACCCGGGTTGACCGGTATTCGGCACGGCGGCTCGCAAAATAGGACACTCAACCAGGCGGTTGAAGTTGTCCCGGGCTGGTCGCCGCCCCCAGCCGGACCCACCGCAGCGAGGTGACGAAGGCCAGGGCGTACATGCCAAGAGCCAACAGGTAGAGCGAGCGGAAGCCGAAGTACATCGAGTTGTACTCCAGAAACCCTCCCAACATCGCGCCGAACAGGTTGGACGATAGCGCCACCGCCACCGAGGAGGACCGCTTGAGCTCGGATGAGAACGCGAAGCCGGAGAAGAACAGCGGTAGGGTGAGCAAACCGGTGAGCAGGACACGCCCGAGCCACGGCGCCAGGGCGCTCAGATCCGCCGTCCCCAGCAACATGCCGGCGATCAGCGAGGCACCCAGGAGGCCGTAGGTCACGATGGGCCGGGGCGCCCCGACGCGGATCACGGCCAGGTTGGCCAGGAAGGCCATGATGAGGATCGCGGCAATCACCGCGCCGACCACGATCCAGGTGCTGCCATAGACCAGGGCCAGCTCGGTGATGCCCTTGGTCTCGACCAGCATGAACCCCGCGCCAAGGAAGAAGCACGGCGCGGACCATGCGCCTCGGCCTCCGGGTGTGAGCTGGCGGAGCAGTACCACAGACAGGAGGAGCAACACCACGATCATGGCGAGATACGTGCTCGGATAAGTGCGGACCGGCATGTAGAAGAACGGCCAGTCGTCGGTCGAGACGTCTGCCCGCAGCGTATCCTGGGCGAACAGGGAGCTCTGCCGGATGTCACGCGTCGCGATGGGCGTTGCCGGACCGGTGAGTGACTCGCCGATCACGAAGGTGTACCCCTGGTCGTAGACCGTGCGGTACACGAGGGGTTCCTGGCCGTCGAACGCTTCCCGGAGCATCAGGTACAGCTTCCTGCCCAGGCCCGGGCTGACCACGCTGAAGGTCAGGCAAATGAGGCCGCCGTCCCGCAGCCGGGCCCGGGCCTCGCGGAATGCCTCGACCGTGTAGACGTAGGAGTCCAGCCGCACCCCCCCGCGACCTGACAGCAGCGTGTGCGAGTCCAGCAGACCGTACACGATGAGGTCGTATTCCCGGTTTGTGCCGCGGATGTGGGCACGCGCGTCGTTCACGATCGCGGTGACGTTCTCCGCCCGGTAGGGCAGCGTCGGGTGCAGCAGCTTGCCGAACCTGAGAATCGCGGGATCGATCTCCACCGCGTCGATCTCCCCGGCGCCGAACTTGACGGCAGCCGCCACATCGTTGCCGGTGCCACTCCCGACGATCAGCACCCGCTCGGGTGCGGGCTTGAAGCTATACGGAACCGCATAGTGACTCGCCCAACCGCTCACCTCGCCTTGCGGTGTGGAGTCGGCGCTAAGGTCCAGCAGCCGCTGGTAGTACACGTTGTTGACACGCACCTCTGGAGGTGCGTTGCCCGTCACGATCAACGTCAGGATCTGATATGGGGAGAAGACGTCCAGCTGGTTCGGCCGCAGTGACACTCCAAGGAGAGCAACGGCGCAGGCGCCGGCGACGGCGGTGGGAAGCAAGCTGCGCATGCGGGCGCGGAGGAACACCAGCAGCGCCAGCACGGCGGCCAGGTACCAGATCGCGGGCGGCGCCCACATGAACGACAGCACGTTGAACAGCACGATGCCGAGCAAGCTGCCGGCCAGGTTCCAGCTGTACGCGACCAGCTTGCCGCGCCGCAGCATGAGGCGGGACGCCAAATGCCCGAGGGGGATGAAGCAGACGGCGTTGAATGCGTACACCGCCACCATGAAACCGTAGACCGCCATCGCCCGGCTGTAAGAGCCGGCGGAGTGGATCCCGAGCCCCAGTTGTTCGGTCACGGGAGTCTGCAGCGAGACCGCCACCGGGTGGTGCCGCAGCAGGTACATGAGCACGCCCTGCAACGCCAGGAGGGGCATCACGAGGGGCGTGGTGAGCGGCCGGCGGGGTCCGAGAACGTACCCGATGCCCAGTCCCAGGAAGCACGACAGGAGGCTCACGTTCTTGAAGTACGCGAAGAGCTGGAAGTAGGAGGCGTGCAGCCGGATCATCATCAGCTCGGCGTAGAGCCCCAGTCCGGCGGCGAGGGCGATGTATAGCCCCAGGCGTCGCGCGGGCAGCTCGTCGATGCCGTCGGTGTGCTCCTCCAGCAGCTTCACGATCCACGGCCACCAGCGGTGCCGGTTGAACCAGAGCGTGGCCACGAGGACTGCCAGGAGAATGGGGGAGTCGAACAAGAGGATGTCCGCCCACGACTCGAGAGGCTCGCTCCAGAACACGCCCATGGCGAACAACGTCCAGCCGACGCACACCACGGCGATGATGAGCCAGAACCACTGCTGCGCTCTTGTTGCGTGCACCGGCTCTCCGGTCACGACTTGCCTCCTTTGGCCTCGGACTCTGCAACGCGGCCGTACCCCAGCCCGGCGGGCGGCGCTCGTGCGATGAGATGCGGCCTTTGCACGGGAGAAACTATGTCAGACATCACACTCCCCGCAGCGCGGTCGGCCCACATCGGTCGCAGCCGCTGCACCGCGGCAGCTGCTCCCCGAGGTAGGCCAGGAGCACCCGCCGCCGGCAGCCCCTGGTGCTCACGTAGCGGCCCATGGTGCGCAGGCCCCGTCGCCGGGCCTCGCGCAGGGCCGCGGAGTCGTGTGACGCCGCCGTACCCTCACCGGCGAGGCGCCGGGCCAAGGCCAGGTCCCCGGGGATCCACAACATCTCGCACCGGGCCGGGGATCCGTCACGGCCCGCCCGGCCCGCCTCTTGGAAGTAGGCCTCCGGTCGCGGTGGGACCCCGAGGTGGGCCACCAGCCGGACGTTGGGCTGGTCGATCCCCATCCCGAAGGCGTTGGTGGCCACGATTACGCGGACCCGGCCGTCCAGGAACCGGACCAGCAGGCCCTGCCGCGCGGAGCCCGGGAGCCCCGCATGGTAGGGCAGCGCGGCGTAGCCCCACTGCCTCAGGATAGTGGCCACGCCGTCGGCCTGATTGCGCGTCGGTACGTAGACGATCGCGCTACCCTCGAGCGGCCCCAGCAGCCGGCCCAACTCCCTGAGCCGCTCGCGATTGGCGGGATACCGCCGCGCTGCGAAGAAGAGATTCGGCCGGTCGAACGACTGCAGGATCCGCACGGGCCGCCGCAGCCGTAGCACACGGACGATGTCTCGCCGCGTCTCAGGAGTCGCCGTCGCAGTTACCGCTGTCGTGGGCGGTCTCCCCAGTGCCGCCCGGTGCGTGCCCAGCGCCCGGTAGTGCGGCCGGAAGTCGTGGCCCCACTCGCTGATGCAGTGGGCCTCGTCCACCGCGAGGAGGCTCGGGGGCCGCCGCAGCACCGCCACCAGCTGCCCCACCCGCTCCGGGGCCACGTACAACAGCTTGATTCGGCCAGCCCGCAGGCCGGCCCACACGGCGCTCCGGGTCGCCGGCTTCTGGGTGCTGGAGAGGTAAGCGGCCGCCACGCCACGGGCGCGCAGGGCGGCGACCTGGTCCTGCATCAGCGAGATTAGAGGGGAGACCACGATGGCGAGCCCGGGCAGGGCCAGGGCCGGCACCTGGTAGCACAGGGACTTCCCTCCCCCGGTGGGTAACACCGCCAGGCAGTCACGGCCTCGCAGCGCCGCCAGGACGGCGCGGCGCTGATGATGGCGGAACCCGTTAAAGCCCCAGAAACGTCCCAGGATGGCCTGGGCGTCGCTCAACGTAAGCTGCACCCGCCGACCCTCGGAGGCAGTGAAGGTCGACGAAACGTGGGGTACCGTGAGGTAGTGGTGGGATTACACCGCCGCTCGGTGTATCACATCTCCGCGGTTGCTGCCTCCGTCGCTTCAGTACACCTCCAGGTCCTTCCCGTAGGCGACGCGGCCGTCCCACCCGCTCTCGACCTCGGCCACCAACTCCTCGGGCGTCGCGCCCCAAAGCAGCTGGTGGTACAGCACCAGCAGCTGCGGCCGGGCTCGGTGGGCGAGCGCCGCCAGCTGCAGGCTGGAGGTATGGGACTGAGCGTGATACGCCTGCCACACGGGCGCGCGACCCTCATAGCCGCTCTGCGAGTACACCTCGTGCACCAGCACGTCGCAGCCGTTGCAGTGCTCGACGACGCTCTCGCTCGGTGTGGCATCCCCGGAGACGACGATAGTTCGCCCCGCGCCCTCGAAGCGGAACCCGAAGGCATGATCCCACGATCCGTGGTGCACCGGAAACGCCGTTACCCGGACCTTGTCGTCCTGGTATACGAGGCCGGCGGAGATCTCGTGCACCTCTACGCGGTGGCCCCCGGGGTTTGCCGGCTCGAGCCCTTCCAAACGAATGGCGACGTCCTCGGCGTAGGCCTCGCTGAGGTGTCTCACCATGGCAGCGACGCCCGGCGGCCCGTACACCGCCAGGGGGCGGTCGCGTTCCAAGACCCAGGGCGTGAACATGAGGTCCGGGAGCCCCAGCGTGTGGTCGCTGTGGAGGTGTGTGAGGAAGACGATGTCGAGGTTCGGCGCGTCCAGAGCCGCCACCCCCCGGTCCCTGGCGGCATGGGCCCGCCGCACGATCCCGGGCCCGGCGTCCACCAGGTAGGGCCGCTCGTCCACTATCACGGCGAGGGCGGGGCCGGATCGCTCGGGCTCCGCGTTGGGCGTGCCCGTGCCCAGGAGCACCACACGGGCGCGGGACATGTCCGCGGGCCGCGCTCCCCCAGGTGCCGACTCCCCGCTCCCACACCCGGCGACCAGCGCCATGACCCCGAGCAGCAGCGACCGCGTCAGGTCACCGTGTCGCAGCATAGACAAAGACGTCCTGAGGCTCGGTGCCGAGGTTGGGAAACAGCATGTACCGGTGCAGCACGCCCTCGCGCACCATACCGGCCTTCTCCATGACCCTGGCCGAGGCGCCGTTGTCGACGTGACACATCGCCTGCACGCGGTAGATCTCCGGGAGCTCCAGCCCGAAGTCGATCACGGCGCGCACGGCCTCGGTTCCGTATCCCCGGCCCCAGTGAGATCGGGCGATGTTGAATCCGAACTCGGACCAGGGCGCATGAACGCGGAGGTGCATGGCGCCGATGACACCGCCGGCCGTCAGCGTCATGACCCAGGGGTAGCCGTCTTCTCCATGCTCCAGGAAGTGATCCAGGAACGCCACCGTCTCCTCCATGGAGCGGTGCGGCTTCCAGATGACGAACCGGGCGACCTCCGGATCGGTGGCATACCCCTGGTAGATCGCCTCCGCATCCTCGCGGCGGGGTGGACGGAGGATCAGCCGCTCCGTCGCGATGGTGGCCAGGGGCATGCGGCTCGTCTCGGCGGCACTCGCGCAGGTGCGCGCTACTGGATGATCGATGCCACGTCGCCCGGCACCGCGGTGAACGTTCCCGCGAGCATTACCGAGTCGTCCCCCACGAAAAAGCTCGTGGCGGAGAAACCGAACGAGCCCTGCAGCGTGTCTCCACTGGCGCTCGCGATAGTGAACGCGCCTGTGTCCGATACGAAGAACCCGAAGTCGGCCAGTGTCACCTGGTGGAGGTACGCGGCCGTGAAGTCGTCCGCCGTGCAGCTGGTGCAATCCCCGGGGAAGATCACGTAGTCGCCGGGACCGGGCGCCGTGGGGTTGTCCCGCCCGATCGTGATGAGATCGGAGTTGTTGGTCCCAGGCGTGCCGCGCACCATGGCCAGAACGAACACGTCTTGACCCTGGACTTGGGCCGTCCCGTGGATCGCCTCCCCGCTCAGGTTGAGGCTCAGGTGGCCGCTCACGGTCGCCTGGAACGACCCTTGGGTCGCGGGCGCCGTGCTGTCGCCGCCGCACGCGGCCGCTGCCAGAAGCACGGCTCCCCAGAGCCACATCCGTTGCTTGACCACGCTTCCCCCTTTGCTCTCCTCGTCTACTTCTCCAGGAACCGCCCCACCGCTTCCTTGAAGTCCGGCGTGCTCCGTGCCACCGCGTTCACCTTCGCGCCCAGAGCGATGGCTTCCTCGAAGCTGCGCCCGTCGATTTCGTAGAGCTGCTGCTTGATGAATGCCAGGGCGGAGCCGCTGGCCCCCGCCACCTCGCCCAGCAGCGCCGTCGTGTCATCCTCGAAGCTCGCCGCCGGCAGGACCCGGGAGACCAGCCCGACCTGCCGCGCCTCCTCCGCCGAGAGCATCCGGCCCGTGCCCACCAGGTCGAACGCCACCTTCTCGCCCACGGCGCGCCTGAGCATCGCCATCACCATGGCCGGCACGAATCCACGGCGCACCTCCGGATAGCCGAAGGTTGCCTCGGCATGGGCGAAGACGAGATCACAGGCGCTGGCTAGCCCGCAGCCGCCGGCAAGCGCCCTGCCGCGCACCACTGCCACCACGGGCTTGGGCAGCGACCGCATGCGTATGAAGACCCGGCCGAGGCGCATCGCCCCGGCCTCGTTCTCCCCCGGCGACTGGTCGGCCGACGCCAGCAACTCGGCTAGGTCGGCTCCGGCACAGAAGTCCTTGCCGGCCCCCCGGAGGGCCACCACTCGTACCGCGGCATCCAGGTCGGCGCGCTGCAACTGCTCGTGGAGCTGCTCCACCATCGGTGTGTCGAGGGCGTTGCGCTTCTCCGGACGGTTCAGCGTGAGCTCCAGCACCCCGTCGCTCACCTGCGCCAGCACCCGTTCAGTCGACATCGAAGCCTCGCGGTATCGGGATCTCCATCCGCAGTAGCGCGGTGGAGAGCACCTTGCCCTGTGCATCGGTCTTGAGGGAGAGGGTGCCGCCCCCACCGAGCGCTCCATGCAGCAGGAAGTTGAGCGCGTTGAGGTTGGGCAACTCGTAGCGCTCCACGTCACCGGTGATCAAGTCCCGGAAGTGTCGCGCCACGCGCTTGGCCGTCACGGCCTTCGCCAGGAGCGGGTAGTACTCGGGCTTGAGGGCGATGAGGCCGATGTTCGCCGTGTCACCCTTGTCGCCGGAGCGGGCGTGGGCCAGCCGGAGCAGCGGCACCGTTCTGCGAGGCTCGGAGGCTGCCGATCCGAGATCAGGCTGCAAAGATCTCGACCTCCGGCACAACCTCCGACTTGGGAATCAGCGCCGGCCAGAAGGCCACGATCTCCTCGACCTTGGGCCGCCCGCCCGCGAATCCCGTGACGCTGGGAGGACCGTTCAGGATGAGGGGGGCGATCTCACGGGTGAAGCGCTGTACCGGGGCCGCCTCCCGTGCCCGGACTCCCACGCGGAGCTGCACCTCGGCGATGTCGGGATCCGGCTCGCCAGCGAGGCGACCGTGGGTGGCATTCACCCCCACGTACTCGGTCAACACCTGCTCGAACCCCAGTCCCAGCCGCTCCAGCCGTTCCCGCAGGATCGCGTCGGCCCTGCGCGCCTTCTTGTAGGCGTCGGGCCAGGCGTACACCAGTGTGCCGACCGCCTTGTAGCCGTACAGGTAGGAGATCGAGACCTTGTACGAGTCCGTCGCGGGCCGCCCCCGTATCCCGGAGACCCGTACCCGGTCCTTCCCTTCCTGCTCCAGGTGGATCGTGGTGAAGTCGGCGATCCCGTCGGGTGTGATGTACGTGCCGGGATCACCCATCTCGTACAGGAGCTGCTCGGTTACGCTTGCCACGGTCACCAACCCGCCCGTCCCGGAATGCTTGGTGACGGTGAACGTGCCGTCCTCGTCCATCTCGACGATCGGGTAGCCCGGATCGGCCATGTCCGGTATGCGCTCCCAATCCACGAGGCAGTTGCCCCCGGTGCACTGCGCCCCGCACTCGTTGATGTGGCCCGCAACGGTGCCGGCCGCGAGCCGGTCCCAGTCGTCCTCGGCCCACCCGAACTCGTGCAGCATGGGAGCCAGCGTGAGCCCGGTGTCGGTCACTCGACCCGTGATGACGATTGTGGCGCCCTGGCGCAGCGCTTCCACTACCGGCCACGCACCCAGGTACACGTTGGCACTCTGCACTCGATCCCGCACCGTCTCGAGCGGCTCCCCGGTGTCGAGATTGACCAGCTTGCGGCCCCGGGCCATGAGCTCGTCGAGGCGGTCGAGGATGTCGTCGCCGGTCACCACTCCGACACGGACTCGTCCGCCCAGGCCGAGATTCTGTGCCGCCTCGTTCACGGCCTCACCGCACGCGCAGGGATTGACGCCGCCGGCGTTCGACGTGACATGGATACCGTGCTCGACGAGCTTGGGAAGCAGCCGCTCCATCAGCGGGACGAAGTCCTTGGCATAGCCAACCGCCGGATCCCGAGCGCGCTGCTTCTGCATGATGGACATCGTGACCTCGGCCAGGTAGTCCATCATCAGGTAGTCGATGGGCCCGCCCGTCACCTGGCGAACCGGCGCCTCGAGCCAATCGCCCCAGAAGCCCTGCCCCGATGCAATGCGAATGGTGCGCGTCACCGTGACTCCGCCTGGCGTCCGACCCCGGCTACTCTAGCGCTCCACCGCACCACGTCGGGTGGCGGCCGGACCCACTGTGGGCTCCGCGGTGACCTCGACGAACGGTACGAACCCCTCGGGCACCTCCACCTCGGGGGGCACCGGCGCGAACTGGAGCCCCAGGGCGCGTCCCGGGGTCACCTCGACGGTGGCCGCGGCGCCGTATCCCAGGGGCGGCAGGGGGACGCGCTCCGTCCCCAGGTAGGTGATCTGGACATCGGCGCGCCAGGTCTCGGCCGGGCGCACATGGGCGAAAGCGGGATACAGCTCCACGATGAGCGACGTTCCCTGCCTCGTGGAATCCAGCTCCAGCGTCAGCCGTCCGAACGGGTAGTCGAGGGGTCCGTCACGCAGCAGCAGCCCAGTGCTGTCGAACACGGTGACGCCGAAGTCCGTGAGCTGATGCCACAGGTTACCTGGCAGCTCCACATCCACGATCATCTCGGTGGCCCATGGTGGGGCCCGGGTCTTGACGAAGCGGGGGGCGGCGCCGCTGCCCTCGAGGGTCTCGCGGTGCGCCACCCCAATGAGGTCCGCACTCACCCGGGCCACGACAGGTTCGGTCCCGGTGCAGCGGAAGGAAGCGGAGGGCCCCGTGCCCAGGGATGCCACGCTCACCTCTGGTAGGGCCGCGCTGAACTCGTACTTGACGGCGTCGAGTGGAGGCGCCACGACCACTGCCTCGTACACACCCGGCACCAGGTCGTTGCCCGACACCATGAGGTTCACGGACTGCGGCTGGAGGCCTCCAGCCGCACGGCTACTGCCACCCCGGAACGGCTGCCCGTTGCGCTCGAACAGGTACACCGTGGCCTCGTCGCCCCGCCTTGGGAGGCTGAGCTCTAGGGCGAGGCCGCCGCTCCCCTCCGGCACGTCGAGGAAGTAGCGGGCAACGGCCCCGGGCGTGAGCATGCCGCGCACCTTGAGGGGCGTGTCCAGGGTGTACGGTACCACAACCGTGTTGGTGAGACCGAACGATGGTCCGGCCAGCGTATCGCTGGCGGGGCGCGCCCAAACGGTGCCGACATAGAGCCCCGGATCACGCAACTGCTCGGCGTCGTAGGAGAGACTCACCGTCACCGGCCCGCCTCCCGGCTCCATGACGCGGGGAGTCTCGATCCACGGGGTGTCGGACTCGAGGAGCAGCCGGGCGGCCGGCTGGCCCCCTACCGAGGTGACCACGAACCGCTGAATGGTATCCCCCGACGACGCCAGCCCCGAGCGTCGGTAAGCCGCTGATCCCCTGGATGTGTTCCCCCCATCGGGGAGCGCCTGGACGTGGTACACTCCTGCCTGATGGGCCGCCCTGAGCCAGCGGTAGGCTGCCGTCGCGTTGGGAATGCCGCTTCCCTGATCGAGCACCGTTCCACCGCCCAGCGGCCTGGCCGTGGCCTGGATGGCCTGCTTGAGGTCGATGGCCCGCACCGAGCCGCCGTTTTGCTGGATGCCCGACAGCAGGAGCGCCGCTAGCCCGGCCACATGGGGGGCCGCCATGCTGGTGCCGCCGGAGATCTCCTCCCCCGCCTGCCAGGGAGGGACATTGGAGAACGCCACGCCCGGCGCGCAGACGTCGGGCTTGGCGACCTCCCCACCCCTGGCGCTCCACCACCCCAGCACGTCGGTCTCGGGAGCGACGCCGGGCTGGGGCGCCTTGGCAAACACGCCGGGGAACAGCGCGCACACCGATAGTGAGTAGGCCGCCGAGCCCGGGAATCCGAGACTCGAGATTCCCGGCCCGTCGTTGCCGACGCTGATCACGAACAGCACATCGGGGTGCTTGAGGCTGAATTCATTGATGAGGGAGTCGATGGCCGCGATCCCTTCGAGCTCGTTCCCGACCCCGAAGCTGAGGTTGAGCACCAGCGGCAGCGCGCGCCGGCGGGCGAAGTTCGCGGCGTAGTTCATCGCCCGCACCATGCTGCCGGTCACGGAGATGCCGCCCCGCGTATTGTTCGAGATCTTGAGGCCCAGGAGCTGGGCGCCGGGTGCCACCCCATCGAACCCTTCGACACCGAACATGTTGTGCCCTGCCGCGATGCCGGCGACGTGGGTTCCGTGACCCGAGTTGTCGAGGAAGAAATCCAGGACGGGACGGCCATCCTCCTCGGAGAAGTTGACCGCAATGGTCATCGACCCCGACCCCTCACCACCCATGGGACTCAGGTAGGAGAAGGTCTCGGCGGCTACCAGGTAGTCGTGCACCGGGCGCTCGTCGTCGAGCATGCCGTCACCGTCGGTGTCCGTCACCACCACCCAGCCGCCGCTGGCCCGGCCCACGACCACGGGGAACTCGTCGGTCATGCGGCCGTTGTCGTTCACGTCGGCTGCCGGCGTGGCGCCGAGCGTGATCTCCCGGAACAGCCCGCCATAGTAGGGACCCGCCGCGAAGCCGGCCACCCGTGCGAATCCGGCCAGGCGATGGCCCATGACCTCCATGGTACCTTCGACGCCGCGGGCTATCGGGGACAGGGGGATGCGCCCCTCGCCTGAGAAATCCCTCAGATCCAGGATCTTGCGCACACCGTGGCCGGTCACCTGTAACCCCGGCACCACGGCATCGAGCCCGCTGTCCAGGATGCCGATCACCACGCCGCGTCCGTCGTAGGTCGGGTAGGCTAGACGGAACGAATCCACCCCGATGCTTCGCACCGGCATCAGCCCCGCCAGCATGGCGTACTGCGGCGGCAACACGGGCTCCTTCGTTGCGACACCGGTGCGATCGGCACGAACGGCCGGCGCGACTGTGGGTGGCACGACGGCGGGCCGAGGCTCCGCCTGCGGCGCCGAGCTCCCGGCACACGCGGTTGATGCCGCGGCGATGAGCACCCACCACGGCCACTGCAACGTGATCGGCTGGCTCACGAGAGGACGAAGTCCAGTGGCGGCAGGACGAAGGCTCCCAGGTGGGGGCCCCGGTAGTATCGCGTGGCACCCAACGCGAACCCCAGCATGGCACGCGCGTCCTCGGGAACGACTATCGCGTCCACGAAGCCCCGGGCCGCCGCGTACTTGGCGTCGAGGTTGTGCTCGTAATCGGCCCGCATCTTCTCCACCGCATCGGCGAGTTCGGGATCGTCGACCCGATCCCCGAATACCGCATTCACCGCCGACTCTCCCTCCATGACACCCATGCGCCCGGTGGGCAGCGACAGAATGAAATCGGGGTCGAACCCCTGGCCCGCCATCGCGTAGTAGCCGGCGCCCGACGCGTGATTCACCGTGAGCACGAGCTTGGGCACCACTGCCGCAGCCATCGCCTCGACGAACATCGCTCCCGCTCGGATGATTCCGGAGTGCTCAGCCTCAGGCCCGACCATGAAGCCGCTCACGTCCTGCACGAACAGTAACGGAATCCGCTCACGGCTCGCGTTGTCGATGAAGTAGGCAACCTTCTCGGCGCTCTCGGTGTAGACGATGCCCCCGACCTTGGGAGCCTCGCCGGGCTGACCCTTGATGAGGCCGCGCCGGTTCGCGATGAGGGCGACCCGGTGACCTTCGACTGCTCCGTGACCACAGATCATCTCCTCCGCGATCTCGGGTTGGAACTCGTCGAGCCGACCCTCATCGAGTATGCAGTCCAGCACGTCCCGCATGTCGTACGCCATACGGTGGTCCGGCGGGAGAATATCGTACAGCTCGGCCGGCGCTCTCTTCGGGGGCTCCCCGGAGCCGCACTCTGCCGCCTCCCGTGCGAACGCCGCATCGGGTAGCCGCGCCACATAGTCGCGGATCTTGGTGATGCACTCGGAGTCATCCTTGGCTCGGTAGTGCGCCACGGCAGAGACGGCGGTGTGGGTGACGGCCCCTCCCAGCATCTCGCCGTCGACCCGCTGTCCCGTGGCCCCCTTCACGAGGTTCGGGCCGCCGAGCCCCATGAACGACGTCCCGTCCGTCATGAAGATCACGTCGGACAGCGCAGGGAGGTACGCACCTCCCGCTACGCATTGCCCCATTACCGCGCTGATCTGTGGCACGTGGAGGTAGCGACGCATCAGCGAGTTGTAGTAGAAGATCCGCGCGGCGCCGTACTGCCCGGGGAACACGCCTTCCTGATATGGCAGGTTCACCCCGGCCGAGTCCACCAGGTAGATGATCGGTATGCGCTCCCGCATGGCGATCTCTTGTGCCCGGAGCATCTTCTTGATGGTCTCCGGCCACCAGGACCCGGCCTTGACGGTGGCGTCGTTCGCGATAACGACGACGTGCCGGCCCGCCACCTGTGCGACACCGGTGATCACGCCCGCTCCAGGCGCCTGTCCGTCGTACCGATCGTAAGCGACCAGAAGGCCCACTTCGAGCCACGGTGTGTCCGGATCCCGCAGCTGGCCGACGCGCTCGCGGGCCGTCAGCTTCCCCTGGTCGTGCTGTTTCTTGATCTTGGCCGGTCCCCCGCCCTGCTCGAGACGGACCGCCAGCTCGCGGTACTCCTCGCCGAGCTCGCGGAGGCGGGAGTGCTGGGTCAAAGATCCGCCGCTCGTCACTCGGCGCCCTCTTCCGACCACGCGATGATGTAATCCACGATCTCCTGCGTGGCGCTGCCGGGGCCGAACAGCTTGGCGACCCCCTGGTCCTCGAGCTTCTCGATGTCCTCTTGGGGGATGATCCCGCCGCCGATGAGAAGCACCTCGGGTCGTCCGGCCTCACCCAGGAGCTCTCGCACGCGGGGGAAGAGCGTCATGTGGGCGCCCGAGAGAATGGAGAGACCGACCACGTCCACATCTTCCTGCACGGCCGCGGTGGCGACCATCTCGGGGGTCTGATGCAGCCCCGTGTAGATCACCTCCATCCCCGCATCCCGCAGCGCCGCCGCCACCACCTTGGCCCCTCGGTCGTGGCCGTCCAAGCCCGGCTTGGCGACCAGGATGCGGATGGGACGACCCACTCTCTTCGCCATGGTGCGCGGAACCTAGCGTTGAGTGTGAACGGAAACAAGCGTCGCGCGCATCATCTCTCTCATCGCTTTCTGAAGCGCAGCAGGGCCGCGAGGCCGTCCACCCGGGAGCGAGCGTCGCCGTCCTCCACGACCTCCACGTGACTGCCCTGTCGCAGAGCTTCCTCGATGGCCTCGTCGATCACGTCGGGCACGGCCTCCGCATCGCCCTCGGCGCCGCAGTCCTCGTCCGCCGTGGTCAGGCGGCCGGTCTGGGCACACCGGAAGCCGCTCCGCTCCACCGTGGGATCCACGAGGAGGGTCCGGACCTGGCCCTGCGCCAGAGCTGCGAGCACCGCCGCCACGCCGTTCACCGCCCACCCGGTCCCGAGCCGCTCCCGGAGTGAGGCTACGTGCTCCGCTTCCCACATGCGCTCCGTGTCACGGCGCACGCCGAGCACGGCGTCGCGGACCTCGGCCGGCGTGGCGGTCTTGGGATTCAGCTTGGCAGAACCGAGGAGCAGCTTCACCAGGTAGGGATGCAGGTGTGGCTCGACGGCATCCGCGTCGGCACCCGTCCCCGCCAGCACGATGCCCCTGACAGCCAGCTCCCGGGAAGCGTCGAACAACCGGTGCGCGATCTGGGCGTAATGGCGCTGCTTCTCTTCCCGGATGCGCTGGTGGTACTTGTGCTCGCCGGCCGACCCCAGGCCGCGGAACCGCCCGGGTCGCGTGGTATCCCCCGCCGGGAGGCTGGAGTGCTCCTCCACCCCGAAAGCGGTGACCTCAAAGAAGCGTGCGCCGGTGCGATCGTACGCGGCACACAGCACGAGGCCGAACTCGTCATTGAGCGCCGCCGCCTCGCGAATCAGCGGGGAATGGTCGATGGCGAGCCGGGAGCGGAAAACTCGCGGTAGCGGCACCGCTTCGAACAGGTCGAGCGGTTCACACGCGAACAGCGCGATGCCCGCTCCAGTGGCGAGATTGCCCGGGTCCTCCAGGTATTCCCTAATGCGGTTCAGGTCGCGTGCGATGACCTCGCGATCGTTCCGCGGGATGTCCCGCTCCTCCAACCGTGCAAGACGTTCCTTGATGCGGTTCTTGAGCTTGATCAGGTACTTCCCACGACTCCGGTCTCGTGGCTCCAGCTTGAGATAGCACGAGACCACCCAGTGCTCAGTGGCGCCGAGCTCCGCCAGCCAGTCAACGATCGGCTGTACCGTCGCGGCGCGACCGGGCTCCGACGTCAGCCGGCCCATGCCACCGCGGGTTGCGCTCGCGCCTCTAGAAGAAGATGGGTTCGCGGTATGCACCGTATACCTCCTCCAGGGCATGACGAATCTCATAGAGTGTGCAGTAGGCCCGGGCGGCATCGAGCATCGCCGGGATCACGTTCTCGTCTCGCGCCGCCGCCTCCCGCAGTGCGACGAGGGCGCCGTCGGCCCGGCGTGGGTCCCGCCGACCGCGGAGCTCCGCCAGGCGACGGTGCTGGAACTCCGCAGGACCCTCGGTCACCTTGAGGATCTCGAGCTCCTCCCCATCGGTATCCTCGAACTCGTTCAACCCGACGACGATGCGTCGCTTCTGCTCCACCTCGTGCTGGAACCGCAACGCGCTCCGGTGGATACGGCGCTGGAACCAGCCCTGCTCGATCCCCGCCACCACGCCGCCCATGCGCCCGATCTCCTCGAACAAGGCCTCGGCCTCGCGCTCCATCCGGTCGGTGAGCGCCTCCACGTAGTACGAGCCGGCCAACGGGTCGATGACGTTGGCGATCCCGGTCTCGTAGGCCAGGATCTGCTGCGTGCGCAAGGCGAGCTTGACGGCGTCCTGGGTGGGCAGCGCGAGCGTCTCATCCAGCGAGTTGGTGTGCAGCGACTGCGTGCCTCCGAGAGCGGCGGCCATTCCCTGGTAGGCCACGCGGACCACGTTGTTCAGCGGCTGCTGCGCCGTGAGCGACACGCCGGCCGTCTGGCAGTGGAACCGCATCTTCCATGACCAGGGGTCCTTGGCGTCGTAGCGCTCCCGCATGTGCCGCGCCCAGATGCGACGGGCGGCGCGCATCTTGGCGATCTCTTCGAAGAAGTCGTTGTGCACGTCCCAGAAGAACGAGAGGCGCGGCGCGAAATGGTCCACGTCCAGGCCACGGGCGATCCCCCGTTCCACGTACTCGAAGCCGTTTGCCAGTGTGAAGGCCAGCTCCTCGGCGGCCGTAGCGCCCGCCTCGCGGATGTGGTAGCCGCTGATGGAGATGGTGTTCCACTGCGGGGTGTGCTCGGACGCCCACTCGAACATATCGACGATGATCTTGAGTGCAGGCTCGACGGGGTACACCCACGCGTGCTGGGCCATGTACTCCTTGAGTATGTCGTTCTGTACGGTGCCCCGGATCTTCGCGATGTCCACGCCCTGGCGCTCGGCGGCCGCCACGTAGAAGCAGAACAGCATGGCCGCCGGACCGTTGATCGTCATGGACGTGGAGACCCGCTCCATCGGGATCCCGTCGAACAGCGTCTCCATATCCGCCAAGGAGGAGATGGCGACCCCGCACTTTCCTACCTCTCCTTCGGCCCGCGGGGAATCGGAGTCGTACCCCATGAGCGTGGGGAAATCGAAGGCGACTGAGAGCCCCGTCTGGCCTCGCTCCAGCAGGAACTTGTAGCGGCGGTTGGTATCCTCAGCGGTTCCGAACCCGGAGAACTGCCGCATGGTCCACAGCCGCCCCCGGTACATCGTGGGATGGATGCCTCGCGTGTACGGATACGCGCCGGGGTAGCCGAGCTGCGCCTCGGGGTCGAACCCGCCCAGGTCGTCGGGCGTGTACACCGGCTCGACCTCGGCGGAGCTCTGACTCACGAAGTCCACGTCGCGCCGCTTCGGCGCCTCGTCGAACTGGGCCCGCCAGGCCTTGCGGGAACCGTCCTTGCTCATCGTTTCGAGGCCTCCTGTAGATCCGCCACGATGTCGTGCGCCAGCTTGTAAGGGCTCACCCGCCCGCTCACAACGTCATCTATTCCCGCCGCCAGCCTCGCCTCTCCGTCCCCCTCATGCCACACGAGATTGCTCAGCGCGCGGTCGACTACCTCGCGGGTGTGGCGCGCCAGCCTCTCCCGTCGCAACGCGTCGAGCATCCCACTTCGTTCCAGGTGGGAGTAGTGGGCGTCGAACGCCTCCGTCAGCGCGTCGATCCCCTCCCCGCTCACTGCCACCGACGACAGCACCGGCGGCGACCACTCGGCGGCCACACTCTCGCCTTCGGGCCGGTCGGGGCTCCCTTCGATGCCGCTATGGTGCGGCGCAATGTGCCGGAAGGCGTTCCCCCTCCGAATCCCCAGCATGATATCCACCTCCTGCACGAGGCGGTCGGCACCGGGGCGGTCTGCCTTGTTCACCAGGTAGAGGTCGGCGATCTCCATGACGCCGGCCTTGAGCACCTGTACGCCGTCACCGGACTCCGGCACGAGCACCAGCGCCGTGGTGTCGGCGCTACCCGCGATGGCCAGCTCCGACTGGCCCACACCCACGGTCTCGATGATGATGCGCTCGAACCCGAAGGCATCGAGCACATCGCAGACCTCGCGCGTCGTGGTCGCCAACCCGCCGTGCGCCCCCCGGGAGGCCATCGACCGGATGTACACGCCGGGATCCAGCGTGAGGGATTCCATGCGAATCCGGTCTCCCAGGAGCGCCCCGCCGGTGAACGGACTCGTGGGATCCACTGCCACCACCGCGACGGTGGCGTCGCGGTCGCGGTACGCCTGCACCAGACGCTCGATCAGCGTCGATTTACCGCCCCCGGGCGGTCCCGTAATCCCGATGCGGTGTGCCCGTCCCACCATCGGGTGCAACGTGGATAGGAGACCCTCGTAGCCGTCACGCCCGTTTTCCACGAGCGAGATGGCTCGAGCGAGAGCGGGCATCCGACGCTGCTTGATGCCTTCAATGAGGCCGTCGTTCGCCATTGTCCTAAGTTCGCGACAGCCGGGTTTGACCCGCAACCCGCGCTACCTGCCGGGAAGCAGCAGGAGTGCGGCCAGCCCCAGCAGAATGAAGAATCCGGCGATGTCCGTGACGGCCGTGACGAAGCCCGAGCTCGCGACCGCCGGGTCGACCCCGATGCGCTGCAGCAGCAGGGGGACCGCCGCCCCCACGGTAGCCGCCACCACAAGGCTTCCCCACATGGCAACCATCACTACGGCCCCGAGCTCCCAGCCGCGGCCGAGAGCGATGGTCACCAGTCCCACCACCAGACCGATGGCCAGGCCGTTGATGATTCCCACCACCATCTCCTTGCCCACGAGGGCCAGTCCCTTCCGGGCCGGTATCATCCCCAACGCGATGCGCCGCACGGTGACGGCGAGAGCCTGGGTACCGGCGCTGCCACCGAGGCCGGCCACGATGGGCATGAGAGCGGCCAGTACCACGAGCTGGCTGATGGTCTCCTCGAAGGAGAGCACCACCGCCCCCGCGAAAAAGGCGGTGAACAGGTTGACGTAGAGCCACGGTAGGCGGCTGCGCACGGCGTGGAACCAGGGTCCTCCTAGCTGCTCGTCGCCCGCGCCGCCGCCGAACATCAGCAGGTCTTCGGTCTGCTCGGCCTCCACCACGTCGATCACGTCGTCGAAGGTGACACGCCCGAGCAGCTTGCCGTCCGCGCTCACGACCGGGACGGCAGGCACATTGTAGCGGCCCATGAGGCGCGCCACTTCCTCCTGGTCGGTCTCGGGCGCGGCTACCACCGACGGCGCCTCCATGAGTTGGCTGACCGGCGTCTCGGGCCTCGCGACGACCATGCGCTGCAGCGGGAGGATCCCCACGAGGCGATGATGGTCGTCCACGCAGTAGATCTGGTAGAACTCCCCCACCTCTTCAGCCTGGCGCCGCACTTCATTGATCGCCTCGCCCGCCGTCGCGCTCTGCTGGACGGCGACGGCGTGGGCGGTCATCCGGCCCCCGGCCGTCTCCTCGTCGTAGACCAGCAACCGCTCGATGTCCGCACGGTCCGCGACGTGGGTGAGGATCCGCTCCCCGGTCTCCGGCGGCAGCTCGCTGATCAGATCGACCGCGTCGTCGTCCTCGAGCTCCTCCACGATGTCGGCGGCCTTCTCGGGTCTGAGCGCCGCCAGGAGCTCTTCGGGGTGCTCCTCCTCTTCCATCTCCGCCAGGGCCTCGGACACCACTTCCGGCGGCAAAGTCTGAACCAGCCGCAGCCGCGTGTCCTCGTCCAGCGCCGCGAGGATGTCCGACAGATCCGACGGGTGCAGCTCGCGGGCGCGCGCCGTCAACCGGGCGACGTCCCCCGACTCTGCCAGCTGCCGCAGCTCTTCGATAACGACTTCTTGCTCGTTCATCCCTGCGAGTCCTTGAGGAGCGAATCCAGGTCGAGCCCGCGCCGCCGAAACCTGGGTGCCTCGCCCTGTGGGCTCACCGCGCCGGCCGAGATGACGAGCTTCATCGCCTCGTCGATCGTGATGCTGACCTCCCTGGTCCTGGCCCGTGGCACGACGAGCATGAGCCCGGAGGTCGGATTGGGCGTGGTGGGCAGGAACACGTTGATGCACGGCTCGCCCACTATCTCCGACATGACCGGCGCGTCCTCGTTGGTCACGAACGCCAAGGCCCACATCCCTTCCGTGGGATAGGGAACGAGCACGACACGGCGGAAGAAGCTGCGCTGCTCGCCGATGACCGTCTGCACGATCTGGCTCATCGTGTTGTAGATGCGGCCCGTCAGGGGAAACCGCGCGAGGGCTTCGTTCCACCAGTGCAGTAGCTGGCGGCCGGCAGCCAGGTGTACCGCCCAGCCTACTGCCAGCACCGCAAGCAGGAGGAGGACGAACCCGAGCCCCGGAATGCGAAAGCCCAGGGCGGCCCGCAGCGGGTCTCCCAGGATGTTATCGATCGTGCGGAACAGCCAAACGAGCACGACCGCCGTCACCCCGACGGGCGCCATGACGATGAGGCCGGTGAAGAAGTAACGCCGGATGCGGCGCGCCTTGGTCTTCACCCCTGCGGGATCCACCCTCTCGAACTGCCCGCTGAGCCGCTCCTTGAGTTGCTGAACCGGATCCTTCATTTCGTCTTGCCTCGCTCCAACGAAACGCTCGGCACGGGTCCTCGGCGTATTAGGACCCGCTCCAGGCGCGTAGGCGTGGCCGATAGTACGTCGAACTCGAGACCCGCCATCACGAATCGCTCGCCGACCTGCGGGATTCGGCCAGCCGCCCGCGCCAGGAGCCCGCCGATGGTTTCGGCTTCTTCGGGAAGAGCCACACCGTAGTGCGCCGAGACCTCCTCGAGGGGGGTCGCTCCGGTAGCCTCCAACAGCCTGACGGCAGGGGCGTCCTCAGATCGCACCTCGTCGTGCTCCTCGAAGATCTCGCCAACCAGCTCCTCGAGCAGGTCCTCGAACGTGACGATCCCGGCTGTCCCCCCGTACTCGTCCAGGACAACGGCCAAGTGGCGGCGCTCCCGCTGCATTTCGAACAAGAGATCGGCACACGGCTTCGATCCCGGCGCCGACGCAATCGGCCGGAGCGGCAGCTCCGCGCCCGGTGCGACCTTCAAGAGATCGAAGGCGTAGATCATTCCCAGAATGTTGTCCAGCGACTCTCGGTAGATCGGAATGCGCGAGTACCCGGAGTCGGCGAAGAGCCGCCCAACCTCTTCTAGCGATGCGCCCTCTCGCACCGCCACGATCTCCGTACGGGGCGTCATGACCTCCCGGATCGGTCGTTCGGTAAACAGCAGCACCTCTGAGAGCACGGGCAGCTGGTCCCGCTCCAAGGACTCCTCGGCGTCACCACCCCGCAGGCGCGCGTCGAGGGCGCTGCCCGGCCCGGCATCTGCCGCACGCGGGAAGAAGGGTGCGAAGATGGCCGCTAGCCGCCGCAGCCAAGGTACGGTGCGCCGTACGGTGCCGGCAGGCCAGCGCCGGCCCACCGCCCGCGGCAGCGCATACACCACCCCCAATAGCAGCGGGATGCCCGCCAGCAGCAGCGCGCCGGAGGCCAAGGGCTGCGGCAGCCCGCGTGCGACCTCCGCCATTCCCAACGCGCTCAGGATGACCCCGGAGGTCGCGACACCGTGGGCCGCTCTGAGGATCCGGCCGGGAGCTGAGAGCACCGTGGAGGCGGCGCCGGCTCCCGGGAGATCACCCGCCGCCCAGCGGTAGAGATCCACGCGGCGCACGGCTGCCGCGCTCACACCGGCGACGACACCGCTGCCCGCTATGAGCGCACCGAGGACGACCAGCGCCCAACCGATCACGTTCCTTCCTCCAGCGCCGCCTCGGCGTCCACGCCGTCGGGACGGCGCTCGAAGTACACCCGCCGGATCCTGCGCCGTATGACCTGCTCCACCACCACCCGGAACTCGCCGATGCGGAGCTCCTCACCGGGACGCGGCACCCGGCCGAGCTCCGAGTAGACGAGCCCTCCCACGGTCGCCACGTCCTCACGATCCATGGTGGTATGCAGCGCCTCCGACAGCGTGTCGAGTGTCACGCTCCCATCCACCCAGAACCGATCTTCGCCCTCCGACGTCACCGGCGGGGCCAAGTCCCGGTCGTACTCGCCATGAATCTCCCCCACGACCTCCTCGAGCACATCCTCCAGCGTCAGCAGGCCCGCAGTGCCGCCAAACTCGTCAACGACGATGGCGAGATGCGTCGGCCCCCGTTGGAAGTCACGCAGCTGCGCGGCGAGCGATTTCGATTCGGGCACGAAGAGGGCCGGGCGTACCAGTTCCTGCCAGCGGTCCGGTCGTGGCGCAATGCCAGCGACGGCCGGTGTGAGATCCTTGGCGTAGAGCACCCCGACGATGGTGTCCAGGTCCTGATCGTACACGGGGAGCCGCGCGTGCTCGCCGCGCCGCAGCCCCTCGACCACCTCGCCCCATTCCGCCTGCTCCTCAATGGCCACTATGTCGAGCCGCGGTGTCATGGCCTCGGCCACGTCACTGTCGCGCAGCGAGACGATGCCCGCCAGCACGTCGCGCTCTGGTGTGCCCAGAGTGCTCTCGCGAGGAACGCTGGGCGGTAGCGCAACTTGCAGCCCACGCTCCAGAGCGGTCACGAGGCCCAACAGCGGGGCGAACGGCGTGAGGCTGCGGCGCGCGAGCGGAGCAGCGGCGGCGGCCAGCTGCGGGGCGAGCACCCCCACACCGCGGGGGAGCCCATCCGCTACCACGTAGAGGAGAGCGCCCGCGAGCACCAGCGTCGCGGCGGCCTCTGGCGGCGGGCGGCTCCACCAACCCACGGCGCCGGAGGCCGCGACCCCCGCTACCACGAGCAAGGCCATGCGGCTCACTTCGATCGCGCGATAGAGGGGCACCGCTTGCCCGCGCGCCGTCGGCGGATCGCCCAGCGCCCGCGCCAGGGTGGGAGCCTCTTCGGCGAGCACCAGGAGGCCGGCCCAGAGCGCAGCCAAGGCCGCGACCGCGATGCTGCCGAGCATTACCGACATTCCGTCACCTCAGCGCGCGGGCTGCGAGGCGCCGAACGTAGCGCTCCTGAACCCGCCACATGCGCGACCCTGACCGCGCGGTCCCTTCGGGATGCTCGTGACCCAGCACGTGGAGCACCCCGTGGATCACCAACCGCATCGTCTCCTGGCGTACCGGCACACCTGCCTCCCGTGCGGTGCGGCGCGCGACGCTGGGACAGATGTAGATGTCTCCAGCCACCACGCCCGGGTGGTGCAGAGGGAACGCGATCACGTCGGTGGCTCGATCCCGGGCCAAGGAGCGGCGGTTGAGCGCCCGCATCCGCTGACTCGAGAGGAACGTGATGCTGATTGCTGCAGCACCCACCCCTTCACCTTCCAGGACCGCGTTCGCCCAGTGACGCACGGTGGCCACCGCGACTCCGGCCGGCGCCCCCGCCTCCGCCACCCGGACGTCACGCGCCGGAGGCTGCCGCTTCCCAGTCCGCACCGATGCCGCCACTCGCCGCCGGGTAGTCGATGCGGTTGTGGTGGGCGCCCCCGAGCACCCGCACGAACTCCTCGCGGAGGCGGTTGAGTTGCACCAGGGTGAGGGGCGCTTCTTCGAGCTGGCCCGCTTCGATACGGTGCCGAATGATGTGATCTATGGCGTTCCCCAGCTTCTCGGGCGACGGGTCCTCCAAGACCCTGATGGCCGCTTCCACGCCGTCGGCGAGCATGGCGGCGGCGGTCTCCACCGATTGGGGACGCGGCCCGGGGTAGCGGTAGTCCTCGAGATCGACACCCGCTTCCGGCTCCCGGCTCCGGGCACGCTCTAGGAAGTAGGTGATCTCCATGGTGCCGTGGTGCTCCGGGATGAACGCCTTCACGACCTCGGGCAGCTTGGACTCCTCCGCCAGGGCGATGCCGTCCCTCACATGGTTGCGGATGATCCCCGCTGAGACCTCGGGCTTCAGCTTGTCGTGCGGGTTGGTGCCAGGCGTCTGGTTCTCGACGAAATGCTGCGGCTTCTTGAGCTTTCCGACGTCGTGGTAGTAGCACCCCACCCGCGCCAGGAGTCCATTGGCACCGATGGCATTGCACGCCGCCTCGCACAGGTTGGCCATGGCGATGCTGTGTGCGTAGGTGCCGGGCGCCTCGGTGGCCAAGCGTCTCAGCAGGGACCGGTCCGGATCGGACAGCTCCAGGAGCGTCAGGTCCGTCGTTATCCGTGTAACCGATTCCACGACGGGCAGCAGCGTGAATGCCAGCGCGGCGGACGCAAAGGCCGTCAGCCCACCACGCAGCCCGGTGAGTCCAACCTCGGTGAGGGACCAGTCCGCACGGAGGCCCACTGTGATCCCGGTGAGGAGGTAGGCACTCGCCACCACCACCACTGCGATCAGGAACTGATTGCGCCGCCGGATCGACCGCACGCTCACTGCGGCGGCCACCCCGCCCACCATCGCAACCAACAGGGTGTCAACGTCAGCATACACGGACTGGGAGGCAACGAGTACGGCCAAGACCATCGCCGCCACCATGGCCACGCGCCCCCTGAAGAGGACCGTGATCAACATTGCCGCGAAGGGGATCGGAATGAGCTCGGGAGCGTCAACGATGAACCGTACAGTCAGCGCCGCGCCGACAACCACGACGCCGAAGAGCAGGGCCAGCACCAGCATGTGCCTGAACGTGGCGTAGGTGCGTGGCCGGTAGAGCATGATGAGGAGCCAAAACACTCCGATGACCAAGCCGTTGGCCAGCACCTGCCCGATGCTTGCCCCCACACTGCGGTCCTCGCCGCCGCGCTTGAACTGCTCCGCCCGTAGAGCCGCCAGTCGTTCGTGGACCTCCTGGGTGACGACCTCGTTGGCATCGATGATCCGCTCACTCGCCTGCACCCGGTACTTGACCGGATCCAAGCTCTCCCGCAACTCACGCCGGTGTTGCTCGTACTCCGCCGTGTTGGGCACGAGCGTCGGCTGGAACAGCCCGTTGATCAGCTTGACGAAGACCGGATTGGACAGGGGCGCCTGGGGATCGGGCTGGAATGCCTCGCGGCTGGCGAAGAACAGCTCCCGCGTGAGCAGGGTGTCCCGACGGACGACGGCCTCACGCTCGCCTCGCCGCAGCACGACCTCGGTTGTCCGCTCCTCCTCCAGCGTACCGAAGTCTGCAACCCCTCGAGGCAGGTAGCGGCGGTACATGTTCCTGAGCGCCCCACGAAACCGGTTGAGTCGCCCCCCCTCCATCAGGTACGCTGCCTCCTCCACCGTCAGTGCCACCCCTGCCCCCTGGGCAATGGTGACGAGGCTGTCGGGGACCGCCACGCCACTCAGGGTCGCGAACAGGGAATCGATCGCTGCCAGCACCGTGTCCAGGACTCCGCCGCGGTACTCGTAGATGGGCCGCACGGTACCCTCGAGCTGTGCCGCCTCCCGTTCCTGCTCGGCCGGCGACTTCTCCACATCGAAGGCGAACGGGGCAATCACCTCCTCCTGCGCGACGTCGCCCGGGTCGGGCACCTGCCCTTCGAATCCACCAGCTACGGGGAACAGGAGGTACGTCAGCACAGCCAGCGCCAGCAGCAAGCCCCAGCGGGCAGCGTGAAACGCTACGTCTCCGGGCACCCGGCTCGGCTTGAGCTCGAGGTTCAGAGAAGGACGTGATCGCCTGGTCATGTCCCCTGGTCCTCCGTGTACGCGCGAATGATCTCCTTCACGAGACGGTGCCGTACCACGTCGCGTTCGTCCAGGTAGCAGAAGGCGACGCCATCGATTCCGGGGAGGATGCGCTCCACCTGTATCAGGCCCGATTCCTCGCGGAGCGGGAGGTCTATCTGGGTCTTGTCACCGGCAATGACCGCCCGCGAGTTCAGGCCTAGCCGAGTCAGGAACATCTTCATCTGCATGCCGCTTACGTTCTGTGCCTCGTCGAGGATGACGAACGCGTCCTGGAGCGTCCGGCCCCGCATGTAGCCCAACGGTGCAATCTCGATCGTCCGCGTCTCCAGCGCCCGCTGAATCCGGTCCAGGGGCATCATGTCCTCCAGGGCATCGTACAGAGGACGCAGGTAGGGATCGACCTTCGCCTGGAGGTCCCCCGGCAGGAATCCCAACCGCTCCCCCGCCTCCACCGCCGGACGGGCAAGCACGAGGCGCCGTACGTGCTTCCGGGTGAGGGCCTCGACCCCCATCGCCACGGCGAGATAGGTTTTGCCGGTGCCGGCGGGCCCCACGCTGATCACGATCTCGCTCTCTCGCATGGCCTCGACGTACTGGCGCTGTCCCGCCGTCTTCGGCTGTACCGCCCGCCGGGCGCCGGGAAGCAGGATCTTGAGATTCCCGTTGGCCAGGTGGGCGTCCTTGCCGCCGTCGGCCACCAGTCGCCTCACGTCCTCGGCGTTGAGCGTCTCGCCGAGACGGGCGAGATCGACCATCGCGGTTGCCGCGCGGGTAGCGCGCTCCACCGCGTCGAGCTCTCCGGACAACGTGCACTGCTCGCCGCGTACCGAGACCTGCACCCCGGTAGCCTCCTCGAGCTCCCGCAGGTTGGAGTCATTGACGCCTGCCAGGGTGAGGGGGTCGGCACCTTCGGTCGAAATGCGGTGCACCACTTCCTTGCTCATGCGTTATCGACCTTCAGCGCGAGCTCGCTGAGCTCGGCCGCATTCAGGACCGTGGGAGCGTCCTCGAACAGCGCACGCGCCGCCGTCGTCTTCGGGAACGCGATCACGTCGCGCAGGTTCTCGACCCCCGCCAGCAACATCGCCACGCGATCGAACCCCACGGCGAACCCCCCGTGAGGCGGCGCTCCGGCACGGAGCGCGCGCAGCAGGAAGCCGAAGCGGCGCTCCGCTTCCGCCTGGGAGATCCCCAGCAGATCGAACACCAGCAGCTGGATCTCGGGATCGGTGATTCGGATGGATCCGCTGCCCAGCTCATGGCCATTGTAGACCAGGTCGTAGTGTAACGCGCGAACACCCAGCCGCTCGCCGGCCCTGAGCTGATCGACGTCGTCGGGATGCGGTGCCGTAAATGGGTGATGCGCCACCAACCAGCTGTCGGACCCGGCGTCCCACTCGAACAGGGGGAACTGCTCGACCCACGCGAAGGCATGCGCGGCGGTGGCAACGGGCTTCAGGCGCCCGATGACTCCGCGACGGACCAGGTCCAAGGCCGGTGAGGTCACGTGGTCGGGTCCCGCCGTAACCAGGAGCAGCGCTCCATCTTCGAGCTCGGCGGCAGCCGCGCTCACGCCGTCGAGCTTGGCCAGCGGTCCCGTGAGCTGTCCATTGTGGTGCTTGAGAGTGGCGAGCCCCCCGGCGCCAACCTCCTTGGCGAGACCGGTCAGGGCATCCACATCCTTGCGGGACAACGCGGCCCCGCCAGGTATGCACAGGCCCCGCACCCGACCGCCGTCTGCCACGGCGTCATCGAAGGCCCGAAAGCCCCGGCCACCGAGGAGACCGGTCAGGTCGCTGAGGGGGAACCCGTAGCGCAGGTCGGGCTTGTCCGTGCCGTAGCGCTCCATCGCATCGGCGAATGCCAGCCGCTCAAACGGCGCCGACACCTGGTGCCCCGCCTCCTCCCACAGGCCCGGGAAGAGCGTCTCCAACACCCCGTACACGTCCTCGGGTGCAACGAACGACGCTTCGATATCGATCTGGGTGAACTCCGGTTGCCGGTCGGCCCGCAGATCCTCGTCCCGGAAACAGCGGGCCAGCTGGAAGTACCGATCGAACCCCGCCACCATGAGAAGCTGCTTGTAGAGTTGGGGCGACTGCGGCAGCGCATAGAACTGGCCGCGGTGCACCCGTGACGGCACCAGGAAGTCCCTGGCGCCCTCTGGCGTCGGCTTCGTCAGAATGGGCGTCTCGATCTCGTAGAAGTCGAGAGCAGTGAGGGTGGCTCGCGCCCGTTGGAGCAACCGATGGCGCAGGGCGAAGTTGCGCTGCAGATCGGGCCGCCGAAGATCCAGGTGCCGGTGCAGCAGCCGCAGCTCCTCGCCAGGCAACTCCTCCCCCTTGGTGCGCCATACGGGGATCGGCAACGCCTCCAGTGCGGCCGGGCCGACGACCTCGAGTTGGTCTGCGTGCACCTCTACCTCGCCGGTCGCCATATCGGGATTCAGGGCTTCCGCCGGCCGGGGGGCGACCTCTCCGCCCACCAGGATCACGGACTCGGTCGTCACCGCCGTCGCCTGCTCGATGACCTCCGGCGGACTCCAGTCCGGTCCGAATGCGACCTGCACGATCCCGTCGCGGTCGCGCAGATCCAGGAAGATCAGCCCGCCGAGATCGCGCCGGCGGTGGATCCAGCCGCCGAGCTTCACGCGCGAGCCGACATGGGACGCGCGGAGAGCACCGCAGCGGTGTGTGCGCATGGCAGTGGCGGTCATTGGTCGCTCAGCCTAGACGGTGTACGCCGTGCACGAGACGCGGTGGGACGTCGTTGGGTTGCCGGCACCGCCTGGGCGCGCAGCCGGATGCGCGGCGGGTGGGCTGCTCGCCTGAGGCCGTCTGTTGATGGGAACGCTGGTCGATGTTGGTATCGTCAAGTCGCTCGTTCGCCGCGACGTAGAGGTCGCCCAAGTACCGTTGCTGATTGAACATAATGGCCCCCTAGGGGGGCAGCAAGCGGCGCCTTGACACCTCCCCGGGGCGCGGCGAACCTTTCCCCGTGCGATCCACCGCCCCCTGGGCGCTCCTCGTTCTCAGCCTGCTCGGAGCCCGGCTGGAGGCCCAAGCCCCTGCTGCCGCCGATCTGTGGCGGGTCACCACGACCTCTCTCACCAGGCCCGCCGCGCTCCAGTCCGGCACGATAGGCGTATTCTGGAACCCGGCGCCCGGTCCAGCGCCCGGGGGACTCGGGTTGGGGCTGGAGATGACCCAGACGCCGGATGTCCTGGGGCTGAGCGGGTTCATCGGCGGCGCCGGGTACTCCCCGTGGAAGCCGGTCCAGGTAGGGGTCATCGTCGGCCTAATGCAGGTACGCGACCTCGTTCGTACCACGACCTCCCCCAACAGTCAGGACGGGTCGATCCCGGTGCACGAGCTCGTCGTCGGCGCGAACCTGGGCGCCCGCTCACCCATCGTCCAGGGCGGGGTGCTCCTGGCGCTGCACAGCCAGCGGTTCGACGTGCTCGAGGCGAGCGGTTGGACGCTGGACGCCGGCGTGAAGCTGACGCCCCACCCACGGCTGCGCCTGGCCGCGGCGACTCATTTCCTCCCCATCGATTTCAGCCGGACGCACACGACGGACTACTACTTGGGGGTCGAGTACGTGGTCGGCGATTCGCTGGTGGTAGCCGGCATCGTCACCCGGGTCGCTCTGTCGTACGGTGCAACGTATCCCGGGTCGGGAGACTGGGAGCACACGCTGGCCGGAGGACTCCAGGTGGGTAGCGCGGTCCTGATCAGCGCCGCGCTCACGAGTGAGTCCGCATACGGTGAGCGGTCCTTCCGCGCCGGCCTCGGCGTCGAGCTCTTCATCGGCCGCTACGACATCGAGGCGGCGCTGGGCAGCGGCATGAACGACATCGGGCCCACCTATCGCGTCGGAATCGACGCCCGACTGCTGCAGTGAACCTGCTGGACCTGGCTCCCCAGGAAGCGGTCCGGCAGATCGAGCGCTGGGTCGCGAAGCAGGGCGAGCCAGAATATCGAGCGCGGCAGATCGCGCCGCGGCTGTGGCAGCGTCCGGTCGCGGCGTGGCATGAGGCCACGGAGCTCCCGACGGCCCTGCGCTCTGCCCTCGCCGCCGCGTTTCCGCTTGCCCGGCCCGTGGAAGCTGCACGCCAGGTCTCCGGCGACGGAACCATCAAGTTCCTGTGGCAATTCGAGGATCGCGGCGCCGTGGAGTCGGTGCTCATTCCCGAGGGAAGGCGCCGCACCCTCTGCATCTCCACCCAGGCGGGCTGCGCCTTCGGGTGCACTTTCTGCGCGACGGGCCGCATGGGCTTCCTCCGCCACCTGGCACCCTGGGAGATCGTCGCTCAGGTGCGCGAGATGTCCCTCGATCCCGCGCTCGGCAAGCCCAGCAACGTGGTCTTCATGGGAATGGGCGAGCCGCTCCACAACTGGAAGGCCGTGGACCGCGCACTCACCATCTTGAACGACGAGGGGGGACTCGGTATCGGGGCGCGGCACATCACGGTCAGCACGGTGGGGATCGTGCCACGGCTGCGGGACCTCGCCCGGCGGCCGGAGCAGTTCCGCGTGGCGCTGTCGCTCCACGCCCCCAGCAGCGAGCAGCGGTTGCTCCTGATGCCGGTGGAGCGGAAGTACCCCCTCTCCGATGTGCTGGACGTGCTGCGGCGCTTCCCGCGGCGCGTCACGTTCGAGTACGTGATGATCAGGGGGGTGAACGACTCCGAGACCAGCGCCCTCGAGCTGGCGCGGCATGCCCGCGCGTTGGGCGCGCTGGTGAACCTCCTTGCGCTGCATCCGGGGGGCGCACCGGAGCTCGAGCCGACGCCGCAAGAGGAGATCCGGCGCTTTGCGGCGCTGCTCGAAGGTCAGGGTGTGAGCGTGACGGTCCGCAAGAGCCGCGGCCTGGATATCAGTGCCGCCTGCGGCCAGTTACGGACCGAAGTGGACCAGGGGCGCGACGTCGCTCCCCAGAAACACGCTGGCATCGAGGAGTAGCCGCTCGTCGGGCTGCCACACGGCCCGTCCCACGCCCAGTGCCCTCCGGATCCGGGCTGCCAACTCCAACTCGCCTCGGCGCACTGCGATGACGGTCTCTTGCAGTGTGTCCATCGCCGCGGTGCCGAAGTAGACCACGTCGATCCCGGCGTGCCGCAGCTGGCGGGTGGTTGCCCGGGCCAGCCCGTCGATGCCGGTGGCGTTGAGCACTTCGACGGTGATGCGCTCGCCCTCCCCGGGGATCGGGTACCGGCCCCGATCGCGCATCGCCAGGTGCCAGGCGAACCATGCGCCGGCGGTGACGGCCGCCCCGACCGCCAGCACCGTCAGGATTCTTCGCATACGAGGGCGTTCCAGAACGCCACCGTCTCTGGAAGCAGCCGATGGCCTGCCGCGATGGTGAGTCCCAGCCGCTCGGCGGCGACGGCTCTGAGTATCCCCGCCGGATCCTGCGGCACCCGCCTGGCTAGCTGCGCGCGCCGGCCCCGATCCTTGCCGCGTTCTGGCTCCAGGTAGTCGGCGAGGTAGAGCATCCGTCCGACGCGGCCCCACCCCGCGTACCCGACCGAGTGATACCGCACCGCGTCGAGCACTTCGCGATCACGCTCTCCGTCGCGCTCGGCCATGGCCGCTGCCGCGGGGCCATGACGCAGGCTGTCGCTGTCCCATGCCTCGGGAGCGAGCTCGCGCAGGACGCGCTTCGGGGCGTCCTTTAGGGCGTCGTGCAGGCTCACCGTCCTGAGCCAGAGGGCGCGCTCGCCGTCGGGAACCGCTAGCTCGGCCGCCCATTCCACCATCAACCGCGCCACACGCTCGATGTGGGCCACGCGCTTCTCGCTCACCTGGGCCCACGAAGGGAGGGCGAGCCCGTCCACTTCCCCCCGCCGGTCGGCGCTCACGCCGGCACGCGGATGTCGCCTGCCGTTCCGTCGCCCAAGACGATGTTGTCGATGAGGCGTGCGTCGCCCAAGCGGGCGGCGACTGCCACGATGCTCGAGGCTGCGACAGTGGCGGCGGGGGCGAGATTCTCCGGGTCCACGACTTCCAGGTACTCGAGGGCGAAGCGGGCCTCAGCCTCGATGGGCGCTCGGGCAGCGCGAAGCAAGCGGTCCCGGCTGCGCTCGCCCGCCCGAAATGCTTCATGAGCGGCCTCCAGGCCACGCGCCAAGGCCGGCGCCACCCGACGGTCCTCCGGACTCAGGTAGGCGTTGCGCGAGCTCATGGCCAGGCCGTCGGGCTCCCGCACCGTGGGGGCGACGTCGATCTCCACGGGCAGGTTCAGATCCGAGACCATGCGGCGAATCGCGATAGCCTGCTGGGCGTCTTTGCGCCCGAAGACTGCGACGTCGGGCTCGACGATGTTGAACAGCTTCATCACGATGGTCAGCACGCCCTCGAAATGCCCCGGACGAGTGGCACCGCAAAGATTCTCGCCCAGTGAGCCCGGGACCACGCGGACCACCGCCGGCGCCGGATACATTGCCGCCTCGTCTGGAACGAACAAGCAGTCGGCGCCCCGGGCCCGCGCGGCTGCGCGGTCGCGTTCCAGGTCGCGGGGGTACGCGGCGAGGTCTTCCCGGGGGCCGAACTGGATCGGGTTCACGAAGATGCTCACGACCAGCTGGTCGGCGCGCTCTCTCGCTCGATCGATGAGTGTCAGGTGACCGGTATGGAGGTAGCCCATCGTGGGGACGAGCCCCACGGAGCGGCCCCCGGCGCGCTCGCCGCGGGACCACTTGCGCATGGCATCGAGATCGGCGATCTCGATCACGCGTCGTAGGCGTGGCTGTCGTCCGGGTACCGTCCCTCGCGGACGTCCGCCCCGAACGCACGCACCGCGCCCCTCACGGTCTCGGCCAGCTCGGCGTACCGCTTGAGGAATCTTGGCTCGAACCCCTCGTTGAGCCCCAGCATGTCGTGCAGCACCAGAACCTGGCCGTCGCAGTGCGGGCCCGAGCCGATCCCGATGGTGGGAATGCTGACTGCCTCGGTGACCTGACGCGCTGCATCGGACGGCATCAGCTCCAGCACGATGGAGAACGCACCCGCCTCCTCCAGCGCCCGGGCATCGGCTACGATGCGTGCCGTCGCGTCCGCTCCCCTTCCCTGGACCCGGTAGCCTCCGAGGGCATGCATCGACTGCGGGGTGAACCCGAGGTGACCCATCACCGGGATGCCGATCTCCACGAGGGCCCGAATGGTCGGCGCCATCGGCGCGCCGCCTTCCAGCTTGACCGCCTGCACGCCGGTCTCCTTCAGTACGCGGCCGGCACTGCGCTTGGCATCCTCCACGGAGATCTGATAGCTCATGAACGGCATGTCCACGGCAACCAGGGCGTGGCGCACGCCGGCGCGCACGATGCGTCCATGGTAGATCATCTGGTCCAGCGTAGCCGACAGGGTCGTCTCTTCCCCGCAGAGCACGGTGTTGAGCGAGTCCCCCACCAGCACGACGTCGACCCCCGCCTCGTCGACCAGTGCGGCAAACAGGGCATCGTACGCCGTGAGCATCACGATCCGGCGCTTATCGCGCTTCATCTGCGCGAGGCCCACCACGGTTACCGCCTTGCGCTCACCCGACATGGGAGGCTAGCTCCGCGAGCTCTCGCTGCCAGAACGGTCGGTTCGACAGTTCCGGATGGGGGATCTCGAGCTGGGGTTCCCGCACCTCGCGTTCGCCATAGCGCACGATATCGAGGTCGAGGGTACGCGCTCCCCAGCGCTCCCGACGCTCCCTCCCTGCCTCTCGCTCGATGCGCCGGCACGCCGCGAGCAGCTCCCGCGGGGTGAGGACGGTCTTCAGCAGAACCATCTGGTTCAGATACGGTCCCTGCGGAACGGGCCCGATGGGCTCGGTCTCCTCCACCGCGCTGGCGGCGGTGAGCTCCGTGCGTGGCAGCTCTGCCAGTCGGTCCCGCGCGAGCGCGAGCGCCGCTGCTCGATCCCCGAGGTTCGAGCCGAGCGCCACAAAGACCCACTCACTCACCGTCACCCGCCCCGCTCCAGCACTACCTCGACGTGATCCAGTGGTCCACTGATCGGGGCGTGCGGCTTTCGCGCGGCTACCCGCACACGCTCCACCCGCGCCAGCCCCAGGGCCCGGTCCGCAATCTTGGCGCAGAGGGCCTCGAGCAGCTGGTGGTGACTCGTGCCGACCGTGTCGGCCACCAGTGTGTAGAGGTCGCGATAGTCCAACAGGTCGCTGGGGGAATCCGTCTGGCCCACGCTCTCCAGAGAGAGCCAGATGGTCAGGTCGAGCTCGAGAGGTTGCGGCACCGACTCCTCATGGGGTAGCAAGCCCACGAGGGTGTGAAACCGCATTCCTTTGAGGGTGATGCTGTCTCGCGACGACACAAAGCCAATGGTACCCCTGAGTGGGGCTAGCTGTCAAAACGAGATTCCGCCTGGCCTTCCGTGAATCGGTGCGTGAGGTCGGCGAGCATCGTGGCGATGGCGTCGAGCTCCCGCGCCGCCAGGCTGATGTGGTCCACCCCGCGTGCCACCGACTCCGCCCGCTCGCGTACAGCTTCCGCGTCGGTTCGATTGTGGGCCGAGATGTCCGCCACGCTTCCGATCCGCTCTCCCAGCCGCTCCAGGGCCTCGCTCTGGCCTTCGGCCGTCTGAGCGATCCGCTGCGCGTGGTCCGTTGCGTCGTGCGTCGCGCGCACGATCGCCGCCAGCGCCTCGAGGCCCTGTGAGCTCATGCTCTCGACGCCGCCCACTGCTACCCGACCGCGGCGCATCTGCTCGACGACCTCACTGAGGCGTCCCTGCATCGCTTCGACCAGCTGACCGGCGTCTCCGGCTGCGCCCGCGCTCTGCTCGGCGAGGCTGCGCACCTCCCGCGCCACCTCGGCGAATCCCCTCCCATGTGAGCCGGCCCGCGCTGCCTCGATGGCTGCGTTGAGCGCCAGCAGGTTCGTCAGATCCGCGAGTTCCCGAATGGACGATAGGAACCGCACTATGTCCCGGGCTGCCGCGCCGAGTTCCCCTACCTTCTCGGAGCTCTCGGTGACGAACGACTCGAGGGAGACCAGCCGTTCCATCGCCTCGCCAATGGTCTGGCGATGCCGCTCGGCCACTTCACTCGCAGTCCCGCTGGCCGTGGCGGCTTCGGAACTGTCGCTCACGACCCGTCCGGTGGCTTGGCTGAGCTCCCGCGTGGCGCTGAGGCCGTCTGCGACTACGGCGTCCTGCTGCGAGAGTCCGGTTCCGATGGCCTCGGTGGAAGCGGTCATCGAGCGCGCCGCCTCCCGGAGACCGTCAGCGAGCTTGCCCAGCTCCCGGACCTGGAGCGCGACCCGGTCCACCGTATCGAGCAGGGGTTCTCGGAGGTCGGCGATGTGCAGCAGCGTGGCGACCCGATTGGCGCACGTCTCGATGATGGACTGCTGCCCGCGCCCGTAAACGCGGCGCTTGTGGTGCTCCAGCTCGAGGGTGCCCAGCAGCTCCTCACCAAACACGAGCGGGTGCACCACGACGCTCTGAATGCCGGCCGCCAGGCCCATGCCCCGAGGATCGTGCACGACGTCGTGGATCACGACGGCACGCCCTTGTGTTTCGGCCTCCTGGCGGAGGTCGTCCAGCTCCGGCGACGGCTCGCCATCCAGCACTGCACCGAGGCGACCACGGAAGATCAGGCTGAAGCCGTCCGACGTCTTGCGATACACGCGCAGGTCGCGCCAGTCCAGCACCCGATGGGCCAGCGCCTCGATCCGTGCCAGGGCGTCTTCCACGGCGAGGTTGCTGGTGATCACCCGCTCCATGTTCTGGATCTTGGTCAGCTCCTCGGCCTGGATGGCTTCCTCCAGGATGCGCTTGAACACAAAGGCCGCGAGCACCAGAGGAACGATCACCAGAGGCCACGCGAGGGGCGGCAGTTGCGTCACCGTGAATACCGCCGCCCCGGCGGAGCCGGCGGTCAGGCTGTAGGCGACGATCTCGTAGCGCTGGATGAAGACGCGCTCAGGGGCGGTGAGCTTGCTGCGGATGGTGAGGGTATAGTAGAACAGCACCCGCGATGCAACGAAGTAGCCGACAGTGAGGGCCACGAGCGCGGGGATGGCCTCCAGCGTGATGGGACTCGTGGCTCCGGCACCCACCAAGGCCGCCGCGTAGAAGCCGAAAGCGACCACCAGCGAGATGACCTCACGGGACACGTTGATCCACGCGGCCGTGGGCTCCTTGCGGAGCACGGCCCAGTCGGCGGCGAACAAACCCAGGGCCACCGCGAACAAGGTGGGGCCGGGTCCGACCAGCAGCGCCCCTGCCAGGCTCGCCACACCTACCTGCGAGACGTAGGCGTACTTCCCCAGGGCGAGCTGGGGTACCCTGAGCAAGGTGGCGGCCGCGATGATGACCAGCACTTCGCGCCACAAGTGCAGCGGCACAGGGTCCCAGACCAGCACGGCGGCGAGGATGATCGGGCCGGAGGTCGCCAGCAGCCTGGCGTAGCGCGCGACCACCTGGGGGGCGGTCGGCCTCACGTCGCCTTCGCCGAGCCCACCGCAGCCCCGTCGAGGGCCGCCCGGAGCTCATGCATCAGGGCCCGCGCCGGGCCGAGCCCGTCCGCCAGTCGCCGTACCAGTGCACTGCCCACCACCACTCCGTCCGCATACTGCGCCGCCTGGGCCGCCTGCTCTCCAGTACCGATGCCGAAGCCGACGACAACCGGAAGCTCCGTGGCCCGTCTCACTCGAGCTACGGTGTCAGCCACACCTGCATCGAGCCTCGTCGCGGCTCCGGTCACGCCCAACCGGGAGATGACGTACACGAAGCCTCGTGCTCCCTGCAGGATCTGCCTCAACCGCAGGTCCTCCGTCGTGGGCGCCACCAGGGTGATGACGGCGAGCGCGCTACGGCTCACCGCCAGCTCTACCTCGGGGTCCTCACCCCGCGGGAGATCGGTGAGCAGCAATCCGTCGATACCGGCCGCCGCCGCCTCGGCCAGGAAGCGGTCCAAGCCGTACGCCAGGATCGGGTTGAGGTACCCGAAGGCGATGACGGGAACCTCGAGGGCCGCCTCCCGGGCCAGCTCGAGGGCACCGCTCACGCTCATACCGTTCTCGAGGGCCACCTGCGTGGACCGTTGAATGGTCGGCCCGTCTGCCAAGGGATCACTGAACGGGATGCCCAGCTCGATGAAGTCGGCACCTGCATCCACCGCCATCGTCAGGGCGGCGAGACTCTCGTCGCGTGTGGGGTAACCGGCGGTGAGATAGGGGATGAGCGCCGGGCGTCGTGCCGCCGAGAGGCGGCTCCACCGCTCCCGGAGCGCCGCCTCAGACAAAGTAGTCCGATGGGTTGATGCCGTATGCTGCTGGGTCGGTCACCTTGATGATGGTACGCTTGAAGCCGCCGCCCGCCCCGACCTCCGCCAGGTCGGCGAGCGGTCCTTCCTCGATGCGGGCTCCTTCCGCCGTGAGCACGATCCGGACGACCGGCCGGTTGAGCTGGGACGGATCCGGGTTGGCGGAGTGCACGACGCCCACCTCGTAGGAATCGAGGATCACGCAGGTGCCCACGGGATAGATCCCCGTCAGGTTGATCAGCGCCTTGACCAGCACCGGGTCCTGCCCCCGCCGCGGGTTCTCCCACATCTCCCGCAGCACCTGGTCCGGCTGCAGCGGGACCGTCTGGTACGAGCGCCGCGTGGTGGCCGCGTCGAACGCGTCGGCCACGGCCACGACCTTGGAGAACACGGAGAGCTCGCGCGGCCGGATCGTCTTGGGGTAGCCCGTCAGGTCCACCTTCATGTGGTGTTCGAAGGCGGTGATCATGGGCCGGTAGGGGATCTCCCCGTAGCCCCGCAGCCCGAACAGCGTGAGCACGCCGAGCCACGGGTGCGCCTGCATGATCCGCCACTCGTCGTCGCTCAGCGGCCCTTCCTTGTTCAACACCTCCAGCGGCACCCGGCTCTTCCCGAGGTCGTGGAACAGCGCGGCCAGCCCGAGATCGTAGAGCTGGAGCTTGGACAGCCCCAGGCGCTTCCCGATGGAGACCGAGAAGATCGTGACGTTCACCGAGTGGGTGAACGTGTACTCGTCATAGCCCCTGATCGTGGTCAGCCCGACCATGGAGACTTCGTTCTTGAGGACCTGGTCCACGATTCCCTGGACCGCCCGTTTCACCTTCTTGAGGCTGGCGGTGCGGCCCATGCGGACGCTGTTGATGACCTCCTTGGTGACGGTCACGGTCTGTTCGTAGGTCCGCTTGGCGACCTCCTTGGCCTTCTCATGGTCCTCGAGGTCCTCATCCGTCTCGATGGGAGGCTCGACGCGGATCCGCGTCACGTCCCCTTGGGCCAGTTTCTGCTGCAGCTCCTGGATCTTCCCGGGCGCCGCCTCCTGCGTCGCGGCGCTGAGGATGAGGGAGATGAGCACCTGCCACTCCCGGCGGTCCGCGTCCTGGTCCGCCTCGAGCCGGCCCACGCCCGCCTGCCGGAACGTGGTGAGCACGTGGCCGAAGGTGGCGAAGTTGTCGAGGTCGAGTCGCAGACGGGTGGCGTTCACGAACAGGAACTCCCCGGCGACCCGCACCTCCAGCTCTTTCTCGACTTGGAACACCCCCTTGGCCCGGACGACGAGATCGTCGAGGGAGCGTTGCGCCTGCTCGTTCTCGATGGGGTAGAGCTTGAGGTTTCGCAGCGCCGCGTAGAAGCCGACGAGGAACTCGCGGCCCGCCTGGCGGAGCTGCTGCTCCGCCCTGGCGTCCACCAGCGAGCCGCGGCCCTCGGCCGACGCCTGGGAGTCGGTCATCTCAGGGCATCTCCTTCAGAGCCTTGGCCACGGCGTTGCGCACCAGCGGCTCCTTGTCGCCGGTGGCGGCATTCAGTGCCTTTCTTGCCTCGGGCGTGCCGATCTTCCCCAGCGCCATCGCGGCGCAGGCGCGGGTCTGGGGATCGGCCTTGCGCCGGAAGAACCCCTTCGGCACCAGCATCGGCGCGAGCTTCCCGATCCCTGCCTCCCCTGCCAGCGTGCCGTACGCCTCGAAGAACGCGGTCTTCTCGGTTAGATCGGCACCGCGCAGGCCTTTGCCGCTCAGCGCGGACTCGATTTGGGGGAAGGCAGCCCGGTGGCCCTGAGCCGCCATGGCCCGGACCGAGGCTATGCGCACGTCGCGGTCGGCGTCGTCCACCGCCCGCTCGAGCTGCTGCATCGCACCGGGCGTCGCGATGCCGGCCAAGGCCTCTACCGCCGCCCGCTTCACCTGGATGCTCGCACCATCCATGAGGGCTCCCAGGCCCGGCACCGCCGGCGGGAGCTTGGAGTGACTGATCACACGGATCGCTTCCAGCAGCACGCCCTCGTCGGGGGTCTTCAGCACCTCTGCAATGATCTGGGGGTGAGCCTGCGCCAGCCTGATCGCCGCCGCGTCCAGCAGCTTGCGCACCTGCTCGTTGCCCAGGCGGGGGAGCCAGCCCAGGATGGACTCGAGTGCTTCGGGGCGCAGCTCGCGGAACAGCTCGGTGAGCTCGGCCTCCGTGGGATGGGCCATCGCTTCGTCGAGCGACTGCAGCAGCTGCCCCAGGACGTCCTCCTCCGACAGCCGGGCAGGGAGAGCCTGCAACGAGTCCCGATGCTCGGGAAGGACCTCCCGTGCCCGCTGGAGCACGGTGCGGATCTCCCGGAGGATATACGCCACCGACTGGAAGTCGCTGCCAGCGAGCAGGTATGGAATGAAGTTCTCGAGGATCGAGATGAGCTCCGCGCGCACAGTGCTGTAGGTTTGGAGCTCCAGCACGTCGAACAGCATGGAAAGCACGTTGACGCGCAGGTCCTGGGCGTACTCCCGCTCGATCTCAGCTTTGAGGTACGCGATCTCCTTCTCATCGAGGAAATACAGGGTCGAGTCGAAATCCTCGACCGAGACAGTGGCGGGTCCCCGCGAGGTCTCCTCTTCGGCGAGTTCCTGGGTGACCTGCTGCTTGACGTCCTCAGGCGTGGCGGCCGCCGCCCCGAACTCGAGACCCTCCTCCCGATCGATGTGCGGCGCATCGTCCGCCGCGAGATCGACGGCGTGATACCGGATCTGCTGGAAATCCTCTTCCCACAGCAGCGTCAAGAGGTCATCCGGCGCGTCGGCGGGGAGCGTGCGCACCTTGTGGATGACGTTGAGGAACTTGACGATCTCGCCGTCCTCCACACCGGGCGACAGGCTGAACGACCGCACGCCATCCTTGTAGAGCACCCAGGCGACGCTGTCGGACTTGCTCGGCTGCCCGAGCACCTCCTGGCCCTCCCATACCAGATCCGTCTCCGCCACCGAGATCTCCAACTCGGCGCACCGCACCCAAACCGGCTCGAACGACCGCTGGAGGTTTTCCATTGCGCGCTGGTAGACCGGGTTGTTCGGCAGGTAGAGCTGGACCGCGCGCAGTGCCTTGACCAGGAACTGCAGCATCTGCTGGACGGCGGTCGCGTCCTCGATCAGCTCCGGGTTCTGCGTCGTCGGCTCGGTCACGAATTTCGTTCCGCCTGTGCCGCCACCTGAGCGACGTCCTTGTCACCCCGTCCGCTCAGGGTAAGCAGCACAGCGTCAGCTGCGGTCCACTCAACGCCCGAATCGAGTATCCACGCCAGAGCATGCGCGCTCTCTAGGGCCGGCAAGATACCCTCCATGCGACCGAGCGCGTCGAAGGCGTCAAGCGTCTGTTGGTCGGTCACCGTCAAATACTGCACTCTCCCGGAATCGCGCAAGTGCGCGTGCTCCGGCCCGACACCCGGGTAGTCGAGCCCGGCGGCAATAGAATGGGCCCCCGAAACCTGGCCGTCCGTGTCCTGTAGCACATAGCTGCGGCTGCCGTGCAGTACCCCAGGCCGCCCCGCCACGAGAGAGGCTGCGTGCCGGCCGCTCTCGAGGCCTTCACCCCCTGCCTCGACGCCGACCAGCCGCACCTCGGCGTCGTTCAGGAACGCGGCGAACATACCCAGGGCGTTCGACCCCCCACCCACACAGGCCACGACCCACTGGGGCAGCTGACCTACCCGCTCCAGGACCTGCTGGCGAGCCTCGCGGCCGATGACCGCCTGAAAGTCGCGCACCATCCGCGGAAACGGATCGGGGCCCACCACCGATCCGATCACGTAGTGCGTCGTCGTCACGTTGGTCACCCAATCCCGCAGCGCCTCGTTGGTGGCGTCCTTCAACGTCCGCGTGCCCGAGTGCACGGGCACCACCGTGGCGCCCAAGACCTCCATGCGGAAGACGTTCAACTGCTGCCGCTCCATGTCGCGCTTGCCCATGTACACCACGCACTCCAGGCCGAAGCGCGCACAGGCCGTGGCGGTGGCGACGCCGTGCTGCCCGGCACCCGTTTCCGCAATGATGCGCCGCTTGCCCATCCGGCGCGCCAGCAGGACCTGGCCCAGCGTGTTGTTGATCTTGTGCGCCCCGGTGTGGAGCAGATCCTCGCGCTTGAGCAGCACACGACACCCCACCCGCTCGGACAGCCGCGGCGCTTCGGACAGCGGTGTGGGCCGGCCCGCGTAGGTGCGGAGCAGATCGGTCAGCTCGTCCTGAAAGGAAGAATCCCGAGCGGCCTCGTCGTGCACCCGGGCCAGCTCCTCCAGGGCGGCGATCAGGGTCTCGGGCACGTAGCGGCCCCCGTACGGTCCGAAGCGCCCCAGCGCCTTCACCGGCGATCTCCGGCCCGCGGCACCGAGGCACCGCCGGCATCCGGCCGGCCCCCGGGACGGCGTGGCACGCCGCACAGCTCCCCCGCGGCCCATGCGGGGTCCTGAGCCCGGGCCAGCGCAGTTCCCACCAGAACCGCATCGGCACCCCACTCGGCCACCCGCTGGACATCGTCTCGGGTGGCGAGCCCGCTCTCCGCCACCGCGATGACCCCGGCCGGCACCCGCCGCAGGACCGGCTCGATGGCCGACAGATCCACCGCAAAGGTCTCGAGATCGCGGCTGTTGACGCCCACCGACTCGGGTTCCAGGGCGAGTACCCGGTCCAACTCCGCCGGGTCGTGGACCTCGAACAACCGGGCGAGCCCGAGCTCCTGGGCCGCGTGAGCGAGGTCTGCCAGGAGTACCCCCTCCAGGGCACGTGCGATGAGCAGCACCGCGCTCGCCCCGGCCGCCCGGGCCTCGTAGAGCTGCACCGGATCGATGATGAAATCCTTGCGCAGCAGTGGCACCTGCACCGCGCCGCGGACCTCCTCGAGATCGGCCAGGGAGCCCCCGAAGTGAGCTCCCTCGGTGAGTACCGAAATCGCCCGGGCCCCACCGGCGACGTAGGCCGAGGCCCGGGTGGCGGGCTCGAGGTCGCTGGCGATGGTGCCGGCCGACGGCGAGCGGCGCTTGATCTCCGCGATGAGCGCCACATCCGCGCCGACCAGCACCTCGCGCCACGCCGGGGGGACCGGCGCTGCGCTGGCCTCGGACTCGAGCTCGGCCGCGCGCCCCCGCAGAGCACGCACCTGTCGGCGCGTCGCCTCGAGGATATGGGGCAGCCCGGCCGTCACGAGAAGTGTTTGCGCTTCGGGGTGTATTCGGGTATATTCATTTCGGCGTTCTTTCGGTAACGGCTCGACAGGAGCGACGATGCCCCTCACCCGCCGGCAGAAGGAAATCCTGGATTTCCTCCAAACCTATATATCAGAGCAGGGCTATGCCCCTTCGTTCGAGGAGATCGCAGAGCATTTCTCGTTCCGGTCCCTCGCCACGGTGCACGAGCACCTGACGAACCTCGAGCGCAAGGGGTACATCCAACGCGGCCACAATGAGAGTCGCGCCATCGAGATGGTACCGCCCCCGGGTCAGGCGGGTGCGACGGAGCTGCCACTGCTCGGTCAGGTCGCCGCCGGCGAGCCCATCGAGGCCACGGTGACCCCCGAGACCATATCCGTGCCCAACGACCTGATCCCTCGCCGCGGCGCCTGTTATGTACTGCGCGTCCGCGGTGAGTCGATGATAGAGGAGCACATCGAGAGTGGCGACTTCGTTGTCATCCACGGACGCGACGATGCCGACAACGGTGAGATGGTGGTGGCGCTGGTGGATGGCACCTCTGCCACGGTGAAGCGGTTCTACCGCGAGGCGGGCGGCTGGATCCGATTGCAGCCGGCCAATGAGAGCATCCGCCCCATCCGCGTCCATGAGGACAACGTGCTCATCCAGGGGGTCGTGGTGGGCGTCATCCGGAAGTACTGACCGCACCATCGTCCCGCAGACGCTCCAGCGCCGCCGCGGCCGCCCCGTCCTCCAGCGCCCCGGCGGCGCGCTGCATTGCGGCGGCGAGATCCGGCTCCAGGCCCGCGACATACACGGCGGCTCCCGCATTGAGTATCACCGCCGCTCGCCCCACCGGGTCCGCCGCAGGGTCGCTCAGCAGGCGGCGCACCCGGGAGGCGTTTGCCGCCGGATCACCGCCTGCCAGAGCCGCGACGTCATCCTGCCCCAGTCCGAAGGAGGCGGGATCGATGCTCCCGCTGCTCACCTGACCGCCCCGCACCTCCCAGTAGCTGGTCAACCCGGCGGGGGCGATCTCGTCCATGCCCACCGTGGCGTGGACCACCAGTGCGTGCTGGGCGCCGAGGCGCGCCAACGCGTCTGCCATCAGGGGAGCGCGCCGGGCATCGGCCACACCCACGAGCTGGCGACGCACACCCGCAGGGTTCGCCAAGGGCCCGACGATGTTCATGACGGTGGCGACGGCCAGCTCCCGGCGCACCGGGGCCACGTGCCGCATGGCGGGGTGAAATGCCGGAGCGAACAGGAACGCGATGCCGGCCCGGTCCAGGAGCTGCGCCGCGCGCTGTGCATCGCTGGCGATGTCCACGCCCAGAGCTTCCAGGACGTCCGCCGAGCCGCACTTCGAGGTATACGAGCGATTGCCGTGCTTGGCCACGACGGCGCCGGCGCCCGCCGCCACCAGGGCCGCGGCCGTGGAGATGTTGAAGGTGGTGACCTTCCCTCCCCCGGTGCCGCAGGTGTCTATCAGGTGGGCATCGTCGGGAACCGCCACCCGCACCATGGCGCCGCGCAACGCCCGCACCGCTCCTGCGATCTCCGCGGCGCTCTCTCCCCGCACACGCAGCCCCATGAGGAGTGCGCCTACCTGCGCGGGCGTGGCTTCGCCTCTCATGATCTGGTCGAAGGCCTCGTAGCTGAGGGACTCAGCCAGGCCTTCCCCGCTCGCCAGGGAGGTGAGGGCGTGCTGGATCGGCGTGTTGCGCTGCGCGCTGCTCATGGCGACTCCCGTCGGGCGGTCCCCGGAGCACCTATGATCTGCGCTTGCCCCGCCACTGTCAATCATCGCAAGTCATTGTCCTGCTTGCTGCTAGGGGACAGGCCCCATATCTTGCCGCCCATGCCCGGTGCACCCTACTATGCCGTGCTGCACTACCTGGGCAGCGAATTCGCGGGCTGGCAGCGCCAGGCCTCCGAGCGCACCGCTCAGGAGGAGCTCGAGCGCATCCTCCAGCGATTGGCGGGGCGTCGAGTCGTGACCCACGCCGCCGGCCGCACCGACGCCGGCGTGCACGCCCTGGGGCAGGTCGTGAGCTTCCGGCTCCCGCGACCGTGGGACTGTCCCGAGCTGCTGCGGGCGCTGCGGGCTCTCACGCCGCGGGACATGTGGGTGGCGCGCCTCGGCCCCACCCCGCAAGGCTTTAACGCGCGGCGGGATGCCACGGCACGGCGGTATCGCTACGTCGTCGGCTGCGACGCGGCGGCATTCTCACCCTTCCGCCGGCCCCTCGAGTGGTCCCTCGGGGTTCCCCTCGACGGGGAGCGCCTCGCCGCCGCCGCTGCCGCGTTCCTGGGCGAGCACGACTTCAGGGGCTACTCCACCGTGGGGCAGCGCAAACCGCACTACCGGTGTCGTCTCACCGTCTCTCAGTGGCAGGAGCGCCCAAACCAGGAAGGCTTTATCTTTACCGTCGAAGCCGATCGCTTCCTGCATCGCATGGTGCGGTTCATGGTCGGCACCATGGTGGATGTGGCGCGCGGTCGGCGCCCCCTGGAAGACGTTGCCCGGGGGTTGGCGAGCACCACCAACCGGGACGCAAGCCCGCCGGCGCCGCCACAGGGTCTCTATCTCGTAGGTGCTCGTTACCCCCAACTCGAACAGGGAATCGACCGATGAAGCTCTTCCTCGACACGGCGGAACTCAGCGATATCCGGTGGGCGTCCCGGGCCGGTCTCATCGACGGCGTGACGACGAACCCGTCGCTGCTCTCCAAGAGCGCGGGCGACGTCGACCCGGCCGACGTCTTCAAGGAGATCTGCTCGCTGGTGGACGGACCCGTCAGTGCCGAGGTCGTGGCCGTCGATGGCGACGGGATGTACCAGGAGGGTCGGGAGCTCGCCAAGATCGCCGACAACATCGTCGTCAAGATCCCGATGCTCGAGGAGGGCATGGTCGCTACCCGCAGGCTGACAGAAGAGGGGGTGAAGGTCAACGTGACGTTGGCGTTCAGCTCGGTGCAGTGCCTCCTGGCAGCGAAGGCGGGTGCCACCTACGTCTCCCCGTTCCTCGGGAGGATCGACGACATCGGGCATGACGCCATGGAAGTCGTTCGTGAGACCCGGATGATCTTCGACAACTACGGGTACGAGACGGAGATCCTCGCGGCCTCGATCCGCCACCCGCGGCACGTGGCCGAGGCGGCGCTGGTGGGCGCCGACGTGGCCACGGTGCCCACGGCGGTGCTCAAGAAGATGCTGCTGCACCCGCTCACGGATCGCGGGCTGGACCAGTTCCTCAACGATTGGAGCAAGCTGGTAGCCCGCTCCAAGGTGAACGCTTGAGGGTGCGCCTCGCGCTCCTTCTTGCCTCGACCCTCGCTTGCGGTGATGCAACGCCCCAGGCACACGCCTCGGCGCAGGCGCGCCAGAGCAACGACACCGTCATAGCCGCCCCGGTCCCCACCATCCCAGCTGCGCCGCAAGACGCGGAGCGGCGGCGGCGTAACGACAGCCTCCAAGCGCAGCGCTACTCGGCCATAGTCGAGGCTGCCGAGCGGGTGGCTCCTGCCGTGGTGAGCGTCAACGTCGTGCGGGTCGAGCGCCGTAGGCCGCGCAGCGCTTTCGACTGGTTCCTCATGCCCCGGAGCGCCGAGCGGGAAGTCCCCGGACTGGGATCGGGGTTCATCGTCTCCGCCGACGGTATCGTCATCACCAACCAGCACGTCACGGCCGATGCCCAGGAGATCGTGGTCACCACCCGCGAGGGAGAGGATTACGACGCGAGGCTGCTCGGCGAGGACCCGCTGACCGACATCGCGGTGCTCGAGATCGATGGCCGCCGGCTTCCCACCGTCGCCGTGGGCGCGAGCACCGATCTCATGATCGGCGAGTGGGTCGTTGCCATCGGCAACCCCTACGGCTATCTCCTCGGCAACACGGAGCCGTCGGTTACGGCGGGCGTGGTCAGCGCGGTGGGCCGCAACCTGCTGACCTCGGGCGACGACCGCAGCATCTACGTGGGCATGATCCAGACCGACGCGGCCATCAACCCGGGGAACAGCGGCGGGCCGCTGGTCAACGCCCTGGGAGAAGTGGTGGGCGTGAACAGCTCCATCTTCTCCCAGAGCGGCGGTTCGGTGGGCATCGGCTTCGCCATCCCCATCGAACGCGCCCTCAGGGTCGCCAGCGAGCTACAGCGCTACGGCGCGGTGCGGCGCTCCTGGATCGGGCTGAGCGTGGCCGGGAGCGAGCGGCTGCGCGAGTGGAAGCGCACCGGAGGGCTGCCCGTGACCGACGTCGCTCCGGAAAGCCCGGCGGCCGCCGCCGGAATCGAGCGGGGTGACGTGCTGGTCTCCGCCGACGGACGATCGTTGCGGACATTCCTCGATTGGGAAGCCGCCAAGCTGGACGTGAGCCCCGGGGAGTCTCTGGCGATCGCGTTCCGCCGCGACGGCCGGCAGCAGCAGGTCGGCATCGTCATCGCCGACCTTCCCACGGCCCGGGCGGAGAAGGTCGACGTCCTCGGGGACCTCCAGCTGATCACGCTGGACCCCGCAGTCCGACAGGAGCGGGGGATCGAGAGCGAGCAGGGGGCACTAATCTACCACGTCGGCGCCGGCACACAGCGAGCCACCGGACTGCGGCAAGGCGACGTGATCCTGCAGATCAACCGCCGGCGCGTCGCCCGGGCGGAGGACGTGCAGGAGATCGTGCGACAGGCCGCGGGACGCGGCGCGATCCGGGTGTACTTCGAGCGGAATGGATCTCTGGGCTACACGGACTTCTACGTGCGATGACCGAAACGCAACGCTACCAGTCTCCCCTCGGCACCCGCTATGCCTCACCGGCGATGCAGCGGCTGTGGAGCGCGGAGCATCGGGCCGGCCTGTGGCGCCGGCTGTGGTTGACCCTCGCCGAGGAGCAACGACAGCTCGGATTGGCTATTCCCAAGGCGGCGATCGGCGAGATGCGGGCCCACCTGGACGACGCCGACCTCGAGCAGGTGCGCCAATACGAGCAGCGCTTCCGGCACGACGTGATGGCCCACGTGCACCATTTCGGCGACCAGGCGCCGGCTGCGCGGCCTTTCCTGCACTTGGGGGCCACCAGCGCCTACGTGACCGATAACGCCGACCTCCTGGTGATCCGCGAGGCCCTGCGCTTGCTGGCGGGACGGCTCGCCGCCGTCGTGCGCGCCCTAGCCGACTTCGCCATGCGCCACCGGGCGGTTCCCACCATCGCGTACACGCACTTCCAGCCGGCGCAGCTCACCACCGTGGGCAAGCGAGGAGCGCTGTGGCTCCAGGACTTCATGCTCGACGCGGAGGCGCTCCGCGACCTCGTCGCGACGCTCCCGTTCCGGGGCTGCAAGGGCGTCACCGGCACGCAGGCGAGCTACCTGGAGCTGTTCCACGGAGACCACGATAAGGTGCGCGAGTTGGACCGGCGGGTGGCGGTGGCTTTCGGCTTCCAACATTCCCTGGCGGTGACCGGCCAGACCTACACGCGCAAGCTCGACAGCCGCGTGCTCGATGCGCTCAGTGCCGTGGCGCAGTCGGCTGCCAAGTTCGGAACCGACCTGCGACTGCTGCAGCACGAGGGCGAGGTGCTGGAGCCGGCGGGGACGGACCAGATCGGCTCCAGCGCCATGCCTCACAAGCGCAATCCGATGCGGGCCGAGCGAATCTGCGCGCTGGGCCGCTACGTACTCGCGCAACAGGAGACCGCACACTACACCGCGGCTACCCAATGGCTGGAGCGCACACTGGACGATAGCGCGATCCGGCGCCTTGCTCTGCCGGAGGCGTTCCTCGCCGCCGACGCCGCTCTAGTGCTCTCGACCAACGTTGCGGCCGGCCTCGAGGTCCGCGAGGCCACCATCCGCCGGAACGTGGAACAGGTGATGCCGTTCATGGCCACCGAGCGGTGGTTGATGCTCGGAGTGGAGAGCGGCGGCGACCGGCAGGAGCTGCACGAGGTCATGCGGCGCCACAGTCGCGAGGTGAGCGCCATCGTTGCCGAGGGCGGGCCCAACGACCTGTTGGAGCGCCTCGCAGCCGACGCCGCCTTTGCCGGTGTCGCGCCGGAGCGCCTGCGGCAGGAGCTGGACCCGGCCGGCTACGTGGGACGGGCGCCGCAGCAGGTCGTGGAACTCGTGGAGGGCCCCGTCGCGGAGGTGCTGGCGTCTCTCACATCCTACGACGTCCCCGACGAAGCGACGGTAAGCGTATGAGCTCGACACCGGTCACGCAGAGCGCCCTTCCCCTCCCCATCGTGCGTCGCGGCAAGGTGCGCGAGGTCTACGGCGTGGACGACGAGACCCTCCTGCTCGTCGCGAGCGATCGGATAAGCGCATTCGACGTGGTGATGGTCGAGGGGATTCCACGCAAGGGCGCCGTGCTCACACAGATGAGCGCCTACTGGTTTCGCCGCCTCGCACCGGTGACCGCCAGCCACTTCCTGACCGCCGACACCGACGAGATCGTGGCGCGGGTGCCGGCCCTTGAGCCCCATCGCGATGCGCTGGCCGGGAGAGCGACGCTCGCCCGGCGCACCCAGCCGATCCCGTTCGAGTGCGTGGTGCGGGGTTACCTATCGGGCTCTGCCTGGAAGGAGTATCGCCAGAGCGGAACGCTGGCCGGCGAGCCCCTGCTACAGGGCCTCGTGGAGAGCGCCAGACTCGAGCCTGCCATCTTCTCCCCGGCCACCAAGGCAGAGAGCGGGCACGACGAGAACATCACGTTCGCTCGGATGCAGCAGGAGTTGGGCCCCGAGCTTGCCGAGCGGCTGAAGGACCTGAGCCTCCGACTCTACGGCACGGCGGCCGCCGAGAGCATCGAGCGCGGCATCATCATCGCCGACACGAAATTCGAGTTCGGACACACCGACGACGGCGAGCTGCTGGTGATCGATGAGGTCCTCACGCCGGATTCCTCGCGGTTCTGGCCCGTGGACCAATACCAGGAGGGCCGGGGGCAGCCCAGCTTCGACAAGCAGCCCCTGCGCGACTTCCTGGACCAGTTCCGGCAGCGCGGCGAGTGGGACGGAAATCCCCCGCCTCCGCCCCTCCCGGGGGACGTGATCCAGGCCACAAGCATTCGCTACCAGGACGCCTATCATCGGATTACCGGCGAGGAGCTCCCGGAGGACCTCTGAGGATCGCCCCTGAAGGCCGTCCCTTCATCGGGGCCGGTCTTGTCGTCCTTGTGGGACTGGTTGCCCTGGGGGCCTGGCGGGGCGGTTGGTGGATCTGGCCGGCCGTGGTGTGGACGCCGGTGGCCCTGTGGATCCCCTGGTTCTTTCGCGATCCGGCGCGCCGCGGGCCACGGGGTGATCATCTGATTCTCGCGCCTGCGGACGGCCGGGTGGTCGCGGTCAGGACGGCGCCCGAGAGCAGCTTCATGGGCGGGGCAGCGACGCGGGTGTCGGTCTTCATGAACGTGTTCGACGTGCACGTGAACCGATACCCCGTAGCCGGTACCGTGGCCCATCGGCACTATCGGCCAGGCCGGTTCATCAACGCCACGCTGGACAAGGCGAGCGAGGAAAACGAGCAGATGTCGGTGGGCATACGAACCGTTCGGGGGCCGCTACTGGTGCGGCAGATTGCGGGCCTCATCGCCCGGCGCATCGTGACGGACGCTGCCGAAGGCGACCGGGTCAGGCAGGGGGAGCGCCTCGGCCTGATTCGCTTCGGATCCCGGGTGGATACCTTCGTGCCCCCGGAAACCAGCGTGCTGGTGGAGCCGGGTCACCGCACAACGGCGGGGGTGACGATCATCGCGGAGTGGTCGACATGACGCGCGGCGTGCGACGACGACGACGGGTGCGACGGGCCATCGTGGTGGTCCCCAGCATCTTCACGCTGGCGAATCTGTTCTTCGGATTCTGGTCCATGGTGCTCGCCGCCCAGGGCCAGTTCTACCTGGCGTCGTGGTGGATCGTGATCGCGGGCGTCCTGGACATGCTCGACGGGCTCCTGGCGCGGATGAGCAAGACGGGTACCCGGTTCGGCGCTGAGCTCGACTCGCTGGTGGACATCGTCAGCTTCGGCCTGGCGCCGGCAACCTTGCTCTATTTCCTGCAGTTCGCGGCGCTGGGGCAGTTCGCCTGGATCTTCCTCTACGGCTTCGTGGTGTGTGTGGCCCTGCGGCTCGCCCGCTACAACATCCACACGGACGAGGGCCCGAAGGGCGCGTTCACCGGCCTGCCCTCTCCCGCCGCCGGGATGACCCTGGCCACGTTCTACCCATTCACCCAGACGACCTTCTTCCGGGCACAGCTGACCAGCCTGCCGTGGAATCAGATCCTGATCTTCCTGGTCTTGGCCCTGAGCCTGGCGATGGTGAGCAACATCCAATACGCCAAGCTGCCCCGCATCGGCGTGCGAACGCGGCGGGGTCTGTCGGGGCTGGCCATCAACCTGACGCTCGTGGGCTTCGCCATCTGGAGCCGTGACATCTTCTTCTTCCCGCTGGGCATCACCTACGTGACCTACGGCATGCTGCGGGCCGCCGTGGTGGGGATCCTGGAGCGCGGGGAGGAGCCGGAGCCTCATGCCGGAGCCGAGGCCGCGGAGGGGCCCTACCTGGTGCAGGATGCCGGGGAGGGCCGGCGGCGGCGCCGACTTAGACGCGGTATGTGACTAAGCCGCTTGAGTTTACTATCTTTGATCCAGACCATATGGCGAGGCTTACCAGGAGGGACGCGATGAACAGGCCTATGCTGGCAGCCGTTGCGATGCTCGCCCTTGCCGCAACCGGCTGCGACCAGGTGTCGTCCCTAGCGCAGCGCATCCCCTTCCTGAACCGGGGAGGGACCGACACGGCCGCCGTGGATACCGCGGCGGTGACGCAGCCCGGTGCCGAGGACACGACGGCTTTGGCCCAGGCGCCCGTGGAAACCGGGGCGCCGGCACCCGCTGCCCAACCCCCGGCCGCCGCCGAGCCGCAGGAGCGCCCTGCCCGGCAGGTGACCGCGCGATATGAGGCGCCGTCGCAGGTACTGGTCGACGAGCCCTGGTTCCCCACTGACACCGGAACCGTGCGGCCGGGTATGACACGGATGGAGGTCGTGACGCTGTGGGGGATGGCGGTGGCCGAGCGGGTCGTCGGAAGCCGCACCTACCTGTACTTCCGCAACGGGTGCGAGGTCACGTGTGGCACGTTCGACGTCGTGTTCCTGGAGGACGATCAGGTCGTGGACGCCATCGTGCGTGGCTTCGGCCATACGTACGCCGGCATCTCGTCCTCGCCTCCGGACCGGGAGGCGGAGCCCACATTGCCGGGCCTGGAGGAAGGTGACGCTGGAGAGCTCTGATGCCAGACAAGCCCAGCCGGAACGAAGACGAGTATTTCGCCAAGCAGTCGGCCGAGATCATCAAGGCCGGCCAGCAGCGGGCCGAGCGCGAGGCCCAGGAGGCCTCGCGCAAGAGCCACTACATGAAGTGCCCCAAGTGCGGGGCCGATCTGACCACGCAGGACTACCACGGCATCCAGGTGGACCGCTGTCCCGACTGCTCGGGCATGTGGCTGGATGCCGGGGAGACGGAGGATCTGCTGCGGCGTGAGGACGCGGGCGTAATCAACATCTTCAAGTCGATCATGCGTGGCGTCGGCAGCTGAGGCTTTGCCCGACGGCGCGCGACCACCCTCGTAACGATGTGCGGAATCTTCGGCGTCTGCGGACTCGATAACGCAGCCGAGCTGACGTACTTGGGCCTGTACGCGTTGCAGCATCGCGGCCAGGAATCCTCGGGTATCATCAGCATCGACGACGACGGCCTGCCTCACGCCCGCCGGGGCATGGGGCTCGTCTCCGAGATCTTCCCGCCGGCGGCGCTCGACGAGCTCTCCGGATCGCTGGCCATCGGCCACACGCGGTACTCCACCTCGGGCAGCTCGGTGCTGGCCAACGCACAACCCGCGGTGGTGAACTATCACGGGGGCCCGCTGGCCCTGGCGCACAACGGCAACCTCACCAACGCCCGGCAGCTGCGGGACGAGCTGGTGCGCAAGGGCTCGATCTTCCAGTCGTCGTCGGATTCCGAGGCGTTGATCCACCTCATCGCCCGCTCCGAGGCCCGGCAGCCGGAGGATCAGATCCTCGACGCCATCGAGCGGGCGGAGGGAGCGTACACCCTGCTCCTAACCATCGGTAAGACCCTGTACGCCATCGTGGATCCCCGGGGCTTCCGCCCGTTGGTGATGGGCAGGCTGCGCCAGGGCTGGGTACTGGGCTCGGAGACGTGCGCCCTGGACATCGTGGGCGCTACCGCGGTGCGGGAGGTGCAGCCCGGGGAGTGGCTCAAGATCGAGGATGGCGAGGTTACCGACCTGCCGTCCCTGTCCCCCAAGCAGCACCGGCGCTGCGTGTTCGAGCTGATCTACTTCTCCCGTCCCGACAGCGTCGTGTTCGGCGAGTCCGTCGACCGGGTCCGCCGGGAGCTGGGGCGACAGCTGGCCAGGGAGCATCCGGCCCCGGCGGCCGACTGCGTGTTCTCCGTCCCCGACTCCGCCAACGCGATGGCCCTGGGGTACTCCGAGGTGAGCGGGCTCAAGCTGGAGCACGGACTGATCCGCAACCACTACGTGGGCCGCACCTTCATCAACCCAGGGCAGGCCAGCCGGATGGCCAAGGTCCGGATCAAGTTCAATCCCGTGCGCGACGTGATCGAGGGGAAGAGCGTCGTGGTGGTGGACGACTCCATAGTCCGCGGCACAACGTCCAAGCTCCTCATCCGGTTGATCCGGCAGGCCGGCGCTCGCGAGGTCCACATGCGGATCGCCTCGCCGCCCATCACCGGCCCCTGCCTCTACGGGATCGACACGCCGACCTGGGACGAGCTCATCGGGGCCCAGCACTCGGTAGACGGGATCCGCGAGCACCTGGAAGTCGACTCCCTCGGCTACCTCTCCCTCGAGGGCACCCTCCGGGCCGGCGGCGGCGACCCGGCCCGCTTCTGCCACGCTTGCTTCTCGGGCGATTACCCGACGCCGGTGCCCGAGCGGGCCACCGGGGCGGCGGAGCCGGCGCTGATTGATTAAATCTTCATAGCCGCTTCACGGCGGTTCACCAGCTTCAGAGACGCGCAGACAGGGTGGGAGAGACACCATGGCGGACGTCTATCTGTTCGGCAGCGGTAAGGCGGACGGGCACGCCGGAATGAAGGACGTGCTGGGGGGCAAGGGGGCGAATCTGGCCGAGATGACCAACCTCGGCCTCCCGGTTCCCCCCGGGTTCACCATCTCCACCGGGCAGTGTGTTGCGTACCTCGAGCACGGCGAGCTGGCCCCCGGACTGCGGGCCGAGGTCGAGGCCGCCGTGGCGCGCACCGAGGAAGCCATGGGTAGCCGGTTCGGCGACGCCGACCGCCCGCTCCTGCTGTCCGTCCGCTCCGGCGCCAAGATCTCCATGCCCGGCATGATGGACACGATCCTCAACCTGGGCCTGAACGACGGCGCCGCCGCGGCCCTGGCGGCGGAGTCCGGCAATCGCCGCTTCGCGTACGACTCGTACCGCCGGCTGATCCAGATGTACGGCAACGTCGTCTACGGGATCTCGCGAGCCAGCGGCGACCCCTTCGAGCAGGCCCTCGAAGCGGTGAAACACGAGCGGGGCACGGAGCGCGACATCGATCTCGCGGGCGACGATCTCGCGGCCCTGGTGGGGTCGTTCAAGGCGATCGTGCAGCAGGAAATGGGGCATCCCTTCCCCGACGACCCGTGGGCCCAGCTGTGGGGCGCCATCGAGGCCGTGTTCCGCAGCTGGCACGGCCGGCGGGCCCGGGATTACCGGCGGGTGCACCGGATCCCGGACGACCTCGGGACAGCGGTAAACGTGCAGGCCATGGTGTTCGGCAACGTCAGCGAGGACTCCGGTACCGGGGTGGCGTTCACTCGGGACCCATCCACCGGGGCGCGCTACGTATTTGGCGAGTTCCTGACCAACGCGCAGGGCGAGGACGTGGTGGCGGGCATCCGCGACCCCGAACCCATCGACCGCATGGCGGACTGGCTGCCGGAGGTGCACCGCGAGTTCGAGGGCTACTGCGAGGCGCTGGAGCGGCACTACAAGGACATGCAGGACGTCGAGTTCACGGTGGAGCGCGGCAAGCTCTACATCCTGCAGACCCGCACGGGCAAGCGGACTGCCAGGGCCGCCGTCCGCACCGCCGTAGACATGGTGGATGAGGAGCTGATCGATCAGGGCACGGCGGTCGCCCGGGTCGACCCGGCCCAATTGGACCAGCTGCTTCACCCGGGCGTGGATCCCGACGCCCACCTCGAGGTGCTCACCACCGGGCTGCCCGCCTCCCCCGGCGCCGCAGTGGGCAAGGCCGTGTTCGACGCCGACCGGGCCGCCACCCTGGCCGCCGGGGGTGAGGAGGTCATCCTGGTGCGCCGGGAGACGAGCCCCGACGACTTCCACGGGATGGCCGTCGCCCGCGGCATCCTCACTTCCCGGGGCGGCATGACGAGCCACGCCGCCGTCGTGGCCCGCGGCATGGGCAAATGCTGCGTGGCCGGCGCCAAGGACCTGAACGTGGACGAAGCCGGCCAGGTCTTCCAGGTCGACGGCACAGCGGTGAAGGAGGGGGACTGGATCACGCTGGACGGCTCCACCGGCCGGGTCATCCTCGGCAAGACCGCCCTGGTGGAGCCCACCCTGGGCGAGGACTTCGCGCGCCTCATGCAGTGGGCAGACGGGCTCCGCCGCCTGCGGGTGCGCGCCAATGCGGACACCCCGCACGATGCAGCCCGGGCCCGGGAGTTCGGCGCCGAGGGGATCGGCCTGTGCCGCACGGAGCACATGTTCTTCGAGGGCGACCGCATTCTCGCCATGCGGGAGATGATCCTGGCCGCAACCGAGGAGGAGCGGCGCCGCGCCCTGGGCAAGCTCCTGCCGATGCAGCGGGAAGACTTCATCGGGATCTTCCGCGCCATGGACGGGTTCCCGGTCACGATCCGGCTGCTGGACCCGCCGCTCCACGAGTTCCTGCCCCGGGAACCGCAGGAGATCGCCGAGCTAGCCCGGGCAACCGGGGTCGCTCCGGAGGGTCTCAACCGTACGATTGAGGCCCTCGCCGAGTCCAATCCGATGCTGGGGCATCGTGGCTGCCGCCTCGGCATCACCTACCCCGAGATCACCGAGATGCAGGCCCGGGCCATTCTGGAGGCCGCCTGCGAGGCCGCTGCGGCCGGCGTGGAGGTCCACCCGGAGATCATGGTCCCGCTGGTGGGCCACGTGGAGGAGCTCGAGCACCAAGCGGACCTGGTGCGCCGGGTGGCCGAGGAGGTATTTGCCGAGCGTGGCCGCCAGGTGGAGTTCCTGGTGGGCACGATGATCGAGGTGCCGCGGGCCTGTGTGACCGCAGACGAGATCGCGCGGCTCGCCGAGTTCTTCTCGTTCGGCACCAACGACCTGACCCAGACCGCCCTGGGGATCTCCCGGGACGACGCCGGACGGTTCCTGCCGCTGTACCAGGAAGCGGGAATCCTGCAGGACGACCCCTTCCAGACCCTGGATCAGGGGGGGGTCGGCAGACTGGTGGAGACAGCGGTGCAGCGCGGCCGGGGCCTCAATCCGGGACTCAAGATCGGGATCTGCGGCGAGCACGGCGGTGACCCCCGGTCAGTGGTGTTCTGCCACAAAACCGGCCTCAACTACGTGTCGTGCTCCCCCTTCCGTGTGCCCATCGCCCGGCTGGCTGCCGCACAGGCAGCCCTGGGCGACGCCTGAGGCCGCCAGCCAGGGGCTCCGGACGCCTGGCAGACACACTGCCGCAGCGGCGGACGTAGAGCACCTGACTGAGTCCGGGGTGCCTGGGCGCCCCGCAGGGCGCTGCCCGGGCCACGGGTTTTCCACACTAAGGCTGGGGCATCAAGCAGCTTCTAACCGATCTCAAGTATCACCTTCGGTGCCGTCCGTATCATGTTAAAGTGAATGCCCTTACATCTGCCGGTATCCGTTCGCACCGGAGCCTCACTTAAGATCTATCCAGGTTTCCACATGAGCGCGAAGGCCCGACGGCAACAGCTGCCGCCGGGCCCTCTTTGTGATGGAGGCGCGGGGAATCGAACCCCGGTCCGAGCCTCGATCCGAAACCGCTTCTACGTGCGTAGGCCGGGCTTCGTGTCTCTACCGGCTGGCGCTCGGCCGGCCAAACCGGCAGACGAGCCTCCCTGTAGTCTCACGCGGCCTGGGGAGACGGCAGACCACGCCAGCTCGATTTTCCGATACCCGCGCGCCGCCTCGAGCGAGCTGCTACACGGGCAGGTGCGTTAAGCAGAGCTTACGCAGCCAAAGCCAAGTCAGTGTTGGCAGTTGTGTGTTCCCAGTGGGTTGACCAGGTCACTGGAACCCTGGACACGCAGCGAGATCATCACTAGACCCGTCGAAGCCAGTCGCCCCCTTTCCGGTGCTCCCTAATTCTAGCCCAATCCCGAACCCCTGACAAACGCCAGGGCTCAGCGCCGCGAGCGGCTTCCCGTACCTTCGGCTGCCTTCACCCGGTTGCGGCCCGCGGCCTTGGCCTGGTACAGGGCCGAATCCGCCGCCGTGAAGAGGTTGCCCGGGTCGCTCACGGTCTCGGGGAACGCGCTCACGCCCACCGAACAGGTGAGCTTGAGCTCCTGGCCGGCCCACGGGAGCGCGGAGGCCTGCACGGCGGCCCGGATCCGCTCGGCCACCTCGAGGGCCGGGGCCAGCGGCGTGTTGGGCAGCCAGATGGCGAACTCCTCCCCGCCGATCCGTGCCGCCACATCCCCGTCGCGCAGCGCCCGGCGGAAGATGCGGGCGAGGTGCTTGAGGGCGGCATCCCCCGCAGCGTGGCCGTGGGAGTCGTTCACGTGCTTGAAGAAGTCCAGGTCGACGCACAGGAGCGCCCCCGCCTCGCCAGGCCCCCAGTCCCGCAAGGCGTGATCCAGGGACCGGCGGTTGGGCAGCCGGGTGAGCTCGTCGGTCTCCGCCCGGCTCTCCGCCACCCGCACCTGCATGGCATGGGCGAGCCGCGGGCCGGCGTCCACGGCGTAACCGGTGACCCGCTCCCGCGCCGAGGGTTCCAGGCTCTCGGGTGGTCCGAAGATCACCAGCGCGCCCACCCCCTCGGGACCGTCCCGCAGCGGGAAGGCGATGGCGGGTTCCACCCCGCGCCGCCGGTCGGAGCGCTCCGTGCCGAACAACTCGCCGGCCGAGCCGCCGGCCACCGGGATATCACCCGAGCAGGCGCGGCCCACCGCCGAGTCCGCCGTAACACTGATCCCCAGGAGCCGCCGGTCGGCGGTGTGGGAGACGGCCACCACGGAGGCCTGCGGCACCGATGGATCTCGCACCACCACCGCCGCGGGGCGCCCCGCGACCGCCCGCACCGACTCGCACAGACCGAAGGCCAGCGCCTCCACCGACTCGGAGCCGGCGGCGATCCAATCAGGCGCCGATGCAATGTCGCCCAGCGCTCCGAACTCGCGGCGCCGCTCGACCTTGAGCTCGGCCAGGAAGCTGCGCAGGTCTGCGGAGACCGCGTGCACATCCGCCGGACCCGCCGCGTCGAACGCCAGCACCACGGCGCCACCATGGTGCCCGTCGCCCACGGCGACGATGACGTTGCCCTCCCGCACCACATGTTCCCGACCGTCCATGAGGGAGAGACGGGCCGTCGCGATGGCCCGGTCGAGCACGGCAGCGGGGGGACGTGTCTCTCCAGTGGCAAGCAGCGGATCGGCGTCCGGCAGCACCAGGCAGGCGGCGATGGCCCCGTGGGCCCGCCGCAGGAGGTCCACCACGTGAGGTGCGTCGGCTGGGATGAGATCGGGCCCGGCCTGCCGCATGCGGCGGCGCAGCCACCATGCCTGGCCGACGGCACCCAGCGCGACGCCCACGATTACACCCAGCAGAAAGAGCCAAATACTCATGACGCCCCGTGGTTGATGCGCGAAGCGGCGACCGCAGCACCAAAGCCGTTGTCGATGTTCACCACGGCCACCCCAGACGCACAGGAGTTCAGCATCGCCAACAAAGCCGACACCCCTCCGAACGCGGCCCCGTAACCCACGCTGGTGGGAACCGCGATCACCGGAACCCGCACCAGGCCACCCACGACGCTGGCCAGCGCCCCGTCCATGCCCGCGACTACAATGACGACCGCGGCGCCGCTAAGCAACTCGGCGTGCTTCAGCAAGCGGTGGATCCCTGCCACCCCGACATCGGCCAGGACCTGGACCGGGTTCCCCATGGCCCGAGCCACGGCGGCTGCCTCCTCGGCCACGGGCAGGTCGCTGGTGCCGGCAGTGACCACCAGGACGGTGCCCCGCCCCGTCGCTTGAGGCGGTTGATCCCCCGGCAGGTGCACCGTCCGCGCCAACTCGTTGACCTCCGCCCCGGGGTGGCGGGCCGCGAGGGCCTCACGCACCGCTGCATCCGCCCGCGTGGCCAGGAAGGTGCCCGCCGCCGACGCCAGGGAGTCACAAATGCCGATCACCTGGTCCGTCGTCTTCCCCTCGCACAGCACGACTTCCGGATACCCCTGCGTCAGCGGCCGCAGGTGATCCACCTGGGCATAAGGGAGTTCTTCGATTGGGAAATGGCGCAGGCGCTCCAGAGCGTCCTCGGGAGTGATGGCGCCCTCCGCGACCTGGAGCAGTAGATCGGCGATTCGCTCTCTGGTCACCCGACGGCCCTAGATGGCGCCAGGTAGGCCTCGAACACGCGCTCGATCTCCGCCATCGACTCGATCTGGTGCAGCCGCTGCCGCAGGGCCGCCGCACCCGGCAGACCCCGCGTGTACCAGCCGAGGTGCTTGCGGAACTCGATGGCGGTGCGTCGCGTGTCGCCCTGGATCTCCACCTGCAGGCGGGCGTGGCGCAGCGCAACGGCAAACCGCTCGGCGGCTCCGGGCTCCGGCCGCGGCACGCGGCCCTCGAGGAGAGCCCGGGCCTGCTGAAACAGCCACGGGTTGCCGAACGATCCTCGCGCGATCATGATGCCGTCACACGCCGTCTCCTGCCACATCCGAAGCGCGTCTGCGGCCGACCTGATGTCTCCGTTGCCGATCACCGGAATGTCGAGAGCCGCCTTCACGCGGGCGATCTCCTCCCACGCGGCGCTCCCACCGTACATCTGCGTGCGGGTGCGCGGGTGCAGCGTGAGCCCCTGCGCGCCGGCGTCCTGACACCGCAGCGCGATCTCCACCGGGTCACGCGTGGCTTCATTCCACCCGCTGCGCGTCTTCACCGTCACGGGAAGGTCCACCGCCCCCCTGACGGCGCGGATCATGTCCTGCACCAGTCCCAGGTCCTTGAGGCATCCCGCTCCGCCGTTGCGCTTTACGACCTTCTTCACCGGACACCCGAAGTTGATGTCGATGAAGTCCGGGGTGTAGTGCTTCATCACCAGCGCGGCGGCGTCCGCCATGGCCGCGGGCTCGGCGCCATACAGCTGGATCCCGATGGGTCGCTCGTCAGCGGTGAAGTAGGCGCCGTCGTGCACGCTCTTAACACCCCTGCGCAGCCCTTCGGAGGAGAGGAACTCGGAGACCACGACGTCGGCGCCGAACGACCGACAGAGGCGCCGGAACGGCGGCTCCGAGATCCCCGCCATCGGGGCGAGGAATAGCGGCACTCGATGGCGCACTGGGTACGGAAACGCCATGGTAGAAGCGAACTTAATGGACCTCGGAAGGAGCGGCAACTAGCTGTTTGACACGCCGAGCGACGCGCCGTTACGTTTCGGCCAATTCGTCACAGCGATACTCGATACCATGCAACTGAAAGACTTCTTCTCCGCCGACGCCATCACGCTCGGTCTCGAAGGCACGGAGAAAGACGACATCTTGAAGGAGCTCATCGGACTGCTCAAGCTCGACGAGAAGTCCGAGGCGATGCTGTACAAGATGCTGAAGCGACGGGAGAATCTCGGCTCCACCGGCATCGGCCGCGGCATCGCCATTCCGCACTGCCGCTCCCTGGTGGTGAGCCGGCTTCGGGTGGCCTTTGGGCGCAAGCCCGACGGGGTCGACTTCAAGGCGATCGACGACAAGCCGGTGCACAACTTCTTCCTCATCGTGGCGCCGCCGCTGGAGGTATCCAACCAGTACCTGCCGGTGCTGGGGAAGATCGCCCAGTTCGCCAAGGAAGCGGACGTGCCGGACCGGCTGGCTCAGCTGGAGTCGCCCGACGGGTTCCTGGGGCTGCTGGACGAGAAGAACATCTAGGGAGGGGGGCTACTCCCACTCGATGGTGGCGGGGGGCTTCGAGCTCACGTCGTACACCACCCGATTGACCCCCTCCACCTCGTTGATGATCCGGCTCGCCGCCCGGCCCACCACCTCGGGGGGAAACGGGTACCAGTCGGCCGTCATCCCGTCGGTGCTGGTGACGGCCCGCAGGGCCACCACGTTCTCGTAGGTCCGCGAGTCCCCCATCACGCCCACGGCGCGCACCGGCAGCAGCACCGCGAAGGCCTGCCAGATGTCGTCGTACAGCCCGGCCTCCGTGATCTCTTCCAAGTAGATGGCGTCGGCCTGCTGCAGGATGCGCAGGTACTCCGGGGTCACCGCTCCCAGGATGCGGACGGCGAGTCCCGGCCCGGGGAAGGGATGCCGCCCCACGATCTCCTGCGACAAGCCGAGCTCCCGACCGACCTGGCGCACCTCGTCCTTGAACAGCTCCCGCAGGGGCTCAATGAGCTCGAACGGCAGATCGGGACGCAGTCCGCCCACATTGTGATGGGTCTTGATGGTGACAGACGGCCCACCCCGTGGTGAAATCGACTCGATCACGTCCGGATAGAGGGTACCCTGCACCAGGAACCCCACTTCATCTCCTACGTCCCGGGCGGCCTCCTCGAACACGTCGATGAAGGTGTGCCCGATGATACGCCGCTTCTCCTCGGGATCCTCCACGCTCTCGAGCCGGCTGAGGAACTGCCCGCTCGCATCGACCACCCGCAGGTCCATTCCGAGGTGCCCGCGGAACACCCGCTCGACCTGCTCGCCCTCGTGCAGCCTGAGCAGGCCGTGATCCACGAAGATGCAGGTGAGCTTGTCTCCCAGGGCCCGGTGCACCAGCACCGCCGCCACGGCGGAGTCGACGCCCCCCGAGAGGCCGCATATGGCCCGGCGCTCGGGGCCGACCGTCTCGCGAATGAGGGCCACCTGCTCCGCGATGAAGTGACCGGCCGTCCAGTCAGGCTTACAGCGACAGACCTCGAACAGGAAATTGTTGAGGATCTCACCGCCCCGAGGGGTGTGATGCACCTCCGGGTGGAACTGCACGCCGTAGAGCCCTCGCCCGGGGAGGGCGAAGGCCGCAATGGGACTGTTGCTGCTGGAGCCCAGCAGGACACCGCCGTCAGGGACGGCCGTTACCCGGTCTCCGTGGCTCATCCACACCTGGACCCGCTCCCCCGGCGTGAACCCGGCGAGCAGCGTATCGGGGTCCCCCACCTCGAGCTCGGCCCGGCCGTACTCCCGTTTGCCGGAGGCCTCCACCGTCCCGCCGGCGGCCAGGGCGAGCAGGTACATCCCGTAGCACACCCCCAGGACCGGAGTCCCCAGCTCGGCGATCCCGTAGTCCAGCCGGGGCGCTCCCTCGTCATACACCGAGCTCGGTCCGCCCGAGAGGATGATCCCCTTGGGCACCCGGTCGGTGATCTCATCTAGGGACTCCGGCGGGGGTTGGATCTCGCAGTAGACGTGCGACTCCCGCACCCGTCGGGCAATGAGCTGGGTGTACTGCGAGCCGTAATCGAGGATGAGGATCCCGTTGGCAAGGCTGGTCACCGCTCTCCCCTCCAATCCCCGGCGGCCAGATCCTCCATGGTCCGCTCGCCCCGCATCAGGTCGTCCACCGTCTCCCGCTCCCGAACCACGGCCCACCGGTCGTCCTCCACCAGCACCTCGGCGGGACGGGGCCGTGAGTTGTAGCTCGAGCTCATAGTGAAACCGTACGCACCGGCGCCCAGGACCGCCAGGAGGGTACCGGGTGCCGCACCGGGCAGATCACGATCCAGCGCCAGGAAGTCGCCGCTCTCACACAGGGGCCCCACCACATCGGCCCGGGCCCTGCCGGAGTCCCTGCCCTGCTCGGCACCGGGCGGCGGCCCGCCGTGCTCCGGGACGGATTGCACGTCGTGGCCGGAGCCGTACAGGCTGGGCCGCAACAGGTCGTTCATGCCCGCGTCCACGATCACGAAGTCCTTCTCCCCCGCCCGCTTGCGGTAGAGGCACCGCGTCAGCAGCACGCCGGCGTTGCCCACCAGGAATCGCCCGGGCTCCACCACCAGGGGCAGACCCGTGCTCTCGGCCAGGGGACGGACCGCCTCGGCAAAGGCCTCGGCCGTCAGGGCCGGCTCGTGGAGATAGCGGATGCCGATCCCCCCGCCCACGTCTACGTGGCGCAGGGTCACGCCCTCCTCGCGGAGCCGAGCCACGAGCCACTGCAGGCGCTCGGCGCCGGCCCGGTACGGCGCGGCATCCCCGATCTGGGAGCCGATGTGCATCCCTACCCCCACCAACTCCAGGGCGGGCCGCTCCAGCCCCCAGCGCGCCAGGGGCACGACCTCCTCATGGGGTACGCCGAACTTGCGGTCCTTGTCGCCGGTCTGCGTGTAGGGGTGCGTGGCGGATGGCACGTCCGGATTGACGCGGATGCCGAACCGGACCACCACGCCACGCTCCCGTGCCGCCCGCTCGAGCTCCTCCAGCTCGGTGTGCGACTCGACGTTGACGACGCCGACCGCTGCGTCGAGGGCTTGGGCGAGCTCTGCCGCTGTCTTGCCCACGCCGCTGAACACCACGTCACCCGGGGTGAAGCCCGCTCGCAAGACCCGCCTCAGCTCACCGCCCGACACGATGTCGGCCCCGGCCCCGAGGCGGCGCAGCAGGCCCAGGACGGCCAGGTTGCTGTTGGCCTTGACGGAGTAGTAGATGCGATGGGGAGCCGGCTCCAGCGCCTGGCCGAGGACCTCATACTGCCGCCGGATTTCCACGGCGTCGTAGACGTACACCGGCGTCCCGACGCTGCGGGCGATCGCCTGGGCGAGCGCCGGGCGCTCCGTCAGTAGGCGCGCGCCCACACCGCCTCGGTCACCGCCTTCTTGCCGCACCACACGCAATTGGCCGGTGCCGGGTTCGAGCGGAACTCCTCGTCGGGCAGTGCCCTGATCGTGGCCTTGGTCTCCTGCTTGATCGCCTCCTCGCAGTCCTCGTCCCCGCAGTAGCCGCCGTAGGCGAAGCCGCCGGGCCCATCCATGAGCTCGATGAGCTGCTCCCTGCCGACCCCACGCAGCGAGTTCTCCTCCCGCCGTGCCCGCGCGGCGTCCAGCAGGGCATCCTGGATCCCGTCCAGGGCGCCCGACACGGCATCGAGGAGACCCGCCGTCGCCACCGGCGTCTTGCCGCCAGTGCGCCGCGCCAGCATCGCCTGGTCCTTCTTCACATCCCGCGGTCCGACCTCCAGGCGTACCGGCACGCCCAGACCTTCCCACTCGTAGTACTTGGCGCCGGGCTTCATCCCTTCGCGGTCGTCCAGCTCGACTCGCAGCTTGGCCGCGCACAGAGCCTCCAAGTGCCCGTTGGCGGCAGCCAGCACCTCGCCCTTCTCCGCATCGTTCTTCCAGATCGGCACGATCACGACCTGGACCGGCGCCAGCCGTGGCGGGCATACCAGACCGACGTCGTCGCTGTGCGCCATGATCAGTCCGCCGACCAGCCGCGTGGAGACCCCCCAGGACGTGCTCCACACATACTCCAGCTGCCCGTCCTGCGTCTGGAACTGCGTGTCGAAGGCCTTGGCGAAGTTCTGCCCCAGGAAGTGGGAGGTGCCCGCCTGGAGGGCCTTGTTGTCCTGCATCAGCCCCTCGCAGGCATAGGTGCGCACGGCGCCGGCGAACTTCTCGGAGTCCGTCTTCACACCGGTCACCACCGGCAGCGCCATCCACTCCTCCATGAACCGGCGGTACAGGTCCAGGATCAGCAGAGTCTCTTCTTCCGCCTCCTGCTTGGTGGCATGCGCCGTATGGCCCTCCTGCCACAGGAACTCGGTGGTACGCAGGAACAGACGGGTGCGCATCTCCCACCGCACGATATTGGCCCACTGGTTGAGCAGCACCGGGAGATCGCGGTAACTCTGCACCCACTTGGCCAGCATCGCGTAGATGATGGTCTCGGACGTGGGACGGATCACCAGCGGCTCCTCCAGCTCCTTGCCGCCGCCCTGCGTCACCACGGCCGTCTGGGGCGCGAAGCCTTCGACGTGCTCCGCCTCCTTGGCCAGGAAGCTCTGGGGGATCAACAGCGGAAAGTAGGCGTTCTTGTGCCCGGTCTCCTTGAACATGCCGTCCAGGGACTGCTGCATCAGCTCCCAGATGCGGTAGCCGTGCGGGCGAATGACCATGCAGCCGCGCACGGGCGAGTAGTCGGCCAACCGTGCCCGCATGATCACGTCGTTGTACCAGGCACTGAAATCTTCCGCCCGGGGTGTAATGCGCAGCTCCTCGCTCATCCCTCGGTCCTAGGCTCCTTGTTTGCAGTACTCCGCCAACTTCGCGAAGGCGACGCGCTCCTCGGTGCCGCTCTCCAGGTCCCGTACCACCGCGGTGCCGGCCGCACGCTCGTCGGGCCCCACCACAACAGCCCAGCGCGCCGGTCGCGCTGCCGCCAGCTTCAGCTGCTTGGCTACGGACTGCTGCTTGAGCGCGAACTCAACTCGCCGGCCGGCATCCCTCAGCTCGTGTGCCAGCCGCAGCACGGGATCCATGTCCTCCCCCGTCACGGCCACCAGGAACGCGTCCAGCCGCTCCTCGCACTCGGGCATGGCCTTGCGCTCCTTCAGGAGCTCACCCAGCACCACGTCGCCCATGGCAAACCCCGTGGCAGGGAGGTCCACTCCGCCGAGGGCCTCCAGCAGCCCGTCGTAGCGTCCACCGCCGCAGATCGCCCTGAGGGAGCGTCCGGCGTCGAACAGCTCGAACACGATCCCGGTGTAGTAGGCCAGCCCCCGCACGATGGAGAGATCCACATCCACGAAATCCCCGAGGCCCATGGCCTCGAGCATGGCGACGCACTCGGCCAGAGGCGCCCCGGCGCCCTCGCTACCGCAGGCGGCCAGGGCCTCCCCCACCGCGTCCAGCGTCTTGCACTCTCCGATGCTCAAGCCGCTTTGGGCCATCGCCGGCGAGACTCCCGCCTGTTTGCTCAGGCTCTCTACCAGCGCGTTCTTGGGCTCGCGACCCAGCTTGTCGATATGCGCGTACGCGACGACGATCTGGTCTTCGTCGAACCCGTGTCCCCTGAGGAGGGCGTGCGCCACCTTTCGGTCCGACACCCGTGCACGCACCTCCGCCGCGGTGAGACCGAACGCCCGCAACAGGTCGACGGCCGCCGCTATTAGCTCGGCGTCGGCTGCCGGGCCGGGCTCGCCGATCACATCCATGTTCAGCTGGTAGTGTTCCCGCAGCCGGCCGCGCTGCTGCCGCTCGTAGCGGAACATCTGCCCTACCGAGAACCAGCGGATGGGCTTCTTGAGCGCCCGGGCCCGCGCCGCTACCATCCGCGCCAGCGTCGGCGTCATCTCCGGTCGCAGCGCGACCCCCCGACCACCCTTGTCCTCGAAGCTGTAGAGCTGCTCCACTATCTCCGGCCCGCTCTTCTCGACGTACAGCTCCAGGGGCTCTAGGGGCGGACCATCGTACTCCTCGAACCCGTAGCGCGTGGCCACACTGCGCCACACAGCAAGTATGTGATTTCGGAGAGCCGCGTCGTCGGGATAGAAATCCCGAAAACCGGGCAACGACTGGGATTGCATGGAGCAATCTACCGGAGCGGAGCGAATCCGGGCAAGCGCGCCACGGCGTCTCCCACTGTGTGAAACGAGCCCGTGACCACCACGGTGGCGGCACCTCGCTGCACGTCCGCCAGGGCCTGCTCGAAGTCGGCCTCGACGATCGCGGCGGGCGCGGCGCGGCGCACGGCAGCGAGATCCCACGCGCGCTCCGGCGGCGCGCTGGGTGGGACGGTGGCCCACAGCCGGTCCACCCGAGCGGCAACTTGCCGCAGCATCTGCGGCCATTCCTTGTCCCGCAGGATTCCCACCAGCGCGTGCACGGGTCGCGGCGGGCCCATCTGCGCCAGCGCATCCAGCAGCGTCGCGGTCCCCTCGGTATTGTGGGCCACGTCGAAGATCCACTTTCCCCGGCAGTCAAACCGTCCCGGCAGTCGCGCCGCGGCGAAGCCCCGACGGACGGCCCTTGGCGGTACGCACAGGCCCTCGGGCAGCGCGGCAAGCACCGCCTCGGCCAGGGCGGCGTTGCGCCGCTGATGCGCGCCGCGCAGCGCTAGGGGCCCTGCATAGGTAGCGTCCGCCGGCAGCATCACTACCCGAGCGCCCGCTTCCTCCGCGGTCCGTCTGAGCACTGCTGCGAGGGCGGCATCTGCCTCCCCCACCACGAATGGTGTGTCCGCCTTGGCAATGCCGGCCTTCTCCCGCGCTATGCCCTCGAGGGACTCACCCAGGTACTCCGCATGGTCCTGGCCTACGTTCGTCACGGCGCTCACCACGGGCGTCACCACATTGGTGCTGTCGAGCCGCCCCCCGAGTCCCACCTCGATCACCGCCACCTCGGCGCCGCGGGCTGCGAAGTCGGCGAATGCGATGGCCGTCGTGGCTTCGAAGAAGCTCGCCCCCGAGTGCTCCACGTCGTGCTGCAGCTGGGCGGTCCACGCCGCGAACGCCTCCGGGGTGATGGCCCTGCCGTCCACGACCATGCGCTCCCTGACGTCCACCAGGTGGGGCGAGGTGTAGAGCGCCGCCCGGATTCCAGCGGCCAGCAGCGCCTCGTAGACCAGCACCGCCACAGAGCCCTTGCCGTTCGTCCCGCCGATGTGGATCGCGTCGAAGTGACGCTCCGGCCGGCCCAGACGCTGCAACAGCGACCGGGTCGGTCCCAGTGACCACTTCGAACTGCCGGCGCTACGTGGGAAGAGGAAGCGGACGGCTTCCTCGAAGGTGAGCTTCAGGTTCAGGCCTCCGCCGCGTCCCGCCCCCGCATCATGCGGAGCAGCCGCCCAATGGTATCGCGCAGCTCACCCCGTGGCACCACCGCGTCCACCATCCCCTTCTCCACCAGGAACTCGGCGGTCTGGAATCCCTTGGGGAGATCCTGCCCGATGGTCTGCTTGATCACGCGGGGTCCCGCAAACCCGATCACCGCTCCGGGCTCCGCGATGTTGACGTCGCCCTGCATGGCGTAGGACGCCGAGACGCCGCCGGTGGTCGGGTTGGTCAGCACCGAGAGATACGGGATCCCCGCTTCCCTCAGCTGGGCCATGAGCGCCGACGTCTTCGCCATCTGCATCAGGCTGAGCACCCCTTCCTGCATGCGGGCGCCGCCTGACGCCGACACGATCACCAGCGGAGCTGAGCGCTCCAGGCTCCGATCCACCAACCTCGCCACCTTCTCACCCACCACCGAGCCCATCGAGCCTCCCATGAACCCGAACTCCATCGCCCCGAGGTTGAGCTCGTCGCCCATGAGGGTGCAGTGGCCGGCGATCATCGCTTCGGTGGATCCCGTCTTCCGGTTGGCGGCGGCCAGCCGGTCCGTGTATCCCTCAAACTCCAGAGCGTCGGCCGAGCGCAAATCGTCGAACAGCTCGACGAAGCTCCCTGGATCCGTGAGGATCTCGGCGTAGCGTCTCGCGGGGATCTTGCGGTGATAGCCGCATGAGGGGCACACCTGCAGGGCGCGCTCGAAGTTCTGCCGAATGTCGGCGTGGCTGCAGCTCTCGCACTTCACCCAGGCGTCGGGCGGGATCTCGCGCCGCTCGCGCGACGCGGTTCGTGACTTTCGGTCTTTGCGAAACCAAGCCATCCGTCAATCTCGCCGGGCCACGTGCGGCGCGCTAGACCCCACGCCACTCCCCCGACACGTCTGCGTATCCCGAGAGCCGGGACTCCCACGCGACCCTCAGGGCGAGGCCCACGGCGAAGAGACAGGTGATCAGGAAGGAGCCGCCGTACGAGAAGAACGGCAGCGGAATGCCGACTATCGGCATGAGGCCCACGGTCATGCCGACGTTGACCAGCACGTGGGTGAGGAGCATGCCGCCGATGCCGATCACGATGGCGGATGAGTAAGGATCCGTTGCTCGCCGGGCGATCCTGAGCAGCACCAGGAGGAGCGCCACGAACAGGCCGAGGGCCAGCAGCACGCCGAGGAACCCGAACTCCTCCCCCGCTACGGAGAAGATGAAATCGGTATGCTGCTCCGGGAGGAACGCCAGTCGCTTCTGGCTCCCCTCGAGGAACCCCTTTCCCACCACACCACCCGAGCCGATTGCCACCTTCGACTGGATGATGTGCCACCCGGTCGCCCGGGGGTCGAGCTCGGGGTTCATGAATGAGAGAAGCCGGTGTTGCTGGTAGGGTGCGAGCCTCTGCCACAGCTCCAGGGCGATCACGCCCATGGCCACGTTAGCCAGCCACACCACCAACCCCTCGAGCAGGTACGGCCGAGCCCACAGCAGCACCAAGCTGATCACCACGATCCAAATGCCCCAGGAGACCGTGGAGAACGCGAGCAGGAGACTGATCAGCGGAGATGCCAGGAGCAACAGGAGTTGCGGCTTCACCCCGATCCAGAAGAGCGTCGCTACGAGGATCCCCAGGAACACCAGCGCGCTGCCCAGGTCCGGCTGGAGCCCGATCAGCACGAACGGAATACAGGCGATGATCACGGGCGGCATCAGCTCACCGAGCGTCTCTGGAGCCTCCCGCCGGGCGGCCACGTATCGGGCGAGCATCAGAATGGTGGCGAGCTTGGCGGACTCCGCCGGCTGACCGATGCGCACTCCTCCAATGGCGAGCCACGAGTTCGTTCCGGCGGCCGTCCCCGCGCCGGTCCCGAAGAAAAGCGTGATGACCAGCAGGGTGATGGCGACGGCGTAGGCAAGGGGTGAGGCCCAATCGAGCACCCGGGGCGAGAGCCGAAATGCGACGACCGCTCCCAATACTCCGAAGCCCACCCACATCAACTGACGCTGCCAGATATCCGTCGCCAGCGTAGGGAAGTCGGTCTGCCCCGCCGAGTACAGCGTGAGCAGGCCGAGCACCAAGAGCGTACCCGTGACGCCCAGCAGGGGTCTATCGAGTCCCTTGCTCCGCACCGGTTGCGTCGCCCTGCGGCCGACGGTTGAAGAGTGTGGTGTCCGGGAGGATCGGCACCGGCTCGGGGGCCGAGTCGGCGGGCATCTGCAGCTCCGGCCTTCGCGACGGGGCCGGCACGGCGTCCGGACCCAGCAAGTGATGCGCGATGACCCGCGTGACGAGGGGCGCCACCGCCGAGCCGTGCTCTGCGAACTCGATCACCGCGCCGACGACGATCCGCGGATGATCCACCGGCGCGAAGGCGATGAACCACCCGTGATCGGGACCGTGAGGGTTCTGCGCGGTGCCTGTCTTGCCGGCGATGCGGAGATCCGCTATCTGTGCGCCGGCGGCCGTGCCGCGATCGACCACGGCCAGCAGCGCTTCCCGCAGGCCGTCCAGGTCGGCGCGGGAGAGCCCCAGCCGCCGTAACCCGCCCCTGTCTCCCGTCACCAACCGCGGCTCGGGCGCTCCCCCATCCCGATTGGCGAGCATGGCATAGAACCGCGTCATGTTGACCAGGGTCTGTGCGTTCTCGCCCTGTCCGATCGCCAGGTTCAGGGCGACTGCGTTGGTCCACCCCCGGGGGCCGTATCGCTCATCGTAATACTCGGTGGATGGCGGGAATTGGGGGCGGTTCTCGTTCGGCAGGTCGATGCCGGAGCGCTCACGGAATCCCAGGGTGGCGGCGCCCTGCAGCAGGTTGTCGAGACCCAGCTTCAATCCCAGCTGATAGAAGTAGACGTCGCAGGAGTGGTGTCCCTCGGAGCGCCAGCACCGGAAGTAACGGTTGTAGTAGCGCATGCCTCCTGAGCACGGCAGGCCCATGTGGGATTCCATGCTCACGATCCCGCGCTCCAGCGCCATAGCCGCAACCGCGAGCTTCCAGGGCGAGGCGGGCGCGTAGCGCCCCTGGATGACACGATTGAAGAACGGGAAATCCTCCGACTGCGACAGCTCACGCCACTGCGTTGGATCGTACCCGCCGATGAACGCATTGGGGTCGTAGCTCGGTGCGGAGTAGAGGGCCAATACCGCTCCGGAGCGCGGGTCGAGAGCTACCACAGCGCCGCGCCGATCGGCAGGGAAGCGCTCGGCGATGTAGCGTTGCAGCTCGATGTCGACGGTGGTGGGCACCGTTGCCCCGGGCTCCGGCTCCAGGGTCGGCACCTCTTGCGCTGCCCGCACCGTGCGGCCCAGCGCATC
>JBDHDE010000002.1:0-113077 GCA_039591655.1 Gemmatimonadota bacterium
TTCGTAGCGGTGTTCAACGCGGGGCTGATCCACGGCATGCTGGAGCAGTGGGACTCCGCCACGGTGTACTATCAGAAGTACCGCGAGCTCAATCCCGCCGACCCCGACGGCCTCACGGGACTCGCCCAGGCCTATGCCCAAGCCGGAGACACCGATCGCGCTCTGGCATTGTACGACAGCATTCTGGACAACGCCGCGGAGATGCAAGCAATCCAGCTGTTCCAAGCGGGCGAGAAGCTGTTCGTAGTCGAGCGCTTCGGGGTCGCGGCCCGCGCCTTCGAGGCCGGGCTCGAGAAGAACCCGTACTTCCGTCCGGCGCTCTACAACGTGGCCAACTGCTACCTCGCCATCGCCGAGGACGACAGCCTCTCGGAGGAGGAGCAGCACCAGGCAGCCGAGGCCATGGAGGGCGCCGCACAGCGCCTCGCGGCGGCGTACCAGCTGCAACGCAAGCAGCAGCCAACGCTGTCCACCCTCCAGCAGATAGAGGCCATGACGTTCGATGTCGAGATGGACATCCTCCAAGAGGTCGAAGGAGGGTTTGCGGTCGAAGGCCGCCTGGTGAACGCCCGCCTGGAGCCGACCCAGGTACCGACGATCACCTTCGAGTTCCTGGACGGGGTGGGGAACGTACTGGCAACCGAGAGCGTGGCAGGCCTCACGCTGGAAGGCGGCGGGGCCACGCCGTTCTCGCTCACCGCCGCAGGCGAGGAGATCGTCGCGGCGCGGTACACGGTGGGCGAGTAGCGCAACACCCCGCTTGACGCGTTACCGGGGGGAGAGCATACTCCCCCCCAAGCGGGCGTAATTCAGGGGTAGAATGCCAGCTTCCCAAGCTGGACGTCGCCGGTTCGAATCCGGTCGCCCGCTCTAGATAACAGAAGGCTAAGGCCAACCCAGGAGGGGACTTCCGCTCTTCCTGGGTTTGGCTTCATGAAAACCCTTGACCTCCATGAGTTGAGTGAACGAGTTTCGCCGACAAGCGGGGTTAACTCAGCGTAGCCCGCGAACCTCGTTTTCGCGGATCTCGAGAACCGCGGGGCGCCCGCCGTAGTGGGCAGCCATGCCGACATCGATGCACCAAACCCGGCCCCCACAGAAGGACGTCACGCCGGTGCGCTGAACCGTATGCCCCACCACCATTCGCTCTACCTCGAGGCGATCCAGCACCGAACTCAGCGTGTCGCATGCCTCGACGTTCGGCTCGCCAGAGAACAGTCGGGTCCACACTGGGCTTCGGTCGCCTCGGATCCACAAGGGTTGCGGGGCCTCCGCACGGAGCCACGCTCGGATCTCCTCATTCATACGGTCCAGACCGCGGTCCACGTGCTCGGGTAGGATGCCGCCATGCACGAAGAGACTGTTCCCCACGATGACGACGGTGTTTTGTTGAGCCAAGAGACGGGCGAACGGGCCACCGGGAACGAAGGCCGCTGCCCTGGCTCTCTGATCCGGTTCCAGGGAAGCCAGGAGGGAGTCGGCTGCGTCGACCACCGCCACGTCTTCGAAGTCGACGAAACCATCCGGTGTGACGTACCGAAAATCATGATACGCGTTCATCAGTTCGTGATTCCCGTTGAGTACGTGAACCGCCCCACCCACTTGTTCCGCTTCCTCCTGGAGTCGCTGGAACAGCCGGATCACAGCCTCCTCCTCGTCGCCCCGGTCAAGGATGTCACCAGTCTGGATTACGACGAGATCGCCTCCGATCCACTGGTCATTTGCGTCGATGGCCCCTCCGAGGCGAAGGGCCTGCCGGGCGGCCTCCAGATCCCCGTGTAGGTCTCCGATGGCGATAACGCGCTCGGCGGCCCCAAACCGTGTCAGGAACGCTTCCTCGGCAGGGCCGGTCTCCTTGCAAGCCGACAGAACCAGAGCAGCGAATGGGACGGTCAGGACGGCGGCGACATGGCGGCAGTACATCGATGAGTCCCTCGTATTGGTGGTGACCCACGCCAAGCGTCGGCAGAGCGGCCTCTCGACCCCTGGGCCCCGCACCATTCTGTTCTGCACCGCTCGACGGTATTGCACCGAACCCGTGGAGATTGCCTGCAAGGAAGTGGGCGTGCAACCCTGACCGTACGAGTTGCGCGATCCCTGGCTCCCCATCACCAACTCGGAGCCATGGTTCGACGACCTTAGAGACCATCCGCGCTTCCGAGCGCCGCGCGACAACATGGGGCTTCCGTGAAGGCGCGGCCTCCTTGCCAGAGAATCATTGCGAACATCTGAGCGGCCGTTCGTAGAAGCCCCGCCGCGAGGTTCCCCCCCATACCCCCCTCGGTGAATTCCTGGACCGCTAGAGACCAGGGCCTGATAGCTGGAACCGCCCAGTTTTCCTGGCCCGACGCCGGTTGAGTGGAACCTGGGACTGAGCAGCCTGCGCCCCCACCACAGGCTCCCCAAGCTGGACGTCGCCGGTTCGAATCCGGTCGCCCGCTCTGCGCTCCAGCCCGCGGTCTCCACCAGGCCGCGGGCTGACTCGCCACAGAAAGATGTTGGGCCGGGCGGGCCTGACCCTCCGTTGCTGAATCCGTCACCCCCTTTCGCGAGCAGCACCTCGTAAGCCATCCGCTGAGGCGACCTAACGGACAGACCCACAACAAGTTGCCCCAATACAGGGCGCCATGTTCATCCGATCGGAGATGCGCTGCCAGGTTGTAGCGGACGTCACGGCGGAAGACGCTGCTTTGCCTAGAGTTGGACCCATCGTCTGCACTGCCATCGAAACGGAAACGCCGATACATACCCTGTCATAGGTGCCTTCAGTGGCCCACGTCGCCCCAGGCGAGTTCTAGGAGGAGAAGCCGTTGTCGGACAGGCCAACCAAGGGCCGTGAGAGGCAAGACGAGCGCAAAGCTCCCCGGCCGTTGGGCGACACGCTCGCGGCGGCTCTCCCGTTCGGGTTCGACATCGTCGCCGAGGACGGCACGCTGCTCTTCCTCAGCGAGCGCCAGGCACGGGAGCTCGGGGAAGATGCCGTCGGCAAGAAGTGCTGGGACGTGTATCGCGACGACCGCACCCAGTGTGTGCAGTGTCCCCTGCGGCAAGGCCTGGAAGAGGGGCAGACGGCGACGACCGTGAGCGACGGGGTGCTCGGCGGCCGCAGCTTCGAGATCCACCATGCGGGCATGCGCTACGAAGGGCGAGCGGCCATACTGGAAATCTTCGAGGACATAACTGAGCAGGAGCAGGTGGAGACCGCGCGGCTGAGCAGTGAGGCCCAACTCCAGTTCGTGGTGGGACAGGTCCCCGCGGTCCTATGGACCACCGATCAGGAGTTGCGGTTCACCTCCTCCGGTGGCGCCGGTCTCAAGGGATTGGGATTGAAGCCCGGCGAGACAGTCGGCGTGACGCTGTTCGAGTACTTCCGCACCGATGATCCGGAGTTCGAGCCCATCGCGGCGCACCGGCGTGCTCTCGCCGGCGAGCCCGTGTCGTACGACTTCGAGTGGCGGGGCAACGTCTACGAAGTCCTCGTGGAGCCGCTGCGGGATCGCGGGGGCGGCGTAATAGGGTGCATCGGACTTGCCCTGGACATCACCGAGCGCAAAGGGCGGGAGCGTGCGCTGCGGCTGACCCAGTTCGCGGTGGACTCCATTGGAGATGCGGCGTTCTGGATGACGGCAGACGGCAAGGTCTTCTACGTCAACGAAGCCGCCTGCCGTGCCCTGGGCTACACCGTGGACGAGCTGCACAACATGACGGTGAGCGACATCGATCCCAACTTCCCACAGCGTCTCTGGGTGGAGTACTGGGAGAACCTGCAGCGGCACCGCACTGTCACGGTGGAATCGCAGCATCGCGCCAAGGACGGGCGACTGATCCCCGTCGAGATCGTAACCAACTACATGGAGTTCGACGGCTCAGAGTATGCCGTGGCCCTCGCGCGGGACATCACCGAGCGCAAGCGGGTGGAGAACACCCTGGTCCGGTCGGAGGCGAACTACCGCGCGCTCGTCGAGCACGCCAACTACGGCATCTATCGCTCCAGCCCCGAGGGACGCTTCCTCTCCGTGAACCCGGCCCTCGTGGAGATTCTGGGTTACGAGTCGCAGGCAGAGCTGACCCAGGTGAGTATGGAGCGCGACATCTACGCCGACCCGGATGAGCGGTCGCGCCTCGTGGCGGAGTATCGCCGGCGCGGACGGATCGAGGGAGTGGACGTGGCGTGGAAGCGCAAGGACGGCCGCGTGATCACCGTGCACCTGAGCGGCCGGCCGATACACAACGAGATCGGCGAGCTGGAGGGCTTCGAGATGTTCGTCGAAGACGTCACCGAGCGACGTACTCTCGAGGCGCAGTTGCGCCAGGCACAGAAGATGGAGGCCATCGGGCAGCTCACCGGCGGCATCGCCCACGACTTCAACAACCTCCTCTCGGTGATCACGCTCAACGCCCAGATGGTGGCAGGGGCGTTCGAGTCACAGCAGAACGACCTGCTGCCGGAGGTGCAGGACATCCAGGACGCGGCTCGCAAGGCTGCCACGATGACGCGGCAACTCCTGGGATTCAGCCGCCACGCCGATCTCCAGATGGTGCCCACGGACCTCGGCCGTGTCGTGACGAACCTCTCGACCATGCTGCGACGCGTGCTGCCGGAGGACATCCGCGTGCGCCTCGCTGCCGATGAGCCTGTGAGCGCCACAGCGGCCGATGCCGGCGCAGTGGAGCAGATGTTGCTCAACCTCGCCACCAACGCCCGGGACGCCATGCCCGATGGCGGCGTGCTGCGCATCGAGGTCGAGGACTGCGATGTGGACGACGTCATCCGTGCCAGCCAGCCGTGGATCACCCCGGGGCGCTATATCCGGATAGCGGTGCGGGACACCGGCGTGGGAATGGACGAGGAGACCCGCAACCGGGTATTCGAGCCGTTCTTCACCACCAAGGCCCCCGGGGTGGGAACGGGCCTGGGGATGGCCATGGTGTACGGCCTCACGAAACAGCACGGGGGGTATGTATCCGTCACCAGCGCGGTGGGGCAGGGTACGACCGTGCAGCTCTACTTCCCCGTCGTCCCCGAGGAGGCGCATCCCCTCAGAGACCGCGAGTCCCTCGCCGGTGCACCCGGTGGCGAAGAGACGATCCTCCTGGTGGAAGACGAGGACACGCTGCGGCGGTCCGCCAAGCGGGTGTTGGAGCGCTACGGCTACCGGGTGCTGGTGGCCACCGACGGTCAGGAGGCCCTGGAGCTGTTCCGCGCCCGCGGGGCGGAGATCGATCTGGTCATCTCCGACCTGGTGATGCCCAAGCTGGGCGGCGGCCAGCTGTACCGGGCGCTCCGCGAGGAGGGAGCCACCACCAGGTTCATGCTGACCAGCGGATACACCGGCCGCGAGGAGCAGGCGCGAGAGCAACTCGATCCCAGTCTGACCGTACTCCAGAAGCCGTGGGTCCTGGGCGAGTTGCTCCGCCGGGTGCGACAGACCCTGGATCAATCGTAGGCCCCGACCCGGGCATTCTCTCCGATTGCCCCGCCGCGACCAGCGCGTTATCTCTCTCCGTATACGGCATCAGATCGACCTCAACGAGGGGGATCACCCATGCGCGCGCCGCCACGTCTCGCCCTCCCGATCACGATGCTCTGTCTCGCCTTTCTCGCTCCACCGGCCCAGGGCCAGGAGGAGTGGCAAGGGCCTCAGAACCCCTGCCGGGTCAGGTCAGGCCACTTTCTCGTCACCGGGGCCACCAACCACCTGAGAATCGCGGTGGAGACCGACGACCCGGGGCGGCGAGAGAGCCGCTTGGATGAGGCACACAGGGTCCTCACTGAGGCCATCCTCGAGAAGAACCAGGGTGACAACCCCGGGGCGTGGTACTACCTCGGGCGCTACTACGTGTATCGGGGCGACGCCTGGGGCGCCGACTCCGCCTTCCGCAAGGTGCTGGAAGCCCTCCCGGACTGCGCCGAGGATGTGGGCATGTACATCGGGCGGCTGACGCCGGAGATCCGCGCCGCCGCCGTCGAGGCATGGCAGGGCGAACAACTCGATTCGGCCGCTGCGCTGTTCCAGTTGGCCCGTACGCTGGCGCCGGAGGACGCGGAGATTCCCCTGTTCCTGAGCATGATGTACGCCAACGCGGGAGAGCTCGACTCGGCAGCCAAGTACGTGACGTTGGGGGTGGAGATAGCGGGCGACGACACCACCCATGAGCGCCGCGTGCAGCAGGCGATGCTCGACGTGGCACGCGGCTATGAGACCCTGGCGTTCGAGAGCCCCGCCGTCAGCCGGATCACGGAATCCCGCATGCACCGCGATACGCTGCTGCGCGCGGTCCACAAGGACTCGATCCTGCTCGCGCAGCTCATCGCCGAGTGGGCCGGCCGCACACTGCGCCCCGACGTGCAGCAGGCGGTGGCGCGGGATTCGGCCCGTATTGCCGACCGATTGGCGGCCGCGCGGGTCGAGCTGCCCGAGGCCATCGAGATGATGGCGCAGGACAGCGCGGAGGCCGACGGCCTCATGAGCCCGGCCCTGGACGCCTACGCCAGGTACCTGGAGGTGTTTCCCGACGACGGCCAAACCGCCATCCGCCTGCTGCGGCGCTACTCCTTGGTGGGGTACACGGCCGAGATGGAGCGCCTCATAGAAGATCTCGGGCAGCGGGACATCGATGTCGTGGAGCTAGCCACGACGGGGAGGGCGCTGTACAACGACGGTCACCCGGCGCACGCGGCCTTGCTCCTGGAGACGGTGCTGGCCCGCAACGGGTACATCAGGGACGCTCTCTACACGCTGTGCCGCGCCTACTACACGCTACAGGACGCCGAGCACCTCAAGCCCGTTGCGCGTCAACTCCTGGAGGTCGATCCCCTCAACGCGCAGAACCTGCGAATGGTCGCCGCAGCCTGGGATCTCGAGGGCAACATGGACTCCACCATCAAGTACGTGGCCCAGGCCGACACGGGCATCGGGTGGTACGTCCGCGTCACGCAGATGGTCACAATGGGACCGCGCACGGTGATCAACGGGACGGTGCAGAACATCGCGCCTCGCGATCTGGAGCCCATCACCCTCGAGTTCGACTTCCTGAACGCAGCCGGCGAGGTCGTGGCCACCGGTCGGGCTGAGATCCCGGCGCTGGCCCGGATGCGCCGTCAGGCTATCGAGGTGGAAACGGACCAGCCTGGCGCGATCGCGTGGAGGTACCGCAGGACCCAGTAACGCGCACCGGTCCGATTATCTTTCCTGGTCGCCCCCGCCTCCCCCCTGCGACCGGAAGGGTAGGGTCTCGCCATGATTCGGGTGCAAGCGGTGCACCCCGACTCCATCGCTGCGGAGCTCGGCCTCGACACGGGGTACGAGCTCCTCACCATCGACGGTAGGGAGCTAGCCGACTTCCTCGACTGGGAGTTCCTCACCGCCGAGGAGCGCTTCGTGCTACTGGCCCGATCGCCAGCGGGGGAGCTGTTCGAGTACGACGTCGAGCGGCCCGAAGATCTGCCGCTGGGCGTCGAGCTGGAGCCGCCTCGGATCAGGCGGTGCGGCAACCGCTGCGACTTCTGCTTCGTGGACGGGCTGCCCCAGGGACTCCGCGGCTCGCTGTACGTGCGGGACGACGACTACCGCCTGTCGTTCCGCTACGGGAACTTCGCCACCCTCACCAACCTCAAGCCGAGAGACTTCCAGCGGATCGTGGAGTACCGGCTCTCACCGCTCCACGTCTCGGTCCACGCGACCGACCCCGTGGTGCGCCGCCGCCTGCTGCGCAATCCCCGAGCGCCGGCGATCCTGCCGCAGCTCGCCGAGCTCGCCGCGGCAGGGATCCGGTTCCACACCCAGGTGGTGCTGCAGCCCGGCGTGAACGACGGAGAGGTCCTGGGCCGGAGCCTGGAGGACCTCTATGCCCTCAACGACGCCGTCCTGTCGGTATCCGTGGTCCCGGTGGGTCTCACGGAGTTCAGCAAGCACCAGCTTGTGCGGGAGCCGACGGCCGCGGAGTGCGAGGCCGCGGCGGCTCTCGTGGAACGGCATCAGGAGCGCGCCCTCGTGGAGCGCCGCCACCGCTGGGCCTACGGCGCCGACGAGCTGTACGCCGTGGCCGGGCTCCCGTTGCCCCCGGCCGAGACGTACGACGACTTCGAGCAGGTCGAGAACGGGGTGGGAAGCGTGCGCTACCTGCAGCAACGCATTCACGAGGCGGCGGGCGAGCTGCCCGACCTCAACGGGAGGCGCATCGGGGTCTTCACCGGCACGGCGATGGGGCGGCTCATGCCCGAGGTCCTCAGTACGCTGAGCGCGCACACCGGCGCGACCTTCGAGCTCATGCCGCTGGTCAACGATCTCTTCGGGCAGTCGGTCACCTCCGCCGGTCTGCTGCCGGGCAGCGCGTTGGCCAACGCGCTGCGGGAGCGGCACCACGTCGAACTCGCGCTGATCCCGGCGGAAGCGCTGAACGACGCTGGGCGATTCCTGGATGACCTGACCTTCCACGAGCTGGCCGCAGGGGCTCCGGTGGAGGTCCGTCCGTCGTACGACTTCGTCGACGCATTGGGCCAGGGCGCACCGGCGTGAGACAAGCCACCGTAGCCATCATCGGGCGACCCAACGTGGGCAAGTCCACGCTGTTCAACCGGATCGTCGGTGGCAGGCGTGCCATCGTGGACGACCGGCCCGGTGTCACCCGTGACCGCCACTACGCCGCAGCCGAATGGACGGGCAAGCCCTTCTGGCTGGTGGACACCGGCGGCTGGACGACCGACGAGGGCGACACCCTGCACCAGGCCATTCGCCAGCAGATCGAGGTCGCGATGGCCGAGTCCGAAGTGATCGTGTTGGTGGTGGACACGAAGTTCGGCGTCCACCCCCAAGATCAGGAGGTCGCGGAGCTGCTGCGCCCGCACCGTGACCGCGTGGTGGTCGCCGCCAACAAGGCGGACGACCTGCCGGGCGACGTATCCCATCACGCGTTCCACGAGCTCGGGCTAGGGGATCCTCAGGCCGTCTCCGCCGCCACGGGGAAGGGGAGCGGCGACCTGCTGGACCGAGTGGTGGCCCTGCTGCCTGCGGGGCCGGAGGAGCCCGCCGAGGAAGCCATCGAGGTGGCGGTGGTGGGCCGCCCCAACGTGGGCAAATCGAGCCTGGTGAACCGCCTCCTGGGCCAGGAGCGTTCCGTGGTGGCTCCGGAGGCCGGGACCACCCGCGACGCGATCGACTCCCCCTTGCGGTACCATGGCCAAACGCTCAACTTCATTGATACAGCGGGGTTACGGAAGCGATCGAAAGTAGAAGATGAGATCGAGTTCTACTCGACCCTGCGGACGGACCGGGCGATCCAGCGGGCCGAGGTGTGTGTCCTGGTAGCGGACGCCACCCGGGGAATCGAGGTGCAGGACCTCAAGATCGCCCAGGCCGTGTGGGAGCAAGGCGCCGGCCTGATCGTGGCCGTGACGAAATGGGACCTGGTCCACGGCAAGGAGACCCAGACCGCCTCCCAGGGTGAGCGCGAGATCGTCGGCCGCGCACCGTTTCTCGGATCGGCGCCGTTCGTGTACGTCTCGGCGGTGACCGGCCAAAGGGCGCGTCGGGTGCTGGACCTCATCATGCACGTGGCGAGCGCCCGCCAGCGCCGGGTGCCGACTGCAGAGGTCAACCGGGTGTTGCAGGCGCTCGTGAGCCGCCAACAGCCACCGCAGCACGGAGGGCAGGAGGTCAAGCTGCTGTACGCTTCGCAAGTGGGCATCGGCCCACCCACGTTCGCCGTGGTGGCCAATCAGCCCGACCCCGTCCCGGAGTCGTACCGCCGCTACCTGGAGCGGGGATTCCGCGAAGCGTGGGATTTCACCGGCGCGCCCATCCGCATCCGGTTTCGCCGCAAGCGTGGGAAGCGATGACCCTCTTTCTCTGGCTGCTCGGCGCGTACCTCGTGGGAGCCATTCCCACCAGCTACCTGGCGGGCCGCTACGGAGCTGGTATCGACCTGCGCGAGCACGGGAGCAAGAACCTGGGCGCCACGAACGTCTATCGCGTACTGGGTTGGAAGTACGCGATTCCAGTAGGCCTGTTCGACGTGGCGAAGGGAGCGGTGCCCGTCTTGCTCGTCACGCCCCGTGCCGAGCAGGCGTGGGTACCGCTGGCCGTAGGGATCGCTGCGGTCTTGGGGCACGTCTTCTCGGTGTTCATGCGCTTCCGGGGCGGTAAGGGCGTCGCCACGGCCGCGGGCGTGGTGCTGGCGCTGGCGCCGGCGGCCCTGGGAATCAGCGCACTCGTATGGATCCTGGTCATGCGGGCCACGGGCTACGTATCCCTCGCTTCCATGCTCGGGACCGTCACGTTCCCCATTGCTGAGCGCCTGTTGGAGCCAGACGACCGCTACACCTTTGCCGCCGGTTGCGCACTGGCCGTCTTCATCATCTACACGCACCGCAGCAATATCCGCCGCCTCTTGGCGGGGAGCGAGAACCGGTTCGGACGGCGGCACCGCGCTGCCGGGGGAGACGCTTAGGTGCGCATCTCGGTGGTCGGGGCAGGGAGCTGGGGCACCACCCTCGCCGACCTCCTGGCGAGCAAGGGTCACGACGTGCACATCTGGGCGCACGAGCCCGAGGTGGCGGAGTCCATCAACCGCGAGCACGTGAATCATCTCTTCCTGCGTGACTCGCGGCTCAGCGAGAGCCTGGTAGCCCATGTGGAGTTGGGAGACGCGCTGAGCGGCGTGGAGATGGTGGTATCGGCGGCGCCCTCGCACGTGGTGCGGCAGGTGAGCAGCGACGTCTGGGCCGAGCTGAACGGCGCCGAGCCCCCCATTGTGGTGAGCGTCTCCAAGGGGCTCGAGACGGACTCCCTCAAGCTGATGAGCGAGGTACTGGGCGAGACGATGCCCGGCGCGCCGGTGGTGGCGCTCTCGGGACCAAGCTTCGCGCAAGAGGTCTACGAGCGGCACCCCACGGCCGTCGTGGCCGCCTCGGGAGACGTCCAGGCCGCTCGCGCCGCACAGCAGGCGTTCTCCACCGGTCACTTTCGCGTCTACAGCAGTGCGGACGTGGTGGGTGTGCAGCTGGGCGGGGCGCTCAAGAACGTGATCGCCATTGCCGCCGGGCTGCTGCACGGGCTGCGCATGGGGCACAACAGCATGGCCGCCTTGATCACGCGGGGCCTCGCCGAGATGGGACGCCTGGGGACGACGATGGGCGCCGACCCCATGACCTTTGCCGGTCTGGCCGGATTGGGTGACCTCATTCTCACGGCTACCGGGGCCCTGAGCCGCAACCGCTCGCTGGGCATCGAGCTGGCCGAAGGGCGGACCCTGAATGAGATCCTCGCGACCCGCCGCACAGTCGCCGAGGGAGTGCGTACGGCACGCGCTGCAGTGGAGCTCTCCGAGCAGGTGGGAAGTGAGATGCCCATTGCGGTGGAGGTGGCCAACATCCTGTTCGAGGAAAAGGACCCCAGCCAGGCAGTCCGTGACCTCATGGAGCGCGAGCTCAAGGCGGAGCACTGACGATGACGGTGTCCCGCCCGGTCCAGGAGTTCTTCTCCATCGGCGACGTGTGCCAGCTGACCGATCTCAAGCCGCACGTGCTGCGGTATTGGGAGAGCCAGTTCCGGTTCTTGAATCCAGCGAAGAACCGCTCGGGAAACCGCGTATACCAGCGGCGCGAGATCGAGCTCATCATGCTCGTCAAGCACCTGCTGTACTCGGAGAAGTACACCATCGAGGGCGCGCGGCGGCGGATCGAGCATTATCGGCGCACAGGAATCCTCAAGTCCGAGGCCCGGTTCGCCCTGCAACGCGAGACGATCGAGAACCTCACGGCCGAGCTGCGTCACGTTCTCGACATCCTCGACGGCAAAGCGCCCGTTGAACCTCCTCCTGAGTAACGACGACGGCATCCTGGCCCATGGCCTGGAGGTGCTCGCCGAAGTGTGTCGCGGGGTGGGCACCGTGACCGTAGTGGCCCCGGATCGCGAACAGAGCGGCGCCAGCCATTCTCTCACCCTGGGCCGGCCCCTGCGCTCCACCCGGCGGCCGGACGGCGCACTCCAGGTTGACGGGACGCCCACCGACTGCGTGCTCCTGGCCCTGGGCGTGCTGATGGAGGAGAAGCCCGACTTCGTCTTCTCGGGCATCAACCACGGTCCCAACATGGGCGAGGACGTGCTCTACTCGGGCACCGTCGCCGCCGCCATGGAGGGACTCTCCTTCGGCATACCGGGCGTGGCCATTTCGTTTGCAGGCGGCAATATCGAACTCCTAGAGAGCCACCAGCCGTGGCTCGAGCGGCTCGTGGCCGACATCGTCAGGGTGGAGCGCTTCCCCGGCGAAACGCTGCTCAACATCAACCTGCCGCCGATCCCCGGCGACGAGATCCAGGGCATCCGGGTGACCACGCTGGGTAAGCGCGTCTACTCGGACTCCCTGGTGCGCACCACCGATCCATGGGGGCGCACCGGCTACTGGATCGGCGGAGGCCAGATCTCCTGGTCGGGACGCGAGGACTCCGACTTTCGAGCCATCCAAGAAGGGTGCGTCTCGGTCACACCGCTCCACGTCGATCTGACGAACTACAGTCTCCTGGAAGACGTGCGCGCATGGCGACTGGGCGACTAGCCGACAGCTACGGTGGCTACCGCGCCCGGCTCATGGAGGGGCTGCGGGACTGCGGCATCCGGGACCTGGCGGTACTGAGGGCGTTCGGCGAGACGCCGCGTCACCTGTTCGTGCCGGACGCACTGCGCCATCGGGCCTACGAGGACGCCGCGCTCCCCATCGGTCACGGGCAGACGATCTCCCAGCCCGCGACGCAGGCCCGCTACCTCGAAGCCCTCCAGCTGGGCGGGCGAGAGCGGGTGCTGGAGATCGGTACCGGGTCGGGGTACCAGGCGGCGCTCCTCTCCCATCTGAGCGAGCAGGTGGTATCGGTCGAGCGGCTGCCGGAGCTCGCCGACCGGGCGAGAGCGGCACTGGAGGAGGCCGGCATACGGGGCGTCATGGTGGTCGTGGGCGACGGCTCCCTCGGGTGGCGGCCCGAGGCTCCCTACGACGCCATCCTGGTGGCGGCGGCAAGCCCCGTAGTCCCGGAGCCGCTGAAGCGGCAGCTCGCCGAGGGCGGACGGCTCATCGTCCCCCTCGAAGCCAGCGCTCTGCCGTTCGACGCGCCTGGTGATCAGGTCCTCATCCGCGTGACCAAGCAGGCCGGGAAGTACTATGCCGAGCCCCTGGGCGACGCCCGCTTCGTTCCCCTCATCGGGCGACACGGCTTCCCCCGAGCGGAGGAGACGTAGCGGTGTTCGAGGCCATCGTCACCTGGCTCACGGACACGATCTTCCGCCTGGGATATCCGGGCATCACGCTCCTCATGGCAATCGAGTCGTCGTTCTTCCCGTTCCCCAGCGAGGTCGTGCTCCCGCCGGCGGGATACCTCGCCGCCCAGGGACGCATGAGCGCGCCTCTTGCACTGGCCGCGGGGCTGCTCGGGAGTCTGGTCGGCGCGATCTTCAACTACTATCTGGCGGTGGTCCTGGGACGGCCGCTATTGCACAGGTATCACCGCTATCTCCTCATGCGGGAGGCGTCGCTGGACCGGGCGGAGGCCTTCTTCCGACGGCACGGCGAGATCAGCACGTTCGTGGGAAGGCTGATCCCCGTGATCCGGCAGCTCATCTCGCTGCCGGCGGGACTCGCCCGCATGCGGCTGGACCGGTTCGCGCTGTACACGGCCCTGGGCGCCGGCATCTGGTGCGCGATCCTCACCGCGATCGGGTGGTACGTGGGGCAGCACGCTGAGGTGGTGACGGGCCTGGACGAGCTGACTCGCAACCCCGAAGTACGGCGGCTGAGCTCCCTGGCATTGCTGGCGCTGCTCCCGGTGATCGCCCTGGTCGTGGGCGTCTACGTGTACCGCCAGCGCCGCAGGGGCACGGCCGGGCCCGAGCGCTCCGTGGCAGGGCAGGGGGGAGCCCCGTGACCGAGGGCGGCACCAGGGCCGCCCGCTGGCTCATCTCGGGCCGGGTCCAAGGGGTCGGCTTCCGCTGGTTCGTACTGCGGGAAGCCGAGCGCCTCGGTCTGGGGGGGTGGGTGCGCAACCTTAGCGACGGCCGGGTGGAGGCGGCCGCCGTGGGTTCTGAGGTGGCTGTGGGGGAGTTCGAGGCGGCCCTGAGAAGAGGGCCGCGCATGGCGCATGTGGAAAGTGTGGAAAAGGCCGACGTTCCACATGACGCCTTGGACCATAAGACCTTTCATGTCAAATAGTTATGACGACAAAGCGCGCAGCCAAGGACACCTTACGTGGTTTGTACGATGCCATCAAGGAAGTCCCCGACTTTCCGTCGCCGGGAATCGTCTATCGAGACATTACGCCGGTTCTGCAGGACCCGGTGCTGTTTCGGCAGGCGGTCAGGCGGCTGGCCGCGCCGGCCAAGGAGCTGGGCGTTCAGAAGGTCCTGGGGATAGAGGCCGGCGGATTCCTGTTGGGGGGCCCCGTGAGCCTCGAGCTCAAGGCCGGCCTGGTGCCGGCGAGGAAGCGGGGCAAGCTTCCCAACGTGACCCACCAGATCGAGTACGGACCGGAGTACAGCTCCGATGCCATCGAGATCCACCGCGCTGCCATCCAACCGGGTGAGCGCATCCTGGTGGTGGACGACGTGCTGGCCACCGGTGCCACTGCCGAAGCGGCGGTGCGTGCGGTGCGCGAGGCCGCCGGGGAGGTGTTGGGAATGAGCGTCCTGTTGGAACTGCTCGAGCTCGACGGGCGCGCGAAACTCGAAGCGATACCGCTGTGGAGCGTGCTGACGTATCCGAGGAAGGGGTAAGAGGAAAGGACGCCGGAGCTTCCGGGTTCATTCCGCCGCGCGACCCGGTTAGCTTTTGTCGTCCCTAGCCCCTGTAGCTCAGTTGGATAGAGCAGCGGTTTCCTAAACCGTTGGCCGGGTGTTCGAGTCACCCCAGGGGCATAGCGCAGGGGTCCCGATCACGCATGCGTTTCATAGAGGCACTGTGACGAAGAAGCTAAAGGCGAAGCAAGCGCAACCGGAACAGACCAAGGCGCCCGAGCAGCGGGACCGGGCGGAGCAGATCCTAGAATGGGCTCAGAAGCACCGCAGGCCCATACTCGGCACCGCCGCCGCCGCAGTGGTGATCGCCATCGGTGTGTGGTTCACCATCGAGTACCAACGGCGCAAGGATGCGGCAGCCGAACAGGCCCTCAACCAGGCCCGGGTGGCCGCGCAGTCGGGCAATCTCCCGCTGGCGGCGAGCGACCTCTCACGGCTCATCGGGAGCTACGGTGGCACCGCGGCGGCCGACCAGGCGACCATCATCCTCGCGCGGGTGCGGCTGGCACAGGGCCAGGCGGCCCTGGCAGCCGAAGAGCTCCGCGCGGCGCTGGGTAGTCGGTTGGGAAATCAGTTCCGGGCGTCGGCCTACGGGCTCCTCGGCACGGCCCTCGAGGAGGTCGGCAACCTCACCGAGGCGGGCGAGGCCTTCGAGCAGGCCGCCGACGCCGCATGGTACGCCTTCCTCAAGGCCCAGTACCTGACGGAGGCCGGTAGGGCCTTCTGGGCGGCCAACGACACGACCAGGGCCATCGCGGCGTATGAGCGCGTCGTGCGCGACTTCGAGGGCGCGCCCAGCGCCACCGAGGCACGGGTGCGCCTGGGCGAGCTCAGGGGCGCCCCGGGGGCCGCCAGGGGCTGATCCGGCGACCTCAGCGACCCCAGTAGGGCGGCAGCTAGCGCCTGCCGCCCTATTCTGTTGCTCCAGCTTAACTGCGTATAAGATATGTTATGTTAAGCTAGCGGGCCTTACTCTGTGGATAAGTGCCCGGGGTGCCCCGATGGCGGCATACAACACCTCCACCCCCAATGAGTTACGCAGGAAGGAATCAGGAAGGCAGATGTGCGTCCTGGGGTGCCGACTGCGTCATCGTGACGACAGCGGCCGAACCGGCAGGAGGGCCGACGAGGTGGCAGGGTGATCAGCTGCAGAGGACCGCGCGGAAGACGAGACGCCCCTCCCCTTCCAACCGTGGCCGGCCGAGCCCGCCGTCGGACGCGGGGTCGGCCGAGACCGTGAGGAGCGCGCCGGAGGAGGTCCGGATCTCCACCGGAGGGACGACGCCGTCAACCCGCGACAGCACAGCAGCGGCAGCGGCAGCGCCGGTGCCGCAGGCCAAGGTCTCGGCCTCGACGCCACGCTCGTAGGTACGCATGCGCCACTCGCCGGAGCCGGTCCCCACGAAGTTGACGTTGGCCCCGTCCGCGCCAACCGCGGGGTGGCACCTGAGGTCCCTGCCCCGCTCCATGAGCGCCACGGCCGCGACGTCCTCGACGAGCACCACGAGGTGGGGGACCCCCACCGCGGTTAGATGAATGGAGCGCTCCCCCGGGGCCGGCGCGATGTCCGGCACGGTGATCTGTGCGATGGCCGGGAGGAGGATCTCGGCCCGCTCCCCGGGACCGTGGAGGCACCGGGCTCGGACCTCCCCGGAGTCGGTCTCCAGGGTGAGGCCTTCCGCGGGCGCCATCTCGAGCCAGCACGCGAGGCGCGTGGCGCAGAGGGCCGCATTGCCGCACATGGCCGAGCGGCCCCCGTCGCTATTGAAGAAGTTGAAGCGGACCGCTGCGGGCCCGGAGCCCGGCTCGAGCACTGCGAGGCCATCGGCCCCGATGCCGGTGCCCCGAGCGCAGATAGCGCGGATCCGCTCCGGCGTCCAATCCCCCAGCCGCTGGTTGCGCCCGTCCAGCATCACGAAGTCGTTGCCCGACCCCGTCATTTTGTAGACAACCGTGCCGTCCACGAATCAACTACCTGGTTGAGCCTCGGGGCCGCCGGGCGGCACTGACCGGTCGGTCAGCACCACAATTCACTTGAGCCGCCGGAAGATGGCCTTGAGGCGTAACAGCCACACCATCCACACGGCCTCCCTCACGATGGCGCCGGACATCTTGCTGGTCCCCTCCACCCGGTCCACGAACACGATGGGGATCTCGCGGATGCGGAATCCCTTGCGGGAGGCCCGGAAGCTCATCTCGATCTGGAAGGAGTAGCCGTTGGAGTGCACGGCATCCAGGTCGACGGCCTCCAGCACCCCGCGCCGGAAGCACTTGAAGCCCCCGGTGGCGTCGTAGATGCGGTGTCCGGTGACGATGCGGGCGTAGATGTTGGCGAAGTAGCTCAACAGGAGCCGCGACATGGGCCAGTTCACCACGGTGACGCGGCCCTTGAGGTAGCGGGACCCCAACACCAGATCCGCGTCCTGCACGGCCGCGAGGAACTCGGGCAGGTGCTTGGGATCGTGAGAGCCGTCGGCATCCATCTCGAAGACGTAGTCGTACGCCCGCTCGAGGGCCCACTTGAAGCCGGTGAGATACGCCGTCCCAAGCCCCAGCTTGCCCTCTCGGTGCAGCACGTGGATGCGGGAATCCTCGCCCGCTAGGCCGTCGGCGATCTCCCCCGTCCCGTCCGGCGAGTTGTCGTCGATCACCAACACTTCGATCCGCTCATCCTGCTCCAGGATGCGGGGAACGATCTGCCTGATGTTGCTGGCCTCGTTGTATGTCGGGACGATCACCAGGGCCCGCTCAGCCACGCTCTCGCCTCCTGCGTTGAGCCACCGGGATCACGATTCCCGCCACCACGAGGGTGAGGCTCGCGATCGAGATCCACTTGCCGAGTCGGTAGTCGCCGCTCTCCAACTCCAGCTCCACGATCTCCGCTCCGGTGGGGACCGGAACGGTAATCAGGGAGACGTCTCCGCGCACCACCGGCACCGGACGCCCGTCCACCCTGCCCTGCCAGTCCGGGTACCAGTTCTCGCTCACCACGAGGTAGGCGTCTTGCGGCGCGGCCGGGGAGATGCGAAGACGCATGGCACCGGGGCGCCACTGCTCTATCTGCACCGACACATCCAGCGGGTCCGGCAGGTCGCTCACCGCAGCGGGCTCCACCGAGCTCTCCGGAGCGAGCAGCACGACGCGAGCCGGGTCGAAGTTGGTCCGGGGATCCACGATGACCGGGATGGCCTGCTCATTGGGGACCTTCACCGCCGCCGGAACCAGGCGCCCGTACGGCACCGGCTCGCTTCGCTGGAACAGATCCGCCACCTCCCCCGGCGCCGTTCGCGCGCCGGCCACCACTCGCTCGTACCCCGCCAGGAGCTGCGCCAGGCCGGGGTCGGCGTCGATCTGGCCCGCAGGCGTGGCCACATATTGAATGCCCAAGATGTCCCACACCCGGGGGCTCCCCAGGAAGCGCCACTGGTTCTTGCCCCCCAACAGCTCATCGAAGTTGTGCAGCTCGTTTCCATGGTGCCCCAGGAGCTGCGGTATGCCGAACGCCATGAGGCTGGAGCCGGGATAGGCATTGAGGTTGAGCACCCGCAGCGGCTTGGGCTCCGCCGCCAGGCGCTCGGTGATGGGGTCGGGAGCGTAGAGCCCATCCCGCGGCGCCGCGCTGTAGATCCAGAAAGGCCTGGCGTTGAGGAACAGATCGGCGCCCACCAACAGGGGGAGGCCCGCCAGGAAGACGGGCAGGGCGGCCTTCCCCCTGAGCCGGAGCAGTGTCAGCGCCCCGAGCGCCAGGAGGGCGACGCCGCTCCACACGGCACCGGTGCCGATGCCGTCCTTGGCGCCCGACACGCTGGCGAGGGAGCGGGCAGAGGTCTCCAGCCCCTTGGCGAGGCCCTCGGCTAGGCCGCCGAATGCACCGGCGAGCCCCAGCAGGACTACTGCTGCCCCGGTCCCCAGCCACGCATGCACGTGCCGCCTTCCCTCCCCCCGCTGCAACCGCTCCGCCCCGAACGCCGCGAACAGCGACACGATCAGCGCCACCACGAAGAGGGCCATCCCGGGCGCCCGGGTCTGCTTCACGAATGGCATGACCGTCCACCACACGCGGTAGAACGGCGTGGCCGAGCCGAGGCACACCAGTAGGAAGAGCAACCCTACGCCGCCGAGCCAGAGGCTGAGGCGCCTCCGCGCACCGCCCGCGGCCCCCAGAGCGGCCAGGGCCACCACGGAGAGGCCGAGGTACTCCGAGTGGAGCTTGAGGGGGTTCGAGCCCCAGTAGGTCTCCGCGGCGCCCACGAACCGGGAGAGGAAGAACTCCGGCACGTGCACCCAGGGGATCGCGTAGGACGTGGAGCCCTCGAATCCGTAATACCCCGTCGCCCGGGGGGACCACGGGATGTAGTGGTAGAAGGGGATCACCTGGATCATGGCGATCCCGAAGCCCAGCAGCACCGCCCCCAGCGCGAGTCCCAACAGCGCGACACGCCGGCCCAGCGGCTCCTCGGTGGGCTCGCCGAACGTCAGGTACAGCGCAAACAGCCCCGCCGCGATGAGCAGGTAGTAGGTCATCTGATAGTGCGGCGACAGCAGTGCGAGCCCCACGGTCAGGGCCAACAGTCCGTAGCCCTCCCACCGCCTGCTGCGCAGCGCCAGCACCAGGGCGATCAGCGCCAGGGGCAGCAGCGCGGTCACGAACAGCTTGCCGTCGTGTCCCGGCGCGGGGTACGACCCCACGACCCCGGAGAGCTGGTACGCCATGCCGCCCACCACCGAGCCGAGCCAGGAGACGCCCAGCAGGCGCAACAGGAGGTAGACGAACAGCCCCGCCGCGATGTAGTGGATGACGAACCCGAGGTTCATCACCACTTCAGTGGGCAGGATCAGCCGGAACCAGGACGTCCAGTAGAAGATGTCCCCATGCTGGGCCGCCACGAACGGTAGGCCCCCGAACAGCTCCGGGTTCCACAGCGCCACGCCTCCGGTGGCGCGGAACTGCTCAGCGCCCCACGCCCGGAAGGCGTAACCGGTGGCGTACTGATCGCTCCAGGGACCGGCGAGCCACTTCCCCACCAGCATGGGCAGCGATAGCACCACGACCCAGAGGGACAACAACGCCGTCGCGACCAGTGTGGGCCGGGGCGGCGTCTTGAGCTCCGAGGCTTCAGGATTGGGATGGCTCAACCACATCCTCCTTCGGCTGCCCCACGATAGCCGCCGCCGCGAGCGCGGCCGCTACCTCGGCAACGGTCAGTACCAGCCGCGACGCAACGCTGAGCCCGATGGCCGGCCCGCTACCCACCAGCGGTGCCAGCTGCCCCACGAAGGCGAGCTCCCGCACGCCGAGGCCTCCCGGGATGAACACCGCCATGAGGCCCACGAGGTATCCGAGAGCGAACACTCCGGCGGCCGTCGCGAGCGACAGGTTCTCGATCCCGAGCCCCCGCGCCAGGCACCAGAATGCCAGGCCGTAGACCCCCCAGCTCACCAGGGTCAGGCTGCCGGCGGCCAGGACGGTCCCGACGGGGAGGGCTCTGAGCTCCGCGCGGGGACCCACCAGCCGGTCGATGCGCCGCACCGCGCGCTCCCACGTGAGGATGCCCAGCGTGGCCACTGCCGCCAGCGCGGCCAGGGCGAGCCCCAGAGCGTAGGTGCCCGGCCCCAGAGCCACCATGATCACGATGACGCAGGTGCCCACGCCGAGAGCCTGAATTGCGACGGCCGAGCCCCCCGCCGCCCACGGAGCGACCCCGGCTCCCCGGGCGAGCACGATCAACCCCGCGACGCTCCAGAGCTTGCCGGGAACGTAGCGCCCCAGGTTGGCGACGCACCAGGCTCTAGCCGCTTCGGCATAGCCAATCCGTTGCCCCCAACCCGCGAGGATGGTGCGCCACGAGGCGATCTGCACCGCGTAGGTGAGCCAGGTAGACAGCGCCGACAGCACGATCCATCCCGGCTTCAGGCGAAACGCGAACTCGATGGTGCGGAACTCGTCCCAGCTGCGGGCCAGCGAGCGCCAGATGAAGACGGCCACGAGGGCAACCAGCGCCAGCTTCAGGACGAGCAGCCCGGTTCTACGCACGGCCAGCCTCCCCGGTCGTACCGCCCACCACCGCATACAGGGGCTCGTACGCGCACGCTACACTGTCGGGCCGCAGCTTGTCCCGCAGGTCCCGCCCGACTGAGGCGGCGGCCTCCCGGGCCGTCGCTCCCTCGTCGAGCAATTGGGCGATCGCCTGACCCATGGCCTCGGAGTCCCCCGGAGGAACCAGGCGCCCGGCCTCGCCCTCCGGTACGAGGTCGGTTACCCCGCCGCTCCGGGCGGCCGCCACCGGCACACCCAACATCAGGGCCTCGGCCACTGCCAACCCCAACCCTTCTCCCACCGCGGCAAAGGCGAAGACGTCGGCGGTGCGGAGCACCTCGGGAATCCGCTCCGGCGGTACGGTGCCGAGGAACGTCGTGAGGGAGTCTATTCCGGCTCTGGCAGCCCGACGCACCAGGGCGTCGCGCTCCGGCCCGTCCCCAACCACCGTGAGACGCATGGCCCTGCCCTGGTCCCGCAGCCACGCCATCGCGTCGATCAGCGTCGACACCTGCTTCTGCGCGGTGAGGCGCCCCACCGTGACGACGCCGCCACCACCCGAGCTCCCCTGCGTGAAGCGGTCCACGTCCACCGGCATGGCTTGCACCGCGAGCGCCTCGGGCCTCAGCCCCAGCGCGCCGGCTGCCTGTGCCGCCAGGTAGGACGAGACCGCGCTGACCCGATTCGCCCGACGGAGCACCGCGGCCGCCACCATCCGCGCCGCCCGGGAGCGGCCCAACAGCGCCACATCGGTGCCGTGCAGCGTCACGACATAGGGCACCGTGGCCCCGAGCCAGGCGCTGAGGCCCCCGGGAATCCACCAGTGGGCATGAACCACGTCGACGCCCCGCTGCCATACCTCCCGCACCGTGGCCGCTGCCAGCGCGCCCACCAGTCCGCCGGCGCTGGCCACTCCCCGCAGCGAGCGCACGGCCTCCACCATCGTGCCCCGATACGCCAGCGTTTCCCAGCGAGACGGGGCGTATCGCACGCGCCTCACCGTCACACCGGAGCGGTCATCCTCCCCTGCACTGCCGACATCGGCGGGCGCCACTACCGTGACCCGGTGCCCTCGGCCTCGTTGTGCCACCGCCAGGCGCTCGAGGAAGATCCCCGCCATGTCGCCATCCCAGCGGGGGTACGCATGGGTCACGTGGACGATGTGCACGGGGTGACTAGGGCGTCGGCGCCTTGACGAAGCGATAGACGATGGAACGTGCCATGAGCGCGAACATCGGGATCGGGGGATGGAGATACGTGCCGCCCGTTGCTTCCAGCTGGAACCCGCACATTCCCGCCAGCCGTGTCATGTTCTGGCGCGTCCAGCCGTAGATGTGACCCTGGCGGTCGGGCACGCGGAACAGATTCCACAGGAGCTCCTTGACGTGGTACGGGTTCGGCACAGAGAGCACGAGCACGCCCTGCGGCCGCAGCACGCGGTGCATCTCGCCCAGTGCGTGGTACGGATTGGGAACGTGCTCCAGCACCTCGATACAGAATGCGTAGTCGAACTCGCCGTCGGCGAACGGCAGGCCGTCGGAGATGTCCCCCGTGCGGATGTCGGGCCCGGCGAACTCCGGCGCGATCTCGAGCCCCTGGTACTCGACCCCCTCGGGCAGATACCGCTTGAGGCCTCCGTCGCGGGCGCCGATGTCCAGCACGCGCGCCGGCGTGCGAACCCGCGCCAGCCTGGCGGCCTTGCGGAAGCGCATGCGCTCCTCGCCGGAGTGGCGCCAGCCCGTGCGTTCTCTGTAGAACTGCCGCAGCTCGTCGGACGACGGCGCGATTCTCCCGCTCACTGCTCAGCCCTCCCGGCTCTCCCCGGCGCGCCACCCGGCGGGGGGACTTGGACCCGGCTCGCGCCCCAGATCGAGCCACGAGTCCCCAGAATGATCGCCTCGCCCGTGGAGCCCACCGACGTGACGAAGCCCGTCGGGGAGACCGTCGCGACGGCGGTGTCGTTGGAGGCGAGCACAATGAGCTCGAGCGGCAGCGCGTTGTCCAGGCTGTCCACCACGGTCACCGTGAGCTGGTAGCTATCCCCGGCGGTGATGGCGGTGTCTTGGGGAAGGAGCTCGATGACGGCCGGGTGTCGGAACACCCACACCGGGATCTCGAGGGTGTGTCCTCCACCCGAGGCCGTGATCGTCGCCGCACCGGTGGGCCCCACCGACCGCACGGTGCCGAGCGCCGAGACCGTCACCACCGACTGGTCACTGGATGCGAACCCTATGAGCACACCGGCGATGGGATTGCTCAGGGAATCCAGCGCGCCCACCTGGACGCGCACGCTGTCACCCCTGGTGAGATAGATGCTGTCGGGAAAGACCTCCAGCGCCGCTACCGGCCTCGGCTCAGTGCTGGAGCCACACCCCGCCGCCGCCACACCCAGCCCGAGCCCAAGGAGGCTCACCACCCCCCGGATGCGCATCACGCCCGGCCTCCGCATGGCGAGAACGCTCGGGGTAGCCTAGGGCCGGCGCTCGTCGCGGTCACGCTCCGCATCGGACCGTTCGCGCTTGATCTCCGAGGCGAGTTGCTCCACGGAGCGGCCGACGGCGCGTAGTTCCTCCCGCGCCCCCGCCAGCATCTCGCCCACGAAGCCGAACCCAAAGAGGGCTATGCCGGAGATGACCAGGACCATCACGAGGTCCAGCAGCGGCCGGAACCCGACCCCGTAGCCGAACCGGAGCACGAGGGCGGCGACGCCCACCAGGAATCCCAGCACGAACAGAATCGCGCCGGACACGCCGAAGAACAGCAGCGGCTTGCGGCCGAAGCGCAGCTGGAACCACACCGAGAGCATGTCCATTAAGCCGACCGGGATACGTCCCAAGCCGAACTTCGACTTCCCGGCACGGCGCGGCAGCAGAGTTACCGGTCTTTCAGTCACCGTAAAGCCGTCCGTCGCAGCGATCACCACCATGAAGCGGTGCCAGTCGGGGCGGGCGGGAACCGCGCCCATCACCTCCCGCCGATAGGCCTTCACCGCATTGAGGTCCGTCACGCGGATGCCGAAGAGCAGGCGGCAGAGCCGATTGTACACCCCCGAGACGAACGCCTTCTCGTAGCCACCCTGCTTCGTCCCGGTCACCATGTCCGCCTCCCCGGTGCGGATCGGCTCGACGAGGCTCGGGATCTCAGCCGGCAGGAACTGAAGGTCCGCCGGATAGAACACGAAGATCTCACCGCGGGCCACCTCCGCAGCGGACCGCAGCGCATCGGCGATGCCCCTGCGGGAGCGATGCGTCACGACCCGCAGGAAACCGTGCTCCTGCTGCAGCCGCTCCAGCACTTCCGCCGTTGCGTCCTCGCTCCCGTCGTCCACCACGACGATCTCACAGCGATAGGCGAGGTCCGCGAACGTCTCGCCGCACAACCGCACGAACTCCGGGAGGTTCTCCGCCTCGTCCTTGGCGGGAACGAGCACACTGACGAGCACCTCGTCGCCGCGGGTCGGGCTCATACGCGCTTTCTCATTCTGGCGGGAAGGATCCCCAGCTGCTCGCGGTACTTGGCGACGGTGCGCCGGGCGATCTGGATGCCGCGCTGCTTGAGGGCGTCCACGATGGCCGCGTCCGTGAGCGGCTTCGACTGGTCCTCGTCGTCAACCAGCTTGCGGATCTGCGCCTTCACCGCGCGGGAGCTCGCGTCCTCTCCGGTCGTCGTGCCGAGGCTCGAGGAGAAGAAGAACTTGAGGGGAAAGACGCCGCGGGGTGTCTGCACGTACTTCTGGCTCGTGACTCGGCTGACGGTGGACTCGTGCATCTCAAGGACGTCGGCGACTTCCCGCAGCGTGAGAGGCCGAAGGCGCTCCACACCCTTCTCGAAGAAGTCCCGCTGCCGGTCCACGATGAAGTGCATCACCTTGAGCATGGTCTGGCGCCGCTGCTCAATGGCCTGGACGAGCCAGGCGGCGCTGTTGAGCTTCTGCGTGACGAACTCACGATTCTCGCCCACGAACTTCTTCCGGTCGCCGGCAATCTGCTGGTAGACCTTGGAGATCCGCAGCCGCGGCATGCCGCCGTCGTTGAGGAACACCCGATACTCCTCGTCGATCTTCTCGACGATGAGATCGGGAATGACGTACTCCTCTCTCACGGAGGCGAACCGCAGCCCGGGCTTCGGGTCGAGCCGCGCCAGCTCGTCCGCTGCCGCCTGGACATCCTTGGGGTCCACACCGTGGCGCTTGGCCAGCTCCGTCCAGCGATGGGCAATGAGGTCGTCGAAGGCCTCGTCAACGAGCCGGTAGGTCAGCGTGTCTTCCTCGCCGTCGTTCTCCAGCTGGAGCAACAGGCACTCCCGCAGGTCACGCGCCCCGATGCCGGCGGGCTCCAGGTGCTGGATGACGGCCAGCATGGCGTCCGCCTCAGGAAGCGCGAACGGCGCTGCCAGCGCGGGATCGCCGTCCCTTGCGGCACTGGCATCCCGCGATTCGTTGGCACCGGACACGATATCCTCCAGGGAGGCCTGCAGGTAACCGTCGTCGCCGATGTTGCCGATGAACTCCTCGCTCAGGAACAGCTGGCGCTGATCGAGGTCCAAGAGCTGGAGCTGGTCACGGAGGTGGTCCCCCAGGGAACGGCTCTCCACCGCCACCGGCTGGTAGAACTCCCGCTCCTCGTACTCTTGGCGGGCTCCACCGACCTGGAACCCGTCGAGGAGGATCTCCTCCCAATCGGCCTCGTCGGTGCGCTCCTCCGTCGAGTCGGCTTCCTGTTCCTCGACCGCCTCGGGCTCCTCGGGCTCGGAGAGCTCGAGGAAAGGATTGATCTCGAGCTCCTGCTTGAGGTGCTGTTGCAGGTCCAGGAGCGGCATGTACAGCAGATCCATCGCCTGATACAGGCGAGGGTTCATCCGGAGCTCTTGCTTGAGCACCACGCTCTGCTGTAACGACGTCTTCACGCCACCGCTCCCAGTCGTTCGCGCAACCGTGCCGTCAGCGTGGGACCGAGGTACATGTCCGCCACTTGGTCGTCGAACACCAGCTGCCGGACGGTGCCGGACACCTGCACCTTCCCCTCAAACATGATGTACGCCCGATCCACTATGTCCAGGGTCTGCTCGACGTTGTGATCGGTGATCAGGACGCCGATCCCCCGGCTTCTGAGACCCGCCACGATGGTCTGGATGTCGGCCACAGCGATCGGATCCACGCCGGTGAAGGGCTCGTCCAGCAGCAGGAACTTGGGCTCCGTCACGAGGGCGCGGGTGATCTCCAGGCGGCGCCGCTCGCCGCCGGAGAGCTTATAGGCCTTGGCGTCTCGCAGGTGCTTGATGGAGAGATCGCCCAACAGCGCCTCCAGGCGACGCTGCCGCGCCTCATCCGAGTAGGGCAGCGTCTCCAAGATGGCCATGACGTTCTGCTCGACCGTGAGCTTTCGGAAGATCGATGGCTCCTGCGCCAGATACCCGATGCCGAGGCGCGCCCGCTGGTACATGGGGAGCGCGGAGATGTCCTCTCCGTCCAGGTAGATCCGCCCGGCCTCCGGGCGCACCAACCCCACCATCATGTAGAAGGTCGTCGTCTTGCCGGCACCGTTCGGACCCAGGAGCCCCACGATCTCGCCCTGCTTCACCTCCACGCGCACCTGATCCACCACCCGGCGGCGGCGGTAGGCCTTAACCAGACCGTCGGCCACCAGCGTGCTGCCCATCGGGATGGCCGCCCCTGTTCCCAATCCCTCGGCCGCCCGGACCTCCTCGAGGGCCAGCTCCACCAGCTCGGCGCGCGTTTCCTCGACGCGCAAGCCGAGCTCCTGCCACAGCGCCGGCCTGAGGCGGATCCGATCGCTGTCCTGCGGCGCCTCCGGTAGCGTATCCAGCACTCCCCCGTCGGTGAGGCGGGGCAACACCGATGCCTCCAGGTGACGCCGCACCTCGTCCACCGAGAGCGCTCCAGGCTGCCGCCCGCCCTCTCCCCACTCTATGCGCTGGACCTCGAGGTATTCCTCGCGATAGGCGACCGCGAGTTCCCGGAAACCGATGGCGCCCGTCTCATCCGCTCCCCTCAGCAACGCCGCGATCGCCAGCGCCAGGGACGGGTCCCGACCCGCGAGGACGGACTCCAGCGACTTGATCACGGTTGCCGCCTCATTGCCGGCTCGAGGTAGACCCCGTCGCCCGCGTCCACCACGTCCACGCGATCGAGCGCCTCGTTTCGGAAGCGCGCCGTGATGCGCCCACCCCGAGAGTAGTTGACAGCGGGCTCGCCCGTGCGCTCCGGACTCTCGAAGATGTAATAGAACGCCTGGGCGTGGCCCCGGGACTCCAGCAGCACGAGCACCCGCTTACCCGTTTCGGTCGTGTCGAACCGGGCCACCACCGTATCACCCGCCATCCAGTCCGGCTCGGGAGCGAGGGAGTCGGTACGGGAGGTGGCCAGCGCTGTGCCGAAGCCGGTCACCTCCTGCAGAATCTGACCGGGGGTGTCGATCACCAGCGAGTCTGCCGCAATGGTGTACGACTCGGACATGGCCTGCGACCGCGTGGCACCGCCCCACACGCTTCCCATCTGGATCAGACCGTTGGCCACATTGAACTCGATGGTGTCACCTACCACGCGCCACTCGGCGGAGGTGGCTCGCGCCGCCTCCTGGGCCTGCACCCAATTGAGCTCGTCGTCCACCAGGCGAAACGCGATGCGACTCCCGTTGATGGTGTAGGCCGCCGAGTCGCGGCCCGCGGCTTCGGCGTGACCGATCAGTATTCCCTCACCCGCCCCCATGTCCAGTACCGCACTGTCCCCGCTGGCAGCGAGATCATCCCGATCGATGGTGACGGCGCCGCCGGCCCACGCCAGGGCCTCCCCCCTCATCCGTACCCGGTCGCCCCGGATGAGGTAGGGGGCGGCGTCCGGATCCTCGGAGGACCGGTACTCGACGAGGGGCCGTCCCGTGGCGTAGAGCTCCGTTGTGTCTCGGCTGCCGGGGATGGTGCGGTAGTACGTGAGCGTGGGTCCCGTCAGCACCGATCCCTCTGCTCGGTTCTCCAGGCGTACGTTGCCCCAGGCCTCCAGTCGCTCCAGGCCAGGTGTGTACCGCGCCCGATCGGCGTCCAGCGCCATGGCGGAGTCCCGGAACCGCACAGTGCCGACGAAATCCAACCGGTCCAGCTCCGAGTACCAAGCGACGCTGTCGGATTGGATGGTGGTAGGCTCGTCCAGGCACCGGGCATAGACACCACCCGAGCCGAACTGGTGATACGTCCCCGGCGCCACCTCTACGCTGCGCCCGATCCGGGCGCTGTCCAGCTCCATCCGGCAGGTCGCGGGACCCTGCCCCGCCGCCCGCTCCGGTCCCAGGCCCAGTAGCCCGGCACAGCCGAGGATCGCGACCGCCATCCTTACCATCACCTCTCCAGATCCACTTCCCCGACCCGCCCCCGTCGCGGGCGGTCCGTGAACACGTTCCGGAAATCCGGATCCGCGGTGAAGCCGTCTCCCTCCAAGTGCTGCTCTGGGGCATCGAACACGAACTGCTCCGGTCCCGAGAGCCGATCCGCCGCTTGATCGTAACGGAGGATCGACGTGGTGAGGCGGCGGTCGTCGGGAGTCACCGCTACCACGTCGCCCCGGGCCTCCATGTTACCGGTACGCCATAGGTAGGTACCCTCCAACGACGTCACGGTGGACGTGACCGCGCCCTCGTCCGAGAAGAACTCCACCGTCACCCCCACCAGCTCGGCCACCTGGGAGTTCTGATAGAAGTACGCAGTGTCCGCCTCGACCCGGGCCCGCCTGACTCCCTCCACCGTGACCGTGTGGCCCATGCCGAACAGCACCTGGTCGGCGGTGTCGGGCGCCGCGACGGTGATGGGCGGCTCCCCGGCATCGCAGGCCAGCGCTGCCAGTACCAGCATCCCCCATCCAGCGGTCGTCGCGCTACGCATCCTCGCCTCGCTGCCGGAGGTAGGGGGCCACCACGATCAGCTGCTCGACCACGGCACCCCTCCCCGCTCCCTGGCCGCGTGCCACACGGCAAGGGCCCGTTCCACGAGCTCCTCAAGGTCGGCCAGCGGCCACATGGTCGCACCGTCGCTGGGGGCCGCCCCAGGCTCGGGATGGGTCTCCAGGAAGAAGCCGTCGGCACCGGCGCCCGCGGCCGCCAGCAGGAGAGCCGGCACGTGCTCCCGGGCGCCCCCGCTCGAACCGCCGACGCCGCGCCCCGGTTGCTGGACGGCATGGGTGGCATCGAACACCACGGCGGCACCGGTAGCCGCCCTGAGCCGGGCGAAGGAGCGCATGTCCACGACCAGGTCACCATAGCCGAAGAACGTGCCCCGCTCCGTGACGGCTATCGCAGACTCGCCACCGCTTCTGACCTTGTCGGCCGCCCCGCCCATGGCTTCCGGGGTCATCCACTGGCCCTTCTTGATGTTGACCGGCCGGCCGCTGCGACCCGCGGCTTCGAGCAGATCGGTCTGGCGGCACAGGAAAGCAGGGATCTGCAACGCATCCGCCACGCCGGCGACGGCCTCCACCTGCCACGCCTCGTGCACGTCGGTCAACACGGGGAGCCCCCCTTCCTCCCGCACACGGCGCAGGGCCTCCAGCCCCCGCTCCATCCCGGGCCCCCGGGGCGCACGCGCCCCAGCCCGGTTCGCCTTGTCGAAGCTCGCCTTGTAGATGACGCGAAGGCCGAGCTTGCTGGAAAGCTCGGCCAGGCGGGCGGCGATGGCGAGATTGACGGCGTCACTCTCCACGACGCACGGACCTGCGATGAGGATCGGCGCCGGTGCCCAGAGGCTCGTCATGTCACGCGCGGGACTCCGCGAGCTCCGACGCGCTGCCACTCCGCTCCCGCTTGAACCGCACCGCTGCTTGCACGAAGCTCGCGAACAGCTCGTGCGGATGCATCGGCCGCGACTTGAGCTCGGGGTGGAACTGGCAGCCCATGAACCACGGGTGGTCGGGCAGCTCGATCAGCTCGACGAGCGAGCCATCGGGCGAGAGCCCCGTGCATCGCATCCCGTGCTCCGCCAGGACGTCCCTGTATGCGTTGTTCACCTCATAGCGGTGCCGGTGCCGCTCGCTGACCTCGTCGGCGCCGTAGATCTGGGCCGCGCGCGAGCCCTCCCGCAGCCGGCACGGGTAGGCGCCCAGGCGCATGGTGCCGCCCATGTCCTCCACGTTGCGCTGCGAATCCATCAACGAGATCACGGGGTTCTCGCACTCAGCCTCGAACTCGCTGGAGTTCGTTTCCGGTAGGAGGCACACGTTGCGGGCGAACTCGATGATGGCCACCTGCAGCCCCAGGCAGATCCCGAAGTACGGCAGCCCGTGCTCGCGCGCCCAGCGCGCGGCCTCCACCATCCCATCGATGCCCCGCTCCCCGAATCCTCCCGGCACGAGCAGCGCATCGAAGCGGGCAAGCAGCTTGCCGGTGGCCTTCTGGTCCGTGAACCGGTCGCTGGCGATCCACTCCAGGTCCACGCCGACGTCGTTCGCGACTCCCCCGTGGACCAGCGCCTCATGGATCGACTTGTAGGCGTCAGTGAGCTCGGTATACTTGCCCACGATGCCGATGTGGACCCGGTCGCTGGGCTCGACAATCTTCTTCACCATGGCTGCCCAGGGCCGGAGATCCGGCTCCTTTACATCGAGCCGCAGCCGCTCGCACACCAGTCTGTCCAACCTCTGCTCGTGGAAGAGCAGCGGGACCTGGTAAATCGTCTTCACGTCGCGGCTCTCTACCACGAAGTCGTGATCCACGTTGCAGAACAGCGAGATCTTGCGCTTGATCGCGTCCGACAGGGGTCGATCGGCTCGGCAGATCAGTGCGTCGGGCTGGATCCCGATCTCCATCAGCTCGCGGACGGAGTGCTGGGTAGGCTTGGTCTTGAGCTCGCCCGAGGCGGCAATGTAAGGCACCAGTGTGAGGTGGATGAAGAACGCGTTGTCCCGTCCGACCTCCTGGCGGAACTGACGGATCGCCTCGAGAAACGGCAGTGATTCGATGTCGCCCACCGTCCCGCCGATTTCCGTGATCACCACGTCGTGCTCGGGGGCGAGGCGGCGGATGGCCGACTTGATCTCGTCGGTGATGTGCGGGATCACCTGTACCGTGCCGCCGAGGAATTCCCCTCTCCGCTCCTTGGTGATCACCGACAGGTACACCCGACCGGTGGTCACGTTGTTCGTCTGACTAAGGGATCGCTCGATGAACCGCTCGTAGTGCCCCAGGTCGAGATCGGTCTCCGCGCCGTCGTCGGTCACGTAGACCTCGCCGTGCTGGTACGGCGACATCGTCCCGGGATCCACATTGATGTAGGGGTCGAACTTCTGGATCGTGACCCTGAGCCCCCGCTCCGCCAGTAGGCGTCCCAGCGAGGCGGCGGCGATGCCCTTACCCAGAGAGGAGACAACGCCGCCGGTAATGAAGATGTACTTCGTGCTCATCGCCCCACCCCTTGGCTCTGCGCGTTCATGTATTGCTCCGCGGTGATCAAGTCATCCGGCGTGTCGATGCCGGGCGGTGCCGCCTCGTGAGTCCTCGCCACTCCGACGGCGATCCCGTGGGCCAGTGGTCGGAGCTGCTCCAACGCTTCCGCCACCTCCTCCGGTGCGGGCGGGAGTCTGACCCAGCGGAGGAGCCCCCGCCTCGTGTATGCGTATACCCCGACGTGGTGCAGTACCTCGACCCGGCAGGCCCACGCACCCGACGCCGGCAGGGCACGCGAGAACCGTAGCGCCCGCCCCGTCTCATCCACCACCACCTTCACCCGATTGGGGTCCAGCGCAGCCGCCGCAGACAGGGGCCCCGCCGCGGTCGCGATCGCGTCGCCGGCCAGCACGCGTTGCACGGCTCCGACTGCCGCCACCCCGGACACGAAGGGCTCATCGCCCTGCACGTTGAGGATGACATCGGCGTCGGCGTACTCAGGGAGCCGTGCCACCGCCGCCACCCGCTCGGTGCCTGACCCTATCTCCGGACCGGTGAGCACACCGTCCACACCCAGGGGCGCCACGGCCTCCAGCACTCGGGGGTCGTCCGCCGCCACCACAATCCGGGGCGCCAGGTCGAGTTCCAGCACCCGGCGCACCACGACGCGCACCAGTGGCTCGCCGGCGAGGAGACGAAGGGGCTTGTCGGGGAGTCTGGTGGAACCCAGCCGGGCAGGAATGACACAGAGGAGTTGCACAGCGAAAGGTAACACCCCGCGGGGGGCGCTGTCAAAAGTCATGCCAGAGCAACCCGCACCGTCTGGGTCGCGCCTAACCGATTGAACGATAGATAGATAGCTGGGATGCGCCGGACGGACGCGGGGCCTATCCTTGCCCCTTCCCCCGTCCCGCTCCCCGGTCCCCCACGATCTCCAAGAAGTTGGCCAGGAGCGTCATTCCCTCTCCCGTCCCGATGGACTCGGGATGGAACTGCACCCCGAACAGGGGCCGGCGGCAGTGCTCGAGTCCCATGATCTCGCTGCCCTCCGGCCGGTCGGCGGTCCACGCCGTGACCGCCAGCTCCGCCGGCAGGCTCCCGGGATCCACCACCAGGGAGTGGTACCGCATCGCCGTGAAGGGCGACGGCAGGTGGCGGAACACCCCGTTCCCCCGGTGCACTACCGGAGAGGTCTTGCCGTGCATCAGGCGCTCGGCCCGAACGATGCGCCCGCCGAGGGCCTCGGCAAGGGCCTGGTGACCGAGGCACACGCCCAGCAGCGGCACGCGTTCTTCGACCGCGCGTATGAGCGGCACGCTGATTCCGGCATCCTTCGGCCCCCCGGGACCGGGGGAGATGACGATCCCGGCGGGATCGAGATCCTCCACCTCAGCGACGGTCACCTCATCGTTGCGCCGCACCTCGAGCTGGGCCCCGAGCTCGCCTAGGTACTGCACCAGGTTGTAGGTGAACGAGTCGTAGTTGTCCAGGACGAAGATCATCAGGCTCGGGGGTGGTAGGTCTTGTGCACCGTCCGCAGATAGTCCCGGTCGACGTGCGTGTAGATCTGAGTCGTGGAAAGATCGGCGTGGCCCAGCATCTCCTGCACGGCCCGGAGGTCAGCGCCACCCTCGAGGAGATGGGTGGCGAACGTGTGGCGCAGGGTGTGCGGCGTGACCCGCTTGTCGAGGCCCGCGCGATCGGCACAGCGCTTGATGATGCCCCAGGCTCCCACCCGGGTGAGGGGACGGCCCCGGGCGTTGAGAAACAGCCTTCCGTCGGTCTCCCCCCGATCGAGGTTCGGCCGGATCTCCCGGGCGTAGACGGCGACCGCCCCGAGGGCCCGGCGCCCGATGGGGACGAGCCGCTCCTTGGACCCCTTGCCCAGCACCCGCACCAGGGCGTCGTCGTACCACACGTCTACCACCCCCAGGGACACCAACTCAGAGACACGGGCCCCCGTGGCATAGGCTACTTCCAGCAGGGCCCGGTCGCGCCATGCCAGGCGCTCGTCCGGGCTCGGTGCCGCGAGCAGGCTCTCCACCTCGTCGTGGGTGAGCACCTCGGGGAGCCGGTGCCACGCCTTGGGCAGCTCGAGTCTCTCGCTGGGATCCCGGGTCGCGTGCCCTTCGGCGACGAGGAACCGGAAGTAGGTGCGCAGCGTGGAGATCTGCCGCCGAATGCTGGAGGGTGCCAGCCCCAGGTCCTTCAGGTGATACACGAAGTCCCGCAGCAGCCGCGGTGTGACGGCGTGCGGCTCACGCGCGCCGCGGGCCGTGCCGAACTCCGCCAGGCGTCGCAGGTCCCGGGTATAGCCCTCCACCGTGTGCGGGCTGCTCCCCGCCTCCAACGCGAGGTAGTCCTGAAACCCCTCGACCCAGAAGGCACGGTCGATCTCCGCCTGCACGCCGGTGATCACATCACTCCCGCTTATCGGGGGTGCGATGTTCCTGCGTGTGCCAGTGGCGCCGGCCGACGGTGATCACCCACACCAGGAACGCTACGAACAGCACCGCCAGCCCGAGGATGCCCCAGTTGAAACCCGCTAGAATCCGGGCCACGTCATCGATCTGCCCGGCCAGACGGGCGACCACGATCACCAGGGCCCCGTACCACAGGGCCGACGCCACCGCCAGCGGAACGAGCGCACGCCACGTGCCGAGGTGAGCGATCCCCGCGAACGCGGGCACCACCACCCGCACACCCGGCACGAACCGGCTCAGGAAGATCCCGCGGCTCCCGTAGCGCTGGTACAAGCGCTCCATGCGACGCAGGCGCCTGGGCTTGAGCAGCCGTTGCCCGAGGCGCCCGGTGAAGAACTGGCGCCCCAGCGAGCGGGCGGCAAGATACACCGCTACCGCCCCGCCCACGTTCGCCGTCCAGGTAATCCCGAACACGGCCGCCGCGGAGACAGTGCCGCGCTGCGACAGGTATGCCCCCAGGGCGGCAGCCGTATCCGCCGGGACCGGCGGGAAGACGTTCTCCACGGCGGCGAGCCCCCCGACCGCCACGTACACCACCCAGTCGGGAAGGTGGAGCAGTCGCTCTACGAGGGCGTCGAACAGATTACGCGCCTCCCAGAGAGGCGATGGCGAACACCTGGAGACCCCTGCCCCGCCCCACGGAGTCCATCTTCTCGTTCGTCTTGGCCTTGATCGAGACGGCATTGAGGGGAATCGCCAGCGCGCCGGCCACGTTCTCGCGCATCGCGTCGATGTACGGGGCGAGCTTGGGAGCTTCGGTGATGACCGTGACGTCCACGTTAATGATGGCGTAGCTGGCCGCCACTATGCGCCGCCGCACCTCCCGCAGGAGCTTGATCGAGTTCGCGTCCCGCCACCTCTCGTCAGTGTCCGGGAAGAGCGCGCCAACGTCCCCCATGGCGGCGGCTCCGAGGAGCGCGTCGATCACCGCGTGGGCCACGGCGTCTGCGTCGGAGTGCCCCTTGAGTCCCTTGGTGTGCTCGATCTTCACACCGCCCAGGATGAGCGGCTTCTTCTCCACGAAGACGTGGGAGTCGTAGCCGATACCGAAGCGCTGTCGCATGGCAAGATGATAGGGGATAAGAGGATAGAGCGGTAGTGCAGCGCCGGAGCATACCCTGTCGGAGGCCGTCGAGGGGCAGGAGGAGGTGGACGCGCTGCTACGGGACTCCCGTGCGGACGCGCCCGATGCCGACGCGGACTAGTCCCGTGGGGCGTTCAGGATCCGCAGCGCCAGCAGTGCCGCGTTCTTGGCGTTCCCGATCCCCACGGTCGCAACCGGGCAACCGGGCGGGAGCTGCGTGATGGCGTACAGCGCATCGACCCCCCGCAGCGGGCCCACGTCCAACGGCAACCCCACCACGGGCAGGTCGGTAAGGGCGGCCACGGCCCCGGGGAGCGCCGCCGCCAGTCCCGCGGCGGCGATGATCACCCGGTAGCCCTTATCCTTGGCGCTTCTCGCGACCTCCGCTGTCCTCTCGGGGTCGCGGTGTGCCGACGAGACCTCGAAGTCGTAGCCAACGCCGGCCTCGTCCAGCACCTCGAATGCACTAGCCACCCGCTCCCGGTCGCTCTCGGATCCCGCAAGGATCAACACGTGTTTCTGTGGCATTGTCCGCTACGCCGCCGCTTCCTCGGTGATAATAGAGTAGTCCTGCCGCCGACGCGCCGGTGTGAACCCGGCGTCCCGGATGTGCCGCTCCATCTCGTCCAGCGTCGCCCGGTGCGTCGTGCCGGCGGCAGAGACCACGTTCTCCTCTATCATGAGCGAGCCGAAGTCGTTGCACCCGAACCGGAGAGCGACCTGGCCGATCTTGAGCCCCATCGTCACCCAAGATGACTGCAGGTTGGGCACGTTGTCGAGCACGAGCCGCGCGACGGCCATGGTGCGCAGGTAGGTTATCGCGTCAGTCTTGGGTGTCCCTTCCATCTCCGTATGCTCCGGCTGGAGCGGCCACGCGATGAACGCCGTGAACCCCCCGGTCCGTGCCTGGACCTCCCGCACACGCATCAGGTGCTCGATGCGGTCTGCCGGCGTTTCGCCGAGACCGTACATCATGCTCACGGAGGTCTTCATCCCCATCCGGTGGGCCAGCTCCATGATCTCGAGCCAGCGGTCCGCACCCGCCTTCTTCCGGGCCACGCGGTCCCGCACGTCCTGCACCAGGATCTCGCCGCCGCCGCCGGGGATGGAATCGAGCCCCGCCGTCCCGAGCTCCCGGAGCACGTCCTGGGCTGTCATGCGGAATCTGGTGGCGAAGAAGTCCACCTCTGACGGCGAGAAGCCATGGATGTGGATCGGGTGGTGCTGCTTCACGTAGCGCATGAGCTCGAGGTACCACTCGAACGGGATGTAGGGGTTGTGCCCGCCCTGGATCAAGATCTGCACGGCCCCCAGGGTCTTGGCCTCGTCGATCTTCTCCCCGATCTGCTCGAACGAGAGCACATAGCCCTCGTCGTGCTTGGGGCGCCTGTAGAACGCGCAGAACTTGCAGTCGGCGACGCACACGTTGGTGTAGTTGATGTTCCGATCCACGATGTACGTGACGGTGTCGCCCGGATGGCGCTCCCGCCGCTTGGCGTCCGCCAGCGCTCCCAGCTCCAGTAACGGTGCCCGCTCATAGAGCTGGAGGGCTTCGCGGAACTCGGGTGCGCTGCGGTCGATCATGTCAGCAACAGCTCCTCCAAGCGTCTATCCCGTTCCCCGTTCACGCTACCGCCAGAAAGCGCAGCGTCCCGTCCGGCACCACACCGTGGGTGGCCAGCCTGCGGAAGAACGACGTGAGGCCCTCGAGATGCCCGTACGTGAGCGCATAGTCCAAGCCGCTCAGATACGCCGCGCACTGCGCGAGCGGGATCCCGGTACTACGCGATGCCTCCGCGGCCAGCACCTCCAGGTGGGCGAGGCCCCATTCCCGCGCCGCCAGCAGCGCTCCGTGCACCGTCGCCACCTGCGCCGTCGGGGCCTCCCGGCGGGCCGCCCACACGGCGAACACGAACGGCAGCCCGGTCCACCGCTTCCATTCCTCGCCGAGGTCGTAGCGCCGGGGATAGCGGCCGCCTGCGGAGAGGAGCAGTGCCGCATCTCCGATCACCAACACTGCCTCATGCGGCAGGGACTCGAGCTCCGCCAGGTCCTGCGCCTCGGTGCGCGCCTCCACTAGCTGTGGGCTCACCCGCCACACGTCCCGGCACAAGAGCTCCAGCAATTGTACGGAGGTCCGGGAGGATGCCGACACCAGCACGGTGCAGCCGTCCAGCTCCTCCACGGGACGCCGGCTGAAGAGGGCGACGCTCCGCACCGGCCCGTCGCATGAGATGGCGATGTCGGGGAGGAGATAGTAAGCGTCGGCGTTCCGCGCGTACTCCACCGCAGACACGACCGACACTTCCAGCTCTCCCGCTGCGAGGAGGCCGTTGAGCTCGGACGGTGTACCGGTGACCAACTCGGCTCCGATGTGGACCGCGCACCGATCGATGGCACCGTAGACCGGATAGCAGTTGATGTAGCCGATGCGGCCGACTCGCATCAGGCCCGCCCGGTTCCCACGAGCTGTACCAGTCCCGGGGCCGCACGGGCGCCCAACGCCAAGCCCTCCTCGGGCTGGAAGACGAGATCCTCGGGATCGAAGGTGCGTACAGTCTCGTATAGGGAGTTCCGCTCCACCGGCTCCTTGCCGGTCGCCTTGATGAGTCGCACCAGCTCGCCGTAGGAGAGCATCATCGGGGTGTGCGCGCCCGCGTCGTGATAGACGCGCTCGTACACGACGGTGCCCTCCACGTCGTCGCACCCGAAGCTCAGTGCTACCTGTGAGACGAACGGCGTGACCATGGGCCAGTGCGTCTTCACGTGCGGCACGTTGTCCAGGTAGAGGCGCCCCACCGCGATGTTCTTCAGATCCTCGAACCCGGTCGTCGCCGTGCCTTCGCGCTCCAGTTCCCGGCCCAGCTCGTTGTGATCGGGATGGTAGGCGAGGGGGATGTACGTGAGAAACCCCCCCGTCTCATCCTGGAGCTCGCGGAGCATCGTGAGGTGCTCCACCCGATCTGCGGCCGTCTCCACATGCCCGTATAGCATCGTGCAGTTCGACGGGATGCCCATCTCATGTGCCGCGCGGTGTACGGCGATCCACTCCTCGGCGATGAGCTTCCGGTCGGCGATCGTGGCCCGCACTGCGTCGCTGAACACCTCGGCGCCTCCACCGGGGAGCGACGTGAGCCCCGCGTCCTTGAGCTCCTGCAGCACTTGCTCGACGGACATCTTCTCGATCCGCGCCAGGTGGGCGATCTCCACCGCCGTGAGCGCCTTGATGTGCACGTGGGGGTGGCGCTCTTTCAGGCCTCGCATGAGTTCGGTGTAGTACGAGAGGCGCAGCTTGGGATGCAGCCCGCCCACGATGTGGAACTCGGTGGTGGGGTTGTGCCGCGCGGCCTCGGCCTCGGCAAACACCTCCTCGGGAGAGCGCGTGTAGGCGCCCTCCTCCTTCGGAAGCCGCGCGAAGGAGCAGAACACGCACACATTCCGCAGCACGCAGACGTTCGTAGGATTGATGTGCTGGTTGGCGGAGAAGAAGACCCGGTCGCCGTTGCGGCTCCGATTCACGCGATCCGCGAGCGCCCCGAGACCGAGGAGATCCGACGTCTCGTAGAGGACGAGACCCTCCTCCGGGGTCAGTCGCTCCCCCACCTCCACCTTCTCCGCGATGGGCGCGACGCGCGGGTCCCCAATCGGGACGCCGCCGCTCATTCGCGGTAGCTTCCCAGCACCAGTGTCACGTTGTGGCCGCCGAACCCGAAGGAGTTGGTGAGCGATACTCCGACCTCACGCTCCAGCTTCACGTTGGGCGCGCAGTTCAGGTCGCACTCGGGATCGGCCACTTCCTGGTTGATCGTGGGCGGGATCACGCCGTTCTCCATGACGAGCAGCGTGATGGCCGCCTCGAGCGCCCCGGTCGCGCCCAGCAGGTGCCCCGTCATGGACTTGGTGGAGCTCATGACGAGGTCGTGTGCGTGCGCGCCGAACAACTCCTTGACCGCCTGGGTCTCGGCGATGTCGCCGTGCGGCGTCGAGGTCCCGTGCGAGTTGATATACTGCACGTCCTCCGGTGCGAGCTTGGCGTCCTCCAGGGCGGCCGTCATTGCCCGCTTTGCACCCTCGCCTCCGGGAACCGGCTGCGTCATGTGGTGGGCGTCGGCACTCATGCCGTAGCCCAGCACCTCGCCACGGATCGTGGCCCCCCGGGCAACCGCGCTCTCCAGCGACTCCACGATCAGAGTGGACGCCCCGTCGCCCATCACGAACCCGTCCCGCTCCTTGTCGAACGGGCGGGACGCCTTCTCCGGGTCGTCGTTCCGCATGGACAGCGCCTTCATGTTGGTGAATCCCGCGATGGCCAGCGGCGTGACCGCCGCCTCGGCGCCGCCCGCGATCATCATGTCGGCATCGCCGCTCTGCACCAGCCGGAACGACTCGCCCAGCGCATGGGCCGACGAGGCGCAGGCCGACACCGTGCAGTAGTTCGGCCCCTTGGCACCGTACCTGATCGATACCAGGCCGGAGGCGATGTCCGGGATGAACATCGGTACGAAGAAGGGAGACACGCGCCGGAAGCCCTTCTCGATCGAGACCCTGCACTGCTCCTCGAAGGTCCAGATACCTCCGATGCCGCTCCCGATGAGCACCCCCGTCCGGCCGGGGTCCGGCAGGGTACCGTTGAGCCCGGCATCGGCCAGGGCCTGCTGCGTCGCAGCCATCGAGTAGTGGACAAAGCGGTCGGACCGCTTGACCTCCTTGCGGTCCATGTAGTCCTGCGGGTCGAAGTTCTTGACCTCGCAGGCGAACCGCACGTCCAGCTCGCACGGGTCGAACCGCTGGATGGGAGCGGCCCCTGACTTACCCACGAGCAACTGCTCCCAGCTCTCGGCGGCCGTGTTGCCGAGGGGGGAGACGATGCCCAGCCCGGTTATGACGACGCGTCGCGTCAAGCCTCTAGGACCCCATCTTCTCGTGCAGGTACTTCATCGCGTCGCCCACGGTACGGAGCTTCTCCGCCTCCTCATCCGGGATGTCGATGTCGAACTCCTTCTCGAAGGCCATCACCAACTCGACGGTGTCCAGGCTGTCTGCGCCCAGATCCTCCATGAAGCTGGCCTCGTTGGTGAGCTTGTCGCGCTCGACTCCGAGCTCCTCGACGATGATGTCCTTGACCTTCTCCTCGAGTTGGCTCATGTCGGTCATCTTCGATTCTCTCCGATCGAATGAGTTACATGACCATGCCGCCGTCCACCACCAGTACGTGGCCCGTAATGTAGTTGGACAGGTCCGATGCGAGGAAGAGCACCGCGTCGGCGATGTCCTCGGGCTGCCCGAGGCGCTGCAGCGGGATCTGGTCCTGCAGCGCCTTGCGGACGTCGTCAGACAGCTTCTTCGTCATTTCCGTATCGATGAAGCCCGGGGCGACGGCATTGACCAGGACGCCTCGGGAGGCCAGCTCCCGGGCGATGGATTTGGTGAACCCGATCACCCCCGCCTTGGAAGCGGAGTAGTTCCCCTGGCCTGCGTTCCCCCGAATGCCCACGACGCTCGAGACGTTGATGATGCGACCCGCGCGTCGCTTCGCCATGCCGCGGGCGACGTGCTTGGTGCAGTTGAACACGCCCTTGAGGTTGACCCGCAGAACCAAATCCCAGTCCTCTTCGGCCATCCGCATGAGGAGCCCGTCGCGCGTGATCCCGGCATTGTTCACCAGGATGTCGATGGGGCCGAGGGCCCCCTCGACCTGACCGACGGCATCCTCGACCTGCGCCGGATCCGACACGTCACCGGCCACTCCGAACGTCCGTCCCTTGCCGGTGAGCGAAGCCGCGGCCTCCGGCGCGCCCTGGAGATCGCTGAGGCCCACGTGGGCGCCGGCTTCGTACAGGCGCTGGGCCACGGCCAGTCCGATGCCGCGGGCCCCGCCGGTGACCAGAGCCACCTTGCCCGTGAGATCCAAAGTCATGCGTGCTGCTCCAAGAAAGCGTTGACCTGTTCGGCCGTGCCGAGCGCCACCGAGCGGGTGCCCTTGGCGATCTTCCGCAGCAGGCCACTCAGCACGCCTCCCGGCCCGGCTTCCACGAACGTGGCTCCCTCGCCCGCGTCGGCCACAGCCCGCCGCATCGACTCCACCCAGAGCACCGGCGCCGTCAGCTGCTCCCCGAGTAGCCGCCGCGCCTCGGTCGCGGTGCGGACCGGCTCCGCTGACGCGTTGGCAATGACCGGGAAAGCAGGGTCGGCGAAGGCGACCTGCCCCAGCTCGGACCGCAGCCCCTGGGCCGCCGGCTCCATGAGGGGCGAGTGGAACGCGCCGCTCACCTTGAGCGGCAGTACCCGCTTGGCTCCCGCCTCCTTGAGGGCTTTCCCTGCCCGTTCCACGGCATCGGGATCGCCGGAGATGACGCACTGGTCGGGGGCGTTGAGGTTCGCCGCCACCGCGACCTTGCCCTTCGTGCTCGCCGCCGCGCAGTGCTCGCCGACCTTTGCCGCATCCAACCCGATCACCGCAGCCATGGTGCCGGGCCGCACCTGGCCGGCCTCGAACATCAGCTCGCCCCGGCGGCGCACCAACCGGGCCGCGTCGGTGAGCCCCAAAGCCCCGGCCGCGACGTAGGCGCTGTACTCACCCAGAGAATGCCCGGCGCCGGCCACCGGCCCCAGGGCGCCCCGGGCCACTGCCCAGGCAGCCAGCGAGTGGGCCAGGATCGCCGGTTGGGCGTTGTGGGTGAGGGTGAGCTCCTCCTCGGGACCCTCCCACATCAGCTTGGAGAGGGCGACCCCGAGGGCCTGATCCACGGCCTGGTAGACCTCACGAGCCTGCGGAAACGTCTCGGCCAGATCCTTCCCCATCCCCACCTTCTGCGCCCCCTGGCCGGGGCACAGGAGCACCGCCCTCACCACCGAACCAGGACGCTCGCCCAGGTGAAGCCGCCGCCGAACGCCACGAAGAGCACCAGGGATCCCTCCTTGATGCGCCCGCTCCGCACGCACTCGTCCAACGCGATGGGGATGGAGGCAGCCGACGTGTTGCCGTAGCGGTCCACGTTCACGTAGACCTTGTCCATCGGGACGTGCGCATGCTTTGCCGTGGCTTCGATGATGCGGATGTTGGCCTGGTGCGGGATGAGGAGATCCACCTCCTCACCGCTCACCCCGGCTTGCTCCAACGCCCGGTCGCACGCGTCGGCCATCGAGCGCACGGCGTTCTTGAACACTTCCCGCCCGGCCATCCTGATGAAGTAGCTGCCCTCGTCGAGCATCTGCTGGTCCGGCGGATGATTACCCCCGCCGCCGGGGCGGTACAACAGCTCGCCCAACCTGCCGTCGGTCTTGAGGTACGTCGCGAGTATGCCGCGCTGGCCGTTCTCCGCAGGCTGCACCAGTGTCGCACCGGCGCCATCGCCGAACAGCACGCACGTGGTACGGTCGGTGTAGTCGGCGATGGTGGAGAGCCGGTCGCCGCCCACGACCAGGACGTTCTGTGCAGTCCGGCTCGTGACCATGCCTTCGGCGACCGACAGGCCGTACAGGAACCCGCTGCAAGCGGCGGCGATGTCGAAGGCCGCCGCGTTGGTGGCCCCCAGCTCCTTCTGGATATCGCACGCCGTGGAAGGCAGGAAGCGGTCGGGGCTGGCCGTGCCCACCACGATGCCGTCCACATCGAGCGGCGTCAGGCCCGCCGTCTCCAGCACCTGTTCGCAGGCGGCGGATCCCATGTATGCCAGGGTCTCGTGCTTCTCGGCAATGCGCCGCTCGCGGATTCCGCTACGCTCCCTGATCCACTCGTCCGATGTGTCGAGGATGCGCTCGAAGTAGGCGTTGTCCAGGATCTTGTCCGGGGTGTACCGCCCCGTCCCCACGAGCTGGACGAAGGGCCGCTTCACGCTACCGCCCCGCCGCCGGCCATCTCCGCGGCGATGTGCTGGCTGAGATGCGCCTTCACGGCGTGCACCGCGACGCCGATGGCGTTCTTGATGGCCCGGGCCGGTGACTGGCCGTGGCAGATGATGGCGACGCCGCGCACGCCCAGCAGCGGCGCTCCGCCGTACTCGGCATAGTCGAGAACTTTAAACACTCGCTGCATACCCTCGCCTTGCAGGACCTCTTGCTCCACTTCCCGCTTCAGGAACTCCTCGAACAGGTGGGCGATCGTCTCCGAGAACTTGAGCAGGACGTTCCCCACAAAGCCGTCGCACACGACGACGTCGACCTGGCCGCTCAGGATGTCGCGGCCCTCCACGTTGCCCACAAAACTGAATCCCGCTGCCTCCCTCACCAGCTCGAAGGCGGCGCGCACCGCTTCGTTGCCCTTGTCCTCCTCCTCACCGATGTTGAGCAACCCGACCGATGGGTTCCCGCGGTCCAGCACGTCTCGGGCGTACACCGCCCCGATGTGGGCGAAGCCCAGGAGCTCGCGCGGCGTGCAGTCTACGTTGGCGCCCGCGTCCAGCACGAGAGTCGGTTGGCCGCGGGAGGGCAGGACCGCTCCGATCGCCGGCCGCTCCACTCCAGCGTGCAGCCCCAGTAGCAGCGTGCTGCCCGCCATGATGGCGCCGGTGTTACCGGCTGAGATGAACGCATCGGCCTCCCCAGCCTTCTGCAATTCCAGCCCGACTCGAATTGATGACTTCCGCTTCGACCGGATGGCGGCCAGCGGCTTGTCGCCCATCTCGATGACCTCAGGCGCATCCACCACGCGAAGGCGGTCGGGGGGCGCGTCGTGGGAGGCGAGCGCCGCCTCCACCTCCGCCTTTCGACCCACCAGTTGGATCTCGCAGGACTCGGGAAGCTGCTGCAGGGCCTCCACCGCCCCCGCCACCGGGACGTGCGGGGCGAAGTCCCCTCCCATGGCGTCCAACGCGATCCGGATCACGCTCAGGCCTCCTCGACCTCGATGCGCCTTTCCTCTCCGTAGTACCCGCAGCTCGGGCACACCCGGTGCGGACGCCGGGGATCGCCGCAGCGGGGGCATGGCTGGATGGCCGCTGTCGGCGCCTTGTGATGCGTGCGGCGCTTCCGCTTACGGCTCTTCGAAGTTCGACGCTTGGGAACTGCCATGGCTACCTCTCCTCATCGGGCCGTTGCTGCTTCAGCGCCTCCAGCTTCGCCCAGCGTGGATCGGGCTCGGGGCTACAGGAGCACGGGCCCTCGTTCAAGTCGTTGCCGCACTGCGGGCACAACCCGCGGCAATCCTCCCGGCAGAGCACGTACGGCGGCACCGCCAGGATCAGCTCTTCGCGCACCATCTCGCCGAGCTCCAGCTCGGTGGCCTGGGGCGGCACCGGGTAGGCTGCCGCGTCGTCGGCCCCGGCCTCTTCCGTGAAGAGCACCCGGAGCTCCGGTGCCACCTCCACGGAGACGTCGGCCAGACAGCGGCGGCAGCTGGCCGCCACCCGCGTACTCAGGGTCCCGTGCCAGTAGTAGCGCCCGGGACCACTCTCCATGAGCCGCCCGCGGATCCTCACGGAATCCGCGAGGACGAACTCCGCATCAGCGAGAAGTGGGTCGTCCGCTGCCACGACCCCTTGGGTCTCGATGGGGCCTTCGTCGAGCGCGCGCAAATCAACGCGCAACATAGCCGTTAAACCTATCCGAGGCCTATAGTTGCGTCAACGCGCGCCGCTTCCCCAGAGGTTCCGGAGCTCGGCCTCCGGAAAGAAGAAGCCAATCTCCCGCGCAGCGTTCTCCTGCGAGTCGGACGCGTGGATGGCGTTGCGCTCCTTGTTCTCCGCGTAGAGCTGCCGGACGGTGCCTGCCGCGGCCTCCGCGGGGTCGGTCGCGCCGATCACGGTGCGGAGGTGGGCGACTGCGTCGTCCCGCTCCAGCACCATCGGCAGGCAGGGCCCGGACGTCATGAACCGGACCAGGGCGCCGTAGAACGGCCGCTCCCGATGCACCTCGTAAAACGCCTCCGCCTCGGACTGGGAGAGCCTCACCAGCCTGGCAGCCCGGACCGTGAACCCCGCCTCCTCGAGATGGGCCAGGATCTTGCCGGCGGTGCCGACATCCAGGGCATCCGGCTTGATGATCGCGAGTGTCTGCATGTACGACGTGTGGTTGATGGTTGGCGGCCAATATACCACGGCCCGCAAGTCCGGTACGCGGCGCCCACCGCGGCGTGCGACCGCTCAGCGCCCCCCGCCTAGCGTCCCATGAGACGCCGCACTATGTCGCCCCGTGTCAGGAAACCCACGAGCGCTCCCTCTCGCACCACGGGAAACCGCTCGATGTTGCGGTTGAGCATCATCGTGGCGACTTCGGCCACCGTCTGATCCTCCGAAACGCAGAGGACGCTGCGGTCCATGACGTCCCGCACCGGCATGGTGTGTGGGTCGACGCCGGCGCCCGCCCCCCGGGGCATGGCACGGAACTCCCCGCTGCTGAGGCGCTTCACGTACAGCGGCAGGAGGTAGCGCAGCAGCTCACGGTGCGTGATGACCCCCAACACCTCGCCCGTCTCCGACACCACCGGCAAGGCCGCTACATCGTGGGCCACCATTAGGCGCGACGCCTCCCCCAGGGGAGTATCGGGCCGGACCGAGAGCCGTCTACGCATCATCACGTCACGCACCGTCAGGTGCCCCGGCAGCGTCAGGTCGGCCAGCGGCGCCGCCTGGAGCACGTCCTCGGGGCGCTCGGCGGAGAGAATGGCGTCGATCACCTCCTGACGGCTCAGGGCCCGCGCGAAGGCACTGATGGCCTGGAGGTGCGCCGAGCTCTCCCGCGGCGGCGCGGCGATGAGGATCACGACCCGCGCCTCCTTCGGCTCTCCATCCCCGGAGTGCTTGATCGGCCGGGCCGCCACCCCGAGGGCGGCGGCCAGCTTCTTCACCGCATCCGTGCGGTAGTGCAGCAGGAACGCCTGCCCGACCGGGACGATCTCCTTGGGCAGCGCGCCGCGGACCATCTCGTGAAGCTTGTCCGGTTCCGCGACGACGCCCGCGTCGATCAGCGCGTCGGTGAGCCGGGACGCGGCCTCCCGCACCTTGGCGGTCTCCAGCGGCACCACAACACGGTCCCGGTCCAACAGCTCAATCAGTTTCATGGCGCTAGACCCGTTCTTGCTTGAGCAGCGAGACGACCTCGGCCGGCCGATCCATCACGCCGATACCGGCCCGCTCGAAGGCCGCGATCTTCTCCTCGGCGGTGCCCGCCGAGCCGGAAATGATGGCTCCGGCATGCCCCATGCGCCGGCCGGGCGGTGCCGTCCGGCCGGCAATGAAGCCTACGACGGGCTTCTTGACGTGCTGCGACACGTACTCGGCGGCCTGCTGCTCGTCGGTGCCTCCGATCTCGCCGATCACGACGATGGCCTCCGTTTCCGGATCCGCCTGGAATCCCTCGAGGCAGTCGATGAAGTTGGTGCCGATGATCGGGTCTCCCCCGATGCCGATGCAGGTAGTCTGCCCCAGGCCGTTCTGCGTGAGGTGGTGGATCACCTCGTAGGTGAGGGTACCGCTGCGGGAGACGACCCCCACCACCCCCTGCCGGCAGATCTGACCCGGAATGATACCGACCTTCGACTTCCCGGGTGAGATGACGCCGGGGCAGTTGGGACCGATCAGCCGCGCTCCGCGCTCCCGGAGGAACGGCATGACGCGAGTCATGTCGAGGACCGGCAGCCCCTCGGTAATACACACGATCAACTCGATACCGGCGTCCGCCGCCTCGAAGACGGCGTCGGGCGCGAACCGGTCGGGCACGTACACTACGGACGCGTTGGCACCGGTCTGCGCCACCGCGTCGTGCACCGTATTGAACACGGGCACCTGATCGTCGAACCGCTGTCCACCCTTCCCGGGGGTCACGCCGGCAACTACTCGCGTGCCGTACTCCATCATCTGGCGCGTGTGGAACGAGCCGTCCCGCCCCGTGATGCCCTGCACTACCAGCTTAGTGTTCTCGTCGATGAAGATGCTCACGCCGCCTCCCGCGCCAGTTTCACCGCCTGCTGCACCGCCTCATCCATGTCGGTGAGCGCCTCGAAGCCTGCCTCCTTCAGGATGTCGACCGCCAGATCCTCGTTCGTGCCCGTAAGGCGAATCACCATGGGACGGTCGAGCCGCACCTGCTTCGTCCCCTCCACGATGCCGTTCGCAACGTCATCGCACCGCGTGATGCCGCCGAAGATGTTGAATAGAATGCTCTTCGCACTGCGATCGCTGGAGATGATCCTGAGAGCCGTCACGACCTTCTCCGGGCTGCTGCTGCCCCCGATGTCCAGGAAGTTGGCGGGTTCGCCACCGTAGTACTTCACCAGGTCCATCGTCGCCATCGCCAGCCCGGCGCCATTCACACAGCATCCCACGTCTCCGTCGAGCTTGATGTAGGAGAGGCCCGCGTCCCGGGCTTCCACCTCGTACGGGTCCTCGGCGGTGAGATCGCGCAATCCCGCGATGGTGGGACGGCGCTCCAGCTCGTTGTCGTCCACGACCAGCTTGGCGTCGAGCGCCACCACCGCGCCATCCGGCGTGGTGATGAGCGGATTGATCTCGGCCAGCGAGCCCCCGGCATCGGCAAAGGCCCGGAACAGCTGCTGCATGATCTTCGCGGCCTGGCGAACCTGCCCGACGTCGTCGTACAGCTTGAACGCCAGCTCCATCGCCTGATGCGGCAGCAGCCCGTACCGCGGATCGACGGGCGCCTTGAAGATCTTCTCCGGCGTCTTCGCCGCCACCTCCTCGATGTCCACACCGCCAGCCGGGCTCACCATCATCACGGGCCTTTGGGAAGCCCGGTCGACGATGACGCCCACGTAGCTCTCCGAGGCGATCTCGCAAGCCGGTACCACGAGCACCTTCTCCACCGTCAGACCCTTGATCTGCATCCCTAGGATCTCACCCGCGTGCCGCTTCGCCTCGGCAGGGGTCTTCGCGAGCTTCACACCTCCGGCCTTTCCTCGTCCGCCCGCGTGCACCTGCGCCTTCACGACCACCGCTCCGCCCATGCGGCTCGCAATCGCCTCCACCTCGTCCGGCGTCCGCCCCACTTCGCCGTCGGGCACCGGAATGCCCGCAGCCTTCAGCAGTGCGCGCGCTTGATACTCGTGAAGATTCACGCTGGATCTCCTGTAATCGTCGTTCCCGTCTCGCCACGGATGGCCGCGAGCCCGTCCGCCAGGTGTGCGATGATCGCGCGACTGCCCCCTCCACGCAGGAACGCCACCGATGCCTCGATCTTGGGCCGCATGCTCCCGACACCCAGCTCCCCACCGGCGAGCAGCTCTTCCGCCTCCCCCAGGGAAACATGGCGCAGCGGCTCGCCCTGCGGTGTGCCCCACCCGCGATAGACCGCGTCAACATCCGTGAGAATCAACAACGTATCGGCACCGAGGCGGCCGGCCAGAATGGCCGCCACCCGGTCCTTGTCCACCACCGCGTCGACACCTTCCCAATAGAGTTGCTCATCGAAGTAAACCGGGGCGCCGCCGCCCCCGGCAGCAATCACGATCTTGCCCTCCTTCACAAGCTGCCGCACGGCGTCCGCCTCCACGACATCCGTCGGCTCCGGACTCGGGGCCAGGCGCCGCCAGTACCCGGCGCCGTCCTGCCCCACCGTCACCCCGCGTCCACGCAGGCGCTCCACCGTGCCCGGGCTAAGGGCATGCCCCACCGGCTTAGTGGGCCGATCGAACCCCCCTGTGGAGCGGTCCAGGGCCGTCTGGGTGATGACCGAGAGCACGTCCCGCCGGACGCCCGCTTTGAGCAGGGCGTTCTGCAGCGACTGCTGGATCATATAGCCGATCCACCCGGCCGTGGCCGCCACCAACACCCCCAGAGGCAGGGGAGCCACGCGGTCGTGCGCCAGCTCGTTCCGTTCCAGCTCGTCCCCAACCTGCGGCCCGTTACCGTGCACGATGGCAATGTGCCACCCCTCCCGAGCGAGTGAGACCACCGCATTGAGGGATGCGCGCGTGTGCCGAAACTGGTCGTGGATGGTCGCCCGCTCACCGGGGGGTGCCAGCGCGTTCCCGCCGAGGGCGACGACAATGGTGCCGGGCGAAGCAGTCACGGGACGTGCAAGCTACTCTGCGCCATGATGGCCAGCAACCCGACTCACGGCACCGAATCGGTGCCGCCGGTGAGTATGCGGCGGAGTTCTTCGTAGGCCCGCCCGAACGCTGTCCAGTCACCCGAGCGGCGCGCGGCGTCCATGCGCTCGAACCACCGCCGCGCCTCTGCGCGCTCCGCCGCGGCCATGCCGAACGGCGAGGCTTCGGTCTCGACGCGGTCCAGCGCGCTGCGGACCGTGGGACCGCTTCCCACCTCCCGGCCCCAGCCCACCGCCACGTCCACTAGCTGGGGTGCCGCCTGTCCCTCCCCCGGTGAGGCATAGCTCACCTGCAGCGCCAGCACGCCGTTCTCGAAGGGCACCAGGCGCAGCGCACCCTGCACTCCTATGGGATCGGCACGCAACCGGGTGAACAGCCGCGCCGCGCGTGTGGGCCCCGGTACCTCCAGCTCCGGCTCTATCTGAAGCAACGTCAGGGTGCTCGAGCCGCCACGCACAGTGGCGTCGACGATCCCCGCCAGAAACTCGGACTCTCCAGCCTCCAGGGCCGCCATGAGCCGCAGGCGCACCACCGAGTCGGCGGGCGTTCCACCCACCCACCAATAGGGCTCCACGCCACCCAACCGGCCCACTCCCATGGGCGCAGCGGGGGCCCCCAGGAGCGCGCCGGACGCCCCCCCGCTCTGCAGCAACCCCAGCTGAATGGCGAAGAGCTCCCTCGGATAGCGTAGGTGGGACGCCAGCTCGCCAGGCATCTGGCCGGCGGGCCGCACGATCTCCGGGGCAATCTGGGCCCACGCCCGGCTCAACGGATCGGAATCGTCGGTGAGATACACCGCGGTCTCACCGGTGCTCGCCTCGACGACGCCTACGAGACTGGATCGCAGGTAGCGCACCGTCTCCCGACGCCAGCGTGTCCGGGGCACCAGGGGGAACGCACGGGCCCGCACGTACCCAGTCGCCAGCCAGTAGAGGCGGCCATCGGCGACCACGGCGTGTGGCGCGGAGAACCGCGCGAAGGGCGCGTAGCGATCCAGCCGTCCGACGATGTCGCGGTGCCACAGGACGAGGGAGGTATCGGCCACGGCGTCCGACGTGACGAGCCGGGGACTCTGCAGCGACCAGGCCAGCGCCAACTGGCGCCACCAACTGCCGGCCGGCACGCCGGCAATCGCTCCACCCTGCGGCAGCACCGCGAAGTTTACCGCCCCGGGGCTGAACAGCACCCGCGGATCGTCGAGCATGAGCTCTTGCAGCCGGGGTCGGCCCGAGTCCGGTCGCTCGAGGTCGGTGACGAACAAGGGCAATCCCGTCTCCGAGATCCCATGCGCCTGGACCGCCACGGCGCCCGAGGCTGCGGCATACTCCCCGACGTGTACCCGCTCCCACGACAGGTCCACGGCGGCGTTGCGCGCCGCCGCCAGATCGACTTCCCGAGCCGCCACGTAGACCGGCACCGCGCGGCCCCGCGCGGTCCGATAGACACCCAGCGTCGCGTCGGTGACCCGGAGATGTTCCACCTGGGCTGCCGCGCGATTGAGGAACACGGTGACGGCGAAGGCGTCCCACAGGGGGCCGGCCTCCAGCTCGGCGCGGTGTTGCCGCACACTCGAGGGCTCGGGAGGGGCCCCGAGGTCCAGCATGGCATGTGAGCTCCCGGCGCCAAACGCCTCCCGCAGGAAGGCGGACCGGCTGGCCTCGACTTGCTCGAGGTGGAGCTCCTCCGGCGTGCGAACCGCACCCGCGAACGCCGGCACGAGATAGTGACCGGCGAACGAAACGGCCGCGAGCAACGTCCACGGCACCACGACGACCGCAACCCGCCGGCTCCACATCCAGAAGAGCGACGCGCCCGCGGTGATCAGTGCGAGCACGCTGAGCATTCGCGCGACTGGGATTCGCACGCCGCTGAGTACCGTGTCGGCGGGGACGTCGTGGATCCCGGCCACGTACTCGGCCGGCTCCAGGCGGTATCCCCAGAACAGGGCCAGCGCGAAGGCGAGGAGGAGGCCTGCGAGGTGCCAGCGGGCCAGGTCGTTCACCCGCAGTCGGCGGCGACCGCCCCAGCGGATCGCGCCGACGGCCGCGTAGAGGACCGCCGTGATCCCGAGCATCACTCCGCTCAGCAGGGTGACGAAGGAGTGAATGGTGCGCTGCCAGGGAAGCTGATAGAGGTAGTAGCCGATGTCGCGCCCCAGCACGGGGTCCGTGACGCCCAGCGGCACATCGAATCCCGCCAGGGCCCGCGCATACCACCATCCATCGGCCCGATGGCTGAAGGCGATGGCAAGCAGCAGCCCCGCCGCGGCAGCGGCCACCAGCAGGTAGTGCCGCGGCACCGCCTCCAGGATCTCCAAGTTGCCCAGCCGGCGGGGAACGTGAACCGACCCGATGGAGCGGTAGACCAGGTAGAGGTTTCCGAGGCACCAGCTCGCCGCGGCGACGAAGGCTGTGAGCAACAGCATCGTCTGGAGCGACCGGACGTGAGCGTGGGTGGCGCCGACGCCCAGCGCTTCAGCCCACAGCGCGTCGGCGGTGGACACGGCCAGCCATCGCCCGCCGAGCAGGGCGATCAGCGCGGCCGCGACGGCCAGCTTCACCAGCCACTTGCCCCGCGGCCCCATGGGCTTACCCCGTGGTGTCCTGCTCCCCAAGCCAGCCCTCCACTTCCCGGCGATTGCCGGCGAGTGCCTCCTCGGAGGACGCTTCAAAGCGGAGCACGAGCACCGGCTGCGTGTTGGAGGCGCGCAGCAGGCCCCACCCGTCGGGGAATGTGATCCGCACGCCATCCAGGGTCAGCACCTCGTACCGCTCGCCGAAGTGGCGGGCCGCCGCCTCGACGACGGCGAACTTGCGCTCCTCGGCGCAATCCACGCGTAACTCGGGTGTGGCGAAGCTCTTGGGGAGATCGGCGAGCAGCGTGGAGAGCGGTCCCGCGCCTCGCGCCACGATAGCGATGAGCCGCGCCGCCGCGTAGAGGGCGTCGTCGAAGCCGTAGTAGTCGCCGCCGAAGAACATGTGTCCGCTCATCTCGCCGGCCAGCGGAGCCCCGGTCTCTCTCATCTTGGCCTTGATGAGCGAATGCCCGGTCTTCCATATGACCGGCTCGAGCCCGACCGCTGCCAGCGCGTCGGCCAACACGTTCGAGCATTTCACGTCGAAGATGACGGCGTGTCCTGTGCCAGCGCGATCGGCGAGGTCGCGACCGAACAGCACCAGAAGCTGATCTCCGTAGACCACCGCGCCGCTCTCGTCCACTGCACCGATCCGGTCTCCGTCCCCGTCGAACGCGATGCCCAACTCGGCCTCAGTGCGCCGCACGGCGGCTTGGAGGTCCACGAGGTTCTCCGGCACCGTCGGGTCCGGGTGGTGGTTCGGGAAGGTGCCGTCGGATTCACAGAAGAGCGGCACCACGTCGGCCCCGAGACGGGTGAGCGCCTCTTCGGCCGCCAGGCTCGCAGTGCCGTTCCCGCAGTCCACCACGACCTTTACCGGTCGAGCGATGGGACCGTTGCGGGACACGATGGTATCTACGTAGCGCCGCAGCACCGAGTCATTGGCCTCGATCGTACCGTGGCCCGTGTCGCTTGCATCGGTCTCGATCAGCTGCCGGATCTGCTGGATATCATCCCCGTAGAGCGTCTCGCCCGCGACCACCATCTTGAATCCGTTGAACTCAGGTGGGTTGTGCGAGCCGGTGACCTGGATTCCCCCATCCACCTCCAACTCGTGCAGGGCGAGATAGAGCGCCGGTGTGGGTACCAGACCGACGTCGACGGCCGAGCCGCCCGCCTGAGCCACGCCATCGCGCACGGCCCGGGCCAGGAGCTCACCCGAGGGTCGGTTGTCACGCCCCACGGCCACCCTGGGATCCCGCCCGATCCTCGAGCGCGCAATGGTCGCGACGGCCCGGCCGATGGCATGGGCCACGGGCGCAGTGAGCTCTTGGTCCACGACGCCCCGGATGTCGTATTGCCGGAAGATGAAGGAGGGTACGTCCACGTCGTCCTCGGTGGATCAGGCCAGCCGCACTACCCGTGGGTCCGGCACGGGGGGCGGTTGGCTACCTCGAAACCGTCAGCATGACCGCCGGCCTGAGCTCCTCACTCCCCCGACGCGCCACGTCCATGGCGCGGCCGGGCCAGACACCCAGCAGCAACAGGATCACGGCTGTGGCCCCCACCACCCAGCGGGCGATACCGACGACTCGTGTGTGCTCGTGCGCGGTCTCGGAGGCGGGGGGCTTCATGTACATCGCCATGATGACCGGTAGGTAGTAGCCTGCCGACACGACGGTGGCGCCGACCAGCACCACGGCCAGGAGGCCCTGCCCTGCATCCACGACCGCCGACAAGATATACCACTTGCCAATGAAGCCGGCCGTGCCCGGGAACCCCAGCAGGGAGAGCATGAACACGGTCATGGCGAAGGCCGTCCAGGGACGGTGCTTGGCAAGCCCGTCGAGATGGTCGATCCGAACGTCGCGCTCGCCGCGGCGGCCGGCAGCACCCAGGACTGCGAACGCCCCGACCGTCATGAGCGTGTACGCCAGCACGTAGAACAGGAACGCAGCGGCGCCGAGCGCAGTGCCGCTGGCCACCGTGGCCAGCAGGTAACCGGCGTGTCCGATGGAGCTGTAGGCGAGCATCCGCTTGAGGTTTCGCTGCGCCAGTGCGACGAGGTTGCCCACGACCATCGTGATGGCCGCCAGCCACCACACGATCTCTGTCCAGACCGCCTCGGCGGGCACGAGGGCCTCGAGCAGCAGACGGATCATGGCGGCGAAGGCCGCGGCTTTCACCGCCGCCGCCATGAAGGCGGTGATCGGGGTCGGCGCGCCGTCGTACACGTCGGGCGTCCACATGTGGAACGGCACTGCCGCCACCTTGAACGCGAACCCCACCAGCAGCATGGTCAACCCGACGAGCAGCATGACGTTATCGTCGAGGCCCAGCGTGGATATCTGCACGTAGATGAGCGCAAGGTTGGTGGTCCCGGTGGAGCCGTAGATCAGCGCGATGCCGTACAGGAGGAACCCTGAAGCGAAGGCGCCAAGGAGAAAGTACTTGAGCGAAGCCTCCGCCGCGAAGACGCTGCGGCGATCGATACCCGCCAGCACGTAGACGCAGACGGACATCAACTCCAGGCCGAGGAAGATGACGACCAGGTCAGCGCCTCCGCCCATGAACATCATCCCGAGCGTGGCCAGCAGGAGCAGCACGTAGTACTCCGGCACCACGATGCGCTCCCGCCCCAGGTAGCCCAGGGACAGCAGCACGGCGAGCGTCGCCCCTAGCAGGAAGATCACGTCGGTGGCGTAGCGGAAGCCGTCCAGCGCGATCATCGTCTCGAGTCCCAGGGACCGCACATCGCGGATCCAGAACACCAGGACCGCCAGCAGCGTCAGGATGAGGCCCACTGTAGCGAGATGCCCCACGAGGCGCTGGTCGCCCTCACTCCGGTGCCGCCACGACACCACGATCACCAGCACCAGGATCCACGTCGTGAGCACGAGCTCCGGGAGGAGCGCGAGAACCATGCCGCCGGGGCGGCCCAGGTCAATCAGCGATCCCATGCTCGCCCCTCTTCCGTCCCCCGGACCGTGGTGAACGACTCCTGCGGACCCCGAACCTGCTCCACCAGCGCCTCTGCCGACGCCTCCACCCGGTGGAGGAACGGCGCGGGATAGACGCCGATCCAGACGATGAGCACGATCAACGGCACCAGCACCAGCAGCTCGCGCCGCGACAGATCAGGCATCCCCTCGTTCTCGGGCTTGTCGAGCTTGTTGTAGATGATCCGCTGCAGGGCCCGCAACAGGTACATGGCCGCGACGATGACGCCGGTCGCTGCGATCACTACGGCCCACGGATAGACGCCGAACGATCCCACGAGCACCAGGAACTCCCCGATGAAGCCGTTGGTCCCCGGCAACCCCACGGAGGACAAGGCCACGATGGTCAGCACCGTCGCCAGCATCGGGACCACCCTGGCCAACCCGCCAAAGGCAGCGATCTCCCTGGTGTGGGCCCGCTCATACAGCATCCCGGCGAGGAAGAACAGTGCTCCCGTGGAGACCCCATGGCTGATCATGATGATGATCGCCCCCTCCACGCTCTGCACCGTCACCGCCCAGATCCCGAGCATCACGAATCCGAGATGCGCCACGGACGAGTAGGCGACCAGCTTCTTGAAGTCGGGCTGCACCATGGCGACCAGCCCGCCGTAGATGATCCCCACGACCGCGAGTATCACCACGACGTTGACGACCGCCGGATCCAGAACCACCTGCGGGAAGAAAGGCAGCGCGAACCGCAGGAATCCGTACGTCCCCATCTTCAGGAGGATGCCGGCCAGGATCACGGACCCGGCGGTGGGGGCCTCGACGTGGGCATCCGGGAGCCACGTGTGGAACGGAAACAGCGGGACCTTGATCGCGAACGCCAGGAAGAACGCGCCGAACAGCCAGAACGCCCCGCGATACGTCACCGCGATGTTCGCCAGGATGTGGTCGTACGCGAACGAGTAGGTACCGGTCGCGCGTCCCACCTGGTAGTTGATGGTCAGGATCGCCACCAGCATGAGCAGCGACCCGACGAAGGTGAACACGAAGAACTTGATCGCGGCGTACAACCGTCGCGGCCCACCCCAAACCCCGATGATGAAGTACATCGGGATCAGCATGATCTCCCAGAACACGTAGAACACGAAGAGATCGAGGGCGACGAAGACCCCCAACATGCCTGTAGTGAGCACGAGGAGCAACGCATAGTACCCACGCTGCCGCTCCTTGATGTAGTTCCAGCTACCGAGCACGGCGAGCGGCATCGTGAACGTCGTGAGCAGCACCATGAAGAGCGAGATGCCGTCCAGCCCGAGACGGAACCACACACCCCAGCCCGGGATCCACGGCCGCGCGACTTCGAACTGCATGGCCGCCGTCCCCGGCTCGAACACCCACCAGAGGGGCACCGACAGCAGGAACTCCGCCGTGGCCGCCACGACAGCCACCCACTTGGCCTCCCGCTCCGGGCGGAGCAACACGACGAGCCCCGCCACCAGGGGAAGGGCCAGCAACCCGTCGAGCACCCAAGCCTCGTAGTTCATAGCACTACCCCGTCACCACCCGGAGCAGGATCAGCGCAGCCAGCACGAAGAGGAACATGTACGTGCCCACGTACCCGGTCTGGAGCCGGCTGCCGATCCATCCCATGGCCCGAGCGAACGTCGCGGACCCGTTCGCGGCGAACCCGTCGATGATGCCTTTGTCCACCACCTTCCACAGCACATTCTCCGAAAACCACATGATGGGCCGCACGATCAGCGTGTCGTAGATCTCATCCACGTACCACTTGTTTACGAGCACTTTCTGGATTCCCGATTCCGCCGGCGCCTCGCGCGCCGGCTTCAGCCGCTCGGGCTTGAGCAGCTGCCAGGCTCCCGCGATGCCGAGCGCCACCACCACCGTGGCTAGACCCACGAGGGCCCACTCGGTGCCATGGGAGAGATGCGCTTCCGGCAAGTAGCGGGCACCCAGCTCGGTAACCGGCTCCATCCAGTGGTGCAGCCACCCGCTGCCGGGGAGGATCTCCGGCAGGTTGATTACGCCCGCGACGATACTGCCGATCGCCAGCGCCACCAGCGGCCCCGTCATGACCCACGGGGCCTCGTGCAGGTGCCTCTCCTCCTCGGTACCCGTCCGGTTGGGCCCGTGGAAGGTGTAGATCATCAGCCGGGTCATGTAGAAGGCTGTGAGCAGTGCCGTCACGACACCCACCGCCCACAGCACGTAGAAGGCCGAGGCCTCGTGGCCCCGGGCGAAGGTCGCCGCCAGGATCTCATCCTTGGAGAAGAACCCCGACAATCCCGGTACCCCCGCGATCGCCAGCGTAGCCACCCACATCAGCGCCGCCGTCCACGGCATCCAGCGACGGAGGCCGCCCATGTTGCGCATGTCCTGGGCATCCTCGTGCCGGTTCGAATGGTGATACGCGTGATGCAACGCATGGATCACGCTGCCCGATCCGAGGAACAGCAGTGCCTTGAAGAAGGCGTGGGTGGTGAGGTGAAACATGCCCGCGGCGTACGCTCCGACGCCCACGCCCATGAACATGTAGCCGAGCTGCGAGACGGTGGAGTACGCCAGCACCTTCTTGATGTCCCACTGCTTCAGTGCGACTGTCGCCGCGAACAGCGCCGTCACGGTTCCTACCGCGGCCACGACAAAGCTCGACACGGGCGCCATGGCAAACAGGACATTGGTCCGGGCCACCAGGTAGACGCCCGCCGTCACCATCGTCGCCGCGTGGATCAGGGCCGAAACCGGCGTCGGGCCCGCCATGGCATCAGGAAGCCAGGTGTACAACGGAATCTGAGCCGACTTGCCGACACATCCCAGGAAGAGCGCGAGGGTAATCAGCGTGATTGTGGTACCGCCGATGGCGAACGCCCGCGGCGCCTGCTCGAACACCGCCGTGAACGATAGGCTTCCCACCGCATGGAAGATCAGGAACATCGCTACCATGAAGCCGACATCCCCGATCCGATTCATGATGAACGCCTTCTTGCCGGCGTTCGCGTAGTCCTGGTTCTCGAACCAGAAGCCGATGAGCAGGTAACTGCAGAGCCCCACCCCCTCCCATCCCACAAACATCACGGGGAAATTGGCCCCGAGCACCAGCATCAGCATGAAGAAGACGAACAGATTGAGATACGCGAAGTACCGCGGATACCCCGGATCCTCGCCCATGTAGCCGACGCTGAAGATGTGGATCAGCGCGCTCACACCCGTCACCACGAGCAGCATCACGGCCGACAGCTGATCCACCTGCAGCGCGAACGCGACCTCGAGGTTGCCCGCCGGAATCCACCGCCAGTACGTGAGCACGTAGGGCGCGTCGTTCGGCTGCGAGGCGAGCCCGACTACGACCGCGAGAGCGGCGAGGAATGACAGGATCAACACGCCCACACCGATCGTGCTAACGGTCCGCTTGGCGTCGCGGCGCAGCAGGGCGATGGACCCGTTCACCAGGAATCCCAGCAACGGGAACAGCAACACCAACCACACCCACCCGACCGATGCCGGCATCATCCCCTCAGCAGATTGATCTCTCTGACGTCGACCGTGCTCTTGTGTCGGTAGATCCCGATCATGATAGCGAGACCGACCACCGCTTCGGCTGCGGCGACTGCCATCACGAAGAACACGATCACCTGACCCTCACGGCCCAACTGCTGTGCCAACGCGATGAACGCGAGGTTCGCCGCGTTCAGCATCAGCTCGATGCACATGAAGATCACGATGGCATTCCGGCGGAACAGCACCCCGGCTACGCCGAGGCTGAACAGGATGGCCGAAAGACCCAGCGATGGTCCGAGGAGCACTTAGAGCCTCCTCTTCGCCAGCACCACCGCCCCCACAATAGCGGCGAGCAGCAGCACTGAAGTGATCTCAAACGGTACGAGAAAATCGCGGAACAAGGGCTCCGCGATGACCCCAACGGCTCCCTGCTCCTCCGTCATCTGCACGATGACCTCCCGGGGCAGCCGGATCTCCTCCGCTGGGGCGATTCGCGTCAGCACCCACAACTCCATGGCGAGAAGCGTCCCCACCGCCAGCATGACGAGACGGCCCGTCCATCCCAGCATGTCGGTCCCGGCGTCGCGCCCGAGGTTGAGGAGCATGATCACGAACAGGAACAACACCATGATCGCGCCGGCGTACACCAGAACCTGAATCGCGGCGATGAAATGCGCGTCGAGGAGCACGAAGATCGCCGCGAGGGCGAACAGGGTGCTCACGAGCCACAGCGCGCTCGCCACCGGACTCCGGCGCGTGATGCAGAAGAAGGCCGAAATGACGGCGACGGAGGCGAAGAACCAGAAGACGGCTTCGATCTGAGTCACGATCACTCACCCTTGGGATCCGAGGGATCCCAGAGTGTGGATACCGGATGCGTCTGAGCGCAAAGCCGCTCCAGGTCGTACACGAACCGATCGCGCTCGTACTCCGAATTCTCGTAGTGCACGCCCACGTGAATGGCTTCCTCGGGACATACCTCCTGGCAGTACCCGCAGAACACACAACGGAACTCGTCGATCTCGTAGATCAGCGGATACCGGTGGCCCTCCTCATCCTCACCCGGCACCAGCTTGATGCAGTTGGCGGGACAGATCTGCGGGCAGAGACCACATGCTACACACTTCGCGCGGCCCTGCTCATCCGTCAGCATCCGGTGCGTCCCACGCCAGCGCGGCGCGAGGGTCCACGTATCCGTGGACTTCTGCTCCGGGTACTGCATCGTCCATTTCCTCTGCATCAGATGCCGGAACGTGAGGGCCATCCCCTTGACCGCGGCCCGCAGGTAGGAGACCTCGCTGTCAGGGCGCTTCATGACCTTGACGCCGATCGCCATCACGCCCTCCGTTCCCGCCGGGCGTGCTGGCCGACGATCAAGCGGTCAACATCGATGATTCGCGCCACCACGACGAGCACCACTACGTTCAGCCCAAAGAGCGCGAAACCGTACACCTCATTCTGCCGCAACCCCAGCTCGTCCAGCGTCCAGACGGCCGTCGCGATGATCATGATGTACGACAGCGCCATCGGCAGCATGACCTTCCACCCCAGCGACATCAGCTGGTCGTACCGGAACCGTGGCAGGGTCCAACGCACCCAGATGTACCAGAAGACGAAGAAGAAGGTCTTGCCCAGGAAGACGATCAGCGTCGCTAGCGACTTGAGCACGGTCGGCTCACCCTGGTCCCAGCTCGTGAACGGAATGTCCCATCCGCCGAAGAACAGGGTCGCGATGAGAGCCGACATCGTGATCAATGCCCCATACTCCGCCAGGAAGAACATGGCGAAACGCATGGAGCTGTACTCCGTGTGATAGCCCCCCACCAGTTCACTCTCCGCTTCGGGCAGATCGAACGGCAAGCGATTGCCTTCCGCCAAAGCCGATACCGCGAACAACACGAACCCGAAGGTGAGGGCGATCACGAACCACACGGTCTGCTGCTGGTAGGCGATGACCTCGTTCAGGGTCACGTCACCCACCAGGATCAGCACGGCGATGACGCTCATCCCGAGCGCGATCTCGTAGCTGATCATTTGCGCGCTCGAGCGCAGCCCACCCAGGAACGAGTACTTGTTGCCCGAGGACCACCCCGCCATCACGACGCCGTACACTGCGAGGCTCGAGATGGCCAGGATGAAGAGCAGGCCTATTGAGATGTCGGCCACGATCATGGGCATCGGGCCGTCGAATACGAAGCGCCCCAGCAGCGGCACAGTGAAATCGAACGACAGCGGAAGGGGGGCCGCAAACGGGATCACGGCGAACAGAATCAAGGAGGGCACGAAGGACATTCCCGGGGCCAGCAAGAACAACACCCGGTCCGCCTGCCCGGGCAGTGTCTCCTCCTTGACGAAGTTCTTGATGCCGTCGGCGATGGGCTGGTACAGCCCCTGCGGCCCCGCCCGGTTGGGCCCCAGCCGGTTCTGGATCCACGCAGCCACCCGTCGCTCCAGCCAGGTCACGAACGCCACGCCCAAGAGGAGCGCGAAGAAGACCACCACCAGCTTCACGACGCCGACCAGCAGGAATCCCTTGAGTTCTGGCGTCACCGGGACACCTCCGCCGGGCTCGCATCCAGCACTGCTCCTCTGTATCCGAGCCTCTGATACGTCAACCCGGCGAATGCCGCCTCGCCGGCAGCGAGACGCTCGAACGCCTCGCCCGCGCTTGCCAACGGCTCACCCCGTCCCAATTCCGCCAGGAGCTCACCTAGAACCCACCAGGCGGGTCGCGCCATTCCCGGTCCGGTCTTTGCCTGCAAGTAGCGCTGCACCCGGCGATCACGATTCACGAACGTCCCATCCTCCTCGGCCACGTTCGTGACGGGGAGCACCACGCGGGCTGCCCTACCCGCATCCGGCAGCGTCGTGCCGAGATACACCACGTTGCCCGCCTGCGCGAGCGCCTCCCGCGTCACGCCGTCGAGGCCCTCGTCCAGCACGACGACCAGGGCGGCATCAGCGACGGCGCGCAAAGCCGCGTCGAAGTCCTCCTGGAAGCCCAACAGAACTGCCCCGGTGGCGTTGGGTGCCCGCTCCTCGCGCAGCGCGAGGCCCGGCACCCCGGCCAACGTAACCTCGCCTCCAACCCGCTTCATCCGGAACGCGCCAGTGACGTCGAAGCCCTCGAGCACCCCCCTCGCGAGGTACAGCGCCTCACTGGAAGTACCGGGGGAGACGAGGGCCACGGCCTTGCCGCTGGCACCCTTCACGACCTGGGCGGCCCGGGCCAGGGCGTGATCCCAATCGACCGCCACCAGCTCACCGTTCTCCGCCACCAATGGGGCCTCAATCCGATCGCCCCGGTTCATCCAGCGATACTCGCTGCGCCCCTGATCACAGATGAAGTACCGGTTGACCTCCAGATTGGGCCGCGGCCGCAGACGGACTACCACGTTGCTGCGGGTGTCGATGTTGACGTTGCAGCCCTGCGAGCAGCCCGTGCACACACTGGCCGTCTTGTCCAGCTCCCACGCCCGGGCCTTGTGCAGGAAGTCCTTCGAGAGCAGCGATCCCACCGGGCAGAGATCAACCACGTTCCCCGCCCATGGATGGTCCAGCTGCCGGTCGACGTGTATCCCGATGTGTGCGCGGTCCCCCCGCTCACTGACGTTGAGGATCGGCTCCTCGGCCACGTGGTCCATGAACCGCACGCATCGGGTGCACAGGATGCAGCGGTTGGGCACGTACAGGATGTCGCCTCCGAAATCCTCCACCGGGTTGAAGCGCTTGGGGAAGGCCGGCGTATAGCGGGTGCGCGCCCGCCCCTCTTGGAACACGTAGTCCTGGAGCTCGCACTCACCCGCCTGATCGCAAATGGGACAGTCCAGCGGGTGGTTGATGAGCAGGAACTCGAGCACTCCCTCTCGGGCCTTCGCTGCCTGCTCGGTGTAGACATGCACCTTCTGACCCTCGGCCACGGTGGTAGCGCAGCCGGGGGCCAACTTCGGCATCCCCTCGACCTCCACCAGGCACATCCGGCACACCCCGACGATGGGGAGGCCGGGATGGTAGCAGTAATGGGGGATCAGCACCCCAGCCTGCTTCGCCGCCTCGAGGATCATCGTCCCCTTGGGGACCGTGACCTCGACGCCTTCGATCGTCAGTGTGACCAGTTCTCGTTCCGCCATATCCTCACACCGCGGCCAACATCGGGCGGCGAGCACCCTCGGTGTAGGCCTCGAATTCGTTCCGGAACTTGCTGACTGCGCTCATAGCCACAGCGGCACAGGAGTCACTGAGCACGCAGATGGTCTTGCCCGTCATCTGCTCGCCCAGGTCCATGAGCAGATCGAGGTCCCGCGTCTCCCCCTCACCCGCGAGGATCTTCTGCAGGATGCGCACGGTCCATCCGGTGCCCTCCCGGCACTGCGTGCACTGGGCACAGGACTCGTGGGCATAGAACCTAGCCGTACGCATCGTCTGGTACACCATGTCGGCGGTCTCGTCGAATACGATCACTCCGCCCGAGCCCAGCATGGTCCCGACCTCCACGCAGCCCTCGTAATCGAGCACGCACGCCTCGGCTTCCTCGCGATTGAGGTACGGCACCGACGACCCTCCAGGCACCACCGCCTTGAGCGCTCCGTGTTGCACCCCGCCACACAGGTCGTAGATCAGGTCCTTGAGCGGGAAGCCCATCTCAACTTCGAAGTTCCCGGGCTTGTTCACCTGCCCACACACGCTGAGCAGCTTGGTGCCCGTACTCTTGGGATTCGAGAGGCTCAGCGACTTGTACCACTGGGCTCCCCGGTTGATGATGTGCAGCACCGAGGCGAGCGTCTCGACGTTGTTGATGGTGGTGGGTCGGCCGAACACGCCGTACGCGGCCGGGAACGGTGGCCGGATCCGTGGATTGCCGCGCTTGCCCTCGATGGAGTTCATCAGCGCGGTCTCCTCACCACAGATGTACGCCCCCGCACCCCGGTGGATGTACATGTCCAGGCGCTTCCCTTTCCCCATCGCGTTCTTCCCCAGCACACCCTTGGCATAGGCCTCATCGAGGGCCTGCTGCATCACGGCTATGGGCTCGGTGAACTCGCCCCGGATGTAGATGTAGGTGATCTCGGCCTGGATGGCGTACTGCGCGATGGCCGCCCCCTCGATGAGCGCATGGGGCGTCCACCGCATGATCTCGCGGTCCTTGAAGGTGCCTGGCTCGGACTCATCGGCATTGGCACATAGATAGTGGGGGCCCTTCCTCTCCTTGGGCATGAAGCCCCATTTCACCCCGGCCGGGAACCCGGCGCCCCCACGCCCGCGTAGTCCGGACTCCCTCACTTCAGTGATGACATCCTGCGGGTCCATGGAGAGCGCCTTCTCCAACGCCTGGTACCCGCCTCGCTTGATCCACCCGTCGTACGTGCGGGCCTCGGGATCGCCGAAGTGCTCGCTGAGAACGCGTGTTTCCTTGGGATGTGGCTCGTGCGGATAGCCCATTACGCCCCCTGCCCCGCGCCGCCCCGGCTCACTGGTACCTCTGCAGGAGCTCTGGCACCGATTCCGGTGTCACGCTCTCGATGAAGTCGTCGTTGACCATCACCGGCGTGGGGAATCCGCACGCTCCGAGGCATTCGACCTCGATGACTGTGTACTTCCCATCGGGCGAGGTGGCGCCCAACTCCCCGCAGCCGGTGTGCTCCAGGAACGCGCTCACCACGTCCTCGGCACCCACCACGTTGCAGCACGTTGTCGTACACACTTGGATGAAGTGCGTCCCAACCGGGTGCTGGTGATACATGGTGTAGAACGTCACCACACCCTTCACGTAGGCCGGGGTGAGATCCAGCACCTCGGCCACCTCCGCCATCGCTTCGTCGGAGATCCAGCCGCGCGCCTGCTGCACCATCCACAGCGCGGGCAGCAGCCCGGCGGCCTTCGCCTCGTACCGCTGCAGGATCTCCTCGATCTGCTTCCGTCGCTTGCCCGTGAACACGGGCTCGTAAGTCGTCGTCTCGTGCATCACTCGTTTCCGCCCCGGCCCAAGGCCCCTAGCGGTCGATCTCTCCCAATACGATATCCACGCTGGCATTGATCGCGATCAGATCGGCCAGCAGGTGCCCTTCGGCCATCTTGGGCAGCGCCGCCAGATTGATGAGCGACGGCGGCCGGATACGCCACCGAACGGGCTTCGCCGTTCCGTCGGACACGAAGTAGGTGCCCAGCTCCCCTTTGCCGTTCTCGATGGGGAAGTACACCTCCCCAACCGGGGCCGGCACGCCTTCCATGACCTGCTTGAAGTGGAAGATCATCGCCTCCATGTCCGACATGGCGGCACTCTTGGGAGGCAGGATCACCCGCGGATCGGCCGCGTTGATCGGTCCGTCCGGCAGACGGTCCAGCGCCTGCTCCAGGATGCGGACCGACTGCCGCATCTCCTCCATCCGAATGAGGTAGCGGTCGTAGACGTCGCCGTGCTCGCCGATGGGCACGTCGAAGTCGTAGGTCTCGTAGTCGAGATACGGACGGTCCTTGCGCACGTCGTACGCGACCTCGCTGGCACGGAGCATGGGTCCAGAGAGGCCGTAGTTGATGGCATCCTCCGCGGACATCACCCCGACCCCCTGGCACCGGGAACACCAGATGGCGTTCTTGGTGAGGAGACGATCCACCTCGTCCAGCACGCCCGGGAAGCTCTTGCACCAGTCCCGCAGCCGGTCCTCGAAGCCGTCGGGAATGTCGGCCATCATCCCGCCCACACGTGTGAGGCTCGTGGTGAGGCGGGCGCCAGTCCACTCCTCCTGCAGATCGTAGACCTTCTCGCGCTCCTGGAATGTCCACAGGAACGGCGTGAAGGCGCCGATGTCCACGGCGGTGGTTCCGAGCCAGACGATGTGCGAGATGATGCGGCTCAGCTCGCAGGCGATGACGCGGAGCACCTTGCACCGCTCGGTGATCTCGATGCCCATGAGCTGCTCGGCGGCAAGTGCCAGCCCGACGTTGTTGGCCATGGGAGCGAGGTAGTCGGTTCGGTCGGTCAGCGGGATGATCTGATTGTAGTGCCGGTACTCGCCCAGCTTCTCGAAGCCCGAGTGCAGGTACCCGATGTGAGGTATCACCCGGACGACGACCTCGCCTTCGAGTTGGACCACGAGGCGCAGCACCCCGTGAGTCGCAGGATGCTGCGGCCCGATGTTGATCAACATATCTTCGGCCCTGAAGTCCGGCTCGCCGTCCTCTTCCGCCGCTCCCACCCCCAACGGGACGCGCACGGGCCGTCCCTGGGCGTCGACTCCCGTCGTCGCTACGTCGAGCTCGATCGTCCGCTTCTCACCCATTGTCGTGGTCCGCCTCTAGCTCGGGCACCTCGCCGCGCTCCCCCCTCACCAGCCGCTCCCGCACGTCGGCGGGGAGGTCGTGATGCGCCTGCACGATGGAGAGCTCCTCGAGCGAGTAGTGCGCCTCGGGATTGGCGTGCAGCGCGCGGCGGACCTGCTCCGACCGGGAGAAGCGGCCACGGAGCGGGAAGTCCTTCCGCAGCGGGTGACCTTCGTCGTACGTCTCCCACATGAGCAGCCGCCGGAGATCGGGGTGCTCGCGGAAGGTGACACCGAACAGGTCGTACACTTCACGCTCGAGCCAATCGGCGGCGTGCCACAGCGGGACCACGGAGTCGACCTCGAGGGCCTCGTCCTGGGGGAGCTCCACCTTGACCCGGAGGTCCATCCGCCGCTCGAGGGAGCGGAGCTCGTACATGACCTCCATGGGGAGCTCGGGATCGCGGTACTCCACCGCGGTGAGGTCCACGAGGTAGTTGTAGTCCTCGCCCGGCGTCTCCTTGAGCCACTGGAGGACCTCCCGGAGACTCCCGCGATGCACGTAGACGATGGTCTGGCCGCAGGAAACGGTTGCGCGCCCGATCTTGTTGCCGTGGGCGCGCCGCAGGGATTCGACAGAGGGATTCACAGGGTCGCTACGCTGAGCGTGTCTGATGGACCGAGTTGCCGAACGGCTCCGACAGCTCGTCGACCAGCCGCGGCGGGATCCTCAAGTTCCCCCGCTCGAGGGGACGCTCTACCCGGAGGGTCGGGTCGGCCAGCGTCTCTCCCCTGATCTTCTTGTGCAACAGCAGGATGCCGTAGAGCAGCCCCTCGGGCCGCGGCGGGCAGCCGGGCACGTACACGTCCACCGGCACTACCGTGTCGATCCCTTGCACCATCGCGTAGGTGTCAAAGATCCCGCCGGTTGAGGCGCAGGCTCCCATGGAGATCACCCACTTGGGCTGCGGCATCTGGTCGTAGATCCGCCGAATCACCGGCGCCAGCTTGAACGGGAGTCGCCCAGCGCAGAGCAGAACGTCAGCTTGCCGGGGCGTGTAGCCCAACCGCTCCATGCCGAAGCGGGACAGATCGAACCGGCTGGCCGCCGTGGCCATGAACTCGATGGCGCAACAGGCGGTTCCGAAGGGCATCGGCCAGAGGCTGCTCGACCGCGCCCAGTTGACCAAGAAGTCGAGACGGGTGGTCACCCAGTTCGGGGAGATCTGCGAGACTACCGACGAGGTCTCGGGAGGGGCGGTCAGTGCCATTCCAGCGCTCCCCGCTTCCAGGCGTATATGAACCCCACCAAGAGGATGATTACGAATACGAGCATCTCAATGAGCCCGAACAACCCGAGCTGCCGGAACGCCACCCCCCAAGGGATCATGAACACCGTCTCCAGATCGAAGACGATGAAGAGCATCGCAACCAGGTAGAACTTGACGCTGAACCGGGACCACGTGCTGCCGAGGGGCGGCATGCCCGATTCGTACGGCGTCAGCTTGATTGGAGTCGCGGTCGCCCCGGGGTACAGGTGGGACAGGATGAGAATCGCCAGAGCCGTCATCACCACGAAGGCGATCAGAAGAAAGAGAGGGATGTATTGTTGTAGCACCGGACCGTGCACTCGCGAAACGCGTTCACGTTCATCGGATTTCGGGCGTGGAAGTTACCCAGGCCTCCGGAGCAGTGTCAAGCAAGCCTAAGGTAGCGCAGCAGAAATGCTTACATATCTTTCCGTGGGCCGCCGAGCGTCGGCCGCGCCTGCGTCGCGCGGGGGCGAGCGCACCCACCCAGAACCCGCTTGGAAGGAAGGTTCATGTCGATCAAGTCCGACCGTTGGATCCGCCACATGGCACAGGAGCACGGCATGATCGAGCCGTTCGCCGAATCACAGGTGCGGGCTGGGGCCATCAGCTACGGCGTGTCGTCGTACGGCTACGACATGCGCGTGGCCCGCGAGTTTCGCATCTTCACGAACGTTCATTCGCCGGTGGTGGACCCAAAGGATTTCGACGCGAGGTCGCTGGTCGACTATGAGGGCGACAATTGCATCATCCCACCGAACTCTTTCGCGCTCGCGCGTTCGGTGGAGTACTTCCGTATTCCGCGCAACGTGCTCACGATTTGCGTCGGGAAGAGCACGTACGCCCGCTGCGGCATCATCACGAACGTGACACCGTTCGAGCCGGAATGGGAGGGCCACGTGACCCTGGAGATCTCCAATACGACACCGCTCCCCGCCAGGATCTACGCCGAGGAGGGCATCGCTCAGGTGCTGTTCTTCGAGGCCGACGCGGATGACGAGTGCGAGGTGTCGTACGGCGACCGCAAGGGGAAGTACCAGGCCCAGCGCGGGGTCACGCTGCCCAAGCTCTAGGGTAGAGGCGAAATGGCACTCGTTCGGTGTCCGATCCACAAGATCCCCTACAACGACGAGAACCCTCGTGGCTGCCCGGCGTGCGCGCTCGAAAAGGAGGGAGCCGGGGAGGCCCGTATCATGCAGGAGCTGGCAAAGGCCTCACAACCCGCCCGGCGGGTGAGCTCGCCGGAGGTCGCCCCCCCACCCGAGGAGCCAGCCCTCCCGCAGGAGCCGTCTCCCTTCGAGCCGATTTGGGAGGAGCCCCTCGAGGAGGAGAGCCGGCTCCGCGCGTGGAGGCGGGCACTCGTGGGCCCGCGCGGCCTCGCCATCGGGGCGGGGATCATCGTGGTGCTGGCGGTGACGCTGTACCTCACGACGCGGCCGCGTTTCGTGGCGCAGGCTCATCCCGCGGCCGCCGTCGACCAGGACGTGCGTCCGCTGCCCATCGAGCCGGGAGCCCCGGTGACCATGGTCTTTGCCCTCCTGGGCACCCAGGCGCCCCGGCCCGTGCCGGATGAACCCCGACTCGCCCGCTACTCGTATGGCACCGACCTCGAGGTGGACGTCATCAATGAGGCAGTCTACGCCGTCACCTTCAGCGTGCCGAATCGGAGCTGGCGGGGTCTGCGCGCCGGTGTGCCGGAGCAGACGGCCCGGGGCACCCTGGCACTGCTCGGGACGCCCGAGGAGGTAACCCGAGGCTCACCGGCGACGCCCGAGCTGAGGGGGAGTTATCTCGTCTATCCGTCCCTAGAACAGCGGCCGCGGCGCACGCTCCGGGCCGAGGTCCGCCCGCCCAACGGCTGCTTTGACGTCCTGGTGGACCTCCAGCCGCGGGCCGCGGGCTTGCTGCTGCAAGAGGGCAATCGATACGCAGTGGTGGGCCGCGGTGAGGAGCCGCTGGAGTGGGCCATCACCCGCGTCCGCGTGGTGGATCGCTCGGTCAGCGGCCCCTACGCCGACGGGCCGGCCTGTCAAGGAGGAGGATAGAGCCGTGACGACGACCGAACAGACCTGGGGACCCTGGAAGCTCGCCTTGCGGGTGATCGACGAGCCGGTGGAGGTATTCCGCCAACTGGCGGTGCGGCCCGCGGTGTGGGCGCCCATCGTCACGATGGTGATCGTGGTGGCGCTCACGAGCTTCACCATGCCCTCCGAGCCGATTGCCCAGGCCACCCGCACGCAAATGGAGGCGGCGCAGCGGCGGGCGCCCGACCAGATCACCGACGAGGCCATCGAGGAGCGCGTGGAGCTCGCCACCAGCACGAGGGGACGCGCCATCTCGCTGGCGAGCCAGGTAGTGATCTACCTGCTCGGCTTCGCGGTGGTGGCCGCCGTCCTGATGCTCGTCTTCGGGGCAGTCGGAAGCGAGCCCCTGAAGTTCAAGGACGAGTTCGCCATCGTCACACACGCGTTCATGCCGCAACTGTTGGGCTTCATCCTCATCGTGCTGCTGACCCGCTTCGCGGGGATCGAGCAGCTGAGCCTCTCGCTCGGTTTCCTGTTCGACAGCGAGTCGTCGCTCTTCATGCACAACCTCGGCAACCAGTTCACCCTCTTCGGGACCTGGAACATGGTCCTGCTGGCCCTGGGCAACCAGATTCGCACCGGGGCGAAGACCCTCGGCGGACCGCTGGCCATAGTGGGCGGGCTCTGGGTGCTGTTGAACGTGGTGCTCGGCGCGATGGTGACATTCCTGGCAGGGCTGGCGGGCTAGCCGCCCGGCGCTCGACCCCCGGGAGGGGGCAAACGGCCACCGCCCCTCCACCCAAGCCATGGGGTGGAGGGGCGGTCCCTTCTCGCTTCAGCCTCCCGGCGTCTACTCGATGGTGAACGTCATCGTGTGTAGCACGTTGCCCGCGGTGTCCCGCACCGTGACCGTCCACTCACCCTTCCACTCCGCCACGATCTTCTTGCTGCTGTAGGTGCGCCACGGAGAGCCGCCGATCTGGAGCGGCACGACCCACTCGTACCCGGCGAAGCTCCACACGTGCTCCAGGGCCATGCCTTCGGCGCCGGTCACCTTGGTCCAGCACCATAGGGTCTCGACGTCGGCCGAGAAGGTCGAGCCGGTGTCCACCGGCATGCGATCCACCACCTCCCGCGCGATCACTCCCTCGACGGTGATCGCGGACTCCTGGGCGCCGAGGGGTGCCGAAAGCCCCCCGAGCACGAGCGGCAGCACCAGGAGCAAGACTGCGCGTCTGATCGTCTTCATTGGTGACCTCCGCTGACAGGTTATCTGGGCGCACAGCGCGCTGGCGAACGCGTACACTCAAAGCTATCTTCGCCCCGCAAACGAGCAAAGCACGGAGGATCAACGGATGCTACGGTCACACCTCATTGCGGTGATCGGCGTCACATTTGCCCTCACGGCGTGCGGCGGCGGCGGGCGCAGCGATGGGGGCAGCCAGCCCATCGCCGTCTCCGGGGTCGGCTTCGCAACGCCGGAATCGCTGCTGCACGACGCCACCGCGGACGTCTACCTCGTCTCCAACATCAACGGCTCCCCGCTCGCCAAGGACGACAACGGATTCATCTCCCGCCTGGCGCCCGACGGCAGCGTGCTCGAGCTCAAGTGGATCGATGGCGCGGCCCCCGACGTCACCCTCCACGCCCCCAAGGGCACCGCATTGAAGGGCGACACCCTGATCGTCGCAGACATCGATGTGGTGCGGCTGTTCGACCGGCTCAGCGGCGCCCCCATCGGGCAGTGGGCCGTGGCCGGAGCCACATTCCTGAACGACGTCGCGGTCGGACCGGACGGCACGGTCTACGTGACCGACAGCGGGTTCGAGGCGGGTGACGAGGGCTTCGCCCCCAGCGGCACAGACGCGGTGCACAAGTTCGATGCGGAGGGCCAGGCCGCGGCCCTGGTGAGCGGCGCGGCGCTAGGGGGACCCAACGGCATCGTGGTGGACGGCGCCCGCGTGATGATCGTGACCTTCGGGACGGGTCGGGTCATCCTGGTTCAGCGGGAGGCGGGCACGATCAGCGGCCTGCCGGCCCCGCCGACCGGCCAGCTCGACGGGGTCGTGAAGGTGGCCGACGGCCAGTTCCTCATATCGAGCTGGGAAGGCCAGGCCGTCTACCGCCTGGGCGCCGGCGGGGTGTACACGACAGAGGTGGACTCGGTGGAGGCGCCAGCCGACATCGGGTTCGACGCCACCCGACGCCGGGTGCTGATCCCGCTATTCATGGCACACGAGGTCTTGATTCGGCCGGTGGAGTAGGCCGGGGGGTAGGCCAGCGGGAAGGGGGAATGAAGAAAGCGAGGGGGCGGGCCTCACCCGCGAGCGCTAAGGCTCGGCCACCTCCCCCTGCTTCGCCGCCTCCACCATCGCCGCCACGTCGGCGAGCAGCCGCCGGGCGTCGTAGATGATGCCGTCCTTGACGGTGTACCTCACCCCACCCACGCGCTCGACCGCACCGGTCTCGTCGTTCAGGCGCTGCGTGCCGGTGCCGTAGAGCACCTTGAGGTTGTGGATCGGGTTCTCCTCCACCACCACCAGGTCGGCCAGCATGCCGGGGCGGACGATGCCGAACTCGATGGGCTCTCCCTTGGGCTCGTGGATTGCCTGGGCCCCGTACAGCGTGGCCGACCGGATCACCTCCAGCGGGTGGAAGCCCGCCTCCTGCAGCAGCTCGAGCTCCCGCACGTAGCCGAACCCGTACAGCTTGTAGATGAACCCGGCGTCGGAACCGGTGGTAACCCGCCCCCCGCGGTTCTTGTACTCGTTCAGGAACGCCATCCAGAGCCGGAAGTTCCGCTTCCAGGCGATCTCGTCCTGCGTGGTCCAGTCGAACCAGAAGGAGCCGTGGCTCTCCCGGCTGGGTTGGTAGAAGCTCCACAAGTAAGGGAGCGTGTAGGTATCGTGCCACTCCGCCCGGCGGGCGCGCATCACGTCCCTGCTCGCCTCGTAGATCGTCATCGTCGGATCGATTACGAAGCGCAGGGCGAGAAGCTCGTCCATCACGGCGCTCCACTTCTCGCTTCCCGGGGGGGCCGCCTGTTCCCAGAGCCGGCCTGCCTGCCCGAAGCGGTGGTACTCGTCGTTGTAGTTGTAGTCGTCGGGGAAGTCCTGCACCGTCCGGTCGTCGAACATCGCCTCAGGAAGCCCGTACCAGTGTTCCATAGTGGTGAGGCCGAGCCGTGCGGCGTCCAGCACGTTCATCCGGGCCACCCCCATCTGGCCCAGATGGGCGGCCGCTCCCATGCCGCGCTCCCGAGCTTCGTCGATGAGAGCCTCCATGATCACCGGCTCGTAGGAGACCAGCTTGAGGCCGTCCACGCCCTCGCCCGCGGCCCAACGCACCCAAGCGCGGGCGGCGTCGGGCGTCCGGACGGGGCCGTCGTCCCAGCCGGCACCCGGGCGCGCGTACACGAAGATACGTGGCGCCACGATGGCGTTCTCGGCAGAGCGGGCTTGCTCGTGGAGGGTCCACTCGATGCCGTTGCCAGATCCGGGCTCCCGGATCGCGGTGATCCCGTGCGCCAGCCAGAGCTTGTAGACGTACTCGGCGGGGGCGCCCTGCGAGGCCCCGCCGATATGGGCGTGTAGATCCACGAAGCCCGGCAGCAGGTACATCCCGTGGGCATCCAGCTCCCGCGTCGCGTCCTGCGGGCGCCGTTCCTCATCGATGGCGGCGCCCGGCACACCCACGCTGCGTACCGTGACGATGCGGTTCCCCTCAATGACGATGTCCATGGGGCCGCGGGGCGGGGCCCCGGTGCCGTCCACCACGGTGACACCTCGGATGATGAGACGCTCGAACGGCCCGTCACCCTCGCCCGCTGCCCGGTCGGGCCCAGGGGCCACCGACTCCTGTGCCGCCACCGGACCAGCGCTTGCCACGAGCAGCGCCGCACCCGCCAGAAGTAGCCAGCGTACCGTGTGCATCTTGACCCTTGCTCCCGGCGCCATCGCCAATGCGCGCCTCATGGTCTGCTCCTTCTTGGTGGCATCAACGAGAACCGCGTGAAAGGACCTCTAACGAAACCGGGATTCGACACGGCCGCAAGTTCGCGGTATACGTACGGGGGGCCGTGACCACCCCGCATCATGACCGGCGATCTGACTATTCGAGACCTGTCCACCCCGGGCGACTACGAGCAGTGCGTCGCGCTGCAGCGCGACACCTGGGGCGACGATTTCCGGGAGCTGGCTCCTCCGGCGCTGCTCCAGATCGCGCAGAAGGTCGGTGGCCTGGCGGTCGGCGCGTTTGACGCCGCAGGGAGCCTAGTGGGTTTCATCTTCGGGCTCACGGGGGTGCGTGAGGGACAGCTCACGCACTGGTCACACATGCTCGCCGTGCGGGAGGACGCCAGGGACCAGGGACTGGGCCGGCAACTCAAGATGCACCAACGCGAGCGCCTCCGAACGCTGGGCGTGCGCCGCATCCAGTGGTCATACGACCCGCTGGTGGCCCGGAACGCGAACCTCAACCTCAACGGGTTGCGCGTTAGCGTCCTCCAATACGTGCGCGACATGTACGGCGAGAATCCCCTGAGCAAGACCGACAGCGTGATCGGCACGGACCGGCTCGTCGTGGAGTGGATCATCGCGGCACCACAGGCGCCGCCGGTGCCGGCGCCGGTTCCGTCCGTGGCCACTCCCGTGGTGTCGCCAGGCACCCAGGGAGAGGACCCTGCCCTGCCCGATGCGGCGGAGGTTCTCGTCGAGATCCCATGGGACATCCAGGCGCTCAAGCGCAGCGACCCAGACGCGGCGGTGGCGTGGCGCACCAGTACCAGGAGAGCCCTGGAGCACTACCTCGGGCGCGGATACCACATCGCGGGGTTCAGTCGTGAGCCCGACGCGTCACGCTGCTACTACGTGATCCGTGGACGGGGATCCGGCGATGACTGAGCTCAGCCGGCTCACGCTGCGCGAGATTCGTCTCGCCCTACGGGAGCCCTTTCGGATCTCCTCCGGCACGAGCCAGGATCGGCGTATTCTGCTGGTGGAGCTGTACGACGTTGACGGCGTCACGGGCTGGGGGGAGTGCGTGGCAGGCGAGACCCCCCACTACTCCCCCGAGACCGTGGACACGGCCTGGCTCGCCATACAGCGGTGGATCGCTCCACTGGCGTTGGATCGGGCCTTCGACGAGCCCGCGGAGCTGTACCGCACGCTGGCCACCTCGATTCGGGGACACCACATGGCCCGGGCCGCCGTCGAGATGGCAGCCTGGGACCTCACCGCGCGGAGGCAGGGGCTCTCCTTGGCCGAGCTCCTCGGCGGTACCCGGGAGCGGGTCGCCACAGGCATCTCCCTCGGAATCCAGCCCGATCCCGCCCGACTGGCGGAGCAGGCGCACGCGGCCGTGCAGGAGGGCTACCGCCGCATCAAGCTCAAGATCGCACCGGGCCTCGACCTGCCGTACGTGGAAGCGGTGCGAGCGGCGCTGCGCCCGGATACTCCCCTCAGCGTGGACGCCAACGGCGCCTACACCCCGGACGATACCGGGATCCTCCAACGCCTCGACGCGTTCGGGCTGGTGATGCTGGAGCAGCCCCTGGCCCCCGGCGACCTGGTGAGGCACGCGGCCCTGCAGCGCGCACTGTCCACGCCCATCTGTTTGGACGAGTCCATCACCGACCCGGATCGGGCGTCGGACATGGTGTCGCTGGGCAGCGGCAAGGTGATCAACATCAAGCCGGGTCGCGTGGGCGGGTTCACGGCAGCACGGGAGATCCACGACCTGGCGGCGGCGCACGGCATTCCCGTCTGGTGCGGCGGGATGCTCGAGAGCGGAGTGGGTCGGGCCCACAACGTCGCCCTCGCTTCCCTGCCCAACTTCGAGCTGGCAGGGGACCTCAGCCCCAGCCGTCGCTATTGGGACCGGGACATCGTTGTGCCGGAGTGGGAGATGGAAGACGGCATGATCACGGTCCCGTCCCAGGAGCCTGGCATGGGCGTCGAGGTCGACGTCGATTTCCTCGCGCACTGCACCGAGCGCTCAGAGACGATGTCCGCCGGGAGCGCACCGTGATCCCGATGGTCGACCGGGAGCTGTTTCAGCGCCTGGTGGCACTGCGCCGGGATCTCCACCGTCACCCCGAGCTCTCCTGGCACGAGACGCGCACGGCGGAGCAGGTGTGTCGTGTCCTCGACCGGCTGGGGATCGAATACCGGCGCGGGGTCGCGGAGACGGGGGTGGTCGCCGATCTCCCCGGCCCGCCCGACGTTCCCGCAGTCGCGCTGCGCGCCGACATGGACGCGCTGCCCATCGAGGAAGAGACCGGCCTGAAGTACGCCTCGGTCCACGTCGGCGTCATGCACGCCTGCGGGCACGACGGCCACACCAGCATGCTGCTGGGCGCCGCCGAGCTCCTCAAGCGCGAGAGCACGTTGCCCTGCCCCGTGCGGCTCCTGTTCCAGCCGGCGGAGGAGACGGGATCGGGCGCCCGGGCGATGATCGAGGACGGCGCCCTCGACGGGGTCGGGATGATCTTCGGCGGACACCTCGACGCGGCTTACGCCCCAGGCGAGATCGTCGTGGATCCGACGGCCGTCAACGCGTCCACCGATGAGTTCGTGATTCAGCTCTCAGGCCCGGGCGGTCACGCCGCTCGCCCGCACGAGACCGTGGACCCCATCGTTGCAGGGAGCCTGATCGTTGCGGCCCTGCAGACCATCGTGGCCCGATCGGTGCAGCCCAACCAGGTCGCCGTGGTCACCGTGGGACGCTTCGAGGCCGGCACGGCCGCCAACGTCATCGCTACCCAGGCGCGGCTCACCGGGACGCTGCGAGCGCTCGATGCCGCGGTCCGCACCCGGCTGGTCACGGCCGTACGCCAGGTAGCCGAGTCCACCGCGGCGGCGCAGGACGTCGAGGTCGAGGTCAACTTCACGGAGGGGACGCCGGCCGTGGTGAATGCGCCGGAGCCCACCGCGCTCGCCAGAGAGACCGCGGCAATCGTGGTCGGTGACGAGCGCGTGCTGCCGCTGCGTACACCGAACCTCGGGGGAGAGGACTTCGGCTTCTTCCTCCAGCACGTGCCCGGGTGCTACGTGCGGTTCGGCGCCCAGCCTTCCGGAGAGACCACTTTCCCCGCTCACTCCAGCCGCTTCGGCTTCGACGAGCAGGCCCTGGCAGTGGGAGCCGGCTACTTCTATCAGGTCGCTCTCGTTGCAGGCCGGAGGCTCAGGGAGGCATGATGCGTCAGTACGCGCCCTACGCGTCCTCAGCCGCTGTTACCGGGGCACTCTCCTCCCGCCGCTGGTAGGCCCGCTGCATCCGCCGTACCAAGACGATCCACACCAGCAGCCCTGCCGTGCCACCCAGCACGGCCCCACCGACCATCCAGAAGAGACCGTTGTCATCGGAGCGCAGACTCGGCACGAGGGCGCCCACCCAGCCGCCAAAAAACGAAGCCGCCCACACCACCACGGGCGTGAGCAGCCAGCCGGCGATGTAGGCGAGCCGGCGCGGGGAACGGCGGTTCACCGCCGCGCCAGTACCGCAGCCAGGGGCACGTGCAGCACCAGCGCCACCCCGTAGGCGAGCGCCACCACGGCGGCGTGGAACGGCGCCGGGGTCGCCAACACGAGGAGGGCCGTCACCATCAGCGCGATACCCACGGTGCCGGGCACAGTCTTCAGGAGCGCACTCTCTCGAGCACCGGCGGAGAGCGCCTCGATCCAGCCGCCCAGCCAGGCCAGCAGCGCCGCCAGGATCCACCACACCGGGATGTACCAGAAGCCACTTCCTCCCCCGATCTGATCCCAGGTCCAGTGATACAGTGCCAGCGGCCTGAGCAGGACGATGTCGAGCACAGTGAAAGCCAGGGCACCGAGCAGTCCAACCAGCGCCGCCCAGGCAATGGCGTCGGTGCTGCGGGGACGCACCCACAGCGCCGGCAGGAAGCTGCACAGCGCCGCCCCCACCAGTACCAGCAGCGACTGCACCACCGTCTCGGCTAGCCCCGTCATCACCCGAGACAGGAGCGCGAAGGCGGTCACGCCGACCGCCATGAGAATCCCGAGCTTGATGCCCCCGCCGACGATGGTGCGGACGTCGGTCCGCTCCATTCCGGCGGTCTGGGCCACTGATGTCATGGGCGCGTCTTTCTCATTCGGGTGCTGAGCCGCATCAAGTTTACCCGCCCGGTCGCGGCCACACCACCGCTAGCCGTCGGTGCGCGGGCCACCGCGCATGGCCCCCACGCTGGAAAGGGTAGACACCAGGTACGGAACCAAGAGCGTGAGCCCCATCTTGAGCACCGCGCTGCGATCGACCGTGCCCGCCACGATGGCGTCACCCTGATTGATGGCTATCAGGATCGGTCCCACGATCACGGCGTAGACCAGCCCGCGGCGGACGACCTCGGGTCGTAGGGCCGTCCTAAGCCAGTCTCTCACTCACCACTCCAGCCCCAGTCGTGACGCGGCCACCTTGAGCCCGAGTAGCGTGAGATGCGGCTCTACGGCTTCGATCTCCTGACAGAGGGGCGCCACCATATCGGCGAGGCCGCCCGTGGCCACGACATAGGGGGAATCCGCGCCGGGCCACTCGGCCTTGATGCGCCGCACTATCCCATCCACCGCATCGGCGGTCCCGAGCAGCACACCTGCACGGATGCACTCCTCGGTGCGGCGACCGATCACCCGCTCCGGAGGCACCAGTTCAGTGGCCGGGAGCTTCGCCGCCCGAAGCGCCAGATCCTCGGCCGCCGTCCTCATGCCAGGGGCGATAACGCCTCCCAAGAACGTCCCGTCCCCGGTGATGCAGTCGAACGTGGTCGCCGTGCCGAAGTCCACCACCACGGTGTCCCGTCCATAGAGCGCGGCGGCCGCGACGGTATTCACCACCCGGTCCGCCCCGACCGAGTGTGGCTCCTCCACGTCCAGCTTGATCTCCAGCGGCGACTCCGGTCCCACCTGCACCGGGCTGAACCCCATGGCGAGCTCGATGCCCTCCGCCAGCCTCTCGGTCACGCCCGGGGCGACCGAAGCCTCCACTGCTGCCCGCACCTCATGCGGCGAGTGTCCGGCGTGGTTGAGGAACGACATCAGCATGGCGGCCCACTCATCGGGCGTGCGGTCCGTCACGGTCGTGAGCCGCCAATGGGCGAGGAGCCGGTCGCCTGCGAACAGCCCCAGCGTTATCTCGGTGTTTCCGACGTCGGCGGTGAGTAGCATGATCCGGTAATCAGCGGATGCCGCGCAGCACGCCCTTCTGCCGGACGACGAGGACGGCAAAGGTGAGCACCGCCACGAGATGCGCGACGCCGAACTCCCAACCTCCGGCGCCTGCCGGTGCGGACTCGGTCGCCGCCGCCGCGTAGCGGATCGCGTCGGACCCTGCGAGAACCAGCGCGTAATAGAGACCGGAGACCAGGAGGGAGCCCGAGAGCACGTACAGGCAGCCCGCACCCATGGCACTCAGACCGGCCAGCCACCAGGGCGCCACGAACATCTGCGACCCGGCTCCCACCAGCATCCACCAGAGGGTGGCCACGGCGGCCGCGCCTGCGATGAGCATCAGCCCTGCCCGGTCGGGATGCCCTATCAGCAGGCGTCGAAACGCCAGCTCGGTAGTGACCAGCGCCGCCGCGGCACCCAGCGCCGTGAGGAACGCCAGCGTGCCCAGCGCCGTGCCCTGGCAAACCGGCGCATCCGGCAAGCCCCCCGTGCTCACGAGACACACGGCGTCACTGCCACCCCGCAAGATCAGGCCGACCAGTGCCAACCCCCAGGGCACCAGCCCGGCGCCCACCGCGGCGCCGAACCATGGGAGGTACTTACGCTGCTGAACGAACGCCCACGTGAACCCCCACGCCGCCACGCCGACGACCACCACGAGGGCCACACCGGGCTCGAGCCAGGCCACCAAGCCGGACGAAAGGGCCGGCCGCCCCACCACTATCAGCAGACCGAACACGAGGGCAACCGCCACCACCGTTCCGGCGGAGAAGCGGGAGCGCCAAGGACCGTTGGGCCAGATGCTGATCGGGAGATGCATCCCCCGCAGGATGAACGCAGCCACGACCCCGACGCTGAGAGGCGCGACGGCATCACCGACGAGCCCGCGCAGCGTCTCGGTCTCGAGCATCCACCACGAGGCGAAGAGGAAGAGCACCGCCGCAGCGCCCCGCGCCCACAGCGGCAGATCACGCTGTAGCAACGCTGCCCCCTACGATCCGTTCCACACCGTCCTCCGTTTCCACCAGCAGCGCCCCATCCGGCCCGACGCCCGACGCTCGGCCCTCGACGGGGCTACTCAGCCACCGCCCCCGCAACCAATCGCAATGCCGGAACGCATCCTGCTCGACGGCATCCAGCTGCGCAGCATCGGGCATCGCGTGGAGCCTCGGGACGAGCCGCTGGAGCACGTCCAACCGTGCGGTTCCCGCCCGCACGTCATCCAGTGCGACGGCACTCGTGCTCACTTCCGGGGGAACCCGGCCGTGCACGTTGAGGCCGATTCCCACCGCTACCCACCTCGGTCTCCCCTGAGCCCAGCGGGCCTCGCAGAGAATGCCTCCCAGCTTGCGATCCCGCACCACGACATCGTTGGGCCACTTGAGCCCGGCCTCGACACCGAGCTCGCCTAATGATTGCACCACCGCTAGCCCGGCGCGCAATGCCACCAACCCGCTCTCCGCCGCCACCCGCGGTCTGGCCAGGTAGGCCAGCAGAATGCCGCTGCCCCGCTGGCTCTGCCAGCGGCGGCCATGTCGTCCCCGACCTTCCGCCTGCTCGTCCGCCAACACGACGGTGCCGGCCGGCGCTCCCTGTTCGGCGATCTCGTGAACCACGTCCAGGGTGCTAGCGACGCGGTCGAAGCACAGGCATCGCGGCGCGTCGAGGCGGATCGCCAGCTCCTCCGGCTCCAGCCCGTCGTAGCGCATCACCCGACCAAGGCCCAGACGATCGTGCCACCGCCTATCGCCCAACAGTATGGTGCGAAGCGATGGAAGGCACCCCGGCGCAGCAGTACTATGAGAATCCGGATGGCCCACACGCCGGACACCAACGCGACCAGAAAACTCACCGCCAACGGGCCCACCGCCACCGGGGCACCATTGCCCGACAGATGCCCTACCTGAAGCGCCGCCGCACCCACAATGGCCGGGATGGCCAGCAAGAAGGAGAACTCCGCGGCACGCACCGGGTCCGTCCCGTGCCACAGGCCGGCGGCCACCGTGGCCCCCGAGCGCGAGATACCCGGCAGGATAGCAGCCGCCTGCGCCACCCCTATGCCCAGCGCGCCCGCTGCAGTAGGGGCCGTTCGCCCTTGCTGCGCGATTACCCACCGTGTGCTCCACAGGATAAGCCCGGTCACCACGAAGTCCACCCCCACGACGAGCAGCGAGTCGAAAGCGCGCTCGAACACATCGGCCAGCACGAAGCCCACGATCCCGGCGGGAACGGAGGCGAGAGCCAGGAGTCCGATGTAGCGCCACGCCGTTGCCCGCCCCCCCACGGCGTCGCGGATGAGCCCCCAGATGCGCTGGGCGTACACCAGGACGACTGCGAGCAGCGTCGCGACGTGGAGCGCCACCTCCACCACTACGCCCGGCGTGGACAGGCCGATCGCCGCCTCAGCGACGACGAGGTGGCCCGAGCTCGAGATGGGAAGGAACTCGGTGAGACCCTGCACCAGCCCCAGGAGCAACCCCTGCCAGTAAGTCACCGGCCCAGAACCCTGGCATAGAGAGCCTCGTACCTGGGAACGACCTCGGTTGCGGCAAGCCCTCGAGCCCGCTCCACGGCCGCCGCCCGAGCAGCGGCCCACCGCTCACGCTCCAGCAGTTCCAGAGCCGCCTGCGCCATGGCATCCACATCACCCACGGGGACCAACGCCCCGGTCACACCGTGCTCCACGACCTCCGGCAGCCCGCCAACGGCGCTGGCGACCACCGGGACCCCGCACGCCATGGCCTCGAGCGCGCTGAGCCCGAAAGACTCGGAGGAGCTGGGGAGCATAAAGAGGTCCGCCGCGCGCAAGAGATCGGCCACGGCATCCACTTTGCCGAGGAACCGCACGTAGGGAGTCACGCCCAGGCGCTCGGCCTCCACCGCGGTGGCCTGACGCTCGGGGCCATCACCGACCAACACCAGCACCGCCGGCACCTGCTCTCTCACCTTCGCGAAGGTGCGCACGACATCGGGGACGCGCTTGAGCTCCCGAAAGTTCGAGACGTGCATGAGCACCTTGGTATCGGCCGGCGCGAGCGCGGTGCGGCACTTCACTTCATCCGAGGGGAAGTACTCGGTCAGGTTCACGAAGTTGGGAATCACGTCGATGTGACAGGCAACGCACCCGAACGCGGCATACGTCTCGGCGCGTAGGAATTCGGAAACGGCCGTCACGGCGTCCGACCGCTCGATGGAGAACTTGGTGACCGTGAAGAACGAGCGCTCGCGACCGACCAGCGTGATGTCGGTGCCGTGGAGCGTCGTGACGACCTTCAGCTCCCGCTGCTCACGCACCATCTCGCGCGCGAGGAATGCCGCCGTGGCGTGGGGCACCGCATAGTGCACGTGCAGGATGTCCAGCTCCTCGCGCAGCGCGACCTCTTCCTGCGTCACCGCCAGGGCCAGGGAGTAGGGAAAGTACTCCAGCAGCGGGTAGGTGCCGCTGAGATCCACCTCGTGGAAGTACACGTTCTCGGCGAAGCCCCGCAGGCGGAAGGGGGAGGCGTAAGAGATGAAGTGGATCTCATGCCCCCGGCGCGCCAGGTCCAGGCCGAGCTCGGTCGCGACGGCGCCCGAGCCTCCGTAGGTCGGATAACAGGTGATCCCTATGCGCATCAGTCGACTTGCTCTCCCCATAGTTGCGCGATGCGATCCGCCAGCGCGTCGGCCGGCTGCGTGGCATCGAGCGTCGTGACTTCATGCCCTACGAGCTGGTGCCGGAACCAAGTTTCTTGCCGCTTGGCGTAGCGCCGCGTCGCCACCATGACTGCCTCGGCCAGCCCCTCGTCCGCCAACTCCCCCTGGAGATGCCGCACGACTTCGCGATACCCTACCGCGTCGAGGCCGGGGGCGTCCGGCGCCACCCCCCGATCCAGCACTGTCTGCACCTCCTTCACCCACCCCGCGCCCAGCATCACATGAACCCGCTCCTCGATGCGGCGGCGCAGGATCGCCCTGGGAACAGTGAGGCGCACGTACCAGGGCCGCATCGCTCCCTCCGCCTTGGCCTTGCGCTGCCACCATGTGAGCGGTCGGCCCGTGAGCAGGGCAACCTCCACCGCCCGGGCGGCTCGCTGCCGTCCACCACCAGTGTACCCCGGATCGAGTCGCGCCGCCCACCGGCCCAGGCCTTCGGCCTGGCGCGCCCAGCGACGCAACCGGTCGCGCCGGTCGATGCCCAGCGGCGGCTCATGAAACAGTCCGTCGGCCAGAGCGCGAACATAGAACCCCGTGCCGCCCACGACCACCGGCTGGCGTCTGCTGTCGAGATCGCTCAGCCAAGCTGCGGCGTCTGCCGCGAATCGTCCGGCACTGTAGCGCTCGCCGGGCTCTACCAGATCGATCCCGAGATGAGGCACGCGGCTGCGCTCCGCCGCCGTCGGCTTCGCGGTGCCGATGTCGAGCCCTTTGTACACCTGACGGGAGTCGGCCGAGATTGCCACCAGCGGCCAATGCTGGGCGAGGGCCAGCACCACCGCCGTCTTCCCCACGGCCGTGGGGCCGACGACAACCGGCACCAGCGGCCTAGGTTCGGCCAAAGCGGCGTCCCACCTCGGTCCTCGAGAGTATCACCATCGCCGGACGCCCGTGCACGTCGTGGGGCGGGAGCTCGCAGGCAAGCAGGCGCTGGATGAGCTCCTGCATCTCGACCGGGTCCAGGACCTGGCCGGCCTTGACCGCCGCGCGGCATCCATAGGTCGCCGCAAACCGCTCCAGCCGATTGCTCAGACCTCCCAACCGCCCCTGGGCGAGGTCGCCCACGAGCTCCTCGAAGCAGCGCCCGGCATCGAAGCGGGGGTGGGGGTTGGGCACGGCGTGCAGCACGACCGACCGACCCCCGAATGGCTCCACCTCGTAGCCCAGGCTGGTGAAGAGATCCCGGTGGGCGTCCACCGCCTCGAGCTCCTGCGGCGCCAGATCCACCGTCAGAGGAAGCAAGAGCCGTTGCGCCACGGCCGCACCAGCGGCGAGCTGTGCCATGGCCTGCTCGTAGAGTACCCGCTCGTGCGCCGAGTGCTGGTCCACTACAGCCAGTCCTTCAGGGGTCTCGAACACAATGTAGGTGTTGAAGACCTGGAGGAGTGGACGCGACTCCGGCGGCGCGAACAGCGGCTCCGCCACCCCCAGCAGCGACTGCACCTCGCCCTCGACGTGCTCACGGGCCGCCTCGGCCCGCACCGTCGCCTCGCGCACCGCGGGGGCCCCAGGCGTCACATGCCTACTGCCGGCCACGGCCGCGGCCGCCACCGGCCGGAGGGCCGCCCGGACTCCCTCCTCGACCACGCGCTCCACGAACACCTTGTCGCGGAAACGCACCTCCAGTTTCGCCGGGTGGACGTTGACGTCCACGCGATCCCCGGGCACGTGGAGCGCGAGGAACAGTGAGGGCCGAACCCCCTGAGGGATCGTCGCGCGGTATCCAGCTTCAGCCGCGCGCACGATGAAGGGGTTACGAAAGGGACGGCCGTTGACGAAGAGGTAGGCGCGGCGTCCGCTGCGGCGGGCAGCGGCCGGTCGTTGTACCAGGCCCCGCACCGTGGCGTAGCCGTCGTTGTGCTCCACGGGCACGAGCTGCTCGGCCAGCTCGCGCCCGAACAGCGCTGCGATCCGATCCGCCACGCTCGCTACGCGGGGCGCTTCCGTCACGCGACGGCCATCACTGGTCAGGACGAACGAGACGTCCAGCCGCGCGAGGGCGAGCACGGCCAACGCCTCGACGGCCGCACGGGTCTCGCTGCGGGCCGAGCGCAAGAACTTGCGCCGGGCCGGCGTCTTGGCGAAGAGCCTCCGCACGACGACCGTGGTCCCCCGGGTGCGTGCCACGTCCTCCACGGACTCGAGCCGTCCGCCCCGTACGGCAATCCGCACCCCCGTCCCGCCTTCGGCCGCCGCCGTCTCGAGCTCGAACACCGAGACGGCGGCAATGGCCGCCAGCGCCTCGCCGCGGAACCCGTAGGTCGGCACACCGATCAGCTCCGTGGCTGAGCGGATCTTCGAGGTGGCGTGGCGATCGATTGCGAGCACGGCGTCATCCCGGTCCATCCCGGCGCCGTCGTCGCCCACCCGGATGAGCGACTTGCCGCCGTCTTCCAGCTCCACGGTGACGTTGTGCGCCCCGGCGTCCAAGGCGTTCTCCACCAGCTCCTTGACGACCGACGCGGGACGTTCGACGACCTCGCCGGCGGCGATCTGATCGATCACCACCGTGGGAAGGATTGCGATGCGGCCCACTAGAGGGGCACCACCTCAGTGCGGAGCAGCCACCCCTGCACGACCCCGTCGCTCACCAGCACCCACGCTCCGTGCTCCCTCTGGATCAGCACCCCGGTGCCGGCGCCGAGCTCCCGCTCCGACGGCGCCGGGCCGTAGGGAGCCGCACGCAACGCAGTGCCATCCAGCATGACGAGGGCCACCGGCCTCGCGTAGCGAGAGGCGAAGGCGGCGCCGTAGCCAGCCACCAGCGCCGCCAGCACGAGCACCGGGACGGCACGGCGCACCGGTGTCCGAAGGGCGAGCAGCACCCAGCCCAGCACCCACAACCCCGCGGCCGCGGCCAGGGCCTCGCCCGGCGTCACGGGCGCTACGAAGGTGAGCCCGCCCGGCGGGGCATCCGGCGGGGCGCCCGTCTGGAGAGCCCGCCTGACCGTCTCGTCACGCGGAGTCAGCCGAGCTGCGCGGAGCCAGGCCGCTCTGGCGCGCACGTCTTCGCCGAGGCGGTCCAGAGCCGCACCGAGATTGTACCAGTGAGCCGCTGCGTAAGGGGTCGCGCGGGCCCGGGTGGCGAAACTATCGGCCGCGGGGCGCACTGCCCCAGCGTCGTACAGTCGCGCGGGCGACTGCCCATCGGCCGGCCCGGCCGAAACGAGCACCGCCAGCGCGAGGGCCAAGGCCGCCAGTGCAGTGCGCACCTTGCCCGTTCCTCCTCGCAGCGCCCGCAGCACCTCCTGCACCTCCGCGGTGAGCTCCTCGGGATCGGTGGAGCCTTCCGGGCCGTAGAGCGCCTGGCGCAGGCGGTCGCGCACCCGGGCTGCGTGTGTCGCCAGAGAGTCCTCGACTCCGGCAGCGCGCAGCGCGTCGGCCAAGCCGTCGCTCACCCGAAGCCGGGTCTGTGGCACGAAGCCCTCGAGAATGTCGCGAAACTCCAACTCCAGCGTCCGCAGGGTGAGCGTCTCGACCAAGCGGGGCGCCCGTCGCGGGCGCCGCAGCCGGCGAAGCCACCGCGTGCGAGTGCGCAGCGCGACGGCAGCCAGCGGCGGCGCGACCCCTATCACGATCCACACCCACAGGGACACACGCGTCAGCCACGCGTCGAGCGACAAACCTCCGGGCGTGAGCAGCGGCCGGACCGTCTGCACCGGCGTGATGCCGGCCAGTCCGCTGGGTGTCACGAACTCGAGTGCAGGCGCGCGAAGCTGGACGTAGCGATCGGTGTCGATATCGAAGTAGGCGTAGCTGGTCGCCGGCACGCGATGGGTGCCGGCGGAGTCGGCCACCACGAGGTAGTCGAACACCTTCGACCCCCCCACCAGACCGTACTCGGCGGCGATGCTCACCGTCACTTCCTGGGGATATGCCCTCAGTCCGACCGGCCAGTCGAATTCCGGCTCGGGCCAGAGCGCCACGTTTCCCTGCCCCGTGAGCACGGCCCGGACCTGCGCCGCATCCCCCAGGCGCAGCTCGCCCGGGGGCGCATCCACCTGGAACAGGAGCCCGCCGCCCGCGGCGCCCGCATAGCCGCGCACGCCGCGCGGGCGAGGCAGGGCCGCCACCCGCACGGCCCGCGGCTCGCTCTGCACCTCGTGGCGCAGCTCCCGGCTGAGGAACGAGGAGGAGACGGGTACGCTATACGACACAGTAGCGCTGCCGATCTCCATCACACCGGCGGTCAGAGGGAAGACGACCCTGTGGAGCGCGAACAGGTCGTACCACACGCCGCGCACCCGCCGACTGGTGACGATCCCCAAGGGGGCCGGTCGATCGTAGGTCCAGGCGCCGCGGATCAGGGGTGGTTCCAGTGTGGGCGGGTTCCTCAGCCGGGCGCGGATGTCCCGGGGAAACCAGGCAACTACCACGACGTCCACCTGCTGGCCCAGCACCACCGAATCGGGGCTGGTGACGACGGCTAGGCTCACCTCGTCGGGCACCACGTCCGGAGCCGGCGCTGCTTCGACCATCCGTTCAATGCGCGGATCCAAGGCCGTGGGTGCGGCGGTCGTGGGCGCCGATACAGTGATCCGGATGGGAGCTGTCTCGGCCGTCTCCTCACCCTGCCGCACCCGCACTCGCCCGATGGTGCCGATGCCAGGCCGCAGGGCCCTCAGGGTCAGACGCCGCGTTGTGATCCGGGCCGGCACCGGGCCCTCCACGCTCACGCGGGTCTGATCCCGGGCGCTCAGCAGCTCGAGGCCGAACAGGTCGGGGTCGCCGATCTCCACGGGAGCGCTCCCGCCTGGCGCCTCCACGGTGATGGTGAGCACCAGCTCCTCACCGACCTGGACCTCCTGCCGGTCCACCTCGGCGATCACCGCCAGCTGCTGCTGCAGCATGACGGCCGCGAGCAGGAGGATGGTCACCATTCCTTGCGCCCCCTGGTCTCCCGCTCCCGGGCCTGGCGCTGCAGCTGCCGGGCGCGGGTGCGGCGCTCTTCCTCGGCCATGGAGTTGAGGATCTGCTGTGCCTGGGCCGGCGAGAGTCCTTCGGGCGGTGGCTCGCTGGGCGGCGGCTCGCCACCCTCGCCGCCTCCGGAGGGAGGTGGCCCCGCAGCGTCCTGGGCCGGCATCCGACGGATTGTCAGCTCGAGGTTCCACTTGGCCGCATCGTGCCCCGGCTCCAGCAGCAGTGCCTCCCGATAGTGGCCTGCGGCCGCAGCGAGATGCTGGGCCGCGCGGCCCGAGTCCCGCTCGGCCTGACGTAGTCTCAGCAGACCGAGGTTGTACAGCGCGCGGAACCGGAGCTCCGGCTCCATAGAGGTGGCCGCGCGCTCCAGGGCGTGCTGGGCCAGGGTCGTGTCGTCCAGGGTCAAGGCCGCCGTCCCCAGGTTGAACCAGGCGGTGTCACCCCCTTCGCCGTCCTGCACTTGGGCCATGTATTGCTCCGCCGCCTCACGGAAAGCCCCCCGGGCCCACGCTCGATCCCCCTCGTTGGCCGTACCCTGGGCCTGAGCGTCGCGCCCCGGCCACAAGAGCAGCAGCAACGACACGAGAGCCAGCGAACGGCGGGTGAAGGTGTGGAGTAAGAGCAACACCGTCCCGGCGAGCAGTGGAATCCAGGCGCGGGAGATGTCCTCGGCCGCCGTCGAGGTAGCCTGCGGCGAGCGCTTGTACGCCGCCACCAGCTCGCGCACGGCCCCCGCCTGGTCGCCCAGCTGCGCTGCCACCAGCACTCCCTGAGCGGCATCGGCCACGGCCGTGAGTATATCGTCCCGCCTGCCCGTGGCCACAACTTCGCCCATGGGGTCGCGCTGGTAGCCGATCAGGGTTCCATCGACATCCCGCACCGGGATCGGCACCGGCTCGACCCCTCCCTCGGACACGACCACGAGCCGCACGCGCTCGCGGCGCAGCCGCTCGGCGGCGCTCACGATGGCCGCCAGCGAATCGTGGGCCTCGCCGTCGGTGAACACCACCAGGACCCGATCCGCCACGGGATCGCCGGCGAACAGGAGCTCCCTCCCCTGCGACAGCATCGCATTGAACTCTGTCCCGCCCGCGCTCGTGAGGTCGGGATCCAGCGCGTCGATCAGCAGGTGCAGCGCGCCCCCATCCACGGTGAGCGGCGACAGCACGAAGCTCTGCCCCGCAAACGCGATGAGGCCCACCCGGTCGCCCCCCAGGTCGTGCACCAGCCGTCGTGCCTGCCGCTTGGCCCGCTCCAGGCGGGACGGGGCCACATCCTCCGCTAGCATCGAGCGGGAGATGTCCACCGCGATTACGAGATTGAGTCCCTTGGTCTCGGCCGTGACGACCCGACTGCCCCACCGCGGGCCGGCCAGGGCCCCTGCCGCTGCCACCGCCACGAGCCCCAGGACGAGCGGGCTCAGGCGCCCCATCCGGGCGGCCCGGGTAGCGAACGCCGCCGACCAGCGCCGGGCCCTACCCACCCGGACGGCCCTGCCCCACCAGGCGAGGGCCGCCCCCAGTGCCCCTATCGCCGGGGCCAGCCAGATGAGCAGCGGCTGGTCGAAGCTCATCACGGCACCCGCACGACAACCGTGGCCGCCAGCACCAGTTCCAGCGCTAACGCCCCGATCCCCACGAAGAGGGGCAGGTGGAAGGCCTCGTTGTACTGCGTGTAGCGCGTCACCACGACGGGGGTCTTCTCCAGGCGATCGATCTGCTGGAAGATGCGGTTGAGCGCCTCCGGGTCGGTGGCGCGAAAGTACCGCCCACCGGTGATCCGGGCGATGTCCTCGAGCAGCTCCTCGTCGATCCGCACGGGCAGCGTCTGATACCGCAGCTGTCCCTGGGTCCCCCGCCCGATAGGCATGGGTGCCTCACCCTCGGTCCCGACCCCCACGGTGTATATCCGGATCCCGAACTGCGCCGCGGCCTCGGCCGCGGTGCGGGGATCCAGCATGCCCCTGGTGTTCTCCCCGTCGGTCAGCAGCACCGCGACTTTGCTCGCGCCCGGCGCCCGACGCAGGCGGTTGGCCGCTGTCCCGATGGCGGTACCGATGGCCGTGCCGTCCTCGAGCTCTCCCACCCGAAGGCCCCGCACCGCCTGCTCCAGCACCGTGTAGTCCACTGTGATTGGCACGCGGGTGAGCGCCTCGCCGGCGAAGGCCACCAGGCCGATGCGATCGAACTCGCGTCCCGAAACGAACGCCACGGACTGCTCCTTGGCCACGTCGAGACGGTTCGACGGCGCGAAGTCTTCGGCAAGCATGCTGCTGGACACGTCCACCGCCAGTACGATGGCGATTCCCTCGCTGGTGGTGTCCGTGGAGGAGATCCCGTACTCGGGCCCTGCTGCCGCCACGATCCAGGCAGCCAGCGCCAGGGTCCGGAGTGCCGCGGGGACCCCCGCGAGCCAGCGTCGCCTGGTGCGCGCCGCTCGGAGCTGCCGGGCGTCACTGTAGGACGCCACCGGGGGCGGGCGGCGGTGGCGGCGCCACCACCACAGCGGGAGCGCCAGGAGCAGCAGCAGGACTAGGGGGCGCGCGAAGATCATGACTCCAGCCGCTCTGCCAACCGCTCCGCCTGTTCCACCAGCTCCACGACGTCGCTCGGCACAGCCGGGGAGAATCGGGCCCGCTCCAGGGCCCGCAGCAACTCGCTGAGGTCTCTCAAGGGCCAGTCCACCTCGGCGGCCCGCAGCACCTCGAGGCACTCCTCGGTGTCCAGGTGGCGCCCGGCCTGGGGAACAAGCTCCGCGATGAGGCCCCGCATGGCGTCAGCGGTCACCGCTGCCACCGCCCGGGGCTCGCCGGCCGACATCCAGCGGTCCACCGGGGCAGGCGGACGCGCCACTGCAGCCGGATCATCCGGCGCGACCGGGCCGGGCCGGCGCCTGGCCGCGCCCCATGCCACCGTACCCAGGAGCACGGCGCACGTCATGACGATGAGCGGCAGCGGCGTCCTCGCGGCCCTGGTCACGGGCGCCAGGGCCGGCAGCGCCGGCGGCACGTGGTCGTCGGCCGGAAGCACGCTGGCCACGGTGATCCACGCGGTGTCCCCGAGCACCGTCTCCACTCGCCCGTCGGGATACAGCAGCTCCGCGCTGGGCATTGGGATCGCGTGCTCGCCGGGCTGGAACAGCGCCACGGTATAGAGGATCGTCAACGCGCCCTCGGCATAGGCCGCCCGAGGGGGGCTGAGCGGCTCCAGCAGGGGTGAGGCATCCAGCGTCTGGAGCCTCGCCTGCACGTCCGGCGGGGCGGAGAGACGCCGCACCAACCGCACCGTATCCCCCACGGTAGCGGCACCGGGCGCCGCCGACCACACTGGCGCCTGCAGCGCGATCAGGAGCAGCAGATATGTCACCGGCGGAGCCGTCGGGCGCGCTCGGCGAACGCGCGGTGCAGCGCCTCGGCGTAGGGCTGGTCGGTGAGCAGCGCGATGTGGTCCACCTGCACCTGCTTGAGGGCCCGGGCCCGGTCGAGTCGCGCCTTCTCCGCGGCCATGGCCAAGGCCAGACGAGTGGGCCCGTGGGAGGTGTCCACCAGCACCTGCTCCCCCGACTCCGCGTCCTGTAGCTCGATCCAGCCGGCCTCGGGGAGCGCGAACTCCCGCGGATCGTCCACCGTGATGGCCACGACCTCATGGCGCCGGGAGAGGCGGCCCAGGGGCTCCTCCCAACCCGGTGCGCGGAAGTCCGACAGGACCACGACGATGGAGCCATGGCGCAGCAGCCGCGATGCATAGGCCAGAGCCGCCGCGATGTTGGTGTGCGGGTCCTGCGGTCGAAAGGCGAGGAGATCCCGGATGATACGGAGGGCGTGCAGCCGTCCCTTTCGTGGCGGGACCACGTGGTCGATGCCGCCGGAGAAGATGAGCGCTCCAACTCGGTCCTTCTGGCGCGCCGCCGCCAAGGCGAGCACCGCGGCGACCTCCACCCCCAACTCGGCCTTGGCCACCGGGGAGCCGAACTCCTCGGACCCCGAGCGATCGACGATGAGAAGCACGGTGAGCTCGCGCTCCTCCATGAAGACCTTCACATAGGGTGAGCCGATGCGGGCAGACACGTTCCAGTCGATCGACCGGTAGTCGTCACCCTGCTGGTAGGCCCGCACCTCGGCGAACTCCATGCCGTGGCCGCGGAAGACCGAGCGATATTCTCCGGAGAAGAGCGTGTTGACGAGCCGGCGCGTGCGCAGCTCGATCGTTTTCACCTGCCGCAGTACGTCGGCCCCGACGACGCGGGACGGGTGGGTCACGGTACGTCCACGGCCTCCAGGATCTTGGCGATCACTCCGTCCGACGAGACGTCTTCAGCCTCGGCCTCGAACGTGAGTAGCACGCGATGCCGCAACACGTCGGGAGCCATCGCCTTGACGTCCTCAGGAACGACGTACGCCCGACCGCGCAGGAAGGCGTGGGCGCGGGCGGCCTGTGCCAGATAGATCGACGCGCGTGGGCTGGCCCCGTAGGCTATGAGAGGCCGCACATCGTGGAGGCCGACGACCTGCGGTTCCCGCGTCGCCCTGACGACGTCCACAATGTAGTCCACGATCTTCTGGTCCATGTACAGCTCGGCGATCGTGCGCCGAATCGTGAGGATGTCCTCAGGCCCGGCCACGCGTCCCACCGCGATCTCCTGCCCGCCGGCCATCCTCCATAGGATCTCCTTCTCGTCATCCCGGCCAGGATAGCCCACGAACACCTTCAACATGAAGCGATCGAGCTGCGCCTCGGGCAGCGGATACGTGCCCTCCTGCTCGATGGGGTTCTGGGTGGCGAGCACCAGAAACGGCTCGTCCAGGGCGTGGGTCTCGCTCCCGATGGTAACCTGCTTTTCCTGCATCGCCTCCAACAGAGCGGCCTGGACCTTCGCCGGCGCGCGGTTGATCTCGTCGGCCAGGATGATGTTGGCGAACAGCGGGCCGCGCTTGGGCCGGAACTCCCCGGTTCGCTGGTCGAAGACCATGGTGCCGATGATGTCTGCGGGAAGCAGGTCGGGGGTGAACTGAATCCGCTGGAAGCTCGTGCGGATCACCTCGGCGAGCGTGCGCACGGCCAGGGTCTTGGCCAGTCCCGGAACGCCTTCCAGCAGGATATGGCCCCCGGTGAGAAGACCGACCAGCAGCCGCTCCAACATCGCGTCCTGACCAACGACGCGCTTGCGGACCTCCTCGACCACGGCCGTCGTGACCGCGATTTCCGGGGCCTTCACGGCCCGCGAGGTCACCCCAGAGCCCTCGTCGCGGCGTTGCGTACCACGGCATCCCCGTCCTGCGCCAGCGCCATCAAGGCCCGCTGGGCCTCAGGCGTTCCGAGGGCGCCCAGGGCCTCGGTGGCAGCGGCGCGCACCCGCGGGTTGTGCCGTGGTTCCGGAACGCCCGGCTCCCCGTATGTGGTGAGGCAGCGAACCGTCGTGTCGTCCCCCAGCCGCCCCAGCGCCCAGAGGAGCTTCAAGCGCACATCCTCATCCCGCTCCACGCCCAGGCGTGCCACAATCAGCGGGGAGACGGCTGGATCGTTGCCGGCCACGAGGGCGCGGGCGGCACTGGCCCGCACCTCCGGCTCCGCATCCTTCAGCAGCAGCAACGCCATCTGGACGATCTTGCGGCCTCCGATCTCGGCCATCGCTGCCGCTGCGTGCTCCCGGACCACGGCCGAGGGGTGGCGGGCACACTCCATGAGGGAGAACCGCGCCGCCATGCCACCGACGGCACCCAGCAAGTCGACAGCCGCCACGATCACGTCGGGTCCCTCGCCCGACAGTCGGCGCCTGAGGGCGTGGGCCACACGCTCGCCGGCACCCCGCAGGGCCTCCCGGTAGGCGGCACGCGTCTGCGGCGCGGCTCCCAGATAGGCATCCACCACGAACGGGCCGGCCCGCTCGCCGACCGCCGACACCGCCCGGATCAGTGCCTGCCGTTCATCCCGGGAGATCTCCGGGTCACCGATCCGCTGCACCATCCACACGAGGAGGGTGTCGTCCACCAGACGCGAGATCACATCGGTGGCCTGCATGCTGAGCTCGGGCTCGACGCGCTCGGAAGCCACGCGCTCCAACACGGCGACTACCTCGGCTAGGAAATGGGGCTGCCTGAGCGAGGCGAGCTCCGGGGCCAGCTCGGCGAGGCGCCGCAGGTTCCCCAATCTGGGCGCCGGGTCGGCACCCGGCATGAAATTGGACAGGAGGCGGCGCGCCTCGATGTCCGGAGGGAGCGCCTCGGGACGGAACACCCCCGTGGAGCGCCACGAGAAGGGGGTGTCGCCTGCCTCCGGAACGGCCGTCGACTGCCTCGGCGCGGCGGACCGTTTGGTGCTCAACACCACCACGTCCCCGAGACCCTGATCGCCCAGCGGCAGTTCCCCCCGCGCCACCCGCAGCATGACACTGAGGTGCGCGGCGGTCGCTCCCGGCTGGACAACCAGGGTGCGCACCCCGCGCGTATGTAGCCGACGGGACAGCTCCACGAGGGCCGGGTTTCTTGGCAGCACCGGGGCTGCGTTCCAGGTGAGGCCCTTCAACCCAACCTTACACTCCACTGCTCCCCCGGCCACCATGTTGGGTAGCGTCGCCGAGACGACCTGGGTCGCCTCAGCCAGGGCGGGGTGGGTAGGCGGGTACAGGCGGGAGAGGTGGAAGACCTTGGCGACGGCCGAGAACGCGCACTCGACCCGCTGGATCGTGACGTCCGTCCCGCCGCGGCGCCGGTCGACGGTGCGCCGCTCGGCACGGCGGCGGCGATCCCGCCCAGTGCGGCGCAGGCGGCTGCGCCGGTCGGCCCCGCGCCGCCGCTCGCGGGCGATGGGCAGCCGGGCAATCCGGCGCTCGTTGTGACGACGGTCCTGGCCCGAGCGGCGATCCCACCCGGAGCGACGCTCAACTATGACACGTCTATCGTTGGTGCGCGGCTGGAAACCCACAGCTTCAGTCATCATCGACACGACCTCTGTGCTCGCGTGACACTGTCGAATTCGCTGTGGCGGTCATAGGGCAAGGAGCGTGCCGGGCATGGATTCCCCTAGCGCTTGATGCGCTCTCCACCTTCTTCGTTGCGGAAGATCCACGTGGCGAACCGGGGCGGCGCAATGGGGTCGGCGGCCTCGATCGCTCCCCACTCTACGCTGCTGTCCGATTCCGCACCGCGGTGGGCGGCCTGATCTGCCATGCGCTGCGCCCGGGCGATCCATACCTTGCAGTTCTCCGGGCGCACGTCCACCCACCCCCTGGCCACCGCCTGCTCCACGTCGTCATCCACCGGCTGAATGATGACGAGCTCTCCCCTATAAACCTTCCCGTCCGGCACCACGATCGGAAGACCCACCGAGAGGATCGTCGCCCGGAGCTCCCCATCGCCGGCCACGAGCCGCACCGCCTCGGCCGACAGGGTCGCCGGGTCGCTCTCGGCCAGCTCGGCCACCGAGTCCCGGAGCCGCGACAGAATGAACGCCTCGTACAACGCCTTGGTAAGCCGCGGCGGTCCCAACATCTCAAAGGCGACGGAGCGGACGCCGTGCTCCCGCTCCAGGGCCGTGAGTCGCTCGATGGCGTGGGCCCGGAGGATCCCAGCCTGGTAGGTCGGCCCGGCGGTGGACGCGTCGAGCGCCGTCATGATGTCCCGGCCCGTGGGATGGCCCTGCAACTCGGACACGACGTAGGCCGCCACCTCCTCGGGCGTGATGAACTCCATCTGCCTGAGAGCCGTCACCGTCTCGAACTCGTCCCGCGCGAACAGGCCGTTCTCGCCACAGTCGGCCCACACCGACTCCAGGATCGATCCGGTATCCACCCAGCCCGAGGCGTTCGGCCCGAAGGCCTGGGCAACGGCCAGGGGTGCCGGACAATCCACCTTCTGGAGGGGTTTGCCCTTACGTCGGACCGGGCCGTGCGCGATCTGCCCCCAGGCAATCGCCGTCGTGGGCTTGATCTCTGTGGTAGCCGGGGCCCCCGGGGTGCGCGCCATGAGCCACAACAGGAGCGAGTGCGCGCCGGCCACCGCGGACTTGGTGAGCAGGGTACGAGAGGGCCGCTCTTCGGAGTGGGTGTAGGGAATGTTCAGACCCATCCCTCCCGTCCCACTCGTCCCGATCTTGACATATGCCTCCGTGCCAAAAGACCGAACGCACTCCAACATGATCTGCACGTGCCGGATGAGCTGCGGCATCGGGATCGAGAGCACATGCTCCTCTACCTGGTCCCTGGTGACCGCTCCGGTCTGCGCCGCGGCGAGCAGATCACGTGCCGAGTGGAACACGTCCTGATACGCGAACGCCGTGGCGGTGTTGATGCAGTCGACCACGGCGTCGGGCTCGTAGCGCTTGAACAGCCGAAACAGGAAGCCCCGCTCCACCACCTCCTTGGTCAACTCGCCCAGGATGTCACCGAGCACCAGCTGACGGTGCGCCGGATCAGCCAGCAGCTCGCCACGGTCCAGCTTGGCCACCGTCGTCGGCACGAACACGTTGCCCCATTCGGTGACGATCTCGGTCCCGCCGGCGTGGGGAGCCAACCACAGGGCACCCTCCTCCACCTCGTCCTCGTACAAAGCCACCAGTACGATCCTTCTGGGTTGGAGCTCGAGGAGCCTCCGGGCCACCGCACGGCCCACCAACCCGCTGCCACCCAGAATGAGTATCGTCTTGCCCTTGAGTTCCATCGCCGATTCCCGTTTCAGGCGGCGCGCAGCGCGCGCAGCGCCTCCCGTTCACGTTTCGACAGATAGCGCCACTTGCCCGGCGCCAGATTCCCCAACTTCACCGGCCCGTGGCTCGTCCGGATGAGACGCTCGACCTTGAGCCCGAGTCGGCGGCACAAGCGCCGCACGATGCGGTAGCGCCCCTCCGCCAGTACCAGCGTCACCTCGCTGGAGCCACGCGCCGCGCCGCGCACCCGCGCCGAAACCAGTCGCAGCGGCCGCCCGTCGATGACGATCGTCCGGCCGAGCCTCCGTCGAATCTCGTCTGCCGGACGCCCGTGCACCAGCGCGCGGTACGTCCGCTCCACCGCATAGCGCGGATGCATGAGCGTGTGGGCGGCCGCGCCGTCCGTGGTGAGGAGCAACAGGCCCGCGGTTGCCACGTCTAGCCGGCCGACGTAGGTGAGACCCGGCACGGTGGGCAGCAATTCGAAGACCGTACGCCGGCCCCGCGGATCGCTCTTGGTGACCACGTAACCCACCGGCTTGTTCAGGGCCAACCACGCGGTCTTCGCGGGCTGCACCCTCTGACCCGCCACCGTGATCACGTCGGCCGCCGGATCCACGCTCGCCCCGATCTGTGCAATCCGACCGTTGACCCGCACGCGGCCGGCCCTGATCAGCTCCTCTGCCCGACGGCGCGACGCCACGCCGGCACGCGCCAGGGCGCGCTGCAGGCGCATGGTCGTCATGGTTCGCCCAGCTCGCCTGCCTCCGTCGGCGGCCGCAGCGCGACGGACAGCTCCTCCAGCCGTGGCAGCTCTTCCAGCGTACGCACCCCCAGTAGCTCCAGCAGCGCTGGAGTGGTCCCGTAGAGCAGCGGACGGCCCAGACCATCCGCCCGCCCCACGACCTCGACCACACCTCGCTCCTGCAGCGACCTGAGTACCCCTTCCACCGAGACCCCGCGGATGTCCTCAATCTGCGCGCGGCTCACAGGCTGCCTGTAGGCGATGACCGCAAGCGTCTCCAGCGCCGCGCGCGACAGCTTGCGGGGGCGCGCCACGATACGCGCCTCGGCAATGGCCTCGGCAAGGTGGCGCCGCGAGACGACCTGGTACCCGTCTCCCACCTCGATCAGCTCGACACCGTGGCCCCCGACCTCGTAGTGCTCACGCAGCTCCTCCAGCCGTGCCTGCAACTCCTCGTCGGAGCCCTCCGGCAACAGGCGCCGCAGCTCATCTACGGTGAGCGGATGGTCTGCCGAGAAGAGGGCAGCCTCAAGCAGTTGCGAGATCGCGTTCACGCTTGATCCTCAGCGAGCCGAAAGCCTTTCGTTGAGCGATTCGAATGCGGCCCAGCCGTGCCAACTCCAGGAGGGCCAGGAGCGCCGAGAGCACGTCCACGATGCCGCGCGCCTCACCGATGGCATCCAGCAAGCTCAGCTCCTCGCGAGTCTCCAGGAGCCCCAGAATGCGCTGCGTCGCACCCTCCACGTCCAGGGGACGCGGCACCACCCGATGGAGCATCGGCTCGGGCATCGCCTCGACCATCTGCTCCACCGCCACCAGGAGCTCCTCCACCGATACCGCGATGGGCCGGGGGGGAAGCTGCGGAGGCTCGGGCACCCATCCGCGAGTGAACCGCCCGGAGTGCTCGCTCGCCTGTTGCGACAGCCAATCGGCCACTTCCCGGATCTGCTCGTACTCCAGCAGGCGTCGCACGAGCTCGGCCCGCGGGTCCTCCCACGCCTCGTCATCGAAGGGCTGCGGCAACAGCATCTGGATCTTGATACGCAGGAGCTGCGCCGCCATCTCGAGGTAGTCCGCTGCCTCGTTGAGTTCCAGCACCTGAATCGCCTCGAGGAACTGATCGGCGATCCGTGCGATGGGAATGTCGGCGATGTCGATCTCCTGCTCCCGAATCAGGTGCAGCAGGAGGTCCAGCGGCCCCGAGAAGGCCTCGAGCCGGACCACAAAAGGGGTCTCGTTCGTCGTCGTGATGGACGTCGCCGTCATAGCTGGCACAAGGGGAACGGCTGCAACGTGTACGGGCCAGCCAGATCACAGGCCACTCCGTGGAGGGCAAACGCTGGAGCCAGCAGACCGTACAGCACGTCAGGCGCGATCAGTACCACCAACATCAGTACCCACACGCCGTGACGAGCCACGGTACGGTAGCGCATCGCCCACTGCCGGGGAAGTGCGTGGTACAAGAGGCGCGAGCCGTCAAGCGGCGGAATGGGAATCAGGTTGAAGAACGCCAACAGCAGGTTGAGCCACACCCCCCACCAGCACAGCAGCTGTGCTACGGCAAGCGCGCTCCCCACCGTCGGGGCGGCGGCGCCCAACACTCCCAGAACGATACCCAGGACCAGAGAGGTCACCGCCAGCCCCACATTGACCACGATGCCCGCCGACGAGACGATCAGGTCGCCCCGGCGGTACTGCCGGTAGTTGCGCGGGTTCACCGGGACCGGCTTGGCGCCTCCGAACACCACACGCCCTCCCGACGCCACCAGCACCAGCAGCGGCATCAACACGGTGAAGAACGGATCGATGTGCTTGAGGGGATTCAAGGTCAACCGACCCATGGCCTTGGCCGTCGGATCACCCTGTTTCAGCGCTGCATACCCGTGCGCGTACTCGTGCGCCACCATGGAGAAGAGGAGCACGGGAAGTGCGATCAGGAGTTCGTTCACTTGGGGGTGAGTTCCGTAGGTCGGTGCGGCAGAAAGCTAACGGCGCCCCTGCCACGTGTCAAAGGCGTAGCGCCTTGACTGGCAGAGACTTGCACGATAGTATTCCGGCTCGGTTTTGGGGCCGACGGCCCCGGTTTCACGCAAGGAGTTGTGGTGCCGACCATTCAGTCAGCCAAGAAGCGCATGCGGCAAGCCGAGCGCCACCGCGCCCGCAACCGCCAACACCGAAGCGCCGTGCGCACGGCGATCAAGAAGGTGCGGCAGGCCGCCACCGCAGAGGAGGCCGCCTCCGCCTACCGCGATGCCGAGCAGCTGCTCGACCGCGCCGCCCGCAAGAACCTGGTGCACAAGAACAACGCGGCGCGTCACAAGCGCCGCTTACAGAAGCTCGTCGCTGGAAAGGGCGGGAAGAAGTAGCTAGAGCGCTGCGAGCTCCGCGCCGCAGCGCTCGCAGTACCACTCCGTGGGCAGGTTCTGGGCCCCGCATTCCCCACACGTCACAGTCTTGGCCGACCCCTTGGACGGACGGTCCTGTTCCGTCACCGGCCCCACGCCCTCTGCCCCGACAAGCGAGGCCCGCTCGCTGCGGGTCGTGGAGTCCACCGGCGGCGCCGCCGCCTCGTCCACCGGCACAGGCGAGGCCAGGTCCGGGGTCGACACACGGTGCAGTGTGCCACTCACCCGGGACGTCCTCGGGCGCCGCTCCTCCTCCTCGGTCACTGAGCGCAGGAACGCCAGCTCATCGAAGCCCTCCGCCGGCGTAGCGGAGGAGTCGCGCTTCCCGCTCCCCGCCGGGGTGGCGGGCTCGGCGGCGGGCTCGGCGCTGTGCTCGGAGGAGAGCTCCTTGATGGCAGGCGGCATCTCATCAATCACTGCCGGCGGTGCCTCCGGAGGCTCGGGAGTCTCCGGCTCCGGCTCGCCCGCGTCCACCACCCCCATCACCTCCTCGATGCCGGCGATCTCCTCCTCGACGCCCTTCAGCTCCTCCCGGATCTTTACGAGGGACTCGAGAATCCCCGACCGGAGCTCCGACCACTTGGCCTCGCCAAACTCCCCCACGGTGTGCCGTAGCTCGGCCTCCGCCATCCGCTCAGAGACCGCGGCCTCCTGGCTGGCTAGCTCGTCGCGGGCCTTCTGTTGTTCCTCCAGCGCCGCCGTCAGCTCCGCCCGCATGCCCTGGAGCTCCTCCACAATGGCATCCCGCCGCTTCGCGTAGTCGGCCCGGACCTTGTGCCGCACCTGGTCCGGCGTCTTGTCCGCCGCCATATCCAGGCGCTCGAGCCACTGGGCGACCTGACGCTGTTCGTCGAGGAGTCGCTTGATGTCGGCCGTCGAGCGTTTTGAGCGTTTGGCCATCTCGACCTCATGAAACGGCACGGGGCGCGAGGGAGCCCCCCCTGCCGGGGCGCCCGGCAGGGCTATCTGCTTAAGATAAAACAACTTTGACGATTTGCGCCAAACTCGGCAGCGGCGTACGTCACGAATCCACGGTTTGTGAAGACCGTCACACCGCTGTGGTGACCGTCACACCACCCACGATCGTGCGCTCCACCAGCCCCTCAAGCTCCCAACCGCCGAACGGGGTGTTGCGACTCTTGGAGCGGAACTGCGCGGGTTCCACCACCCAACGGGCCTCAGGATCGAACACCACCACGTCGGCCGGTGACCCGCGGCGCAGCGTCCCACCGGGCAGGTGAAAGATCCGCGCCGGCTCGGTACTCATGCGCCGTATCAGCTCTGGCAGGGTGAGGCAGCCCGGCCCCACCAGCTTCGTGATGCCCAGGCCCAGGGCAGTCTCCAAGCCGATCACGCCGAAGGGGGCGTCGTCGAACTCCCGCTCCTTCAGCTCATAGTGATGCGGTGCGTGATCGGTGGCGATGGCATCGAGGGTGCCGTCCTTGAGCCCATCAATCACGGCGGCGACGTCGGCCTCCTCCCGGAGCGGGGGGTTCATCTTGGCGTTGGTGTCGTAGCCCTCGCACGCCTCGTGGGTCAGCGCGAAGTGGTGGGGCGTGGCCTCGGCCGTGACGTTCACGCCGCGGTCCTTCGCGCGCCGGATGAACTCGACCGAGCCCCGCGTGGACATGTGGCACAGGTGGATGTGGCCCCCGGTGAGCTCGGCGAGGAGGAGATTGCGGACCACCATGATCTCCTCGCACGCCGCCGGAATACCCCTGAGCCCCAGCCGTGCCGAGACCTTGCCCTCGTGCATCACTCCGTGCTTGAAGAGGTAGGGGTCCTCGCAGTGCTCGGCCACGGGAATCCCGAAGGACCGGGCGTACTCCAGGGCCGAGCGCATCAGCTGGCTCGAGATCACAGGATGGCCGTCGTCGCTCACTGCCACGGCCCCGGCGGCCACCATCTCACCGAACTCCGAGAGCTGCTCACCGTTCTGGCCCGGGGTCATCGCGCCGATGGGATAAACCCGCGCCGCCTCGGCCGCGGCTCCCTGCTTCACGATGAATCCCACGGCCGCCTGATTGTCGGTCACCGGATCGGTGTTCGGCATGGCGCACACCGATGTGAAGCCCCCTACGGCCGCCGCCCGAGCACCTGTCGCGACCGTCTCGGCATCCTCGCGGCCGGGCTCCCGCAGATGGACATGGATATCCACCAGCCCGGGCGCGACGACCTTGCCGGAGACGTCGTGGGTCTCCGCTCCGTCCGGTGCCGCGAGGTTTCGCCCTAGGCCCTCGATCTTCCCCTCTACGAGCAGCAGATCTGCCGTGGCGTCGTGGTCCTGGGAGGGATCCACTACACGCCCGCCCTTGAGCAGCACCGGTCTCATTCTATCGCCTCCCGACCGCTTCCTTTGGCCGCCTCCGCGAGCTCCGGCCTCCCTCCCGCCAGCAGGTAAAGCACCGCCATGCGCACCGCCACGCCGTTGGTGACCTGGTCCAGGATCACACTGTGCGGCCCATCCGCCACACGCGAATCGATCTCCACCCCGCGGTTCATGGGACCCGGATGCAGGATGAGGAGCTCACGCGGGGCCTGCTCCAGCCGCTCCAACGTCACCCCGAAGACGCGGTAGTACTCGCGCAGTGAGGGGATGTAGCCCGCCTTCATGCGCTCCAATTGGAGCCGCAGCACGTTCAGCACGTCGGCCCACTCGATGGCGTCCTCGATCCGGCGGAACACCGTCACCCCGAGATCCTCGATTCCCCCCGGCATGAGGCTCTGCGGCCCGCACACCGCCACCTCGGCGCCGAGCTTCGTCAGCCCCCAGATGTTGCTGCGAGCCACGCGGCTGTGCAGGATGTCCCCGCAGATGCAGACCTTGAGCCCCTCGAAGCCCTCCAGCTTGTCCCGAATGGTCAGCATGTCGAGCAACGCCTGGGTGGGGTGCTCATGGGTGCCGTCGCCGCCGTTGATCACGTTGGAGCGGATGCGCTCGGCAAGGAACTTGGCCGCTCCCGACGACGGGTGGCGCATCACCACCATGTCGATCCGCATGGCTTCCAGGTTGCGGGCGGTGTCGACCAGGTTCTCACCCTTCTCCACCGAGGAACCCGCCGCCGCCACGTTCACGGTGTCGGCAGACAGTCGTTTCTCGGCGAACTCGAAGGAGATGCGGGTTCGGGTGGAGGCTTCGAAGAAGAGGTTGACGATGGTCTTGCCGCGGAGGGCCGGGACCTTCTTGATAGTGCGCTCACTGACTTCTTTGAAGGGCTCGGCGGTATCGAGGATGAGTTGGATCTGCTCCTTCGTGAGAGGCTCGAGGCCGAGCAGGTCCTTGCCGAGCGATGGAACGGTCACGTGTTCCCTCCCTCCACGAGCTCAACGGCATCCCGCCCATCCAACTCCGTGACTAGGACGTCCACCCGATCATGTGTCTGAGAAAACACCTTGGTGCCGACGATATCCGCCTGAATGGGAAGCTCACGGCCGCCGCGGTCCACCAGCACGCTGAGGCCGATGCGGGCCGGACGACCGAAGTCGGCCAACTGGTCCAGCGCCGCCCTGATCGTGCGACCGGTGAACAGCACGTCATCCACGATCATGACCCACTTGTGGTCCAGATCCACCGGCAGCCGGGTCTCCCCCACCACCGGACGCGGGCCGATCGTCTGGAGGTCGTCGCGGTACAGCGTAATATCCATGACGCCCAGCGGCACGTTGTGGCCCTCCGCCTGGGCGATCAGCTCCGCGAGCCGCTGGGCCAGGTCCGAGCCGCGGCGTTGGATCCCCACCAGCACGAGATGATCCGTGCCGCCGGCGAACTCGACTATCTCATGGGACATCCGCTCCAGCGCCTGGGTGACGCCGGAGTCGTCGAGGAGGATTCTACGTTCAGAGGGCGTCATAGCTCGCCCGCAAGTTAGACGGGGCGGCGGAGAGCGTCAACGCAGGGCAGATGGGCGTGGCCCACCCACACCTACGGCGCCGGAGGTCGAGGCACTGGGGTGATGGGCGGCTCTCCTTCAAGCACCGCGCGCACGTTCCGAACGGCGAGCTCCGCCATGGCCTGGCGGGTGCGAGTCGTGGCGCTCCCGAGGTGTGGCAGCGCCACGACGCGAGGGTGCGCAACCAACCCGTCTGGGACGCGGGGCTCTTGCGCGAAGACATCCAGGCCGGCCCCCCCAAGGTGCCCCCGCTCGAGGGCGTCGAGCAGGGCCTCCTCGTCCACCAGCTCGCCCCGCGCCGTGTTGATGAACAGCGCTCCGGCACGCATCCGGGAGAACTCTTTGCGTCCGAACATCCGGCGGGTCTGTGAGGACGAGGGGACGTGCAGGCTCACGACATCGCTCCGGTCCAGGAGCTCGGCCAGGGCCACTTGCTCGGCGCCGGTCTCCTGCTCCAGCTCCGGCCGGGGAGCTGGGTCGGCATAGATGATCCTCATGCCGAAACCCACGGCCCGTCGCGCCACCGCCTGGCCGATGCGTCCCGCCCCGACCACCCCCAGCACGGCACCACTCAGTTCGAGTCCGAGTAGCTGTGTGGGGTGCCACCCTTCCCACCGCCCTTCGGCCAGGAGGTCCTGACCTTCCTTGAGGCGCCGAGCCACTGCCAGAATGAGTGTCCACGCGAGGTCAGCGGTGGCCTCGGTGAGCACATCGGGCGTGTTGGTCACGACGACACCGTGCTGGGCGGCGGCCTCCAGATCGATGTTGTCGTAGCCCACAGCGCAGTTGGCCACGATGCGGAGATCGGGGAGCGCCTTGAGCTCCGCCTCGCCGATGCGACGCGAGAGCAGCGGAATGATGGCCACGTGGCTGCCTGCCGGCGTGGCGGTGGCGCTGGGTAGCCAGTTGACCGTGTAGCCGGGAACCGGATTCCGCGGCAGCAGGTCCACCAACTCGGCCGCGATGAGGACGATGGACATGGGTTGATCCGGGCTGGAAACTAGCCCATCGGCCACCTATTATGCACCGGCACGCCCCGAATGGGCTCGGCACGAAGCAGCGGGGCGACACGCACCGGGAGAGGTGTCCGAGTGGTTGAAGGAGCCGGTCTCGAAAACCGGTAGGCCCTTGCGGGCCTCGTGGGTTCGAATCCCACCCTCTCCGTAGCCAGGCGAGTCCACTCTCTATCCGCGACACCGCCATGGAACAGTCCGCCTATCCCTCCAGCCCCAGGTGGCTACCCAGGCGCCTGCGACGCTACTTCGGGAGCTTCTCTTTTCTCCTGATCGCGCTGGTTGCACTCCTGCTGTTGCATCCGCTGCTGGCGGAGTCGACCCTGGAGCGGGAGTCCATCGGAGCCGGCTTCACCTTGATCTTCCTCGCCGGGCTGTATGCGGTGAAGGGAGAACGGCGGACGTTGATCACGGGACTCGCCCTCGTGATCCCGGCAATCGCGGGAAGCTGGGTCAGCCTCTTCTTCGAGAGCCCGCTGCTGTATGCCGTGAGCCGGGCGCTGGAAGCCGTCTTCCTCCTGTACGTCACCGGCATCATCCTGCGTCACGTCATGACCGAGGACGACATCACGAACGACACCGTCTACGGCGCCGCCTGCGCGTATCTCCTCATCGGCCTAGTGTTCGCGGTGGTCTACTCCTGGCTGGAGTTCACGCAGCCGGGATCCTTCAGTGGCATCACCGTCGGGGGAGCGGGAGGTACCACGCAGCAACCCATCTGGCAGTTCACCTACTTCTCGCTGGTGACCATCACCACCCTGGGCTACGGCGACATCACGCCGCTGAGCGGTACCAGTCGCTCCCTGGCAACGCTCGAGGCATTAGCCGGACAGTTCTACGTTGCGGTTCTCGTCGCCAGGATTGTGGCGATCCTCACGTACAAGCGCATGCGTTCCTGACGATTCCCTCGCCCATGGCGCCGCAGCCAGCCGCGCCTGGGAGCCGCCTTACGGGAACGTCACGCCCAGCGTGAAGATCAGCAGGGTATTCGAGGTACCGAACAGCTCCTGGAAGAGAAAGTCCGCGTTCGGCGTGATGGAGACGGTCCGGCCCAGCGGGATGTCCCAGCCCACGCCGAAGGTGACGCCTAACCCCGTCTCCCACGTGCTCTGCGACCCGCCGGCGGTGATGAGCTCGGCGCCCGCGACCCCGACCCCGAGCTTGGCAAAGAAGCCCATGTCCAGCTTCGGGAAGTACAACCCCGTCAAGGTGACGTTGCCCCGTGAGAGGAAGATGTCGCTGGTCTCCTCCCGTCCCCACCACTCCGCCTCGCCTCCCACCAGCAACTGGGGACCGAGCGTTCCGCCGGCGCGGATGTATCCGCCGAAGCCCGCCGCTGCCTTGTCATCGATATTCTTGGTGAGGTTCCACCCGCCGCCGAGCCCCAGGCTGAACCACACACCCTGCCGCCGGTGCGGCTCCTGTGCCTGGGCCGGCGTCGCGGCCCCAAGCGCGAAGGCCGCCAGCAGGAACAGCGACGCCGCGAGGGTGAGCCAGCCCAGCGCAGGTCGGGAAGCCGTGTGCCCGCCACCTGCACGCGGCCGGTCCGGGCAGTCGTGGATCAATGCCATGTCGCGCCCACAGTCAGAAGGATGGACCACAACTTGACGTCGTCAGCCGAGTCCGGGATATCCACCTTCTGGTACAAAAAGTCGACGTTGGGGGTGAGGTAGAAGTTCCTTGCGATCCGCACGTCCCACCCGATCCCTGCCGTCGCGCCAATGCCGTACTCCTTCTCCGCCGGTGGGATCAGGCCAGGCACATCGGTGTCTCCCACGACGTCCGCGATGGCCAGCCCCGCCCCGAGCTTCACGTAGCCACCGAGGGGATAGAACGGATAGATGAGGATGCTGGCAGTGACGTTGGTTGCCGAGATCCACTCGTGTTGCCCGTTCTTGCTCACCCAGAACGCTGCGTCACCGCCGACGAGAAACCGCTGCGATAGCGTGCCGCCGCCCCTGATGAAGCCGGCGCCGCCGCTCCGGGTCGTGTCCGGCGTGTCGGTGTGGCTCCACCCACCACCCAGGCCAACACCGAACCACCATCCGTTGTGCTTGTTCTCCCCACCCGTCTGCTGCGCCACAGCAGGCCCGGCCAGGCACGTCAGGACCGCCGCGGTCACCGTGGCGGACAGAAGAACCCTGCGCATCACCACCTCCTGATCTGGATTGGCACCAGCCCGCTCCTGACGGCGCGCCGACCTGCGGGGTCACAATAACACCCTGCACCCCGGCCAACGTTTGCGCACCCCCGCACCGGTGGATTAGCATAACGCGCATCTCGTACGTCCGCCACCGGCGGACCGGCACCCCGTGGAACCGACACACGCCGTCTTCAGGGAGTCCGTGAATGGGAGTGATGCGCACCCTCCTCCTCAAGGCATCGGAGAGCGCGTGGCTGGCCGACCGCGTCCGCCACCGCCGGTTTGCCCAGCGAGCCGTGAGGCGCTTCCTGCCCGGCGAGGATCTCGCAGCCGCTTTGGCGGCGGCCCAGCAGCTCGGCGAGCACCGCGTTCCCACACTCATCACTCTCCTCGGTGAGGCGATCACCGAGCGGCGCGCTGCAGAGGACGTCACCGCCCAGTACATCGATGCGCTGGAGCGCGTGGCTCGGCGCTCCCTCACCACACAGCTCTCCGTCAAGCTCACCCAGCTCGGCCTGGACATCGACCGGGACCTCTGTGCTGAACAGCTCGCCGTCCTCGCAGGGCGCGCGGCCGAGCTCGGCAACTTCGTGTGCATCGACATGGAGGGCTCGGCGTTCACCGACGCCACGCTGGACATCTACCGACGTCTCCGGCCGGGGCATCCCAGCTTGGGCATCTGCCTCCAGGCTTACCTCTACCGGACCGCCGCCGACCTGGAGGAGCTCCTGCCACTGGCGCCGACGATTCGCCTGGTGAAGGGCGCGTACAACGAGCCGCCCGAGATCGCGTATCCCGCCAAGCACGACGTCGACGCCAACTACTTCCGGCTCGCCAAGCGTCTCCTGGCCGACGATGCGCGGCGCGGCGCCGTCCCGGCCTTCGGGACGCATGACCTGCGACTAATCACACGTATCCGGGACTTTGCGGAGGGAGCGGACATCCCGGCTGACGCCTACGAGATCCAGATGCTCTACGGGATCCGGCAGGACGCACTGCGCCGGCTGGCCGCCGAGGGATGCGGCGTGCGCACCCTGATCAGCTACGGTACCGCCTGGTTCCCCTGGTACATGCGGCGGCTGGCGGAGCGCCCCGCGAACCTCTGGTTCGTGGTGCGCTCGGCGTTCGGGTAGCGGCTGGTTGGATTGTCTTCGAGACGTCAGCCGTGGCAGTGCTCCCGGACGGCGTCCGCCAGCTTCCGGCTAGCGCTCTCCAACTCTCCCTGCGCGTAGAGGCTGCTCCCGATTAAGAACATGGTGTCCGTCCCGTAGCGGTCGATCCAGTACCCCACGCGCTCCGCGTCGACGCCGCCCCCCGGCACCGGCAGCGCCGCCTGCAGGTCGCCCAGCGGCGCACGCAGCCTGGCGTTGATGGCGCTGCACTGGGCCTCGGTCACCGGGAAGCGGCCTCCGGCATTCACGTAGATGACGCCGTCACCCCCGATCAGCCGCAGCAGGGTTCCGAACAGCAGTGCCGGCGCGATCCCGTGCCCCTCCTGCCCCAGCGCGCCAGAGAACGTGGGGTGAAGCAGCAGGATCAGACCACTGGTCTCCGCCAGCCAGCGGACGGTGTCCAGCCCACTGAGGAACGGGCTCAGGAGCACCCCCTGGCAACCGGCCTCTGTGGCGATCTCGACGCGGTGCTCCAGCTCGCCCACCGGCGCCGTCACGTGGGGGAAGTAGAGCGTGTTGCCACCGGTTCGCTCATTTGCCTCCCGCACGGCGTCCCGACAGCGGCGCACCCGATCGGCAAACGGAGCCGTGGCCTGATCGGTGACCCCGTGATCGTCCTTCACCACGTCTATGCCGCCCCGGGCAAGCGCGCCGCAGATCTCCGCCAGCTGGGCGGAGGACAGGCCCACCGGCTTGGCGGACGTGCACAGCAGGGGCCGCCCCTCGGCGTTGCCACACGCCCGCCTTATACCTGGGACGCCGAACCGCGGACCCCCGAAACGCTGCAGCAGGCTCCCCGGCAACTCGAGATCGACCGCGACCGTTCCCGGGAGCATCGAAACGTTGCCGAACAGCAGGTTCAAGAGCTGGGGTACCTCCTCCCCCGCCACGTCGGCCGCGAACGACAGGACGACGCGCCACCGACCAGCATCGTCCCGCTCCACGGACTCGACGCGGCCCACGACCCGCTCCTCGATGCCCGGGGGATAGCAGCCGTCGGGCAACTCCACCGTCTGTTCCAGCGCGATGTGCCGTGCCCTGCCCTCGGGCGTCTCGCCCCGGCTCAGCGTGATGAGATAGGTGATGCGGATCCGCTCGCCTTGGGACATGCGCCGGCTCTCGTCTCAACTGGTCGTGTGGCCCCCCGACCACGCGCTCCCACAATCTACTACTCGGGGATTCCGCGGGCGGTAAGGGAGCGACGCAGGCGGGTGGGAGCAAGAAAGACCGCCCCGAGAGCCTTGGCTCCCGGGGCGGCGCCCGCCGTGCCGACTCAATCGCTCTCTCGACCTAGCGGCAGGTACCTCCGGGACAAGCGCGCCGCATGCCGAGACCGCCTCGCTGACCGCGGTGGCCGCGCTCCCCCCGCATGCCTCGCCCGCCCCTGCTCATGCGGCGGCCCTCAACCCAACCCTGGAGCTTCCCCTGCTGCGTCGGCGTGAGCAGGGCCTTTGCCCGGGCCGCCCGGTCCAGCAGATCCAGCGGCGTGAGCAGGGCCTTTGCCCGGGCCGCCCGGTCCAGCAGATCCAGCTGGATCCTCTGGTGCGCCTCCATGGTCGCCTGCGCATGGCGCCGGATCGCATCCGGGTCCGGCTGATCCGCCTGCCACGCCTCATGCAGCGCCTCCTGGCTGGTCCTGGCCTGCTCCAGCTCCTGCTCGCGCTCTGCCTGCCCCTCGGCCCCCAATGTCTCGAGCTGCGAGATCTGCTCGTCGGTGAGCCCCAGGAGCTGCCGCTGCGCCGCCAGGAACTGCGGCGCATAGTAGCGCTGGCCGCCTGCGAGGCCACCGGCCCGGCGCCCCGGGCATGCAGCCGCATGGGCCGGTCTACCGGGGGAGGCGGATCGTCCTGCGCCTGCAGCGTGCCCGCCGCCACGACGGCGAACAGCGCCGCGCCTATGATTGCGTATCTGGCCTTCATGATTTCCAAGCCTCCCGAGTCTACGGCTCTGCTTTCCCGACCCCCCGTCAGTCACCTCTATTCCTCTCTTGGTTAGACGCTGCCGGGACTGGTTCGTTAACCAGAGAGCCCCCGGGACCGGCCGGGGGCTCTCATTCCAGATCACGAGACCGGGAGCGTGGGAGCCCTACTCTCCCTCCTCCTCAGGCCGCCTTCCGGCAAGCTGGCGATCCATCATCAACAGCGCCGGCCCACCGTCACCGGCCAGCTCCAGCTGGGCGATGATGTCGCCCACCGACCGCTCCTCCTCCACCTGCTCGGTGATGAACCACTGCAGCATCAGCTGCGTCGGGTAGTCCTTCTCCTTGTCGGCCAGCTCGTACAGCCTGTTGATGGAGGCCGTCACCTTCTGCTCGTGGGCGAGTGCGGCCTTCATAACGTCCAAGGGGCTCCCGAAGTCCACTGGCGGCTTGTCGATGGCCTGCAGCTCGGCCTGCCCGCCCCGCTCCAGCACGAAATCGAACAGGCGCAAAGCGTGGCCCAGCTCTTCCTGGAATTGCATCCGCATCCAGTGCGCGAAGCCAGGCAGATTCTTGCCGTCGCAGTAAGCCGCCATCGAGAGGTAGAGGTAGGCGGCGTAGAACTCCTTGGCGACCTGGTCGTTGATTCCCGCAACCATTGCTGTGGACATCTGACTCTCCCAGGACTCAGTACGGGTCCGTGACGTGCGTTCGAGGACGGTAAATATACAGCGGCGCGGTGCCGCCATCACGCCGACTCCGTGGCCCCGAGTGGCGCCGTGGGGCATGTTCTGAATACAATAGTAAGGTGGTCGCCAATGCGGACGGGCGACCGACGGTCGGCGTGTGGGGAGTATGTGGTGCGTGGTGGGAGCCGGCCACTCCCTTCGACATCGCGAACAGGCCCACGAAGCATGATCGACCGCAAGAAGACTTCCTCGCCGGACGCCCGCTCCGTGGCGGCGCGCGAGGTACGGGACTCCGTCGTCGTCCGGTTCGCCGGCGACTCTGGCGACGGTATGCAGTTCACCGGCTCCCAGTTCACCCTGGAGGCCGCCCTCGCCGGCCGGGACATCGCGACTTTCCCCGACTATCCGGCGGAGATCCGCGCACCCGCCGGCACCACGTTCGGCGTCTCGGCCTTCCAGATCCACTTCGGCTCCGTCGATATCACAACCGCAGGCGACGAGCCGGATGTGTTGGTCGCACTCAACCCGGCCGCGCTGCAGGTCAATTACCGTGACCTCCGCGTGGGCGGGCTCGTGGTGGTGGACACGGGGGCCTTTACCAAGCGGAACCTGAGCAAAGCCGGGTACGAGACGAGCCCACTCGACGACGACACTCTCGCGCCATTTCAGGTCCTCAAGCTGGACATCTCGCAGCGCACGCTCGATGCAGTGGATGACCTGGGGCTCACCCAGAAGCAGGCCCTCCGCTCCCGCAACATGTGGACGCTGGGCCTCATGCTCTGGATGTTCGGCCAGGATCACGAGGCCACGGCGGAGTGGATCCGCAAGAAGTTCGCGAAGCAGCCCAACATTGCCGAGGCCAACGTAAAGGCACTGCTCGCCGGGCACGCCTTTGGAGAGACAGCGGAAATGCCCAGCGACGTGGTGGGGTACACCGTCGCCAGAGCGGACGTGCTGCCGGGAGTCTACCGCACGGTGACGGGCTCCGAGACCACAGCGTGGGGGCTGCTGGCAGGGGCTCAGGCTGCAGGCTTGGGCAAGCTGGTCTTCGGCTCGTACCCCATCACCCCGGCCACCACGCTGCTCCACGTGTTGGCCAACCTCAAGCCGTACGGTGTGGTCACATTCCAGGCGGAGGACGAGATCGCGGCGATCTGCGCCGCCATCGGGGCCTCGTACGCAGGGGCCCTCGGAGTGACGTCCAGCTCCGGCCCGGGCATGGCCCTCAAGACCGAAGCGCTGGGGCTCGCAATTGGGACGGAGCTCCCGCTGGTGGTCGTCAACAGCCAACGCGCCGGCCCCTCCACGGGGATGCCGACCAAGGCAGAGCAGTCCGATCTGTTCCAGGCGGTGTACGGCCGCAACGGCGATGCGCCCCTACCGGTCGTCGCCGCCGCCACTCCGGCAGACTGCTTCGACGTGGCGATCGAGGCGGTCCGCCTTGCCACCAAGTACATGACGCCGGTCATCATGCTGTCCGACGGTTACCTGGCGAATGCAGCGGAGCCCTGGCTGCTACCGCATCCGGATGCGCTGCCGCGGTTTCCCGCCACGTTCCGCACCGATCCGGCGGGATTCCAGCCCTTCGCGCGAGACGCCGAAACGCTGGCCCGCTCCTGGGCCGTGCCGGGCACGCCGGGGCTGCAGCACCGCCTCGGCGGTATCGAGCGGGATTACGACAGCGGCCACATCTCCTACGATCCGGACAATCACCAGCGGATGACCGACGTGCGGGCCGCCAAGATCGCCGGGATCGCGGACGACATCCCGCCGCCTCAGGAAGTGCAACTGGGCAAAGCACGGGGGAAGCTCGCCGTCGTGGGATGGGGCTCGACCTTCGGCCCGATCTACCAGGGGGTAAAGCGTCTCCGGGAGCTGGGGCTGGACGTGTCCCACATTCACGTCCGGCACCTCAACCCGTTTCCCAAGAACCTGGGAGACGTGCTGCGCGGATTCAGCTACGTCCTCGTGCCGGAGATGAACAGCGGGCAGCTCGTGACCATACTGCGCAGCACGTACTTATTGCCTGCCGAGGGGCTCAACAAAGTAACCGGCAAGCCCTTCAAGGTGGCCGAGATCGAGAACGCGGTGCGTGCCAGAATCGTGGAGCCGTGAGATGACCGTTACTCCCAAGGAGTTCGCCTCCGATCAGGAGGTGCGCTGGTGCCCCGGCTGCGGGGACTACGCCATCCTCAAGGCCGTGAAGAAGACCCTTGCCGACCTCGAGGCGCGTCCCGAGCAAACCGTGTTCGTATCGGGGATCGGGTGCGCCGCTCGGTTCCCGTATTACCTCTCGACCTACGGCTTCCATACGATCCACGGCCGGGCGCCGGCCATCGCCACCGGAGTCAAACTGGCCAACCCAGAGCTGGACGTATGGGTGATCACCGGCGACGGCGACGGGCTTTCCATCGGCGGAAACCACATGCTTCACGTGCTGCGCCGCAACGTGGACCTGCAGATCGTGCTGTTCAACAACGAGATCTACGGACTGACCAAGGGCCAGTACTCGCCCACCTCCAAGCGCGGCACGCGCACGCCCTCCACCCCGCAAGGATCCGTGGAGCTCCCAGTGTCACCGTGCGCGCTGGCACTGGGGGCCAGCGCCCGCTTCGTGGCCCGCAGCGTGGACACACAGCAGCCGCACCTCGTGGAGGTGCTCAAGCGAGCCCACGGGCATCGCGGCGCGTCGTTCGTGGAGATCTTTCAGAACTGCATCGTATTCAACGACGCCACCCACGGCGCGTTCACAGAGAAGGGCGTAGCCGATGACATGCAGCTGCGGGTGGAGCACGGCCGGCCGCTGCTGTTCGGGAAGGAGCGGCGCAAAGGCCTGCGACTCAAGCCCGGGAGCCTCGAAGTGGAGGTAGTGACGCTGGGCGAGTGCGGCGTCAAGGAAGAGGACGTCCTGGTGCACGACGAGACGAACCGCTCACTGGCCTCGCTACTCATTTCCCTCCAGCCGCCGGCGTTCCCGGTGGCGATCGGCGTCCTGTACTGCGACCCCGTCTCGAGCTACGGCCAGGACCTGGAGCGGCAGCTGGCGGAGGCCGGGGCCCGCCCCGCCACCGAGGCCGACCTCGACGAGATGCTGCGGGGCGGGAGGACGTGGGAGGTGGAGGGGTGAGAGTTCTCAGCTAGCCCCAGATATCGCCGACCGTGAACCCCTCGGGGAACGGATCGCTGTCGTCCACCACGTAGTCGTTGTAGCCCGTGATCCACGCGCGGCCGGTGATTGTCGGCACCACGGCGCGACGCCCGCCGACCTCGGCCTCGCGTACGAGGCGCCCCGTCCAAATCGTGCCCAGCACTCCCTCGTGGGGAAAATCCTGGTCCAATCCGAGCTCCCCCTTCGCGTGCAGCGCCGCCATCTTGGCGCACGTCCCCGTCCCGCAGGGCGAGCGGTCCAGCGCGCCGGTCCAGGTTTCGGGGCGGTCCCAGTCCAACTCGCCGGTGGCCACCACGACCGCGTTCTTGCGCACCGCCTCGGGGTGACTCGGCGGACCCGACAGCTGCGAGATGGAAACGCCGCTGATGGCGGGGTTCTCGGGATGGACAGCAGGCAGCTGCTCAGCCGCCGCGCCCTGGAGCATCCGTCCGACGCGCGCGATCTCGCGACCCTCATCGGGGAGGAGTTGGAGACCGAACTGCGCAGCGTCCGCGATCACGTAGAACATCCCGCCCCAGGCGACGTCCACCGTCGCCCTGCCCAAATGCGGCACCTCGATGGCTGCGTCCAGGTGGACCGCAAAGGCCGGCACGTTCTCGAACGTCACTCCGGTCACCTTGCCGCCAGCCACGTCGGCCCGCACCGGCACGAGTCCCGCCGGCGCCTCCAGCACCAGCTCGGTCCCCGGCTCCCTGACCGGGACCATGCCCGTCTCGATCAGCACCGTGGCGACGCAGATGATGTTGCTCCCCGACATGGCGGGGTACCAGCACAGGGCCGGATAGCCCCGGGGCTCCCGCAACATGAGCTTGCGCAGGTGATCGCCCTGGGTCTCCAGGTGGACCTTCTTGTCGAACATCGTGTCACCGGGGACGTCGAACACCCCGTCGGTGATCACCCGACCCGGCTCGCCGCCCGCGTGGGCGTCGACGGCGGCTATCCGGCTCCCCAGTCGCATGGAGGGAATTCTACATCGGCTTCTCGATGCGCGCCCGGATGACGTAGGGGACCTCGAGCTACTCGTAGGCGATCCGCCGGCTCACCCCGTCGCGACAGCCAGCACCAGCCGCCGCTTCTCGGCGCGGCGCTCGAACAGGAGATA
>JBDHDE010000003.1:0-79092 GCA_039591655.1 Gemmatimonadota bacterium
CCCTGGGACTGGAGACGCTCAATGGGCTCGAAGTCCACACTGTAGAGCACGAGCTCGGCCGAGTGCAGCCCGCCCAAACGGTCGCGCACTGCCTCGTTGATGAGGCGGTAGTAGGTCTGGGTGGACTCCCAGCTCATCCCGCCGAGCAGGCCGATGGTTCGCATGTTCATTCGCTGGTCATAACAACTGAATATCGCTCCGGCCTCCAGGGCGGCACCAGCGCGCCGGCGCCGCACCATGACGTCGGCTTGACAACGGGGCCGCTTCGCGCGGATTTGGGGGACCACCCGCGGGGGTTGCCAATGTGAACGAGCGCCGCCTGAGGGATGTCGACTCCGCTGAGCAGGTCTACCGCCTCAAGAGCCTTCTGTGGGCGCTGGTCGTCGGCCTGTTCATGGGCGTTCCGGCCGGGCTGGGGGCGGCGAAGCTCATGGGCGGCGACCTCATCGTCGGCGCGTTGCTGGGCTTCCCGATTGCCGTCGCTGCGGTGTACTTCGGCAGCCAGGCCCTGGCGGAGCGGGCCGGCGCCGCAGCCCAGACGCTCTACAATCCATCAGCCAAATCCACACCCCGTCGGCAGGAGTACTCGTATGCCGCCTCCCTTGTGGCCCGGGGGCGGTACGAGGAGGCCGCCGCAGCCTATGAGCTGCATTGCATCGAGCAGCCCGAGAATCCCGAGCCGTACTTCCAACTCGCCCGGCTCTATAAGGATCACCTGAACGAGCCGCTGGAGGCCATCGCCTGGTACCGGCGGGCCCGTGCTGATGCCACCCTGAAGGGCGCGCAGGAGCTGGTGGCCATTCAAGAGATCATCGAGATCTACGCGAACAAGCTCCAGCAGCCGCGTAAGGTCATCCCCGAGCTGGCCCTACTGTGTGAGCGCTTCCCCGACACGCCGGCTGCAAAGGAGGCACGGCGCTCCCTCGAAGAGATGCGCGGGATGCTGGCACAGGAGCATGAGGGCGGCGCGCGCTTCACCCAGCAGTTCCTCAAGAAGATCGACCGCAGCCGGCTCTCGACGGCGGCAGGGTACACACGGGAGGAGCTGGAGCGCCAGATGATCACCGATGCGCTGCGGGAGTGCGACGGCGACCGCCAGCGCGCAGCGAATCAGCTGGGGATACCACTGGAGAAGCTGGCGCAGGCCATGCGGGATCTGGGCTTGGATGCCGCGGGAGCCGCCGAGTGAAGGCGGGGTCGATGGGAGCGGACTTCGGGATGCGGCTCTGAATCCTGGAAGCCGGGGGGCGCCGCCGAGCGGACCGTGTCGACCGCGCGGTCCACAGAGGCGCCTCCCGGCCTCGCGGGGCTGTCAAGTCGCTACGCCGCCTTGGGCAGATCGGCCGTGCAGTGGGGGCAGCGCGTCGCCTTGATCGGGATCTTCGTGAAACAGTACTGACAGTCCTTCTTGTCCGGCGGCGGCGGGGCGGCCTCCTCCTTGCGCTTCAGTTGGTTGATGCCGCGCACCAGCAGGAACACCGCGAACGCGACGATCAGGAAGCTCACCACGGAATCCAGGAACACGCCGTAGTTGATGGTGACGGCGCCCGCCTCCTGTGCCGTGGCGAGGGTGGCGTACGGCCCGGCAGGCTCGCCGCCCGTGATCGTGATGAACAGGTTGGAGAAGTCGACGTTGCCGAGCAGCAATCCCAGCGGCGGCATGAGGACATCGGACACCAGCGACTTGACGATCGTGCCGAATGCGCCGCCGATGATGATGCCGACGGCCATGTCGACCACGTTGCCTCGCATGGCGAATTCCCGGAATTCTTTCAGCATTGCATGGCTCCGCGAAGAGGCCTTATCGGATGTTGACCGGCGGAAGCGTATCCCCCGGTGTGCGCCGGCGCAACGTGTGTCTGCCTCGGGGGGGGTGAAGCGAGCGCCCTACGCCACGGGCTCCAGCCGCGCCGTGAAGTGCCGCAGCACCGGGGCCTCCGACGTGATCCGCAGACCCGTGATCGACTCCCGCTCGCGATAGAGTTTGGCGCACACCTCGGCGACGTGGTCCAGGTGACTCTTGGTGTACACCCGGCGCGGCACGGCCAGGCGCACCAGCTCGAGCTCGGGCCAGTGCCCGTCGGCGGCGAACATGAGCCCGCCGATCTCCACGCCGCGGATGCCGCCCTCCAGGTAGAGCGCACACGTGAGCGCCTGAGCGGGGAACTGCTCCTGCGGGATGTGTGGCAGGAAGCGCCGGGCGTCCAGATACACCGCATGTCCGCCCACCGGCAGCACGATGGGAACGCCGGCATCGCACAGGGCGCGGCCGAACGCCTGCACCTGTCCGATGCGGTGCGCCAGGTAACGCTCGTCGAGCACCTCCTCGAGCCCCTGGGCGATCGCCTCCAGATCGCGCCCGGCCAGTCCGCCGTAGGTCGGGAAGCCCTCGATCAGGATGAGCATGTTGGTGATCTTGGTGGTGAGCTCATCGTCGTTGAGCGCCAACCAGCCCCCGATGTTCACCAGCGCGTCCTTCTTGGCCGACATCGTGCAGCCGTCGGCCAAGTCGAAGAACTCCCGCACGATCTGCCGGACGTCCTGGTCGAGCTTGCTGCGGATCTTGTTGAAGTAGGCGTTCTCGGCGAAGCGGCAGGCGTCGTAGATGAACGGGATGTCGTGCTTGCGGCACCACTGGGAGACGGCGCGGGCGTTCTCCAGGCTCACCGGCTGCCCGCCGCCGGAGTTGTTGGTGATGGTGAGCAGCACCAGCGGGATCCGCTCGCGTCCCACGTCGGCCAGCACCCGATCCAGCTTGGCAATGTCCATGTCGCCCTTGTAGGGCACGTCCTTCACGGGGTCGTAGGCGTCGTCGATCACGCAATTCACAGCGACGCCGCCGTTGTGCTCGATGTTCGCCTGGGTCGTGTCGAAGTGGATGTTGTTGGGGACGTGATCGCCCTGCTGCACCACGGTGGTGAAGAGCAGGTTCTCCGCCACCCGGCCCTGGTGGGTCGGGATCACGTGGCGGTAGCCCGTGATCCGCCGAATCGTCTCTTCGAACCGGAAGTAGTTGCGGCTCCCGGCGTACGCCTCGTCGCCGCACATCAGCGCCGCCCACTGGTGGTCCGACATCGCCGAGGTGCCCGAGTCGGTGAGCAGGTCGATGGTGATGAGCCGCGACGGGATGTTGAACACGTTGTAGCCCGACTCGCGGAGGGCGGCATCGCGCTCCGCGCGGGTCGTAAAGGGGATCGTCTCGACTGTCTTGATCTTGAAGGGTTCCACTGTGCCTCCGCCGCCGATGCCGGTAGGAAGATACGGCGGGGGCGAACGGGCGGGCAGACGGGGGGAGACCAAGGGGCGGAGGGCTGCAGCGGCGGGAGGGGGGCGCGGGGAGGCCCCGGGAACCCCTCGGGCTTGCAGAGTTCGGTCCCCCTAATAATATTATTCGTCAGTACTAACAGAGGGGGTGTCGGTGATCGCCCAAAGGGCCGGTTTCCGGCCTCTTGGCGTGCGGCAGCGGTATGTCTGGCTGGTTGCCGCCATCGGAGTCGTGGTAGCAGCGCTGAACGCCGCCGCCCAGGAGCCGGCTCCCATCACGAGCGACCGGCCCGACGAGACGGAATCCGCGGTAGCCGTGGATCCGGGATACGTGCAGTTCGAGCTCGGGTCCGGTTACGTGGAGACCGACGACGGGCGGGTCACGCGGCATAAGGTGCCCGAGAGCGTAATCCGTGTGGCGGGTCCCGAGGTGACCGGGGGCTGCCCGCAGGCCGGGCACTCTGGAGACGAGAACGAGATTAGGCACGGCTAAAAAGCATGGTCGATCCAGCACTCGCGCTGTTCGTGTTCGCACTGGTCGCGCTCGCCCTGGCGGTAGTCTTCTGGCCCCGGCGCGGTGTGGTGGCGTGGCTGGTGCGGTTCGCCCGCCTCACCCAGCGGGCCCGCATCGAGGACGCCCTCAAGCGGATGTACGATGCCGAGTACGCCGGGCGGCCGTGCACCGTGGAGAGCCTGGCCGGGATGCTCCACATGGGGCGGGCCCGGGTGATGGGGCTGGTAGCCCGGCTCGAGGCCGTGGGCCTGGTGCGCACGGTGGAGGATCGCCTCGCCCTCACCGACGTAGGGCGCGGCGAGGCGCTGCGGGTGCTGCGGAGCCACCGAATGTGGGAGCGCTACCTCGCCGACCGCACCGGCGTCCCGCCCATTGAGTGGCATGAGGAGGCGGAAGAGCGCGAGCACACGCTGAGCCCCGAGGCCGTGGAGCAGTTGGATTCGGCGATGGGCCACCCCCGCTACGATCCCCATGGCGACCCCATTCCCACCGCCGACGGCGAGCTCCCGCCCCACGCGGGCGTGGCTCTCTCGGCGCTCGTGCCCGGGCAGTCGGCCTCCGTGGTGCATTTGGAGGACGAGCCAGCGGAGGTCTACCAGCAGCTCGTCGAAATGGGGCTCGCCCCGGGGGCGCAGATCGAGTTGCTGGAGGCCACGCCGGGGCGCATCCGCTTCGCCGCTGACGGCGAGGAGCATGCCATCGAGCCGGTGGCGGCGATGAACGTCACCGTGGTGTTGCCCCGCGAGGCGGCCGAGAGCCGGGGGCCGTTCGAGACGCTCAAGACGCTCGACCCCGGCGAGTCGGCCGCCGTGGTGGGCATCGCCCCTGCTTGCCAGGGTCCACAGCGCCGGCGGCTTCTGGACTTGGGGCTCGTTCCCGGCACCGTGGTCACGGCGGAGCTGCGGGGAGCGCTGCGCGATCCCGTGGCGTACCGGGTGCGCGGCGCGCTGATCGCCCTCAGGCGGGAGCAGGCCGACTGGGTGCGCGTGGACCGGCGGCTCGCGGCCGAGGTGCACTGAGATGACGGGTACCGCCGCCGCGCCGTGCGCCGGGTGCTCGGCCCACCGGGCCTCGAGGCTGGTGCAACTCGGCGTGCAGCTCGACCGCTGGGATTACCTCGTGGCCCTCGCCGGGAATCCCAACACCGGGAAGAGCACCGTCTTCAATGCCCTGACCGGGCTCAGGCAGCACACCGGCAACTGGCCCGGCAAGACCGTGGCCCGGGCCGAGGGCGGCTTCACCCTCGAGGACAAGCGGGTCAAGCTCATCGACCTGCCCGGCACGTACAGCCTCCAGGCCGGGAGCGCCGACGAGGAGGTGGCCCGGGACTTCGTGCTCTTCGGGCAACCCGACGTAACCGTGGTCGTCGTAGATGCCACGCGGCTCGAGCGCAACCTCAACCTGGTGCTCCAGATCTTGGAGATCACCGATCGGGTCGTGGTCTGCCTCAACCTGATGGACGAGGCACGGCGCCACGGGATCGGGATCGACGTGATGCGCCTCGAGCAGCAGTTGGGCGTGCCCGTCGTGCCTACGGTGGCGCGCAGTGGAGATGGCATTGCGGAGCTTCTTGATGCGATCCACGGCGTGGCGAGCGGCGCGGTCGAGACGAGCCCGTACCGCATGGAGAGCCATCCTGCCGAGGTCGAAGCGGCGGTGCAGGCTCTGGTGCAGCCCATCGCGCAGGCCTACCCCGAGCTCCCCAACGCACGGTGGGTGGCGCTGCGGCTGTTGAACGCCGACGAGCGCGTGGAGACGGCGGTCCGCTCGGGCGACATCGGCGCCCTGGCGGAGGGAGTGTTCGAAGCGAGCGCGCTGCTCGAAGCGGATTCAGCCACAGGCGGCGAGGCGCAGGTGGCCACGGCCGTGGACGGCGCCGGGGACATTCTCGACACGGCATCCCGCCTGCGCTGGACGCTCTCTGCGAACTTCCATGACCGGCTCACCGAGAGCCTGTATGCCGAGGCGGAACGCATCGCCCAGGCTAGTCAGGTGCGGGGCCTCAAGCGCACCAAGTTCGATCTCGACCGCACCCTGGACCGGCTGCTCACGAGTCGCTGGCTCGGCTTCCCGCTGATGCTGCTGGTGCTCGCGGTGGTCTTCTGGCTCACGATTGCGGGCGCCAACTACCCGTCCAGGTTTCTCGCATGGCTGCTGCTGGACACCGTGCACCCGGCACTCAAGGGCTTCTCGGCGGCGGTGGGGGTGCCGTGGTTGCTCGACGGGATGTTGCTCGACGGCGTCTACCTCGCCACTGCGTGGGTAGTGAGCGTGATGCTCCCCCCGATGGCGATCTTCTTCCCACTGTTCACCCTGTTGGAGGACTTCGGGTATCTGCCGCGGGTGGCGTTCAACCTCGATAGCCTGTTCCGCAAGGCGGGGGCGCATGGCAAGCAGGCCCTTACCATGTGCATGGGCTTCGGCTGCAACGCGGCGGGTGTGGTCTCGACCCGCGTCATCGACAGTCCGCGGGAGCGACTGATCGCGATCATCACTAACAACTTCTCGCTGTGCAACGGGCGCTGGCCAACGCAGATCCTGATCGCGAGCATCTTCGTCGGGGCGTTGGCGCCGGCGCACCTGGCGGGGTTGGTATCCGCTTCGGCTGTGGTGGCCATCGCGCTCCTCGGAATCGGGGCGATGTTCCTCGCCTCGTGGCTGCTCTCGCGCACGGTACTCGCGGGCGAGGCCACCACCTTCAGCCTGGAGCTGCCGCCCTACCGGCCGCCGCGCATCCTCCAGACGCTGTACACGTCGGTCATCGACCGCACGCTCATCGTGCTGTGGCGCGCGGTGATCTTCGCGGTGCCGGCAGGGGCGGCGATCTGGCTCGTATCCAACATCAACGTCGGCGGCGTGAGCATCGCCGCGCACGCGATGGACTGGCTCGACCCCTTCGGGCTGCTGATAGGGTTGAACGGCGTGATCTTGCTGGCCTACGTCGTGGCGATCCCCGCCAACGAGATCGTGATTCCCACCGTGTTGATGCTCACGGTGCTGACGCTCGGCGCGACGGGCATGGGCGAGGGCGCCGGCGTGATGTTCGAGCTGGACTCCGCCGGCACCACCGGCCAACTGCTGCGTACGGGTGGCTGGACGCTACTAACGGCCGTCAACCTGATGCTCTTCAGCCTGCTCCACAATCCGTGCTCCACCACGATCTATACGATCTACAGGGAGACGCGGAGCGCGAAGTGGACCACCGTGGCGACGCTGCTGCCCCTGCTCATGGGGTTCACGGTGTGCTTCCTGGTGGCGCAGGTGTGGCGGCTGGCGGGCGGGTAGGCACGGAACCGCCGTCCGGCTCGTCGGTATGAGGGGCGACGAGGCGGTGATGCGCTGGCACTTCATCGTCGCCGAGGCGCGCCTGCGGCAAGGGAGCTCGGCGCATTCCCAACGACACTAATCGAGAGGTTGGCAGATGGTGAGAATCACGCTCGTAGCCGCCGCGGTGGCTGCGGTCGGGGCCAGCGCCGCGATCGCGCAGGAGTCACCGTACACCGGCTATCAGGGCCGGGCGATCAAAGCCCTTTCGGCCGAGGAGGTCGAGGGCTACCTCGGGGGCGCCGGGATGGGGTTCGCCCTGGCGGCGGAGCTCAACGGGTATCCGGGTCCCAAGCACGTGCTGGAGCTGGCGGACAGCCTGGGGCTGGATGCAGGGCAGCGCGAGGCGATGCAGGACATCAGAGACCGCATGCTCCGGCGGGCGAGGGAGCTGGGGGCGATGGTCGTGGAGTGGGAGCGCGCACTGGATTCCCTCTTCTCGGCCCGCGCTATCACTCCGGAGCGACTCGAGAAGCACACGGCCGAGATCGGCATCCTTGAGGCCGAGGTGCGCTACGTCCACTTGCTGGCGCACCTGGAGACGGTGGGTGTGTTGACGGACGAGCAGGTCGTGCGCTATGGACGGCTCCGGGGGTACGGCGATCCCGCGCACGGTGACCACCGCCACGGGCACTGAGGGACGGCAGACGGGGCGTCAGGCGTTCGCGCCCTGGCACCCCGTCACTGGGTGGACTTCGTAACGAGTGTCCTGACGGGATACGAGAGACAGGCGACGGCCGAGTTGATGCAGAAGTCGATGTCACCCGAGTAGTCGCCGGTGTGCGCGGCGTAGACATGGAGTGTCACCGCCAGCTCTCCACCTGTCGGGATCGCGATATCGAACGAGTAGCTCACCGAATTGTCCAACGGCAGGTGCATCGCGTCGCTGAATGCGGGATCGGTGCGCTCGACGGCGACTCCCTCCAGGTAGGAGCCCGCGATGTCCAGGTCGACCAGGGTCTGGGGCTCGTCCGAGACGTTCTCGACGAGGGCGGCGATCGTAAAGCGCTCACCTACGGTCACCTGGATGGGTGCATCGACGCTGACCTCGACCCCGGTGGGCTCCTTCATCCAGATGGCCAGGGCGATCAGCGCCAGCACGCCGACCAAGACGACGGCGCCGCAGCCGATGGCAAGCACCTTGGCGGGACCGGCAAAGGCCCTCGAGACGGTGGAGCTCTGGTTCATGGCACGCTGGTCCCGTGTGGAGCTAGAGCCAATCTCGTTCCAACGGCGCCAAAACGCCAAACGGGCCGGCTTGGCCGGCCTGTTCCGCGTTAGTCGCTCTTGGCTGTTCAGGGCATTGGATGCGACTTCCCAGCGAGTGACTCCCGCCCAGACCTGGGCGGCGCTACACCGCTCACCTGAAACCGCTGGGTCCGCAGGCTCCGCTGGCGGCCCCTCCGGCGCTGCGCGACCCGGTCAGCACGTTCACCGCGGCAAAGCTGCGAGTGGCGTTGTCCGAGCCGCATTCTGGGCAGCTGGGGGCTGCGCCCTCCGAATAGGCGGAAATGGACATGCGGATGTCGAATGAGTTGCCGCAGTCCCGGCAGACGTAGTCGTAGCGTGGCACGGTGCCTCGGTGGAACGCAGTCGTGGCTAGCCAATGAATATTACTATGGCAATATACATATGTCGCCCGGAGCTGTCCAGGGGTCGGGCAGAGGCGTTGGGACCCTACGAGACGGCTAGGGACTCGAGCGGCGGAAGAATGCAGGCGGGGCTGCGGGTGGGTCAGGCAACGGCACAGCATTCCTCCGGCTCGCGGAACCCCGCCTCGGCGAGGGCCGCCCGGATCTCCGACCGGCCCTGCGGCTGGCCCACCGCGGCCACGACATACGCCGAGCGGCAGGTCCCGATGTCCGATGGGTGGATCACCGGCGCGTTGTGAATGGTCTGCCCGATCTTGCGGGGGTCGAGATCCACGAAGGCCACCACGTTCTCCTGGGCATCCCGGAGAGCCCGGGCGAAGGCCTTGCCCACCGGGCCGGCTCCCCACACGACTACGGGCCGCCCGGCGATCCGCCGTTTCAGGAAGTGCACCTTACACCGCCGGAACGCTTCCTCGCTGTAGCGCTCATCCGTGCGCGAGAGCCGGTCGGGGCGCTCCCGCCACTCAAGTAAGACGTCGGGCACCTTCCCGAAGCGTCCGCCGGCCTCCCATAGGCGCAGCACTAGGTCGTAGTCCTCCGGCCAGCCCGCATCCCGGTAGCGGCCCGCCTGCTCGAAGGCGTCCCGTCGCACCACCAGGCTCGGGTGGGGGATCGGGCACTCCACGAAGAGGTCCCGCTCGATCTCGTCGGGGTGTACCACGCCGTTGATCCAGCGCTCGTAGCGCCGGGCGCCGTCGCGCACGAGAGGGCGGGGGATGTAGCGGATGCCGGTGCCGCACGCCACGAGGTCGGGGTTGGCTCCGAGGAAGACGACCTGCCGCTCCAAGCGTTCGGGCCGCGCAACGTCGTCGGCGTCCATGCGGGCGAGCAGCCTGCCCCGGGCGTGATCGGCCGCCGTGTTGAGTGCCGCGACGATCCCCTGGGGCGCTGTGCGATGAGGGCGTATGCGGTCGTCCCGCCGTGCCCATGCGCTCAACACCGCCCCGGTGCGGTCGTCCGAACCGTCGTCGACGGCGATGACCTCGAACTCCCGTAACGTCTGGGATGCCAGGGAGGCCAGTGTCTCGTCCAGGGTGGCCGCCGCGTTGCGGCAGGGAAGCAGGACTGAGAGGCGGGGTCGGGGCACGCTCCTTTGCTCAGCCGCTGAAGAGCTTCACCCGACGCATGGCTAGGTGGAGGCGGTGGCTCCCAGCACCAGGCCGCTCACGAAGGGGATCAACCAGAGCGTCCAGACCACGACGCTGATCCGGTGGAATGTGTGGATCGCCCGCTCATTGCGGGAGACCAGCACCTGTGTCGCCCAGCCGGCGTGCGCGAGCATGAGGAAGAGAGCCGTAGCCCCGGTGATGTTGTGGAGGGTCAGCTCGAACCCTGGCGTGAGCCGCCGCATCAGCTCGGTACCGACCGCGTCGAACGCGAAGCCCAGCCAGAACATGACGGCGTGCCACGGCTTGAGGATGCCGCTGAGACGCTCACTCCACACCCCCACCGAGTAGAAGACGAGGGCCGCAATGATCAGCACGATGGACCATGCGATCATCGGCGTCACCTAGGCGCCGACCTCTGTTGCGAGCCTCTCCGCCAGAGCGTGGTAGCGCTCGTGCACACCCTCTCCACTCCGCTCGCGCTCCACCCGCTCGAAGTCTAGCAGCATCCGCTCGTGGCCGCCCCGGGGAATCAGCTGCTCCGCCATCGGAAACAGCACGTTGTCCTCCTTGGCGATGTGCTGGCGTAACAGGGCCACATACCCTTGGGCGTTGCGTACCACGTCGGAGCGGGCAGCGGCGTCGCCGCCCTCCAGGCGTTCGGCCGCCTCGCGCATGGCCCGGGTGTAGCTGCGCCCCTCTTCGTGCTCCGCTAGCATCACGCCGATGGGCCCTGCCTCGGTGGGCATGCCCAGGGCGGCCAGCGCCTCGAACAGGACCCCCTCCTCCTTGTGGTGATGGCAGCCGTCGGCGAAGCTGCTGATGAAATCGGCGGCTTCCAGGAAGAAGCCGGGCCGCACGGCGTCCCCCCGGTCCAGTGCGTGCGCCGCCGTCTCCAGCGCCTCCAGCACGCGCTCGATCACCCGGTGCTCGTCCATGAGGATCTTCGTCGCTCTCATCGTCGTTCTACCCTTTCGAGTCCGGTGTCCACGTGGTCCCGGGCGCATGGCTCAGGCGCGGCCGCAGACAGTCGGCTACCCCCTGCGGCGGAACAGCACCCACCCGGCGAGCCCCGGCAGCGCTACCCACCCCACGAGGGAGAGCGCCGCCAACGCGGCGGTGCCGCCCGCCCCGAACCGCTCGATGATCTTCGCGCCCACCGGACCGAGCAGCGAGAGGTCGGCGTCGAGGGCGCTCACCACGCCCATGCGGAAGGCCTCGACGGGGTTCAGGAAGCTCCAGGTCACGAGGAGCTGCTCCGGGAGCCCCCACCGGATGAACGCCAACATGACGCCCAGCGTCCCCAGGGCCACGAGAACGAGCCACACGAGGATGCCCAGCGTCATGGCCCGGGCGCGGGAGCTGGTGACGGTGGAGAAGCACAGTCCCAGGGCCACAAACACCAGGGCAAGGAGCGCCACGAAGGCGTAGAGCACGACGACCAGCCCGGGGGGTACGCCACGCAGCACCGCTACGGCTCCCGCCACCCCGAAGCCCACGGTGAGAGACAGCAGGATGGCGACGCTCACGCCGCCGAGCTTCCCGGTATAGACCTCGCCGAACGTGACCGGCTGGGCGAGAATGTACTCCAGCGCGCCGCTCTCCCGGTCCTCGGCGATGGATGCTGCCGCGGGGAACAGCGCGAGGAGCGGCACGAACAGCAGCGCTAGATGGACCAGTCCGGTGAACGCCTTGGCGAACCCGCGGTAGCCGTAGATCGTGGTGTCGGCCAGCCCGAAGGTGACCAGCAGTAGGCCGCCTGCCAGAAACACCGCCGAGTAGGCGAGGAACCAGCGTGCGCGCAGCGCGCCCGCGAGCTCCCGCTGCACGAAGAGCGCTGCGCGGGCGATCATGGAGCCTCCCCCTCCGCGGCCTCGAGTCCCAGCACCCCCTCCAGGAGTTGGTGCAGCGACGGGGTCTCGGTCCAGAAATCCTCCACGGGGATCCCGGCGCGCTTGAGCTCCAGCAGCACGTCGACCCGCGCAGTGTGCTCCGCTTGTACGCCCAGAGCCGTGCCGTTGGCCAGCACGGTGGAGAGCTCGATGGTGGTTTGGAGCTGCTGCCGCGCGCGGTCGCGCATCGCGGGCGGGACCTTGATCCACAAGGTCACCGCGTCCTCCACCCGCTCCCTGAGCTCCTGCATCCGGCCGTCGAACGCGATGCTGCCGCGGTGCAGCACCAGCAGGCGATCCGCTACTGCCTCCACGTCGGCGAAGCGGTGCGAAGCCAGCAGGATGGTGGTTCCATCGTTCACCTGCTGGAGGGAGCGCAGGAACTCCCGCCGGGCCTTGGCGTCGAGGTTGGCCGTGGGCTCATCGAGCAGGAGCAACGGTACCTCGGCCCCGAGGGCCAGGGCCAGGAGCGCCTTTTGTAGCATGCCACCGGAGAGAGTGCGCACCGCCTTCTCGCCGTGCTCCGACAAGGGGAGATCCAGCGCCTCGAGACGTGCCTCGACCGCCTCGGGAGCCGTTCCCCTCAGGCGCGTGAAGAAGTCGATGACCTCCCCCAGCGTGCCGTCGAAGGACGGGGCGCGCTGAGGCACGTACCCCAGCCGGCTGCGGGCCTCCCTGCCGCCCCCGTGCACGTCCCGGTCAGCCACGCGCAGTGCGCCCTCGAAGGGCACGAGCCCCAGGAGGCAGCGCATGAAGGTGGTCTTCCCGGCGCCATTCAAGCCGAGCAAGGCCACGCGCTCCCCTTGGGCCACCTCCAGATCGAGGTGGTCGAGGATCGTGTGGCTCCCGAAGCGCTTGGTCAGCCCGACGGCGTGAATCACCGGCGTTGCCTCTGGGCGCATGGCAACCGGGCCGTTTCGCGCCTCCCGATCACCGCGACCTCCTCAAGGGCTGCCGGAAACGCGGCACGATTGCCGCCGCCATCACCGCGACTGCAAGGAACACCACCGCCGTGCCGGGCCTTCCCCTTCCTCCTTCCCCCAATCCGGCGTCCATCGCCCGCTCGGTACGTGGAGCCGAGTCGGCTACTATCGGCTCGGGAGAGAGCAGCGGAAACACCCGGCTCAGCGTGTTCAGCGCCGTGACCCCCAGGCTCAGGTTGAATACCTGCAGCGCCTCGTGCTTGGCCATCAGGTCGTCCGAAAGGCGCTCGAACACGAACGGCGTGTCGCCGTGCCCGTCGCCGTCGGCATCGAACCCGGCGTACTCGGACCAGTAGTTGTCGTGCCAGCGGTTCTTGGTCGCCGTGCCGCCGCCCGACACGCCCACCGGCTGAACGTTGTCGATGAAGTGGTTGCCCTCGAACCGGTTCGAGTGCACCGACGGCAACAGCCACACCCCGATGTCGTTGTACGCGATCACGTTGTTGTGAAACTGGTTCTCCACCCCCACGCTGGTGGGTGAGTTGTCGATGGAGATCCCGATGGTGTTCTTCACCAGCACGTTGCCCTCGGCGGTGATCCGATCGGCGTCCTTGAACCCCAATCCGCGGGCGGCGGTCCCCCGAGCGTCGGCGAACACGTTGCGGCGGAACGTGATGTCATCGGAGTACATGATGAACGCACCGATGTGATTCGCGATGAACGCGTTCTCCTCGAACAGATTGCGGTCGGAGTACATGTAGTGCAGCCCGTAGCGGCTTTCACTCACCCGGTTGCCGCGTACCACGGTGCCGTTGGAGAACCAGATCACCACGTCCCGGACGCGGTGCAGCGTGTTGTCCTCGATGCGCCCGTCGTGGCTGTACCACAGCCGGATCCCGTCGCCCCGCAGGGGAAGGGCCAGGTTCTTTCCCTCGATCTCGTTGCGCCGGATCAGGGCGGCGTGGCTCTGCTTGAGGTAGACACCGAACAGCACGTCCTCCAGCCGGTTGGCCTCGATCACCAGACCGTCGGCCCGGGACGCGAGGATGCCGGCGTGCTCCCGGGACTGATCGGAGCCCGAACCGCGGATGGTGAACCCGCGCACGACGGCGGGCGCGTTGATGGTGAGCACGATGCCGCGGCGGTCCCCGTCGATCACCGCCCCAGGCTCGCCAAGCAACACGACCGGCTGAGCCACCACAGGATGCTCGTGGTACACGCCGGCCGCGACCCGGATGGTGTCGCCCGGTCGTGCTGCCGCTAGGGCCTCCCGGATCGAGGCGTAATGCCCGCCCGGCCCCACGGTGAGCTGCGCAGCCTGAAGGGCCAGCGCGAGGGCCGCGGTTGTGATCACGCCTGCCCGGCGTCCTTCTGGCGGCGCCACTCCAGCAGCACGATCGCAGGGCCCATGAGCCCAGCGAGGCCCATGAGGATGGCGCCGGCAGCCGGCCAGCTCGAGACGGCGAACTGTCCCACTTGGGTGGTCCCGATGAAGGCCGGTGTGAACGGCTCGATGTTCAGGGGCGCGTTGGGAGCGAGGTTGTGGCCGTACTCGAACAGCCAGTGCTGCAGGGTGTAGAGCATCACCGCCCCGAACACCACGAAGTCGATCCATCCGATGGCGGCGACGGCCATCCAGCCGACCACTACCGTGAGCAGGGCGTACAGGAGAAACCGCAGGATGAAGAAGGGGATGAAGCGGAACTCCGGGAACTCGTCCGCCTCGATCTCCTTCATCCCGATATAGTGGTTGAGGATGTTCACCTCGCGCACGTCCCCCGCCACCGTGGTCGGGTAGATCTGCATCTGCAGCCCGTTGGGGTACTGCGGCGCTCGCAGCTCGATGGTCCACGTCGGCAGGAATATGCACGGCAGCAGCGCCAGCGTGGCCAGCACCATGAGCGCGCGGCTCGTGCGTGAGAGCCCGCCCTGGAAGAAAGCCGTCAGCCTATCCATAGAGAACGTCGTTCCGGCTAGTGGGTTGTCGTTTGCCTCGGGGGGTCTCCCCCCCCGCCCACCGGCGACGGGGGAGGGCCCTTGTCCTGCCAAACTACCCGCGAGGCTCGACCAGCAGGTAGCCCATCATCTCGAGGTGCAGAGCGGAGCAGAACTCGGTGCAGTAGAACGGGAAGACTCCCGCCTTATCCGCCACGAACTCGACGGTCTGAGCCTCACCGGGCTCGATGCTCAGGTTGATGTTGTACTTCGCAATGCCCAAGCCGTGGGTCGCGTCGTGCGCCTGCTCGATGTTGGTGATATGAATGACCACCCGGTCGCCCTGCCGCACCCGGATGTACTCCGGCGTGAAGTGGCTCCGGATCGCTGTCATCTGCACGGTGACAGTGTTGCCCCTACGGGTTACGCCCTCCTGCCCCGCCAGCACGGCGTCGCTCGACGGGGACATCGTACCGGGGCTCCACCCGACCTCGGGGTACACGCGGAACGGCTCGAGTTTATCGGCCTTGATGATCTGGGCGTAGTGGGGCTCCCCGATGCCGATGGGCATGTCGTAGATCAGCTGCATCTCATCGCCATCGATGTCGACGAGCTGGAAGTTCTGGGGCAGCAGCGGCCCGACGTCGTTGAACCGGTCCAGGGACCATTTGTTCATTGCCACCAGGTACTTGCCATCCGGCGACTTGGTGTCGCCCTCGGCCGCCGCCACGTGACCCACGTTGTAGTGCACACTCAGGTCGTCCACGACCTCGAGCGGGTCGAGGCACCACTTGGTGACCTTGGTGTCGAGGAAGATCGAGGTGTAGGCGCAGCCCTCGTCGTCGAACTGCGTGTGCAATGGGCCCAGGCCGACCTCGAGCTGCCCGTCTATGACCGAGGCGAAGTCGAGGATCGGCACTCCGTACGGATCGTTGCCCGCGAACGAGCCGGCGTCGATCGCCTGCTTCATCTTCTCCCACGAGTAGAGCGTCACGTGCGGATCCAGCTTGCCCGACACGACGATGGTCCCGCCGTCGGGGGTGACGTCGGCCCCGTGGGGGCTCTTGGGCTCGGGCACGAGGTAGAGAAGCCCCTGCTCGATCGCGACGTCGATCGGGATGATCCTGCGCCCGTTGCGGGTGCGGGTCATGCCGCGCGTAGCGGCGACCTCAGCCGCCTTCTCCCAGTTGAGGACGTGGAGGTAGTCCATGTCGTTCTGGGACGCGCCGCTCTCGAATGGAGGATTGCCGTCCTCCACGCCGCCGGTGGCCATCTCGCTGTTGAACGAGTTGAGGAACGCCCAGCCGAACGACGGGCCCTTGCCCGCGTCGGACAGGTCATGCCAGTAGGGCGGCAGCTCGATGGAGAAGCTGGCCGACTCGTCGATGCGCCCGCTCTCCCGGTCGAACTTCCATAGGGTCACGAGACCGCGGTAGTCCTCTTCGTAACGGTCTGTGTCGGCGTAGTCCGTCCACAGGGGGATCGAGTACTGCGCCGCCTCGATGACGTACTCTGTGTTGGGAGTGACGAAGGCCCCGCCGTGGTTGGTGCCCATGTTCTCGTTCGTCACGATCTGCTTGGTCTCGAAGTCACGTAGGTCGATGACGGCGATGCGCGGGTTGGCCTTGTCGTTGATGAACAGGAACTCGCCATCGTAGTCGCCGTCCGTTTCGGACAGCGCAGGGTGGTGGCTGTCACCCCAGGAGATGTCGTGGCCCGCCATGCCGGCGTTCGCGAGCATCTCCCTGTGCTCCTCGGAGCCGTACCCGAACCCCTGCCACGGCTCCGGCGTGAAGGCTGCGATGACCTTGAGCAGCCGCATCGACGGGACCCCGATCACCAGGACCTGCCCGGAGTGGCCGCCCGAGCCGAACATGATGTACTCGTCGAACTGCCCCGTCGGCTGGTACGTCTTGACGGCGGCGACGACGTCGGCCTCGGTGAGACCACGCTCGCGGGCGATCGCGCCCACGTCGGCGGTCCCACCCGGGCCGGCGCAGGATCCGAGTCCTGCCACGACGATCACCGCGGCAGCGGCGATGAGGCCGAGCGCCCACTTGAGACCCTTCATGCGCATACGGTTACCCCCGGGAACGTAAGTGAATATGGCAGATACGATTAGGTCAGAGCAGCTCAGGCGGGTAGGAGGGCCCGCTCTGCGCTGGCGTCCGAGTTCTTGCCTGCTTGCCTCAAAGATAATGCGATATTATCATGAAGTTGTCGTGAATTTAGCTGTAGGTCCCACGCCCGCAAGCCCCCAGACCTGGAGCCGCACTGGTGCTGTCGGGAACGGCTGAGTACGCCCTCCGGGCGGTGGTGTGCCTTGCGCGGCGGCCGGGGGGCGGCCCGGTGCGGGCCAGCGACCTTGCGGGTGCGGTGGACGTGCCGCGGAACTACCTGGGGAAGATCCTCCATGACCTGGTGCGGGCCGGCATCCTCAAGTCGACCAGGGGCAAGCACGGCGGCTTCCAGCTGGCGGTGCCGGCTCATCAACTGCCGCTGATCAGGGTGGTCGGGCTGTTCGACGAGATCGGTAGGGAGCAGCGGCGCTGTCTGCTCGGGCGGCCCGAGTGCTCTGACGGGGATCCCTGTCCGGTGCACAGCCGGTGGAAGGAATGCGCCGACCAGGTGCAGCGCTTCTTCGGTGAGACTACGGTGGGTGATGTACTGGACGGGGGTCGTCTGGGCAGCGGCGACCCGGCCCCGGGGCCCTGTGACTAGCACTGCGCTGGTGGCGGCGGGCTCCTCCCGCCGGGGCCGGAGCGCCGGTTTCTCAGCAGCACCAAACAGATGGGGCCCGACCCTGGCGCCGTGACAACGGCCAGCGCCGGGGCGGGCCCTTCATCCTGCCAACGCTGCCGCGCTACTGCCGCAAGTACTCGTACATGGCCCGGGCTTCCTGGCTCGTGACGCCCATGTTCACCATCGGGGTCATGTACTCCGCTAGGAGCTCCTTGGCCGCATCGTCGTTCTGGAGCATCGAGTCCGGCCGGACGATCATGGCGATGACCCAGTCGAACTGGCGGCGCTCGGTCACCCCCTGGAGGTCGGGACCCGTAAGGCGACCCTCTCCGATGGTATGGCAGCCCACGCAGCCCTTGGACTGGAAGTAGCCCTCTCCCTCGCTCGCGAGGGCGGCGTCCACCGGCCCGGTGGGAGCCTCCATCGACATCGGCTCGGCAGCCTCCTCCATCGCCGGCTGCTCGCCCGCCATCGCGGCCTCGTCGGCCGGGGCACCCTCTCCGCCGCAACCGGCGGCCAACACCAACAGCAGCAGAAACGCGCTATGTCTGACCTTCATGGTTGCTTTTCACTCCTAGATGGTTGTGTTGGACTCTCACGATGGTATCGCACGTCCGCGGTGCGCCGACCCTGCGCCACGCCGGGAGTGCAACACAGGGAAGAAACTATCTGACGGTACCGGAGGAAGGGAGGGGGGCAGGGATGGCCCCGGCCCCCTTGGAGAATCGGCGTATCAGGCAGTGCCGCAGGCTGCGGCGCAGGCGCTGGCCGCTACTCCCGGCGCAGGCTCCAGACGTACGCAGCCACTGCCTCGAGTTGGCTGTCCGACAGCCCGCTGCCCCCCCTGGGCGGCATGACGGACCCGGTCGACGACTTGTCCGCTGTCACTCCCTTCGTGATGCTGTGCAGGATGCCCTTGAGGGAGCCGTCGCTGTGCTGCCACTCGTCGTCGGTCAGATCGGCCCCCAGGTTGGGCATGCCCTCGGCGTTCTGTGCGTGGCATACGGCGCAGACCCCCGCGCCTTTGAACAGGGACTCCCCTTCGGCGATCATCTCCTGGGTGACCCCCTCCGGGAGCTCCTCCTGAGCGAGGACCGCCGGCGCGGCGACGAGCAGCGCTGCCCATGCCAGGGCCAGTCCACAGAACCGGTGCCGCATGTGCATTCCTCCAGGTACTAGAAGGCGGTGACGAGACCTACCGTCCACCGTGTCCGGTCCCGCTCGATGTCGTACATGCCTTCGAAGGCCAGCCGGAAGTTACGCTTGGCAAGCCAGCCGGCGCCAGCGGTAACGGTCTGATACCGCTCGATGTCGGCGAGCTCCCCCAGGCGCACGGTGAGGATCGGGCGGCTGCAGTCCACGATGTTGTACAGCGCCACGCCGTACCAGCGACTCCCCGGTTTGTGCAGTATGAGTTCAGCCAGGCCGCCGTTGGTGTAGGCCGTTTCCTCGTTCGGCTCGAACAGTGGGTTGGTGTCCTGCCGGTGGATGTACTGGAGGTTGAGCTCCACGGCCCCCGCCGAGATCGTGGCGTCGGCCCCTCCCATCCACAACGTATTCGTCACTGTCGGCGCGGTCTCGTCTGGGGCCCCGTCCTGCCGCCCGTAGTACCCCATCGCCCCCAACCGGACGTTCGGTGTGAGGTCCCGCGTCAGGTGCCCGAAGAGGTTCTTCATCGGATCGTTGTCCAACCGGCGGTTGGGCTCGGCTTCGCCGCGGCCATTGCCGTTGATCACCTCTGCCGTGAGGGTGAAGCCGGCGGCGTCACCGATGGCCATGATGCCACGGTCGTAGGTCAGGTCCGCCGGCTGGAGCCCAACCCGGGCACGGTAGACCGCGTAGTCCTGGAACTCGAGCCTGAGCTCCCGCTTGAACATCGGGTCGGAGACCTGGAACTGGCCCACAACGCCGTCGAGGGTCGCACCCCCGATGTCGTTCCAGTAGATGAAGGCGTCCTCGATGCCCCCGATCTCGCCGCGCTCGAACAGAAAGAAGTAGAAGTAGTACGAGAGGCTGTTCGAGATCGTCCCGCCGGAGAGGAGCTTGAGGTTGTAGGGACCCTGGAGGTCGGTGGCGACGTTGCCCCCGGTGTACCCCTGGAGGTACGCATCGAGCCGCACGGCCAATGGGACGTCCTTGAGGAGATGCAGTAGCCGGTCTCCCGTATCGAGCGTGTCGCGCGGTATCTCCTGGGACGCCATGCGGAACCCGTTTCCCGCGAACTCCTCTCCGAATGCCGAGAGCTTGGGAGCTACCGTGTGGCACAGGCTGCAGCTCACTTTGTATTTGCGCGCGAAGGTGGGGATCGGCTCGCCGCTGGCCACCGCTGCCGCCGGATGCAGCATCAGGATGAGAGATACGCATGCACCGATACAGAGAATCCGCGTCATGGGGCCCTCCTTGGAAGTGACCTATCGGGCGGGTATTCAGCGAAGCAGGCCATCACCCCGTTGGGGGGATGGGTCTTGCCATCAATGTTGGCCGTGTTGTGAGCGCGCGGCTAGTGGTGTTGCGGATGCGTCCGGTGGGAGCGGGTGTTGAGCCGGAACAGCTCGTACAGCGGGCAGTGGTGCGTCAGGGCCGTGGCCGCCAACACGAGGGCCAGCAACGCCGCCGCCAGAGACAGGATCACCTGCTCGATGAGGACCACGGCAACGACGAGGGACACCACCGCCAGGCATCCCCGAATACACCCATCCACCATTCCGACGTTGGCTTGCATCGGCCCTCGCCCGCTGCCTCCACCCGGGGCAAGATCGGCCGCCCTCTATTAAGGCAGCCGTAACCCCGCGTGAAGGACCGATGGGCTGTTTGTGAAGGTGCCTTTGGGGGGGGGCGGTGCTAGGCGGTCGGGGGGGTGCGGGGCAGCTCGAGGGCAACGGCAAGCCCCCCTTGGATGCTCCGTCCTGCCTCGATCCGGCCGCCGTGCGCCTCCACGATGGCGGCTGCAAGCGTGAGTCCCAGACCTGCGGCCGCGCCGGCGCGGGTGCGTGCGTGGTCACTCCGATAGAACCGCTCGAAAAGGCGCGGCAGCACTTCATTGGGCAGCCCCGGCCCATCGTCCTCCACCGTTATCCTCACATTTGCGGAATCGGCGGTCACACCGGCACACACCCGCGTGCCCTCGGGTGTGTGCTTAATGCCGTTGTCGAGCAGTTGATCGATCACCAGAGTCAGCATCTTCGCGTCAACGGAGGCCGTGGCGTCGCCGGCTCCCTGTGCTGCCGTGAGAGCGATCTTTCTGCCCTCGGCGCGTGCCTGGGCCTTGCGCACTGCTCGGGCGACCAGGTCCCTCACGTCACGAGTGATCCGCTCGGGCTTGAGCGTGGCGGAGTCGAGGCGCGCCAACATGACCAGGGACTCGCTGAGAGACGCCAGGTGGTCGACCTCCTCCAATACACTGGAGAGTACGGCACGGTACTCGTCGGGGCGCCGCTCGCCCCGTAGGGTGACCTCCAGCTCGCCGCGCATCGCGGTGAGTGGTGTGCGGAGATCGTGGCCTGCGTCGGCGATCATGCGGCGCTGAGTCTCGAACGCCTGGTCGAGGCGCTCCAGCATGCCGTTGAGCACCTTGACCAGTCCCGCGAACTCCTGCACATCGGCGTGCTCGGTGATGCGCTGGCCCACCGCGCCGGGCCTGATTCCCTCTGCCTGTTGGGTGATCTCCTCCACCGGTGTCACGCTGGAGCCGGCGAGCCAACCCGCTCCCAGGGCGCTTGCCGCGGTCCCCAGGAGGACGGTCCCCAGCAAGAGGAGCAGCACCCGGCGATTGGCCAAGTGCAGCGGGCGCAGTGATGCCGCTACCTGGACCACTACCTGGTCCGCGCCACCCCTCAGAGGTACCGCCCCGTAGTACGAGCGAACGGCTTCGGGCTCCCACTCCTGGGTCGTCCACACCTGATCGCCGTCCCTCGCCCGCTCGAAGCTGTCCGTGTCCAGGGGAAGGCCGCTGGCCAGCGGCGTGTTGGTCGCCAGGACGGTGTGGTCCTCGGCTCGCACCACCACGAAACGGTTCACCGCGTCGACGAACCCTTCGAGATCCGACGGCTCCGCGTGCACCGCGATGGGAAAGCCGGCACCGATAACGGCGAACTCGAGCTGCGCCACGGCAGCGAGCCCGTGGTCCAGCTCCTCACGTAGGATTCGCTGGGCGCCGAGGTATGCCCACAGCGCGATAAACAGGAGCGCAATGAAGATGGTGAGGGAGAACCGCACGGCGAGCGTGCGGCGCAGGGAGTACATCAGTCTGTGTGGCCGTTCTTCTTGAGGCAGAATCCGACGCCACGAACCGTCTGGATCAGTCCGTCGAATCCCGCCTCACGCAGCTTGCGCCGCAGGTTTCCAACGTGGACATCGACGACGTTGCTCTCCGGATCGAAGTGCATGTCCCACACCTTCTCGAGCAACTCCGTGCGGCGCACCACGTCTTCGGGGTGCAACATGAAGTGCTCGAGGAGCTGGAACTCCCGCGGCGTGAGATCGAGGAGCTCCTCGCCGGCCCAGGCTTTGTGCTTCAGCCGGTCCAGCTCCAGCGGTCCGTAGGACAGCCGATCGAGCCGTGCTGCACCGCCCCGGCGCACCAGCGCGCGCAGCCGCGCCAACAGTTCGTCGAACTTGAACGGCTTGGTGAGATAGTCGTCGGCGCCGGCATCCAGGCCGCGCACCACGTCCTCGGTCGCGTCCCGAGCAGTGAGCATGAGAATGGGCGTGTTCCGCCCCTCGCGGCGCAACTCAGAGGCCACCTGTAGGCCGTTCTTCTTGGGGAGCATCAGGTCGAGCAGGATTGCGTCGTAGTCGTTGATGTGGGCGAACACGGTGGCCTCTTCGCCATCCTTGGCGACGTCCACTGCGTAGCCCTCCTCCCGAAGGCCCATCTCGATGAAACCAGCGACCTTGCGGTCGTCTTCGACTACGAGGATCCGCATTGTGGACAACCCTAGCCGTGACGGGCTATATGGTTGTTTAATCGAAGGTTAACGCCTCTTTATGATGCCGCGACCTGGCGCGGAACCCGCAGGATGAAGCGCGCTCCCTTGCCGACCTGGCTCTCCACGTTGAGCTCGCCGCCCAGAAGCCGCGCCAGCTTGCGCGAGAGCGCCAGACCCAAGCCCGTCCCCCGCTCGGTCTGGTGTCCGGCCCGCTCGAACGCCTCGAAGATCACCGCCTGCTGCTCGGAGGCGATGCCCTCACCCCGATCCACCACGTCGAACCGGAGGGTACCGTCCGTGACGCGTAGCTCGACGTCGATCGCCTCGTCCGGTGGGCTGTGGCGCACCGCGTTGGTGAGCAGGTTGATGAGAATCTGGCGCACGCGCTGCGGGTCGGTGCGGCAGGTGACGGCCTCGTCGGGTCCGGTGAGCGTGATCTTGACACCGCGACGGTCGGCGGCGGGCTCCACGGTGGACACCGACTCTCTTACGATGCTCCACGCGTCGGAGTCCTTGATCATCGGCTCGAGTTTGTCGGCCTCTAGTCGGGAGAGATCCAACAGGTCCTCGAGCAGCGTGAGCGCACGCTCGGCTGATTCCTGCACCTCCAGTGCGGAGCGCGGAGTATCGGGCGCGGTCTTGCGGATCCACAGCTCGGTCCAGCCGTGGACGGCGGTGAGCGCGTTGCGCAGCTCGTGGTTAGTCATGGCGAAGAAGCGCTCCCGCGAGTGGTGCAGCTGCCGCAGCTGCTTCAGCAGGCCCTCCCGCTCGGAGAAGAATCGCGCGTTCTCCACCGCGACCGAGGCGTGGCTGGCCAGCATGACCGCGAAGGCTTCGTCCTCCGGCGTGAACTCCGAGCCGCCTTCCTTTTCCGCGAGGTAGAGGTTCCCGATCGTTTCGTCCCGACCGATGATGGGGACGCCGAGGAAGGACCGCATGTGGGGATGGTGCTCGGGGAAGCCGTACGCGCGCGGGTCGCGGGTCACGTCCCTCACCCGCAGGGGCTTGGGCTCCCGGATCAGCGCGCCGAGCACGCCCCTGCCCCGGGGCAGTTCGCCGATCTTGCCGTGGGCCTCCTGGGGGAGCCCGCTGGTCACGAAGGTCTCCAGCGCCGTGCCGCTCTCGTCGAGGATGCCGAGGGCCGCATACTGCGCGCCGATCACGAAACGGGCCGACTCCACCACCTCCTGGAGCACGCGGTCCAGTTCGTGTTCGGCGGTGATGCGGATGGTGGCCTGGGAGAGGCGCTCGACCCGCTGCCAGATCTCGTGGTTGTCCGCCCGGGAGGTTGGCGACATACGGGTGGAAGCTATGTAAGGCCGGGCCGGGGTGGAAGGGTGGCCGGCGGCCCCGTCCCGTGCGGCAGCCCTCCCGCCGGGGGTGTCGCACCGGCGCCAGGGACGATAATCTCCCCGTAACCCCAACCGCGCGATCGGCCGTGGATCCCACGCTGACCGTCTTGCTGTACTCGTCCCTGGCCGCGGCAGCGGCCGGGCTCGGGATTGCACCGCTGATGGTTAGCAAGCGCCTCGCCCTGGCCCGGATTGGCTGGGCCAACGCCTTGGCGGCGGGGCTCATGCTGGGCGCCGCCTACGCCCTGATGGTGGTGGGGATCCAGCCGCTCCCCGTGACTGCGGCCGCAGGCTCTCTCCTGGGCATCGGCTTCGTGTACTGGACTCACGCGGTGTCGGGCACGGCGGACATGGACCTCAACCGCCTGGAAGAGACCAGCGTCGATTACGGCTACAAGGTCCTGTTGGTCACCGGGCACCACGCCGCCGCCGAGGGGATCGCCATCGGCGCGGCGTTCGTGGTGAGCGTTCCGTTCGGCATCTTCATGGCCCTGGCCATCGCTGTGCACAACGTTCCCGAGGCCACGGTGCTGTGCTCCATCCTCACGGGCCGCGGCGTGCGGCTGAGGGATGCCGCCGGGCTCGCGGTGGCGACCAATGTGAGCCAGATCCTCCTTGCAATCGTCACGTTCGCGATCGTGACGGCCGCGCCCGGAGTGCTTCCCTGGGCGGTGGGCTTTGCCGTGGGAGCGCTGGTCTACCTGGTGATGGCCGAGCTGCTGCCGGAGTGCTACCGGCAGGCGGGACCCACGAGCATTGCCCTCGTGACGATCGTTGCGATGGGGATCGTGGTTCTGTTGAGCAACCGGGGACTTTGACGGTGCCGGTCCTGGACCCGGTGCTCCTCGTCTTTCTCTATGGGCTCTTCACGGCCCTCGCCACGGGACTCGGGGCGCTCCCCTTTGCCTTCGTCCGCTCGGTCTCGGCACGGGCCGTGGCGTACGCCAATGCCATCGCCGCGGGACTGATGCTGGGGGCGAGCTTCGGGCTCGTCGCCGAGGGCACGCAATACGGAGCGTGGCAGACACTCATCGGCGCCGTGCTCGGCGTGCTGTTCATCCTGGGGACGCAGCAGTACCTCAAGACGCGCCAGATCGAGTTCGGGAGGGTACGGGGCGGCGGAGCGCGTCGCATGCTCCTCATCATGGTGGTGATGACGGTGCACTCCTTTGCGGAGGGCGTGGCGGTCGGGGTGGCTTTCGGCGGGAGCATGACCCTCGCCGTCGCCATCGTGTTGGCTATCGCCGTGCACAACATTCCGGAGGGGTTGGCGATCAGCGCGGTGTTCCGCCCGCGCGGCGTCTCGGTGGCTGGGTGCGCCGGGTGGAGCATCGTCTCATCGCTGCCGCAGCCGTTGATGGCGGTGCCGGCCTACCTGTTGGTCGAGACGTTCACGTCCGTGCTTCCTTACGGCATCGGGTTCGCCGCGGGCGCCATGGTGTTCATGGTGTTCGTGGAGCTACTACCGGAGGCGTTCGAGGTGGGCCGCAAGCCCCACGTTGCGCTCCTGACCTCCGCCACCCTCGTGGCGATGGTCGTGTTCCAGCAGTACCTGTAGCGCCCGGCCGCCATCCACCCTTCCGGGGAATGGGGCCCTTCACGCCCTTGTCTCAGGTGGAGGCCGGAAGGCCGAAGCCCGCGGGACAACGAAAGGGAGCGCCGAGCCACGGCGCTCCCTCTCTTCGCTATCGACCGGAAAGCTCTTGTTGGCCGTTAGAACGGCTTGTACCCCGGCGAGCCGAAGGTCTCCATTGCCAGGTGATCGGCCAGCGGGTACGCGTAGGCGATCGCCACCAGGATCACGGCGACCACGACCCAAGCCCAGATGCGATCGAACACCACCAGCTTGGTGGGCTCTCCTTCCAACGGCTCCGCAAACTCGAGCGTCGGCTGCTCGGCCTTCGGACCGGCCAACACCGTGCCTAGCATGCTGAGCAGGAAGAACGACGCGGAGACGAACAGCAGCACGCCTCCTGCGGCGGATATGAGCGTGAGTCCCTCCCACTGTGTGGCGGCAAGACTGCCGCCGTAGCTCGTCTCGTAGACACGCCGTGGCATGCCCATTATGCCCGTGATGTGGTTCGAAATGGAGAACAGCAGCATCCCGACGAACCATAGGTACGGCTGCCACTTGGCAAGCAGACCGAGCTCCAGATCCCGACCTACCAGCTTCGGTACCAGCCAGTACGCAACACCCATGAAGGTGAGCGCCACTGCGGAGCCCACGGTGAGATGGAAATGTCCCTGGATCCAGGCCGTGTTGTGCACCACCGCATTCATGCCGTACGCCGCGTTGATGGCGCCGCCGAAGCCGCCAACGGCGAACAAGATCATGCTGAGGAGCACCGCCGCCACCATGGGGTTGTTCCACGGCAGTTTGGCGATCCAGTCGAACAGTCCCCTGGCGCCGCGCATGCGGCCCGCGACCTCCAAGGACGCGGTCACGGTGAACGCCGTGACGAAGCTGGGGAAGAGGATCGCGAACGTGGTGACGGTGTGTGCCAGCTTCCATCCGGCGGAGATCCCGGGGTCCATGAACTGGTGATGGAATCCCACAGGCGTGGACAGGATGATGAACAGGGCGAACACCATCCGCGCCAGCGGATCGCTGAACAGCTTCCCGCCGGCCTCCCGCGGCACCACGGAGTACCACACGACGTAGGCGGGAATGAGCCAGAAGTAGACCAGCGGGTGGCCGAAGAACCAGAACAGCATGCGGGCCAGGAGCGGGTCTACCGTCTCCTTGAGCCCCAGCGACCACGGGATGAGCTGGAACAGCATCTCCGAGGCCACACCCACCGTCGCGAGGTACCACACGATGATCGTGGTCAGGATACCGTGCACCGCCAGCGGAACCGGCGTGCCGGGGTTGTCCTTCTTCCACGCGAAGTAGCTGGCGATGATCACCGCGCCCCACACCCAGGAGCCGACGACCAGTAGCGTGGCGCCGATGTAGAACGCCGAGTGTGCCTGGAGCGGTGGGTAGAAGGTGTAAAGGACAGTGGCTTTGCCCCACAGGATCGCCCACGCAACCATGGCCGTTCCGACGGCGGCGATCCAGAACCCGGCCCATGCCACGCGTGGCCATTTGAGCGGCCGCTCGAGAGCGCGGGTCGTGAACGCGATCCCGAGACCCATGATGAAGAACGTGGTGAACACGATCGCCATCAGGACGCCGTGGCCGGTCACCGAGAGGTAGTACATCTTGGCCGAGCGCCAGGGGAGGTCGAGGCTGGCGCGCGACAGGGCCTGCATCAGAGCCATGAACGTCGCGATGCCGAACGCGACCACCGCGACGCCGATGTTTGCCGTGGCGAGACGTCGATTGTGGATCATACGCCCCCCTCCACGATCAACGTTGCGCCCATGTTGTGATGACCGAGGCCGCAGTACTCGTTACACGTGATCAGGTACTCGCCCGGTTCGTCGAACGTCATGGTGAACTGGCTGACGTAGCCCGGGATCACCATCGTGTTGCCGTTCGTCCCTACGATCTGAAAGCCGTGGACGACGTCGGCGCTCGCGATCCGGAACGTGACCGGTGTGTTGGCGGGCACCCTGATCTCGTTCGGCTGGAATGCGAACATCATGGCGAGCATCGTCACTTCGACGCTGCCGTCTGGATTGGTCGTCACCCCGCGCTGGGCGAAGCGTGCGTCGGACCAGACGTTGCGGGGGTCGACGGTCTCTACGTGGCTGGGCGGCAGCCGGCCCTGGGACACGGTGGCGAATGCGATCGCGCCGAGGAACACCACGATGATCGCGCCTGCGCCCCACATCCAGATCCGCTCGTATAGATGCACATGCATGGGCCGTTACCTCATCACCGCGCCGCGCGGGAGGTAGATGAACAGGAAGAAGGCAAACCACCCGATGACGAACAGCGCGCCGTACAGCCCGACGAGGGCCAACGTGCCACGCGGGTGCTTGCCGACCTCGGAGTGCTGATCGCTCATGAGCTTCTCCTTACTGGGAACGGACGTGAACGGACCGTGAACTAAAGCCTGCCGGTTGCGAGCGCGCGCACGATGTCGCTCTGGGCGATCACGCCGACTAGCTCGCCGTCTTGCTCCACGAACAGGCGGTGCACGTCCAGGGAGAGCATCTCCTGAGCCGCCTGCTTGACGTCCTGGTCGGGGCTGATGGTCTGCGGTGGCGACGTCATGATGTCGCGCACGAGGATCTCGCCGAAGCGCCGCTCGCCCTCCCCCTCGGCCGCGCTCTGCAGGATATCGCTGGAGGAGAGCACCCCCACGAGACCCCCGCGTCGATTCACGACCGGCACGCCGTGTACGTGAGCATCGGCCAAGGAGACGATGGCCTCCGCCACCGACACGTCCTGGTTCACGATGGCGAGTTCCGTCTGCATCAGCTCCGCCACTCTCATTGCGACCTCTGGCGCTGGAAACGCCGGTACGAAGTCTGGAGCGGTACCGGTCCGGCGCTAGGCGCCGCCGCATCCGCTGTTCAGAAGGAGGATAGTCTAACGCGTCGGTACGGCTTCGTCACGCTCGTCTTGGTTGACGGGGTCAACGATCACGCAGTGGGATTAGCGGCGCGGGCCGACAGGGACCACCAGGACCGATGCTGGGAGCCGGTTGAGAAGGCGCTCGGTCGTGCTTCCGAGCAGCACGCGATCCACCCACCCCTTACCGTGGGATCCCACCACAACCATGTCGGCACCCCAGGCCTGGGCCTCGTCGCAAATGACGCGGCTCGGCGTGCCGCACTGCACTTCCTGCGCCACGGACATTCCGTCCAGGGCGCGCGCGACAATGCGACTGAACTCTCGCTCCGCAGTCTGCAGGTGCTCCTGTTCGTCCAGCTGGACCGCGACGTCGGGAATGGGTGGAAACGGCTCGACGGCGTGGAGTGCCCGTAGCTCGGCTGCGAACAGCGCCGCGAGATGCGCGGCCATCTCGAGCGTCGGGTCGGCAGCGTCGGAGAGGTCCGCCGCGACCAGCACCCGACCGACGTCGGGTCGCGTCGAGGCCGTCACGAGGACCGGCACGTCGATGGTGCGCACGGCATGGTGCACCGTGCTCCCCCCGAACCATCGGGCGGGCGCGGAGTGGCGTTTCCCGCCGAGCACCAGGAGCCCGGCCCCGTAGCCGCTGACGGCCGCCGCTAGCTCCCAAGCGACATTGCCGCGCCGCACCTCGAGGTGATCCGGGGTCTCCGGCGGCGCGTTCTCCTGCAGCGCGGCCACCACCTGCTCCCGGGCGACGGAGGCAGCCTTGGCGGCGACCACGCTCTCGTCCACCGCGGCGGGCACGCTGGGCAGGTGCCGCGTCACGTGCACCAGGTGGCAGGGGACCCCCGCCGCCTCGGCCGTGCGCCAAGCCATCGCTGCCGCCAGGGCGCCCTCGGGCGAGGCGTCCACTCCTGCGACCACCGCTTTCCACTGCATCGTCATCAGCCGTGCTCCATGATGGGCCCCCGTGGCCGACGAGTCTACCACCTCGCCGGACGGCCCGTCAAGAACCCGAAAGCCACGCCGTGAAGTCCCATTCAGGCCGAATTCACCGCTCCTTCATGACGCCCTGTCTAGTCTCCGTGCGGTGGCCCGTCAGGGTCACCACTGCGGGAATGCCCTAGGAGGGAAGGGCCGGCGTTCGCGACGCCGCTGAGGTTTCGAGGGGCTCCGCATCGGCCGCAGGCAAGGCGAACGGGATCGTCAGGCATGTAACCCGATGCACGATTCGAGGAGACCCTGCGCTACGATCGAATGGTAGCGCTGGAACCGAGACCTCGGAGGGGAATCCCCCACCCCCGGTGCACGGGAGGGCACCGGGGGTTTTGTTTTGGCCCTAGCCGTTTAGCGGCACCGTCTCGCCGTCTCTCGCAGGCCGGACGTTCCAGCCCAGTTCTCCACGGATCGCCGCCGACAGCGCCAGTGAGCCGGTGGGCTCACCGTGCACCAGGTAGGTGGCGCTGGGTGGACGGCGGAATCCCGCCAGCCAGCGCAGCAATTCCGACTGATCCGCGTGGGCCGAGAGTCCGTGGAGCGTCCTCACGGTGGCCCGCACCGGCCACTCCTGGCCGTGGATGCGGATGAGCTTGGCCCCGTCCTGGAGACGGCGGCCGCGCGTGCCGGCTGCCTGGAAGCCCACCAGGAGGACCGTGGTGCGGCGGTCGGGCAGCCGCAGCTTGAGGTGGTGCAGGATTCGCCCACCCGTGGCCATCCCGCTGGCCGAGATGATGATCACCGGCCCCCGGACATCGTTGAGGGCAATGGACTCCTCCCGGGAGCGGGCGAGCTGGAAGTGGTGCGGCCGCAGAGGGTCTTGCCCCGCGTCGGTGAGGGCCTGCATGTCGAGGTCATGCTCCTCGGTGTGGCGCAAGTAGAGATCCGTGACGTCGATGGCCATGGGGCTGTCCATGTACACGGGGATGGCGGGAATCCGTCCGTGGTCCTCGAGCTGCCGCAGCCGCCACAGCAGCTCCTGGGTGCGCCCTACCGCAAAAGCGGGAATGACGATGGCGTGACCGTGCTCCGCCCCCTCCCGCACGATGGCGGCCAGGTCCCCGTCCGGGTCGTGTTCGTGGGACCGTCCACCGTAGGTGGACTCGCTCACCAGGAAGTCCGTTTCCGAGATGAGCTCTGGGTCGTGCAGGATGGGGCGGTCCCAGCGCCCGAGGTCGCCCGAGAAGACCAGCCGGGTCCCCCGCCCGGCATCCAGCAGGCACTGCACCGTCGCGGAGCCCAAAATGTGGCCGGCGGGTCGGAACTGGGTGGCCATGCCGGGCACCACCTCGAAGGCCTCGCCGTAGAAGCGCGGATCTACCAGGTCCAGCGCGGCCTGGGCGTCCTCGCGCGTGAACAGGGGAAGGGCGGGTCGGTGCTTGGAGTACCCTTTGCGGTTGGCGTGCTCGGCCTGCTCCTCCTGCAGGTAGGCCGCGTCGGGCAGCAAGACACCCAGTAGCGAGGCTGTAGCAGCTGTGCAGTGGATTGGGCCGCGGAACCCCCGGCGGGCCAGGACCGGGAGGTACCCGGAGTGGTCCAGATGTGCGTGACTCAGGACCACCGCCGCGACGTCCTCCGGGTCATAGCGGGGGTCGTTCCAGTTGCGCAGCCGCAGGTCCTTGAGCCCCTGGAAGAGGCCGCAGTCCAATAGCGTGCCCCGCCCGCCGACGGTGACCAGGTGCTTGGACCCGGTCACCGTCTCGGCGGCGCCTAGAAACCGCAGTGTCGCTCCGCTCATCACTTGCGCTGCCCTCCCGTCCCCTCAGTCCCTGCCCCGGGTCTAGGGCACCGCCCCTCCCATCCCAAGGTTCTCGATGAGGAACGCCCACCTGTCGGCCTGCTCCTGGATGACCATCGCCGTCGGCTTCCCACCGCCGTGGCCCGCCTTGGCCTGGATGCGGATCAGGATCGGCTTCTGGCCGGTGTTCGCGGCCTGAAGCCGCGCGGCGTATTTGAAGGAGTGGCCGGGTACCACGCGGTCGTCGTGGTCGGCGGTCGTGATCATCACCGCCGGGTACGGCGCTTCCTCGATGTTGTGATACGGCGAGTAGGCGTGGAGATGGGGGAACATCTCCGGGTCATCCGGCGAGCCGTAGTCGGAGACCCACGCCCAGCCGATGGTGAACTTGTGGAACCGCAGCATGTCCATGACGCCGACCGCGGGGAGCGCCGCCCCGAACAGCTCGGGCCGTTGGTTGAGCACGGCCCCCACCAGCAGCCCGCCGTTGGAGGCCCCCCCGATAGCCAGCTTCTCGGTGGAGGTGTATCCCTCCTGAATCAGGTACTCCGCCGCAGCGATGAAGTCATCGAACACGTTCTGCTTGCTCTCGAGCATTCCCGCCCGGTGCCACTCCTCACCGTACTCGCCACCGCCACGCAGGATGGCCGATGCGTACACGCCGCCCCGCTCGAGCCACGCCAGGTTGGAGATCGAGAAGTAGGGTGTCATGGTGACATTGAACCCGCCGTAGCCGTACAGGTACGTGGGGTTGGAGCCGTCCAGCCGGAGCCCCTCGCGGTGCGTGATGAACATGGGGACGCGCGTGCCGTCCTTGCTCTCGTAGAACACCTGCCTGGTCTCGTAGCCGCTCGGGTCGAAGTCGATCTCCGGTGACTTGAAGACGGTGGTCTCGCCGGAAAGGAAGTCGTAGCGGAAGATGGTCGTGGGATAGAGGTACGACGTGAACGCGTAGAACATCTCGTCGTCCGCCCGCTCGCCGCTCACCCCACCTACGCTGCCGATGGTCGGCAGCTCCAGGTCCCTCAGGCGGGCCCCGTCCATTCCATACAGCGTGATCTTCGTGTGGGCGTCGCGCAGGTAGTTCGCCACGAAGGTGTTGTGGACGATCTGCGCGAACCGCATCACGTCTTCTTCCTGGGGGATGATCTCCCGCCAGTGCTCCCGCTCGGGCTGCGTGACGTCGATGGCAATGAGCCGCTTCCGCGGTGCGTCCAGGTCGGTGTAGAAGTAGAACACCGAACCGTCGTTCCCCACGAACGAGTAGCTGGCATCGAAATCGTCCAGCAGGCGGACCATCTCCCCACCGAGCTGCGGCTGGGCCGGATCCACGAGATCCATGTAGTAGATCCGATTGCGCGTGTCAGTCCCATGATAGACGTAGGCGATGAGGTAGCGGCCGTCGTCGGTCACCCTGCTCCCGAAGCCCCACTCCGGCTGGTCCGGCCGCTCGTAGATGAGCCGGTCATCCGCCTGGTCGGCGCCCAGCGCGTGGTAGTAGAGCTTCTGGTTCAGGTTGGTGGACACCAGGGTGTCGGGGCCCTCAGGGGTGGGATAGCGAGCGTAGAAGAAACCCTGATTGTCGTGGGTCCAGGAGGCGCCGGAGAACTTGATCCACCGCAGGTGATCGGGCCGGTCTTCGCCCGTGGCCACATTGCGCACGTGGAACTCCATCCAGTCCGAGCCGCTGGCGGCCGTGCCGTACACCACCGCCTCGCCGTCGTCCGAGAACGCCAGCGTCCTGAGGGCCACGGTCCCGTCCTCGGAGAAGGTGTTCGGGTCGATCAGCACGGCAGCCTCGGCATCGAGGGCGTCCTGCTTGTAGAGGACCGACTGGTTCTGGAGGCCGTCGTTCTTATAGAAGAAGTACCGTCCGCCCTCCTTGAACGGCACGCCGTAGCGCGCGAAGTCCCACAGCTCGGTGAGGCGGGCCCGGATGACCTCCCGCTCCGGAATGGCCTCGAGGTAGCCGAACGTCACGCAGTTCTCCGCCTCGATCCACTCCCGCGTGTTCTCGGCGTCGACGTCTTCGAGCCAGCGGTAGGGGTCGGCGACCGCGGTGCCGTGGTAGTCGTCTACCACCTCCACGGCCTGGGCGACGGGGATCGTGCAGGCCGGCTCCTGGGCCAACGCGGCGGAAGCCAGCGTGAGGAGGGCCAGTCCGAGGCCCGGGAGCGCCAGCCGCTTGGGCCATGTGTGCATCGTGACTCCTTTGAGGATGGGGCAGGGCGTCGATGGGATGGGACGGCGTCGCCGGGATTGCCGGCGATCCTGGCACCCGAGGGGCGTCGCTCCGCCTCCCGATCCCGTCTATCCCCTTACCCGGGTTCTCGGCGTAGTTTTGAGACCTGGCACCGCCGCGTCAATGGACGCGGGTCTGCCGGCCGCGCGCTCGTGCGCCCGCGCGCTCAGGCCGGTCGTGCGGCGCGTGATGCACCTGCGACATCGTGGTCGTGCGCGCCGCTCGCCGACATGGGAGGGAATCGATGGCGACGGTGGCCGAGCAGCAGCAAGAAGCGGTGCTCGAACAGCGCGTGGACCGGGAGGTCCGGCGGCTCCTCGCCCGGCGGTTGGTGGCCGAGCACGCCGCCGCCGGGCGAACGCACCTGGCCCTCGGCGCGGTGGTTCTGGCCCTTGCGTGGGGTGAGGCCCCGACGGCCGCCCTCGTAATTTGGTTCATCGCCGTGGCGGCGGCCGGCCTGCTACGCACCCTCCTGAGCCGTCGCCTGCCTGAGACGGAGCCGGCCGTCGAGCAGCAGATCCACGCAGTTCGCCGCAGCGTGTGGCTGGGTGGGCTCCTCTGGGCGGCGGGCCTCGTCTTCCTGGCCCCGTCCCTCGAGACACAGGGGATGGGGCTCGTCGTGGTGGTCTTCGCGGCGGTCGTGGCCGGCGCCGCCGTCACGCTCATCGCCGACGAGCGCAGCTTCCACGTGTTCGGCAGCATGCTGCTGGGCCCCCTCGCCCTCGCCATTCTCTTCACGGGCCAGACCCGGTTTCATCTGGTGGCCGTGGCCCTGATCGGGGTCTTCGCGGCCGCCGTCACCGTGCTGTACCACCGTTCGCGGGCTGACCTGCTGGAGAACCTGCGCACGGCGAAGCACCGGGAGCTGAGCGAGGCGGAGGTGGCCCGGGTGGCCGAGCGGATCGCCCAGGCCAAGAGCGCCTTCCTTGCCACGATGAGCCACGAGATCCGCACGCCCATGAACGGCGTGCTGGGTATGCTGGAGCTGCTGCTGGACGGTGACCTGACCATGGACCAGCGGCGCGCGGCGGAGCTTGCTCGGTCATCGGCGGAGTCCCTGCTCCGCCTCCTCAATGACGTGCTGGACTATTCCAAGATCGAGGCGGGGCAGGCCGAGCTCGAGCTGGCCACCTTCGATCTGCCGGACCTCACGCGCTCGGTGGTCCGCCTGCTGGGCTTCAGCGGCCGGGAGAAGTCCGTCGCGGTGTCGTGCGTGGTGGATCCCGATCTGCCCCGGCTGGTGCGCGGCGACCCGGGTCGGTTGCGGCAGGTGCTGCACAACCTCGTGGGTAATGCCATCAAGTTCACCAAGGAGGGAGAGGTCACGGTCGGCGTGTCCTACCTCGGCGCCCGGGAGGGAAGGGAGCTGGTGCGCTTCGCGGTTCGTGACACCGGCATCGGCATACCCGCCGAGAAGCTGGCGGCGGTGTTCGAGGATTTCATGCAGGCGGACGCCTCCACCACCCGACAGTACGGCGGAACGGGACTCGGGCTGGCCATCAGCCGGCGTCTGGTGCACCTGCTGGGGGGCGACATTGAGGTAGCCAGCGAGGTTGGAAGGGGCAGCGAGTTCACTTTTGACCTCCCCTTCGAGATGACCTCGCAGGAGCCCGATGATGCGGTGCCGCGGGGCATGGAGCACCTGCGCGAGGCCCGAATCCTGGTGGTGGACGACAACCCCACCCACCGCAGCTCGATCCAGAGCGTGCTAGGCACCGTGGGGGCGGCGGTGCACGAGCTGGATGCTGGTCTCCCCGCGATGGAGGAACTGCGCCGGGCCCAGGCCGGGGGCGCGCCCTACGCCATGGTCGTCGTCGACGCGTATCTGCCCGAACACGACGGCTTCGAGCTGGCCTACTCCATCCGCAACGATCCCGAGCTGCGTGGCACGAGGATCATGATGCTCACGTCGGCGGGCCAGCGGGGCGACGGCCAGCGCTGTCGGGATCTGGGGATCGAGGCCTATCTCACCAAGCCTGCCACGCGGCTCGAGCTGCTGGAGGCGACGGCGGCGGTCGTCGCCAGAGGAGAGGGCGCGGAGCGCTTTGGCAAGCTCATTACGCGGCACTCCATCAAGGAGACCCGGCGGAGCCTGCGGGTCCTGCTGGCCGAGGACAACCCGGTGAACCAGGAAGTCGCCGCCGCCACGCTCCGCAAGCGTGGCCACACGGTGGAGGTTGTGGAGAACGGGCGTGAGGCAGTGGAGGCGGTCAGCCGGGGCACGTACGACATCGTCCTGATGGACGTCGAGATGCCGGAAATGGACGGGGTGACGGCGACGCGGGAGATCCGCATCAGTGGACGCTTCGAGGAGCTACCCATCATCGCGGTCACTGCCCACGCCGTGTCCAGCGAGCTGGAGCGGTGTCGCGAGGCGGGAATGAACCGCTGCTTGGTGAAGCCCTTCAAGCCCCACGAGCTCTTCGCGGCGGTCGAGGGATGGCACCTGGAGCCGACGGCGGTCGACACTGCCCTCAGGGATTCGCGCGTGCTAGAGCGCCCTGACGAAGCAGCGGTGGAAGCCGCACCCCCAAAAGACGCGCCCGCCGTCGACCTGTCGGACCTGCGCCAGACCATGCAGGAGGCGGGGGCGGAGAGCGCCGTCGACAAGATGATTGAGGTGTTCCTGCGGGACGCCCCGGGGCGGATGACCGCCCTGGAGGAAGCTCTACGGGGCGGTGAGGCCGAGGAGATCCGCCAGGCCGCCCACGCCTACAAGTCGGCCGCCGGGACCATCAGGGCGCGGCGCCTCCATGCCCTCCTTCAGGACATCGAGGAGACCGCCCGTGGCGGGATCGTACCGGGACCCGGCGAGCTCCTGGAGCCGGTGCGGGAGGCGCACGCCGCAGTGCTCGGGTATCTGGAGTCGCGGCCGGCCAGCGCCCTGACGAAACCCGCCGCGAGCGCCCCGAAGAAGTCATCCAAGAAGCGCGCCCGGAAGCCATCCAAGAAGCGCCGCCCCAAGAAGGACTCCTAGCGCCACCACTTCTCGGCCCGAAGACGGCCGGCACCCCGGGAACCCTGGTAAGCTGGGTGTCGTTCTGTGGGTCGTATGGAACCCGGCAACAGCGGCTCATGGCCGTTCCCGGATCCCGTTCGCTACCCAATCGGTTCGAGGAGGAAGCATGGTAAGACGCATGATCGCCGGGCTCGGCGTCGCCCTACTCATGGCGCTGGCGCTGCCGGCGGTGGCCGAGGCCCAGATGGGTCACGCCCCCGAGGGCGAGGAGGCCACGATCACGGGCACGGTCATCGACCTGTCGTGCAAGTTCCGCCACGGCCTCTCGGGCGAGCAGCACCGCATGTGCGCCCAGGTCTGCGCGGACAAAGGCGTGCCGTTGGCCATTCTCACCGACGACGGCAGGCTCTTCGTGCCGGTGAGCGCTGGCATGCCCGGCGCCAGCGAGAACGAGCAGCTCAAGGAGTTCGCAGAGCAGCACGTCACCGTGAACGGCACGGTCTTCGAGGCGGGCGGAGCAAAGGCGATCCAGATCGCCGAGATCAGTCGGTCGTGACCATCGTTGGTAGGCGCGCGGGCCGGGGGCTTTCCCGGCCCGCGCTGGCTCTCGCCGCCCTGAGCGCCGTCGCGGGCCTGGCCGTAGCAGCTGTGCGCGGCGGCGGCGGCGGGGCCGCCCGGGGCCCCGTTGCCGAGCCCAATCCTGCGGCTGCGGCCCCAGTGGAGACGCGGGTGGCTTCCGTCAGACACATCACGCAGGGGGAAGCGCCGGAGCAGCTGCTGCCGGACACGGTCTTCCCCAGCAAGGCCGCGCGGCTGCTGTGGTTCGAGGGACGCGCCGCGTCGCCCGTCGGTGATCGCAGCGCCGTAGCACTGGACGGCGCCGGTGGAGTGGTGCGGTTCGATAGCCGTCTGATCGCCCACCGAGTGCGATTGGATCTGGAGGGGCGAGTTCCCACGAGCGTCGCCGCCGCGTCGGACGGAGGCGTCTGGGTGACCGATGGCGAGGGAGAGTTACTCCGCACCGACGCCGGGGGCCGCATCCGCCACACGGGGCCAGCGCCGTTCGACTATGCGGCGGTGACTTCGGATCCGGCAGGTGGTGTCTGGCTGGCTCGCTCGACGGAGCTCTTCTCGTACCGGCTGGTCACCGGTGCCGAGCCGGTGCTGGTCCGCGTGGATACCGACGGCGGCTCCGCCGGGGTGGGTTCGATCCTGGTCCCCGAGCACGTACTGCTGGCAGAGCTGGCCAACGCCGGGCATGTCGCCGTGACGCAGGAAGCGATCTACTTCGCGCCGTTCATCCGAGACGAAGTGGTGGCGTTCTCTCGGGACGGCGACACGCTGTGGATCGCGCACCGCGAGCTTCCCCAGTCGACCCCCGAGCCGCGCTTCGAGCTCGGGCCGGACGGAGCGATGATCGACTACGCCCCAGTCAACCTGGGGATCGCCATGGGAGCCGACGGACGCCTCTATGTTCTGAGTGTTCCCGGGTTCACGACGTCCGAGAGCAGGATCGACGCCTACGATCCCGTGACGGGATTGCTGCTGCGGACGGCGCGGATCCCCCACCCACTTCCCACGGTGGCGGTGGACGAGCAAGGGCGGCTCTATCTGCTCGACGCCTTCCGCCTACTGACGGGGATAGCCCCGAGCGAGCGGGAGGCCTTCGCGCCGTTCGATCTCGAGCGCCTGGGAAGCGAGCACCGGATGACCCTGGCCGACCTCGAGGGCAAAGTGGTTCTCATGAACGTCTGGGCCAGCTGGTGCGCGCCGTGCCGAGTGGAGATGCCGGCGCTGGACGACTTGCAGCGCTCCATCGAGCACCCCGACTTCAGGTTCATCACGATGAACGAGGACGTGATGGTCGGGGACGCCCAGGCCTTTCTCGAGGAACACGGCTTCGGGTTCCCGGTGCTCCTGGGCCGGGGCAGGCTCCAGCGGCAATTCCACTACATGGGACTGCCGTTCACGGTGCTCCTGGATAGGGAGGGCCGGGTGGTGCAGCGGTGGACCGGTTTCGCCGGCGAGGAGCAGATCGCCGGGATCCGGGCAGTGGTGCAGGCGGAGCTGTCACGCGAGGGGAGACCCGGCGAGCACGGCGGTGGGCACGACGACGCTTAACGCACGATCCTCGTCTCCGGCTTGAACACCGCCCACGCGAACCAGAAGTGATTGCCGTGGGTGATGGGCTCGAGCTGGGTACCGTTGAGCTCGCCCCGGATCGCCCGGCCCAGGATGTTCCACGTCGACCCAGTTTCCCTGTCCCGGAACAGCCCGTCTCCCACGGGCTCGAAGGTTAGCGTCCGTGAGGCGACTCTGCGGCTGAATACGCCACTCGCCCCGACGTCACGGCCGTCGGCGATCTCACGACTGTCCACCGAGCTCGCCATCCCGGGCGACCACAATACCACCAGCTCCACGCCTTCCACGTGGTCGTTCACCGCTCGCTTCTCCGACAGAGACGAGAACGGATACGCGACGGTGGCGTCATCCACGCTGAGCGCGACGATCCGCTCCATGGCGGGGAGCCGCTCGTCGGGGTCCGGGCCGAAGAAGCGCCGCCACGGCGAGCCGCCCTCCCGATCGTAGCGCTGATAGGGGTTCTCCCCGTAGGGCCGGCGATGACCGGTGTCCCGGGAGAGGACTCGGCCCTCGGGATGGGCCTCCTTGAAAGTCGCCCAGCTCACGAGCGGCGCCGCGATGAATGTGAGTTGCTCGCCGGCGTACTCACCCACGATCCCCTCGCCCGTGGCCTGCTGCCACCAGGTCTCGGTCTGACGGTCGTACATCACCAGATCGGAATGCCTGAGCCGGCCAGTGGTACCGAAGTCCAGCACGCGGCCGTCGAACCGGCGGTCGAAGGCCAGCGCCGTGTTGCAGAGCGGGCAGTACGTCACGGACACCGGCACGCCCCCGACCACGTCATTGGCGATCTCGTGCCATATGAGGATCTGCAGGGGATAAGCCTTGGCCTCTCCACCGATGGCGACCACCACCACCGGCTCCCGGTCATCGAGCCATCTGCCGGCTTCCCTGATGGAGACGAAGTCGGGGTCGTCGATGGAGGGGATGCCGTCCTTGGGCGGACCGCCGGAGACGATCTCGTCGAGGGGCACGGTGTGCTTCGAGAAGTCTGTTTCCCACGAGCCGCTGAACTGCGCGTGGGCCGGGAGCGTAATGATGAGCACCGCCGGGAGAAGCATCGTGGCGGATCGGAGATATGGAACACGCATGGCGCACGAGTCCCCGTACGGGGTAGGAGTATCGGTCCTGACTCCTTGGGTAACGAGGGCTGGAGCCGGGATGTTCCGCCGGCTTCCGACTCGCGCAGGCTACTCCTGCGGATCAACTAGGCTGATCAGCGTCTGACCCGACTTGGGGGTGGGGGGACTCACGGCGGTGAGCACCTGCACCCGGCCCGACTCACCGATGGCGAACATCGGTATCGCCGACTCACCGTACAGCGCGAGGAACCCGTCGAAGTCGAACTCCTCGGTGAGCTTGTTCGTCTTGATCACGGCGCCCGACGCGAAGCGGGAGCTGAGATGTTCGTGGGTGGCCTCGGGCCGAAACAGGAACCGGCCGCGCAGGTGCTGGGGGATACCCGGATCTTCGCGGCCCTCGCGCTTCTTCGGGACGACCTGGTAGGTCTGCGACCGCTCGAAGATGTCGCCGAAATGGATCGCGGTGAGCGCATTCACTTCGTCGTTCGGCGTGAGGGCCAGGAGGCGGCCGATGCCGTCCAGTTCGAGCTCGAGGCGCTCGAGGGCCTGCTCGGTGAGCACGTTGGCATAGTGCGCCTTGAGCCCTGCGCGCCGGGCCGCGGCCACGTTGCCCCAGTTCGAATCCGCCAGCATCACCCGCACGCCCTGCTGATCTAGGGCCTTGGACATGTCACGGACCCAGGAAGCTGCGCCAACGATGAGCATGCCCTGTGGGTTGGGGGTGGCGACGCCGAGCCAGCGGGCGAGCAGCGGGGTCACGATGCCGTAGAACGCTACCGTACCGACGATCACCAGAAACGTGAGCGGCACCAGCCGGGCCGCCGAAGTGTCACCCAGGCGGACGAGCTCGTAGGCGAACACCGATGCCACGGCCGCGGCCACGATGCCCCGGGGCGCGATGAACCCCAGGAAGATGCGCTCCCGCCAGTTGAACTTTGACCGCCACGTGGAGATGGCTATCGCCGCTGGGCGCACCACAAGGATGAGACCTGCCAGGAACGCGAGGCTCCCGGCGCTCATGTAGTCCGGATCCCGTAGCGGCAGGCGCGCCGCCAGGATGATGAACAGCACCGAGATCAAGAGCACCCGGAGGTTCTCCTTGAACTCGACGATGTGCCGTACCGTGACGAACTGCTGACTCGCCAGGGCGATGCCCATCAGCGTCACGGCCAGCAGGCCCGATTCGGCCTGGATCTGGTTGGAAGCGGCGAAGATCAGAATAACCACCGTCAGCGCCACCGGGCTCTGCAGATAGTCGGGAATCCAGTAGCGGCGCAACAGGAGAACGACGACGCCCGCTCCGGCTAGTCCGAAGGCGCCGCCGGTCAGTGCCGCCTTCAGCACCCCGAGTCCGGCGACGGCAAGACCCTGCTCGAATCCGCCGGCCACGACCGCCTCGAAGACCAGCACGGCCAGGATCGCCCCGATGGGGTCGTTCACGATCCCCTCCCACTTCACGGCCGTGCCCACTCGGACGTCGGGCCTGATGTGGCGGAGCAGCGGGATGATCACGGTCGGCCCCGTTACGACGAGGATCGCGCCGAACAGGATTGCGAGCTCCAAGTCGAGCCCCGGGAGGAGGTACGCTAGGACGGTGGCGAGGAGCCAGGTGACCGGCACGCCGATAATGATCAGGTTGCGGACGATGCGCCCGACCTGCTTGAGCTCGGCGATGTCCAGGCTCAGGCCGCCCTCGAACAGGATGACCGCTACCGACAGCGAGACGATGGGCAGCAGGAGATCGCCGAGCAGCGCATCGGGCCGGATGAATCCGGCGACCGGGCCGGCGACGAACCCGGCTACCAGGAGGATCAGTATCGCAGGCAGCCGCAGCCGCCACGCCAGCCATTGGGAGCCGACGCCGAGAACGACGATGCTCGCGAGTCCCACCAGGAGGTGCTCCACCGGCTACTCCGCGAAAGCGTCGAGTGGGGGCATCTCAGAATGCCGGCGGCGCCGGCATGTCGCCACCCCGGACCGTGACCAGCCCGTCACACCGGGCGCACACCCTGCCGTGCTGGTCCTTGAGTTCGGCGGCGGAAAAAATGAGGGTCTTCCCCGGCCGCACCACCCGACCCACCGCTTCGAAGCGATCTCCCCGGACGGGGTGTTGGTACTGCATGGAGAGCTGGACCACGCCGACGCGACCGCCCCCCGTATGAACGTACGCCGAGAATCCGATGGCGAGGTCGAAGACGCCGGCGATCACGGCACCGTTCACCGCGTCGGTTCCCATCCCTCCCCGGTGGAAGTCCTGGATGGGATCCACTGTGGCTCGCACGATGCCTGGGGTGGAGAAGTCGAACTGCACCCCCATGTGGCGCATGCCGGGGTGGGCGTTCCACTCGGCCTGGAACTTGGCGAGCTCGCCCTCGGTGAGCTTGGGAAGCTGGGGAGTGTTGCTCATGCGCTGCTCGCTGCTCGAGTCTAGGTCTTAGCGAGGGAGCTACCGCCGTCCACGACGATGACGGCGCCGGTGATCCAAGCGCCGCCGGGACTGGCCAGGTACAGCACGACGTTGGCGATGTCCTCCGCAGTTCCCCAGCGCCCCAGGGGAATCTGCCGGCGCATCTGCTCATCGATGGCTGCCGTCCCGTCGTCGCCGACGGCAAAGGCCTTCGTCGCGCCCTCCGTGGGGATCGGCCCCGGCGCCACGGCGTTCACGGTGATGTTGTCCGGCGCCCACTCGAGGGCGAGGGTTTTGGTGAGCGCGTCCACACCGGCCTTCGCCGCGGTTGCGTGGGCCATCTGCGGCCAACCCCTGTAATGCAGGGTCATGGAGATGGATATGATGCGTCCGCCGCTCTGCTGCGCCATCGCAGGGTAGACCGCCTGCGAGCAGAAGAACGAGCCGTAGAGGTCGGTCTCAACCACCGCCCGCCAGCCGTTGGGCGACAGCTCGGCCGACGGCGCGTAGAAGTTGCCGGCCGCGTTGTTCACTAGCAGGTCCACGCGGCCGAAGGCGTCGAGTGCGCGGTCGACCATGGCCCGAGTCGACTCGGGTTGGCGGACGTTTGTCTGCACGGCCAGCACCCGGCCGCCGTGCTTCCCGAGCTGCTGTGCCGCGGCGTCCAACCTCTCCTGCTTGCGGCTGGCGATCACGACGTCGGCCCCGTGCCGAGCCAGCGCGGTGGCGATGCCCAATCCGATGCCCGTGCCGCCGCCCGTGACGAGGCCGACCTGGCCTTCGAGTAAGCCCTCTCGAAAGATCACCGTGTCTCCGCGGTTTGAAGTGGGGGTGCCTCGGCCCCGAAGATAACCACCGGCCGTCGCATGTCCCACTAGCGCCGGCGACGCTGTGGCTCCGGGTATATTGCACCGCGGGGTCCAAGGGGGCCTGCGAAGGGACGTGCCGCCCACGGCACGCGGGAGCGAGGAGGTGAGAATGGCCATCGAGTCCATCAACCCCACCAGCGGCGAGCGGATCGCCACCTATCGCGAGGTCTCACGTGAGGAGGTGACCGCCATTCTCGCTGCTGCCGACCGGGCTTTCCACCGGTGGCGGCGGGTGGACTTCGCCGAACGGTCGGAGTTGATGCGGCGGGCGGCGGCCGTGCTGCGTGAGCGTGCCAAGGAGTACGCCATCCTCATGGCGCAGGAGATGGGGAAGCCGCTCGCCCAGGGGCGAGCGGAGGTCGATAAGTGCGCCTGGGTGTGCGACTACTACGCCGACAACGCCGCGGCCTTCCTCGCCCCGGAGCAGATCGAAACGGACGCGTCGAAGAGCTTCGTCACGCATCAGCCCCTGGGCGTGGTCCTCGCCGTGATGCCGTGGAACTTCCCGCTGTGGCAGGTATTCCGGTTTGCTGCGCCTGGCTTGATGGCGGGCAACGCCGGGGTCTTGAAGCACTCCTCCAACGTGATGGGGTGCGCCACGGCGATCGAGTCGGTGTTCCACGACGCGGGATTCCCGCACGACCTCTTCCGCACGCTGGTGCTCGGCTCCTCCCGCGTGATGGACGTGATCAACGCCCCCGAGGTGCGCGCCGTCACCCTGACCGGCAGCGGGCCCGCCGGCAGGGCGGTGGCCGCCGCGGCCGGCGCTGCGCTCAAGAAGACCGTGCTGGAGCTGGGCGGAAGCGACCCGTACGTGGTGCTGGAGGACGCCGATCTGGAGGAGGCGGCCGACACCTGCGTCAACTCCCGTCTCATCAACAGCGGCCAGAGCTGCATCGCCGCCAAGCGGTTCATCGTGGTCGAGCCGGTGCTGGAGGTGTTCGAGGCGCTCTACGTCGAGAAGATGCGGGTCAAGACGATGGGGGATCCCCTCGTAGAGGGCGTGGACGTGGGCCCCCAGGCGCGGGCGGACCTGCGGGACGACCTGCACCGCCAGGTCGCGGCGTCGGTGCAGGCCGGCGCCCGGGTGCTGCTCGGCGGGGAGATCCCCGAGGGTCCCGGCGCGTTCTACCCGCCCACCGTGTTGAGCGGGGTCTGCCCGGGGATGCCGGCCTACGACGAAGAGATGTTCGGGCCGGTGGCGGCGATCATCGCCGCGGAAGACGAGGCCGACGCGATCCGGATTGCCAACGACAGCCCCTTCGGCCTGGGCGCCGCCGTGTTCACCGGGAATGCGGCCCGGGGGGAGCGCATCGCGTCGGAGGAGCTGGAGGCCGGCTCGTGTTTCGTCAACGCGCTCGTGAAGTCGGATCCCCGACTGCCGTTCGGCGGGATCAAGGAGTCGGGCTACGGCCGCGAGCTGGCCGTGTTCGGGATCCGGGAGTTCGTGAACGTGAAAACGGTGTGGGTGAAGTAGGCGGGAAGCTGGGGAAGGGGCCGAAGTGAGGCCTACCCTCGCTACGGATTCGTGGGCCTGATATCCAGCTCCGAGACCAGCGCCCGGTCGGGCAGCTCGAGGGCGGCCAGGACTGTCGCCGCCACGTCTTCCGCCTGCAGCTTCCGCTCCGGACTTGCCAGCTCCGATCCCGACTTGTCGAAGAAGGGCGTCACCACTGATCCGGGGCAGATCGCCACGACCCGGATGCCTTCTTTGCGAACCTCCCCGAACAGCGACTTGGAGAACCCCAGCACCGCATGCTTCGAGGCGGCATAGGCTGCGCCGCCCGGCACCGGATTGCGGCCGGCCAGGCTGGCGATGTTGACGATATGGCCGCTGCCGCGGCGCCTCATTTCCGGGAGAACCGCCCGGGTCATCAGGAAGACGCCGCGCACGTTCACCGCCATGGTCTCGTCGAACTGCGCGACTGTCATATCCGCGACGGGCGCGAAGTGTGCCAGGCCGGCGTTGTTGACCAGGACGTCGGCGGGGCCGAGACCCTCACGAGCCAATTCGGCAAAGGCCGCGACGCTGGCCTCATCAGCCACGTCGCACGCCTGCCCCACTGCCATTACCCCGCGCTCCTCGAGTTCGTCCAGTATGGCATCCACGCGGTCGGCGGTTCGGGCGCATACGGCGAGGCGGGCGCCCCGGTCGCCGAGGGCGAGGGCTATGGCCCGGCCGATCCCCTCAGTGGCGCCGGTGACGATGCAGTTGGCGTTTCGGAGATCCATGTCGAGTAAGGTACTGCCGAAGTGACGTCTGCCTAAGGGGCGTGGATGGCGGGCTTGCGAGTGGCAGGGAGCCGGGCCATGTTCCGAATCCCCCGAATCAGGAGGTGAAGACGTGCGTGTCTATACGGGAGAGGCGATCCGGAATGTCGCGGTCGTCGGCCACGGCGCGAGCGGCAAGACGAGCCTCGTTGATGCCCTCGCGTTCGTGGCCGGAAGCAGTACACGACATGGCCGGGTCGAAGACGGAACCGCGCTCACCGACTACACCCCCGACGAAATCGATCGGCAGTACTCCATCAACCTCGCCCTCGCCCACGCCGAGTGGAACAAGGTCAAGATCAATCTGATCGATACCCCGGGTTACCTGGACTTCATGGGTGACGCCATGGCCGGTGTGTATGCGGCCGACGCCGCGCTGGTGGTGGTCGGCGCCACGTCAGGGGTGGAGGTCGGCACCGAGAAGGTCTGGGAATTCGCCGAGGAGCGCGGCATCCCGCGGCTCTTCTTCATGTCGCTACTGGACAAGGAGCATGCCGATTTCGAGAAGGTCTACCAGGACATCAAGCAGCACCTCACCCCTAAGGTCGTCCCGATCGAGATCCCGGTTGGCGAGGGACCCGAGTTCAAGGGAATCGTCAACCTGTTTTCGAAGAAGTGCCACATGTACAAGAAGGGGACCAAGACCGGGGAGTACGACGAGGTTGACGTCCCCGAGGAGTACCAGGAGCGGGTCGAGAAGTACTCACAAGAGCTGATGGAGACCATCGCCACGACCAGTGACGATCTCCTGGAGCGGTACCTGGGAGGTGACGAGATCTCACGGGACGAAGCGATCGCGGCCATGAAACAGGGTGCGGCCGACGGTGAGATCTGCCCGCTCCTGTGCGGGTCGGGCCATCTGACGTATGGCGTCCGTGCACTTCTGACGAAGCTCGTGGAGGTTGTGCCCGCGCCCACGGACCGGCCGCCTGCGCAGGCAGAGAAGTGGGGCAGCGCTGAGAAGATCGAGCTCAAGCCGAGCGACGAAGCGCCGTTCGTCGCGCAGGTCTTCAAGACGGTCTCGGAGCCCCACGTGGGCGACGTGTCGTTCTTCCGGGTCTATTCGGGGAGCGTGTCGAACGGCATGGATGTCTACAATGCGCCGCGCAGCTCCACCGAGAAGCTCAATCATCTCTCTGTGGCGCAGGGGAAGGAGCGGAGCGAGGCTCCAATGCTGCACGTGGGTGACATCGGCGTGGTGGCCAAACTCAAGGACACGCACACCAACGACACACTGTCAACGCAGAGCAACCAGGTGGTGCTGCCCAAGATCCCCTTCCCCGGGCCACTCACGGTGCTCTCTGTGAAGGTCAAGCAGCGGGGCGAAGAGGACAAGCTCTCCACCGGGCTGCAGAAGCTGCACGAGGAAGACCCGACTTTCCACAGCCGGTTCGAGGCGGAGCTGTCGCAGACGCTGATCAGCGGACGGGGAGAGCGGCACCTGGAGATCATCGTCGGCCGCCTGGAGCGGAAGTTCGGCGTGCACGCTGAGCTGGGGAAGCCGCGCGTGGCGTACCGCGAGACGTTCAAGGGGAAGGGCGACGGACAGGGCCGCCACAAGAAGCAGACCGGCGGCCGCGGCCAGTTCGGCGACTGCTGGATCCGCATCGCGCCGCTGCCGCGGGGGACGGGCTACGAGTTCGACAATAAGATCAAGGGCGGTGTGATTCCCAACAAGTACATCCCCGCGGTGAACAAGGGGATCCAGGAGGCTGCACATCGGGGTGTGCTGGCGCACTTCCCCGTTGTGGATTTCAAGGTCGAGTGCTACGACGGATCGTATCACGATGTGGACTCGAGCGAGCAATCGTTCAAGATGGCGGGCATCTTGGCGTTCCGGAACGTGGCGCCGAAGGCGAAGCCGGTACTGCTCGAGCCGATTCTCCAGGTCGAGGTGTGGACGCCCGAGGAGAACCTCGGGGAGGTGATGGGGGATCTGTCCTCCCGGCGGGGCCAGATTCTGGGGAGCGAGCCCGACAAGCGCCTGACGAGGGTGAAGGCCTACGTGCCGGAAGCGGAGATGTATCGGTACGCCACACAGCTCCACTCGATGACCCACGGGCGTGGTACGTTCCATTGGGACTTCTCGACGTACCAGGAGGTGCCGCCCGACGTCGCCGAGAAGGTCAAGGCGGAGCGAGAGCGCGAGCTGGAGGAGGAGAAGAAATAGGCCGGCGTGCGGTCGGCCGATGCGAAGCGGGTCCGGGGTGTCCTAGGCCCGCTTCTTCTTGGTGGCCCGCCGTCCGCCGTTGCGGGAGCGCTTGCGCTGCGCCGGCTTGGCACGCCGCTGCCGGGCCTGCTCGAGCGACGTCAATCCGTACTCCGGGTCGTGAATGCCGACCGACACCAGGGTTCCCTCTCTCGGCTGCTTCCAGACGTAGCGCTCGCCCCGGTAGTTACGCAGCACGACCTCGTCCTCGTTGATCGCTTCCACGTACTCGGGGAGCAGCGGAACCTTGCCGCCCCCGCCGGGTGCGTCGATGGCAAAATGCGGGACGGCCAGACCACTGGTCCAGCCGCGCAGGCCCTCGACGATCTCTAGTCCCTTCTCGACGTTTGTCTTGAAGTGCTCCACGCCGGCCACGTTGTCGCACATGTAGAGGTAGTACGGGCGCACCCGCGCTGCTACGAGCCTCTGCATCAGCTCCTTCATGACCTCGACGTCGTCGTTGACGCCCTCGAGCAGGACCGTCTGGCACCCCAACGGCACTCCGGCGTCGGCGAGCCGGCCGAGCCCCTTCACCGCGGCGGGCGTGAGCTCGATAGGATGATTGAAGTGCGTGTTGATGTATAGCGGGTGGTACTTCTTCAGCACCTTGCACAACTGGGGCGTGATCCGCTCCGGGAGGTGGCACGGTACCCTGCTCCCGATGCGGATGACCTCCAAATGGTCGATGCTGCGCAGCCGGCCCAGTATGAGATCGAGGCGGCGGTCGGACAGCATGAGGGGGTCGCCGCCCGACAGGATCACGTCGCGGATCTCTTGGTGCTCCTCCAGATAGCGGAAGGCGCTCTCCAACCGCGCCATGGAGATCTTCTCGGGATCGCCGACCTTGCGGCGCCGTGTGCAGAAGCGGCAGTACGCGGCGCACACGGGGCTGACCAGGAACAGCGCACGGTCGGGGTAGCGATGCGTGATGTTGGGTACCGGGCTGTCCTCGTCCTCGTTGAGGCTGTCGAGCACGCCGTCGACGACCTCCAACTCCAGCAGGTCGGGAACGTACTGGCGCCAGATGGCATCGCCGGGTTCCTGGATCAGATCCACCATCGCCGGGGAGATCCGAAACTCGAAGTTGTCCACGGCTTCCTGGAGCCGGTGCAAGTCCGGGAAGTGCTCGGCCCCGAACCTGTCGACGAGCTGTCGCAGGGAGCGGAGGCTCCGCTCGTGGAGGAGCTTCTGCCAATCAGCCATGGTGCGCCGTCTCCGCTGGGGGAGGATCCAGGTGCCTGGTATAGACGACCAGGTCGTCCTCCGGAGCGTAGTACTCCGGGATGTGGGCGGCGCGCCTGTAGTCTAGAGACTCGTAGAACGCGCGGGTCGGGCCGTAATCGCTGCGGGAGGACGTCTCGACCACCACCAGCCGCCCGCCGTTGGCCCGAATGGCCTCCTCGGTGGCGGCCATCAGCTGTCGGCCGACACCGAGGCGTTGCGCGGCCGAATCCACGACGATCCAGTAGAGATCCCACGTCGCGACCGTGCACGGCGTCGGGCCCCACAGGGTGAACCCCACGAGTCGTTCCTCGTCGAACGCTCCCAGGGCGAAATAGTCAGCACCGGGCTCGGCGACGGCCTCCTCGAATACCTCGAGTGCCACGTTGATCTCGTCCGGCCGGAACACACCGGTGGCCGCGACCATCTCCGCGATGCGCCGACGGTCGGCCGCATGGGGCACCCGCAGGGTGATGGTGGGGGCGCGCACTGTCATGCGACCCGATCCCCCGCCGTCGGTGCCAGCACGCGGGCCGCCGCCGGCCGCTGCGCCACCTCGAGGGCCGCGCGGACTATCCGCGATACCAGGTCGTCGTACGACCACCCCTGGGCCCGTGCCATGTTCACCAAGCCTGCGTCGCTCGAGATGTCCGGACTGGGGTTGACCTCGAGAATCCACGGCTGCCCGCCGGCGTCTACCCGCATGTCGACCCGCCCGTAGCCCCGGCCCTCGACGGCGTGCCACGCCGCCCGGGCCACGCGGACGATGCGCTCGGCGAGCGCCGGCTCGACGTGCGCCGGGCAAACGGGCTGGGTGCCGGAGTACTCGGGGCTCTCCGGAGTCCATTTGGCGTCGAATGACACGATGGGCCAGGCCCCGTGGGGCATGCCGTCGAAGTCGATCTCCGAGAGCGGCAGAGTGTGCTCGCCTACGAACGCGGTGGCGATCTCGCGACCGTGGATGTACTGCTGGACGATCACGCTCCCGTAGTGCTCCGTGTGCGCGGCCACCCGCTCGTCGAGCTGCTCCCGCGTCGCCACGATCGAGGCCTGGTCGATGCCTACGCTGGCGTCCTCCGCGGCCGGCTTCACGATCGCGGGGAGCGGGAAGTCCCCGGGGACCGGCTCGCCGTCGGGAGCGTGCCAGCGGGGGATTGGGAGGTTGGCCGCCTGGAGCACGGCGTTGAGCAGGGGCTTCCGGTGGCACACCGTCATCATCCACGCCGACCCACCGGTGTACGGGAGGCCGGCGAGCTCGATGGCGGACGCGACCTTGTACTCCCACTGGCTGACCCCGCCGATGCCCTCACAGAGGTTGAACACCAGGTCCGCCTCGCGGACCCGGTGGAACCACGCGAGATCGGCCTCCACGGGGACCTTCCAAACCTCGTGCCCAGCGGCCGCGAGAGAGCCGGAGACCTCGTTCACGGGCTCCAGTACGGACTGGACGTCCTCCGGACTCCAGTCGTCCGCGCCGCCATCGTAGATCACGGCGACGCGCATGAAACCTTGAGTTCGTGTCCGGTGAGGCGACGCCAGGCGATGCGCGTGACTTCCTGGATCAGCTCGTCGTAGCCCATGCCTTCGGCCTGCGCGGCTGTCGGAAAGCAGCTGTGAGCCGATGGATCCGGCATGATGCCCGGCAGCGGGTTTACCTCTAGCACATGAGGTGTCCCAGCGGCATCGAGCCGGAGATCGACCCGTGCCCAGTCCCGGCAGCCCAGCACGTGGTACGCGGCCAGCGCGGCCTCCGTGATAGCCGTCGCCATCCCATCGCGTACCCGCGCCGGACACTCCAGAATGTCGATGTCCGAGTCGGGTTGGTCCCACAGCCACTTCGCCTCGTAGCCCATGATGGGCAGGGCGCCGTCGGGGAGGGCATGGAACTTGTAGCGGATGAGTGGAAGCGCGCGCGCCTCGAGGCCGTTCCCGAGAACGGCCACGGTGAACTCGTCGCCCGGAAGGTAGGCCTCGGCGAGTACGGGTTGCCCGTAGGCGGCGAACAAATGCTTGGCGCGCTCCAGTGCGGCGGCCGGCGTGGGTGCGTGGCTCGCTTCGGCTATTCCTTTAGAGGAGCCCTCCCACACGGGCTTCAGGAACAGCGGGTACCCGTCCACCCTCCGCAGCGCCGGCAGGTCCGCCTCCGACTGGAGCACGACGGACGCCGGCGTCGGCACGCCGTGGTGCGTGAAGATCTGCTTCGCGCGTTCCTTGTGAAGCGCCAGCCCCAGGGTGAGGGGATCGCTGCCCAGGTAGGGAATTCCGAGGAACTCGGCGATGGCCGGCACATGGGACTCGCGGTTGGGACCGCGCACCCCCTCGGCCATGTTGAACAGGAGGTCGAGGCCGGCGTCGTGCAAGCGGCCGGCGAAGCCATCGACGGCCTCGAGGAGGACGACATCGCCGAAGACCCTCAGTGCGTTACCGACTGCCTCGATCGTCTCCGGGTCGTCCCACTCGACGTACTCGTCGACGGGCGAAGACGGCTCGGGGGAGGGTCGACCAGTGCCGCCGCTTCTCCAGGTGGCGTCGTCCGGTCGCTGATTGAACGCGAGCCCTATGCGCATCGAACTCCAAACGGAGCTTGTGTTGCGCAACACGATAAAGAATGCCGTTCAGTAATGCAATAGGTTTTTCGCATGAGTTGGAAGCTCGGAACGCACGTGCCGTGTCGATGCGACGTGCGTCACACTCGCGCGCAGCGTCTCGATCGACTCGTGATGGGATGCGAACGGGGAAGGACCGGCCTGCTACCCCTCGGGCCGACAGCGGTGGTACACGCGGAAGCTGTACGGATGCGCGTGCTGGCCGTCGGCGGCGTGCCGGATGTCCTCCTCGAGTCGCCAATCGTCGAGGTCGAGCTCGGGGAAGAGCGTGTCACCCTCAACGGCCGCGTGTACCACCGTGAGGTAGATGCGTTCGGCACGCGGCAGAGCGAGGCGGTAGATGTCGGCGCCGCCCGCCACGAACACCTGGTCGTCGCCAGCCGCCAGCGCCAATGCCTCGTCGAGGCCGTGTGCCACCTCGGCTCCAGCGAACCGGCGGGCTCGGTCGCGGGTGACGACGATGTTGCGGCGGTTTGGCAGCGGCTCGCCGAGAGAGTCGTAGGTCCGCCGGCCCATGATGACGGTGTGCCCGGTTGTGAGCGACTTGAAGTGCCGCATGTCGGCGGGCAGCCGCCAGGGCAGAGCGTTGTCGCGGCCAATCACCCGGTTTTCCGCGACAGCGGCGATGAGGGATACGATCAGACGGCCACCTTGGCGGCGATACGGGGGTGGGGGTCGTAGCCTTCGAGGGTGAAGTCCCCGTAGTCGAAATCCAACAGGGACCGGACCTCGGGGTTGAGCCGCATCGAGGGAAGCGCCCGGGGCTGGCGACCCAGCTGGAGCTTCGTCTGCTCCAGGTGGTTGTTGTACAGGTGGACGTCGCCGAATGTGTGGACGAACTCACCCGGCTGGAGCCCGCCAACTTGCGCGATCATCATGGTGAGCAGGGAATACGACGCGATATTGAACGGCACGCCCAGGAACGTGTCGGCGCTCCGCTGGTAGAGCTGGCAGGAAAGCCGTCCATCGACCACGTAGAACTGGAACAGCACGTGGCACGGCGGCAGCGCCATCTTGGGCAGCTCACCCACGTTCCACGCACATACCATCATGCGGCGCGAGTCGGGGTCCTCGCGAATCAGCTCGAGCACCCGCGAGATCTGATCGACCTGCCGGCCGTCGGGTGTGGGCCAGGAGCGCCACTGCGCTCCGTAGATCGGTCCGAGGTTCCCGCTCTCGTCCGCCCACTCGTCCCAGATGGTGACCCCGTGGTCGTTGAGGTAACGGACGTTGGTGTCACCATTCAGGAACCAGAGAAGCTCGTAGATGATCGACTTGAGGTGCAGCTTCTTGGTCGTCAGCAGCGGAAAACCGGCGTTCAGATCGAACCGCATCTGATAGCCGAACACGCTGAGCGTCCCGGTGCCCGTGCGATCGCGCTTGGGCCGCCCGTGGTCCAGGATGTGCTGCAGGAGATCCAGGTACTGTCGCATGAGCCTCGGGTCGATGGGAGGTGGCGCCGGAGGCCGGCGAGGCGCCCGACGCCAGGTGCCTATCCTATTTATCTAGGCTGCAGGCCCGATAGCAACTCCGTCTTGGAGAGGCCCCATCCCCCGGTGCGCTCGAGCTCACGGAGGCCCTCGGCGATCTCGTCCGGTATGTCACGGGCCCGAGGGCCGACCTTCAAGTGGTCGAGGGGAGCCGCATTCGGCTCGGGGAGGATGACGCCGGGGTTCATGATGCCATCCGGATCGAACGCCTGCTTGACGGCGGCGAACAGCTCCACGACCTCGGGTCCGTAGATTCGCTCGACGAGCCCGGCCCGCAGCCGGCCGTCGCCGTGTTCCCCGCTGGGGCTGCCGCGAAGCTCGACCAGCAAGTCGGAAACTCGGAGGAGCAGCTCCTCGAGCCGCCCCTCGAAATCCGGGTCCGTGACGTCCACCAGAGCGTTGATGTGGAGGTGTCCGTCACCCGCGTGTCCGAACGCGACGATCTCGATCCCCAGCCGCGCTGCCGCCTCGCGCACTCCAAGGAGGTACGCGCCGAGCTGATGGACCGGCACGCACCCGTCCTCGATGACCTGGAGCGAGCGTCGTGTGTCCGGCAGGGTGGCCAGCACCGGGCTGGCGGCGTGGCGCAGCTTCCAGAGGCGCTCGCGCTCCGTGGGTGTCAGCGCAGGCTCGGCGAACGTACAGAGGTCGGCGGTCTGCTCGACCGCCCCCTCGACGACGGCGCGCGCGGCCTCGCCGTCCTCGGCCTCGAAGTCCACTAGCAGCACGGCCGCCGCTCCGCCCTGAGACACGGGCTCCCGCTCCCCCGCCAGCGCGAGGTACGTTCGGTCGAGGAGCTCGACGGCGGCAGGGGCGAACCCGTTGAGGCGCGTGACCACCTCCCCCAAGGACTCGAGGCCGTCCAGCCCGAGCAGCAACCCGGCGACGCCGCCGGGCAGCGGGTCGAGCTGGAGCTCCGCCCGGGTGATCACCCCAAGCGTTCCCTCGGAGCCGATCACCAGGTCGAGGAGATCTCCTGACGCCAGGTAGGAGTCCAGCGCATAGCCACAGGTGTTCTTGCGGATGGCCGGGAACCGCTCTCGGACCGCGGCCTCCGCACGGCCGATGTGCTCAGCGGCGTCTCGCTCGAATCGCTGGTGGAACCGTGGTGTGGAGGGGTGGGGCTGGCCTGCGGGCGGTCCACACGTCACCGGGCTGTCGGGAGCGCCGCGGGCGAGCCATGCGCATTCGCCGTCGGCCGTCACCAGCTCCAGGCCACGCACCCACTGGCGCATGGGCCCGTAGCGTACCGAGCGCGCTCCTGCGGCGTTGGTGGCGATCATGCCGCCGATGGTGCAGAACTCGCCGCTCGAGGGGTCGGGCGGCAACCGCAGTCCTTCGGGGGCGGCGGCGTCGCTCAGGGCGCGCCAGGTGACCGCCGCTCCGGCGGCTGCGGTTCCCCGAGTCGAGATGGAGAACGGCTGGCGGAGTCGCTGGAGATCGAGGATCACGCCGCGCCCGACGTTTCCTCCGGGCATCCCGCTGCCGGCTCCTCTAGGAATCAGGGCCAGTCCTTCCTGAGCCACCCAGCGCACCACTCCTACGACGTCATCCCGATCCGCCGGAATGGCCACCGCCGCGGGAACCAGCCGGTACGGTCCCGCCCCTTCACTGTAGGCGCAGCGCACCTCGAACTGCGTGAGCCAGCGCCCGCGAAACCCCGGCGGTGATGGGAGGTCGGCGGAGTTCTTCGCCATCTACGCCGCTGTCCCGGGGTCCGCCGGACCGTTCTCGGAAGGGGGGCGCGTCCATGCGTCCCCGGCGAGGTGGTGGAAGTACGCCCGCACCAGTCCGTTGCTCGGGGCGATGATCCGGGTCGTCGCGATCGTGCGGTACACTTCGGCCCGGGAGATCTTGACCTTGTGGTCCGGATCCAGTAGTCGACGGTCGTCTTCGGCGAGGTGGAGGGTGCGGACCGCGAAGTACAGGGACGTGAGACAGAAGAGCCGGACGCCGTACTGCCGCCGGGGGAGCGTGGTGGAGTACTCCAGTGCGTCCGTGAGATGGCCCTTCGCCTTCGCGATCAGGCTCAGCATGACACGTCGGCCGGCGTCACGGAACCGCGGATCCTGAAGATCCTCCGGGTGAATCCCTGCGATATCGCACAGCTGCCGCGGCACGAAACTCCAGCCGCGCCGGCGGTCGTCCGCCACGTCCTTGACGATGTTGGTGAGCTGGAGCCCTAGTCCGAAACTCGTGGCCAGGGAGCGCAGTCGCTCCCACCGCGCGGCGTCCGCCGGTCCGTCATGCAGCCGGAACAGCTCGGTGAGGAGATGGCCCACGGTGCCGGCGACGTAGTAGCAGTAGCGGTCCAGCTCGCCCACCGTGGCGAGCGCCTCGAGGTGAGCGCCCGGTCCGCCTTCCGCGCGGTGGGCGAACTCGGCCATGCCCGCGGTCATCTCCTGGACCCAGGGCCGGACGGCCGTCTGCTGCGCCTCCGGCAGCCGGCGGAACCCCCGCAGCACGGCGTCGGCTTCCCGCGCCAACAGCTCTTCATCGGATCGCGGCTCCGCAAAGGCCTCCCGCAGTTGATCGGCGTCCGAGACGGACGATTCGAGGCAGTCTCTGAAGTGCGCGAACAGACGCTCCTTCTCGCTCGCCGACAGCGTGGGGGAATCCTCGATGGTGTCGGCGATGCGACACAGCAGGTAGGCCACGAGCACCGGCTGCTCGAGGTCACCAGGCAGCAGCCGTATGCAGATCGCGAAGGTGCGCGACACCTTGGGGAGCATGGCGTCGCCGAACGCGCGATCGTGGGCCGGCGTCGCTGAGGGGGCGGTGGCGGTCATCGTCTGGACCTCGCCGACCGTGCCCTCCACGGCATCCAATGCGGCAGGAGCAAGCGCCAGGAGAACAGGGTGCGTGGGTCCACCGTCTCGTCGAGCACGCCGGCGGCCACGCGGCGCAGTGCCGGGTTGCTACGTACTCGTCGCGCGACGAAGTCGGTCACCCAAGGCCGGGAGATCCAGTCCTCGGCCACGCGGTAGCCGGCGTACTTGGGGGCGAGTCGGGCCCGCAGCAGCTCGGGGAAGCGCGCCAGGTGCGCGGGCTCGCGGTCGACGAGTGCGCGGTGCACCTGTCCCGCGGCCACCTCACCCGTCTCCATGGCCTTCCCGACTCCCTCACCCGTGAAGGGGAACGTGGCCCCGACCGTCTCGCCGATGGCTAGGATGCGCCGCCCCGGGAGCGCCACCTCGCGGTCGAGCCCGCAGCGAAGGCGCGCTCCCTGGAGCGGAGTGACTTCCGCCGCCGCCGCCATCAGATCACGGGCAAGCTGGAAGTGTGTCGTGAAGGCCTGGAAGGTGGCGCGCAGGTTCGTCCGCTTCTCATCTCGGTGGTAGAACATGCCGCATCCCACGTTGTACTCGCCGCCGCCCAGCGGGAAGATCCAGCCGTACCCAGGCAGGACGGAGCGGTGGAACACGATCACGAGCTCCCGCAGGGAGAGGGATGAGCGCACGTAGCACCGCAGGGCAATGGCGCTGGGGGTCCGCCGATGCGTTGTTCCGAGCCGGTCGAGCAAAGCGACGTCCGCTCCCGTAGCCACGATGCCGGCGCGGGCACGGAACGGAGTTGGGCTGCCGGCAACGGCCGCGGTCACCGTGCCGTCGTCGTGCTCGGTGATACGCTGCACCGGGGCGACGTGAAACACCGCACCGCTGGCCAGGGCGGCCTGCTGCAACATGAGATCGAGTCGTCGTCGCCGCAGGGTGACGAACTCGCCCTGCAAGTCGACCCGGACACTCGAGGGACTGAAGGCCGACAGAGTCTCGGTGCGATAGCCGGCGGCCAGCACCTGCTCGAAGAGCCCGGCCCGACGCAGAGCGTTCAACGCATCGGGGATGAGGCCGTCCCCGCAGACCTTCTCCCGGGGGAAGGGCGAGCGGTCGAGGAGCAGGACCTCGTGTCCCAGCGCGGCGAGCTCCCGCGCAGCGGTCGACCCGGCGGGCCCCGCGCCTACGACGATCACGTCCCAGCGCCGAGCGGTGAGGTCGCGGTCCGGCGGGCGCGCTCGTTCGATCACGGTGAGGCGCCCGGAAAGCGCACCCTCACGGCGTCCAGGACACGGCGGAGGATCTGGTCGCCGCCATGACCGGGGGGTACCATGACCTCCAGCTCCCTCGGCGGAAGCGACGGATCCACCATGTGTCGCAGTACGGCCTCGGACACCAGCTCGGTCTCGCCCTGCCGTACGGGGTCGGCGAAGAACCGGAGTCGCACGACGCGCTCGGGATCCAGGGTGTTCTCGCTCCCTGAGCGCCGCGCCACGACATCGTACCACTCCGTCTCGAGGTAGCCCTCGATCGGGCTGTTCCAGCGGATCGCCAGGCCTTCGACCGTAACGAGCCCCGCGATCTCGGTGATCACGTCCTCCGGTGAGGCCCGGAGCGTGTCACGGAGCGCGTCGGGCAGCGGTCGCAGGTACGGGCGGACGGCGCCCGCCGTGCACCCAGCCGAGATCGCGATGAGGGTGAGCGCCGCCAGCAGCAGCGACGTTCCCCCGGCACCCCCGCGCCGGCCGCCGCGTCTACTCGTGCTCGTGTGGCGGGGTGCCGGGCGGGTCGACGTGGTCTGCCGTGTCCGCATCGGCCTCTCCTTCCTGTGCCTCATCCGGTCCGTGGGTGTGGCCCGTCGTGCGCTCAGCGAGGGCGCCCTCCAGCACTTGGGTGGGAATGCCACCCCCATATCCGTACACGATCGTGCCGCCGACGTGTGCCGTCCAGAGGATCCCCAGCGCTCCGATAGCGGCGATGGTGAGATAGGCCCGCCGCTCCCTGCGACGCAGCGCCCCGCCGCGCCAGATGCGCCATGCCGCGAGGATCACGAACACCACCGTGAGCGTTATGGCGAGGGTCTCGTGCCGCTCCATGACCAAGTGCACGCCGCCGCCATGCTCTATCGTCTCTTCGGCCAGCAGGCCGGAGATCACGCTGAGGACCGCGCCCGCGGCGCCGACTACCAGCATCCAGAATCCCGTTGCCCGCAGGGAATCGCGCCCGGTTGCGTCGCCCGCCAGCTCGAAAGCCACCGCGAGAATGAACAGAACCGACGGGATGTCGTTCAGCGCCGCGTGCCACTGTGCGGCCGTTTCAGGAAGCATGCTCGGGGCCCCAGTATGTGATAGTGGGTAGGATGATTGCTGGCAGTATGATGGCGCCGCCCCTCACGACCGGAACGTCTTCTTGATCTCGTCGGCGATGCGGAGGAAGGCGCTCTGGCGCGGCCCGCCGAGCTCGGGCGTGGTCTCGATCTCGCCGTGCTCCAGGCGGTCGATGACCTGCTCGAGTCCCACATGAACGCGCTCGAGCTGCGCCCGTCGGCGCCGCGCCGTCACGAATCCCAGCAGCGCGCCCAGGGCCACCGGAATGAGGGCGACCGGCAGAACCACGTTGAGCGTCACGCCTACGACGGTTGCCACGGCCCCCAGGCCGGCGAGGGTCGCGGCACCGGCGAGGTGGCCGGCACGCGTGTTGGAGAGGTCTGCCAGGAGTTGCACATGGCAGCGCCCCTCCTCCAGGGGTACGACCTGCCCCACGACTTCCTTGGCTCTGGAGAGCTCGTACGAGCGACCGCCCATCTGCAGCCCGCGCTTGAGCGAGGAGAACATGTCCTGACGGGCCTCCCACGACGTCTGCTCGGGGTAGCGCCGCCTCACCGCCAGCAGCTCGCCCTCGGTCATCCACTTGTTGAGCGCCTCCCGCACTTGCCGGGCCTCCCCGGGGATGGTGCGTTGCGCCGCGAGACGGGCCGGGCCAGCCAGCCATGCCTTCACTCCGGGCTCAGCACCGGCAACGGCCCTCGTGCGCTCCTCGAGGAGGGCCCGCTGCAGATAGCTCGAGGGGATGCCGACGTCCAGCCCGAGCTGCAGCAACTCCTGCTCGGTGAGCCCCTCGCCGATGTCTCGTTCGCCTGCCTGTAGCTCCGCCGCGCGCCGAATGATCCGCTCCAGCGCCGCTCGGTCGATTCGCGAATGGGGAACGAGATCGTGCATCGTTTCAGTACGCCTCGACGATCACCGCCGCGCCCTGGCCGCCGCCGATACAGGCCGACCCGAGTCCGTAGCGCTTGCGGGCCTGCCGCAGGGCATGCAACAGGTGAATGGTGATGCGGGTGCCGCTCGCCGCAAGGGGGTGGCCGATGGCGATGGCGCCGCCGTGCACGTTGGTGCGCTCCCGATCGAGCCCCAGCTCTCTCTCGACGGCGACGTACTGCGGCGCGAAGGCCTCGTTGACCTCGATGAGATCCATGTCCTCGAGCTTCATCCCCGCCGCGGCCAGCGCCTTCCTGGCCGCCGGGACCGGGCCGATTCCCATGTACTTGGGCTCGACGCCGGCGACGCCCCAGGCCACCAGCCGGCCCAACGGCTGGAGCCCGAGATCTCGGGCCGTGCTCTCGCCGCCAACGACCGCAGCCGCCGCGCCGTCGCAGATGCCCGACGCATTACCGGCCGTCACCAATCCGTCCGCCTTGAAATATGGCGGCAGGGCACCCAATCCCTCGAGTGTCGAGTCCGGGCGCATGTGCTCGTCCGCCCTCCAGTCGACCACCTGCTTGGTCTTGCGGTCCGGGATGGGGACCGGGATCACCTCGGGGTCGAAGACGCCATCGTCCCAGGCCCGCTTGGCGCGCTCCTGGCTGAGGAGAGCGTAAGCGTCCACGTCCTCACGCTTGAGGGCGTGCTTCTCGGCGAGGTTCTCTGCCGTCTCCGCCATCGAGAGGCCGCACTGCGGGTCGCGTAGAGCTTCCCACAGTGAGTCCTCCAGGGGCGGCACCGGCCCCAGGCGAAGGCCCCAGCGCGCGCCGCGCAACACGTGCGGCGCCTGGCTCATCGACTCGGTGCCACCGGTCAGCACCACACGGGACTCGTCCAGCAGGATCTGCTGCGCGGCCAGGATGATGGACTCGAAGCCCGAGCCGCAGAGGCGATTCACCGTCACCGCGGGTACCTCGACGGGCAGGCCGGCCTGAAGGCCGACGTGGCGTGCCAGGTAGATGGCATCGGCCGACGTCTGCTGTGCGTTGCCGAATACGACGTGGTCCACCTGATCTGGCTCTACCCCTGCCCGCTCGAGGGCGTGCCGGGCGGCGACGGCGCCGAGCCGGGTTGCGGAGTGGTCCCTGAGAGTGCCGCCGAACTTGCCGAAACCCGTGCGCACGCCGGAGAGAAAGACGATGTCCTGGTGCTTGCCCTGAGTCTTCATGCGGGAGGTCCTCGATCGCTGCTGCGGGATCAATCGGGAAGGAGCAAATATAACCCTGGTACCCGAGGGCCCCAGGTCCGTTCGCGGCTGCGATCAGGTGACGTACTCGGTGATCCAGCGTCCCACGTCTGCGGTGGATAGCGCGCCACCGAGATCGGCCGTGGTGACGCCCTCGTGCAACGCGGCGCGCACGGCCTCCTCAAGCCGGCGGGCGCCGTGCGGAGCGCCGAGCTGCTCCAGCATGAGGGCGCCGGTCAACACTGCGGCCAGCGGGTTAGCGACGCCCTTGCCGGCGAGCGGGGGCGCCGAGCCGTGCACCGGCTCGAACAAGCCGGGCCGGCCGGGGTGGAGGTTCGCGCTCGCCGCGAGGCCCAATCCCCCGACGAGTCCGGCGGCCAGATCCGACAGGATGTCGCCGAACAGATTGTTCGTCACGATGACCTGGAAGCGCTCGGGGACGCGTACCAGCTCCATGGCCAGAACATCTACGTAGCGGTGCTCCCGCTCGATCTGCGGGTACCTGCCGCCCACCTCCTCGAACAGCCGTTGCCACAGCTGGTGCATCGGCACGGCGTTCGACTTGTCGCTCATGGTGACGCGCCCTCTCCCCTGCTCCGTGGCCCAGGTGAACGCCGCCTCCAGGATCCGTTTGACGCGGCGTCCAGTGTGCACCTCCTCGGCGATCTGCTCTTCGTTCTCGGTACCCACATCTGTGCTGCGGCCGCGGCCCAGGTAGAAGCCCTCGGTGTTCTCCCGGAAGATGACCAGGTCTATGCGGCGCTCGCCCTCGGCACCGGGTTTGAGGGGACACAGCGCGGGGTGCAGCAGCCGGCAGGGGCGGAAGTTGACGTACAGGTCCAGCTTGATCCGGAGCCCCAAGAGGATGTCCCGCGCGTGCAGGCTGTCGGGGATCCGCGGATCGCCCAGGGCGCCCAGGAAGATGGCGTCCACGTCGTCCCGCAGATGGCGGAACGCGCTCTCGGGCAGCGTCTCGCCGGTGGCGAGGTAGTGGTCGGCCCCGTACGGCAGGCGCTCCCACTCGAGCGTCACGCCGTCGAGCGTCGCGGCGCGCTCGAGGGCGGGGATGGCTGCGTCGATGACCTCCGGACCGATACCGTCGCCGGGGATGACCGCGACGCTTGCGCTACGCGCCAAGGTGCTACTCCGACACGGTCTGCCCGCAGGTCCCGCAGAACTGCCAACCGGGCTCCAGGGGATCGCCGCACCGGGCGCACCGGGACTCCTCCAGCTGCTGCCCACAGAAGGGGCAGAAGATCACGCGCCTCCCCCCGGGGAGCTCCTCCTGGCAGTGCGGGCAGGTGACCTCGACGGCCTCGAACACCAGCCCGCCCCCGCTGCCGGCGGGCTCCGGCTCCGGCGGGCTCGACGGCTCGGGCTCCGTCACCTCGGGAGGGGCGTACTCCGAATCCTCGGTGGCGGGCTCCGGCGGCGCGTACGCCGCCTTCTCGTCCAGCACCGAGCGCACTGCCCCGTGGCTCAACCGTACGGTGGCCGCGGCGAAGTCGCGAAAAGCACCGGGGTTGGGATTGACCGACTCCGACTCCAGCACGAAGGTCTCCTGTACGTTTACCGGCTCGACAGCGGCGTAGCCCCGCTCGCCCGACAGGAGCCGCAGCAATGCCATCTCGTAGTCCTCGATGGAGTCGAGCTTGAGGGAGCGTCGGTGGCCCCGATAGGGGATGATGTTCTGGTACAGCTCGGCGATCTCGAACGGCGAGCGCAGGCGCTCCGGGGCCTCCGTCGCCAAGTGGTTGACGAGGTGGCGGAACAGGCGGTCGAGATCGTCCATAGGCCGCGTGCTCAGCGCCACTCGCCGGCCCAGCGATCGTAATGCACTGGGGCGACGCCCGCCGTGGCCAGGAGCTCGACGCCGCTGGGGTCGCGGTACCTCCGGCGGAAGAAGACGTGCGTGACTCCGGAGTTGATCATGGCCTTGGCGCAGGCCACGCAGGGACTATCGGTCAGGAACACGACCTTGTCGCGTATGCCGCCGGGCGCCTTCACCATGGCGTTGATCTCGGAGTGAATGCAGCCGCAACTCCCCGGCACCGCGGAGTCACACCGGTTGGGGAACCCCTTGGCGTTCCCGTTGTACCCGATGGCTACCACGTTCTCGAGCTGCGCATCCGTGATCACCGTCCCGACCTGGAGCCGGGCGCAGGTGGACCGCTTCGCGAGCTCCTCCGCCATGCGCATGTACACCTCGTACAGCGGGATCCGGTCGCGCTGCGGCTCGCTGCCGTCCGGGAGGAGGTTGAGCGGGTGCGTGTTGTCCGGCACCCCGTCCTTGTAGACCGTCATACGCGGCTCATCGATTCGAGTTCGACGAACGTCCCGTCGGGGTCGTAGTCGGTGAACTTACCCTTGGCGCGCCCCTCAGCCAGCCACTCCCCGAACCGGGAGGGCACGGCACCCTGCGAGTGCACCTGCTCCCGGGCGGCCCACATCGCGAGGTCGTTGACGTACTCGTTCTTGGGATGTCCGGCGTGGCCCCTGACCCACTCCCACACCGGCTCGTGACCTTCGGTGGCCTGCACCAGCTTCTGCCACAGCTCGAGGTTCTCGATCTTGCCGCCCTTGCGACGCCACCCCCGCTCCTGCCAGCCTCGCACCCACTCCCGCATACCCTTCACGAGGTACTCCGAATCGGATACGTAGACCACCCGGAAGCGGTTGCCCTTCTGACTGAGGAGGGCAAGCGTGGCGACGGCGCCGGCTAGCGCCATGCGGTTGTTGGTGGTGTCGGGCGACGAGATGTAGACGTCGCGGCGGGCGATCGTCCCGCGCGAGCGCACCTCAATGAGCGCCCCGGCCCCTCCGGGATTGGGGCCTTCGAGGCCGTTGCGCAGACAGCTCTCGTCGGCATGGACCACTGCGGTGAACAGCTTCTTCCTAGGCATCGCCCTCGACCACCTCGATGACGGGCTCGGCACCCGCGGTAATCTCACCGATGACTGCGGCGACCGGCGTGTCGTGGGCGTGCAGCGCAGTGAGGAGTTGCTCCGTCCGGTCCGCGGCCACTGCGATGAGCAGGCCGCCGGATGTCTGCGCGTCGCACAGCAACGTGCGCGTGGCCTGGTCGACGCCCGGTGCCCAGGCGACGTAGTCCGCGGCCGCCTCGAGGTTCCGCTTCGTCCCTCCGGGAATGGCACCGTCGCGAATCAGCTCCTCGGTGCGGTCGAACAGCGGCACGGCAGCCGCTGCGATGCGCGCGCCTCGACCGCTGGCGCTCAGCATCGTGTGTAGGTGCCCCATCAGCCCGAACCCCGTCACGTCCGTGGCAGCGTGCCCGGACTGCCCAGCCTCTTGCATTGCCCGCATGCCGCCGGCGTTCAGCGTCGCCATCGAGCGGATCGCCTGCGCCATGTCCACTTCGGTGATCATTGCGTGCTTGAGAGCGGTGCTCAGGATCCCCGTTCCCAGCGGCTTGGTGAGGACCAGCCGGTCCCCCTGCCGGGCACCGGCGTTGGTGATCACGCGGTCCGGGTGCACGTCGCCCACGGCGACCATGCCGAACTTGGGCTCCTTGTCGTCGATGGAGTGCCCGCCCAGCACGAAGGCGCCCGCCTCCCGCACCTTGTCCCCCCCGCCCCGCATCGTCTCCCCCAAGAGCTCCAGCATGGCCTCGTCCCGCGGCCAGGCCACCAGGTTGAGGACGAACAGCGGGGTGGCACCCATGGCGTAGAGATCACTCAGGGCGTTCGCCGCCGCGATCGCACCGAACGCGTACGGGTCGTCCACGATGGGTGCGAAAAAGTCCACCGTCGCCACGATGGCGCGGTCGTCCGAGGTCCTGAAGACCGCCGCATCGTCGCGCGTGAGCGCGGCCACGAGGATACGTGAGTCCTCGGCCGCGGGCAAGTGACGCAGGACCTGCGTCAGCTCAGCCGAGCTGAGCTTGCAGGCTCAACCCGCGCCGTGCGACAGCGTAGTGAGCCGGATCCGCGGTCGCTGGTCGCGTGGCGTCTCGGTCATTCGCTCTCCGAACTCCTCCGTTATAATACGCGCCATGGGGATCGCCCTGGCCACCGCCTTTGCCCTGGGCGTGGCGCACGCCCTCGAGGTCGACCATATGGTCGCAGTCAGCGCCTTCATCGGCAACCGGCCCCACGTGCGCACCGCCGTGTCCTTCGGTGTGCGGTGGGGGCTGGGCCACTCCCTGGTGGTGCTGATCGTAGGTGGCGGCCTCATATGGTCCGGCGTGGCCATTCCCGCGGGCGTCAGCGGCTGGGCCGAGCTCGGCGTGGGCGCCATGCTCGTGGTCCTCGGCCTCTGGGCGCTGCGTGCCTCCCGACGTATCCATGTGCACGCGCCCCACGATCATGAGGGGCACGCACACCTACATGCCCACTCCCCGGCGCAGCATCCCCACAGCCATGCCCACCATGATCCCGCCCGGCGGCACCGGCACCTGTCCACCCTCGTGGGCGCCGTACACGGCCTCGCCGGCACCGCTCCGGTCGTCGCCCTGATCCCCGTAACGTTGATCCCCAACACCTGGGCCGCGTTGGCGTACCTCGCGGCCTTCGGCCTGGGGACGGTGCTCGCCATGGGCCTCTACTCGGTGTTGGCTGCCGTGGCGGCGGGCAGGGCCGCCTCGACCGTCACCCTGGCCCGCGTCGTGGCCCTGGTGACAGCGGCTGCGAGCCTGGGAGTGGGGACCTGGTGGGTCCTGCGGGCCATGGGACATCTCACCGGGTAGCTGCGCACCGAGCGCGAGGGAAGGACTCACTCCCCGACCCAGCCCGGACCTCGCAGCCCCCTCCCGGGCCGCTCCCTCGTGATCTCCCCGCCGTCCAGGACCAGCTTCCCGTTCACGAACACGTACTCGACGCCCTCGGAGTACTGGTGGGGATCGGCGAATGTCGCCCGGTCGATGATCGTCTCCGGATCGAACACGGCGATGTCCGCGGCCATGCCCGGGCGGAGGATTCCCCGGTCGAGCAGTCCCACCCTTTGCGCCGGCAGCGAGGTCATTTTGCGGATTGCCTGCTCCAATGAGAGCACGCCGTGCTGGCGCACGTAGCGGCCCAGGATGCGCGGGAAGCTGCCGTAGACGCGGGGGTGCACCATGTCCTCCGAGAGAACGCCGTCCACGGCCACCGCGCCGAAGTCGGTGCAGAAGCTGGTCCACCAGTGCCCGATGGCAGAGCGCACGTCCCACTCGTTCATGCTGAAGTAGATGGCGTCGGTGTGTCCGTTGTCCCTGATGATCAGCTCGAAGACGGCCTCCAGCTCGTCCACGCCCCACTCCGACGCGACCTCGGCAACGCTCTTGCCCTGGAGATAGCGCAGCGAGTCGTGGAGGACACCGGCCACCAACACCCCGGCGCCGCCGCCGGCGCCACGGAAGAAGCTCTCCACGCCCCCGGGGGGGTTGAGGATGTCGGCCCGGATACGGAGACGCTCCGCCGGATCCCGCAGCCGCGCGATCATCGCTGAGTCGCCCCCCTCGTGGGCCCACTGAGGAATACTGGCGTCGAGGGACGTTGCCGATGCGACGTAGGGGTAAAGGTCGGCGGTGATGTCCCTCCCGGCCCCCCGGGCGGAGTCGAGCTTGGTCAGGATGCGGGGCATTGTCCCGTGGCTGTCCTGGCCGGCCCGCTTCAGGTGCCAGATCTCGACGGGGATATCGGCGGCCTGCCCTATCTGGAGGGCCTCGTCGATGGCCTCGTCGATGCGGCGGCCCTCGTCGCGCAGGTGGGTGGCGTAGATGCCGCCGTGGCGGCTCGCTGCCTGGGCCAGGGCGATGAGCTCCTCGGTGGAGGCGTAGAACGCCGGCGCGTACACCAGGGACGTGGAGATGCCCAGGGCGCCCTGCATCATCGCGGTGTCCACCAGGGCCACCATGCGCTCGAGCTCCGCCGGTGTCGGTGCGCGGTCCTCGCTGCCGAGGACAGCCATGCGGATCTGGGTGGCGCCCACGAGGGATGCGATGTTGATCGTCGAGCCGGACTCCTCGAGCCGTCGGAAGTAGCCGTCCAGGTCGTACCAGTCCACCGTGATGCCGAGAGACTCGTGGTACTCGGCGTCGTCGGCTATGGTGGCCGCGGTCTGGGGCGCAACAGACGAGCCCTCTCCCGTCACCTCCGTGGTGATGCCCTGGGTGATCTTGCTGGCCGCGCGGCCGTCGGCCAGCACCTTGAGCTCGGACCAGCCCAGCATGTCGATGAACCCGGGGGACACGACCAGATCGGTGGCGACGATCGTGCGGCGGGCCCGCGCGTTGCCCAGCTGTCCCACCGCGACGATGCGGTCGCCCTCGATGGCGATGTCGCCCCGGTAGCGGGGGTTGCCCGTGCCATCCACGATCCAGCCGCCCCGCACGACGACGTCGTAGCGCTTGCCGCCCGGGACGCAGGCAGCGACGCAGAGTGCCGCGACCAGTGCAGTGCGTCTCATCATCGGCTACCACCCTTCCTTGAGATCGTCGGCCCAGTAGGCCGCGCCGCGAAACACTACGCGCTCGACCTCCCGCGTGTTCTCGATGTTCTCCATCGGGTTCCCGCTCAGGATCACGAAGTCGGCCACGGCTCCGGGTTGCAGCACCCCGATCGAGTCGGCGCCCAACAGCCGCGCGCCATCCCGCGTGGCGGCCAGCAGCGCGTCCCGGGGCAGGAGCCCGGCCCGTACCAGCAGTGCCAGCTCGTCGTGCAGGCTGGCGCCGGGCGGAAGGAGCTGGTTGGGCGCGTCGCTCCCCGCGGCTATCAGGCCGCCGGCCCGCTGGTACAGACGGACGAAGCGGTCCTGCGCCGTGCGGGAGCGGCGGAACGCCCTGAAGTCGTCGGACTGGAGCCGGGCGCGGCGAATGAGACCCGGGACGTTCCACGCTGTCTGCACCGACTCCGGTACGCCGGCGAGGTCGAGCTGGTCGATGTAGTTGCGGTCGTTGAGCCGGCTCCACGCCTGGTGGAGCGCCAGGGTGGGAACGATCCGCACGCCGAGTTCCACGAGCCGGCGCGCCGTCCGCTCGAGCGAGGCCGAATCGAGCCGCACCCACGCCCGCTCCACCATATTCCACCCACGGAAGAAGTCGTTGTGCGCCCCGTAGAACCGGTTTGGGTCTCTGACGGTGGCCTCGACGACACCCGTCATGTGCTCCAGGGTCATGACCCCCATACGGGCCGCTGTCACCGCGTCCACCTTGCCCAGGTGGCCTGTGACGGGCAGATGGAGATCGTTTGCCTCGTCCATGAGGGCGCGGAGCAGGCGGCGGTCGATCTTGGTGTAGATCTTCGCCTGCGTCACATCGAGGAGCGTCAGTTGGTCCACGGCACGGCGCGCCTGCGTCGGCGTCGTCACCTCCGTAGCCGTCTCCCGTGTGGCGGGAGCGCCGTCGACCACGGCGCCGGAGACGTACATGCGCGGCCCGAGAACGCCGCCGAGTGCGATCTGGTCCCGCAGCTCCATCACCTCGCCCTGGGCCCCTCCCACGTCGCGGACGGTCGTCACACCGTAGGCCAGGAAGCGGGTGAGGGTCCAGGGTTCCGTGTGGGTGTGGGAATCGATCAGCCCGGGGATCACCCAGCGTCCGTCCAGCCGGACCTCCTCGGTTCCCCGGGGGATGCTCACCAGATCGGGTGGGCCGATGGCCTCGATATGCCCGCCCGAGACGATGATGACCGCGTCCAGGATGAGGGGAGATCCGCTGCCGTCGAACACCTCGGCGCCGACGTAGGCCGTCTTCCCGGCGCCGGGATTACAGGCAGCGGCGAGCACGAGGGCGCCGCAGGCCAACGCCCTCCTCCCCGTCTCAATCACTCGACGTGTGATCATGAACGATCTTCCATGCGCCGTCGATACGCTGCAACACCAGGGTGAACGGGCCGCTACCGGTGATCGAGTCCCCCCGAAACAGTACGAAGCGTGCCGTGGCCAGGATGTAGTCGCTCCCCAACCCCCGGCCCGCCACGTTCTCGAACCGCAGGGAGTCCCGGTCGTTCCCCAGCTCCCACCACCGGGTGTAGTTGTCGTGGATCCACTCCCAACCATACTGTACCTGACCCCCGGCCATGAACGTCGTCGTCGAGTCATGGGCGTAGTCCGAGACGAACGCCTCCAGATCGCCCCGATTCCATGCGTCCGCGGAGGCGCTGAGCAGGTCGGTGGCGCTCTGGCTGGGATTGTGGGGAGGGGTCTGGGGCGCAGCGCAGGCCGCGAGAATCAGTACTGGTGCAATCCAGAGCCTCATATTATTGGGCGCTCCCTGCTGGAGTGAGTCGAACGTAGCGGGCACCCCTTGGAATGCAAGGGCGCGGGCACGCGTCTCGTGGGGGAATCCGGATGGCCTATTTGAATATCGCGGACTACGGCGTGATCGGCGATCTGCGCACGGTTGCCCTGGTGGGCGTCGACGGCTCCATCGATTGGTGCTGCTTCCCGCGGTTCGACGGCCCCAGCCTGTTCGGCGCGCTGCTGGACTGTGAAAGGGGCGGGCGCTTCCGTGTCGGGGTGCCGGGAGCGGAACGGGGAAGGCAGCGCTACGTGCCCCGCACCGGAGTGCTCCAGACCGAGTTCACGCCCCCCGGGGGCGCAGCCGTAGTCACAGACTTCATGCCCATCGCCGCCGCGGGCCCGACTGCCCTCCAGGCCTCGGAGATCCACCGCCACGTGGTCTGCACCGATGGCTCGGTGGAAGTGGTGGTGACCCTCCAGCCGGGCTTCGACTACGCCGCCTCCTCGACGGTCATCTACAAGCGCCGCCATGGGCTCCTCGCCACCGACGGGATCGACGAGGCGGTGGCGCTGGCCACCTCGGAGGGCCTCGACTGGCGCTTCGCCGACGGGGTCGCGCAGGCCCACCATCGGCTCAGCGCCGGTGACTCGCTGGCCCTGGTCCTGCGCTACGACGAGGACGATGTGCGGCCCGTCGAGCACTACCTCACCGAGGATGCGCTGGCGGGCACCGTGAGCTACTGGCGGAGTTGGGCGGCGCGGCTGCGGTACCGCGGCGCGCACTCAGAGGTCGTGGAGCGCTCGGCGATCACCCTCAAGCTGCTGTGCTACGCTCGCTCCGGCGCGACCGTGGCCGCGGCGACGACATCACTCCCGGAGGTGATGGGTGGCGAGCGCAACTGGGACTACCGGTTCACATGGCTGCGGGACACGTGCTTCACACTCTACGCCTTCCACGTGTTGGGGCACCACGAGGAAGCGGATCACTTCATGCGGTTCGTCAAGCGCGTGTGCCGTCACAAGGGACGCCCACACCTCCAGATCATGTACGGCATCGACGGCCGCCGCGAGCTCCCGGAATCGGAACTCGGCCACCTAGACGGCTATCGCGGGTCCCGCCCGGTGCGGGTGGGCAACGCCGCGGCCGACCAGCTCCAGCTCGACGTGTACGGGGAGGTGCTGGAGACGGCTTACCTGTGGGCGCGGTCCTTTGAGGTCACCGAGGGAACGTGGCAGGCGCTCCGCGAGCTGGTGGACTGGGTCGCCGAGCACTGGCGGCGCGAGGACTCGGGTATCTGGGAGCACCGCCACGACCTGCGCCACCACGTCTACTCCAAGGTCATGTGCTGGGTTGCGCTGGACCGCGGCGTGAAGCTGGCGACGGCGCACGGATTGGAGGGGGACGTGGCCCGGTGGCGCATCGAGGCCGATGCCTGCCGGGCCGAGGTATTGGCGCAGGGCTACTCGGAGGAGCTCGGCACCTTCGTCAGCGCGTACGGCGCCAGCGACCTGGACGCCGCGGCGCTGGTGATTCCCATGGTGGGTTTCCTGCACCGCAGCGACCCCAGGGTACGCAGCACCGTGCGGGCCGTCGCGCAGGACCTCACCACGCCCGACGGGTTGCTGGTGTATCGCTACCGCTCACCCGACGGACTGCGCGGTGAGGAAGGCGCGTTCTCCATCTGCACCTTCTGGCTCGCGCAGGCCCTCGCGATGGTCGGGGATTACGACAGCGGACTGCGAATCTTCGAGGAGATGCTCAGCCGCGCCAACCACGTGGGGCTGTACTCCGAGGAGATCGACCCCGCCACAGGCGAGTTCCTGGGGAACTTCCCGCAGGGTCTCACTCACATCGCGCTGATCAACTGCGCCCACGTGCTGGCGCGGCTGGACCCCTCGCGCGAGGACTCTGCAGAGCCCTAGCGCTTCTTTGCTCGCCCGGCCTTCTTCTTAGGCCGCTTCTTGGCCTTCTTCTTGGGCCGCTTCTTGGCCTTCTTCTTGGCGGGCTTCTTGGCCTTCTTCTTCACCCGCCGCTTCACTGCCTTCTTCTTCTTGGCCTTCTTCTTGGCGGGCTTCTTGGCCTTCTTCTTCGCCTTCACCGGCTTTTTCTTCGCCGGCTTCTTCGGGGCGGCCTTCTTGGGTGGCGCCTTCTCGGCGGCTCCAGCAGCGGGCTCCGCCGGGGGCGTCACCGGCTCCGGCCGCGACCAGATGAGCTCGCCTGGCTCGGGTTCCGAAGGCGGCTGGGGCGGGGGGGTCAGCGGCATGGGATCCCACATCCCCGGTCCGCCGGGACCACCGCCGTAGGGGTCGGATGTCGTCATTGGCGCTCCCTCCGGTGAGTAGCTATATGCCGCATTATAGTTTTTCCGGATGTCCCCGATGCGCAAGAGCCCGCACCAAGGTCGGCGGATCCGAGGTCACGGCAGAAACGCGATAGCTCGGCTTGACACCACTCGGCGGCGCGGCTTACGTTGGCCCCATATCTTCTACTCTGAACACGACTTACGGGCATTCAAGGGGTACTGAGCCCATGCTGCAGAGAACACGGGTTGCCGCGGCGGCCCTGGCCGGTGTGCTGACGGCCGCGCCGACGGAATTGGCGGCGCAGGCCGTGGCATCGCTGGACGTGCTTCCACCCGCCGTTACCCTGGCGGTGGGCCAGCGGGAGGAAGTCCTGGCCACGGCGTACGACCGCGACGGCGACGTCGCCAACACCCGGTTCCAGTGGACCAGCAGGGCGCCGGGCGTGGTGCGGATCGAGGAGGACCCGGGGCTGCCGGGGGCGGCATTCCTCATTGGCGTGGGCGCCGGAACAGGCCTTGTGGAGGTCCGGGCGGGGGAGCTCACCAAGACGGTCTCGGTCACGGTCACCAGCGGCGCCCTGGTGGGGCCGACGGGTACGGGCGTGGCCACGGTGCTCCAGATCGAGCCCACCCGTGTGTACCTCTTCCCCGCGGAGGACCGGCAACTCAGGCTGCTGTTCCTCAAGGACGACCGCACGCCGGCGACCGCGACCCCCGTCACCTGGCGCTCGTTCCGACCGGAGGTCGCCACGGTGGACGGCACCGGCAGGGTCGTGGGGATCGCGCCGGGAACGGGTCTCATCGAAGCCTCTACCGCCGCGGGGCTGCTACGCCGTGTGCAGGTGGAGGTGGCCGTGGCCGATTGGGCCTTCGGGGATCCCGTGGTAGCCCTGTCCCCCGCCATGTCCGATTCGGTCCGGGTGGTGGTGCCTACCCAGAGCAACCGGCCCGTGGATCCCGGTGCGCTCACCTGGTCCACCTCCAACCCCAACATCGTCACCGTCTCGCGACGCGGGGTGGCCACGGCCATCTCCGGCGGGCGGGCCGAGATCGGGGCCAGCGGCTTCGGGCAGGAGCGACGGGTCCCGGTTATGGTGCACCGGGAGGTGTTCGGGGTGAACGTTCAGAAGCCGCGGGGGGACACCGTCGTCGTGCCCCTCGGCGGCGGCATCACGTTCAAGGCCACGGCCGTGGACGCCAATGATGCAGCGGTGCCGGAGGCGCCCATCATCTGGGTGGTGGGAGACACCTCCGTGATCACTTACAGCACCGCCGACACCGCAGTGGTCGGAAGGGGCATCGGCACGACGTCGTTCGGTGTGCGGGCCCCCGGCGGAGTGGAGCGGTTCTGGACCGTCCGGGTGGTGGCGGCCGGTCTCGTACTGGTGTCAGACCGGCTGGGGCTCGGGCTGCATGATCGTGTCACCCTGCAGGCTCGCTTCGCCGACGAGCTGGGTGCTGCCCTTGCCCCCGCCACCGATGTGAGGTGGAGCTCCTCCGACGCTGCCGTCGTGCAGGTGGACGAGAATGGCACTTTGACGCCGGTCGCGGTGGGGCGGGCCAGGGTGGCGGCCCGTACGCCGTGGGGCAACGCGGATACTGCCACGGTGTTCGTGCAGGGGGAGATCCTGGTTGCATCCAACCGGTCCGGTTCGGCGGACATCTACGCGTTGGAGCGCGACGCCCCGGACCAGCTCCAACGGCTGACGCAGACCGAATACGGCGAGTACTCGCCCGCCTATTCCCCCGATGGCTCCAGGATCGCGTTCGTGGGCAACCGGGAGGGCAACTTCGACATCTTCGTGATGGACGCCGACGGCTCGAACGAGCAGCAGCTCACCAACACGGAGGCCAGCGAGCAGGATCCCGCGTGGACGCCCGACGGGAGCCGGATCGTCTACTACTCCGATGCCGGCGGCACACCGCAGATCTGGATCATGAACGCCGACGGCACCGAGCCGCGACAGCTCACCACAGGCGAGGCCATCAACCTACAGCCGGCCGTCTCCCCTGACGGAGGGACCATCGCCTTCACGTCGGCGCGGGACGGCAACTACGAGATTTACCTCATGGGGCTGGACGGCTCGAACCAGCGCAACGTCACCAACTCGGCCGCCCCCATCAACGAGAACGTCCCCGAGTGGGTGAACGACAGCGTGGTGGCCTTCGTGCGGGAGGATCGCCGCGGGCGCAGCACGACGCGGATCGTAGTGGGTATGCATCTAGGGGGCGAGATGGTGGCACTGACGCAGGCGCAGTTCATGGTCACCAACTTCGCCGTATCGAAGACCGGCGACATGCTCGCCGCGGTCGTGGCCACGCCTGGGTCCGGCGGACGCAGCGCCCAGCGGATCATCCTGCTGCCCGTAGGCGAGGGCGCCCCCATCGAGGTGCCGCTGGTCGGCGAACGGGAGCAGATGGCCACACCGGCCTTCCGCCGATGATGGGCGCGGGCGGCCCCCCGGCCGCCCGCGACGCCATCCACGATCCGGTGAGACCATCATGAGAGCACTCGTCATACACGGGCACGGCGACCTGTCGCGCGTCGCGGTCGCCGAAGTGCCCGCCCCCCAGGTAACGTACGGCGGCGACGTCCTGGTGCGGCTCCGGGCGGGTGCCCTCAACCACCTCGATCTTTGGACCCTGCGGGGGCTGCCCGGGCTCTCCCTCTCGTTTCCCCATATTCTGGGCGGAGACGGTGCGGGTGTGGTGGAGGAGGTGGGGGCGGACGTCACCCATGTTCGGTCCGGTGACCGGGTGATGTTCAACCCCGGTATCTCCTGCTACCACTGTGACTACTGCCTGGGAGGGGAGCACTCCCTCTGTCCCAAGTACCGGCTGCTGGGGGAGCACCTGCCGGGCACCCTGGCCGAGTTCATCGTGGTGCCGCATCAGAACGTGGTGCCGGTTCCCACGCCACCACCGCCACATGCGGAGCTCTCCTGGCCCGAGGCGGCGGCATTCTCTTTGGTCACCCTCACGGCGTGGCGCATGCTGGTTACACGGGCGCAGGTCCGACCCGGGGAGACCGTGCTCGTCTGGGGGATCGGCGGCGGGCTGGCTGGGACCGCCGTCAAAGTCGCCAAGCTCGCCGGCGCCCGGGTCATTGCCACCTCCTCCAGCGACGAGAAGCTCGAGGCCGCGCGGCGGCTCGGGGCGGACCACACCATCAATCACGCCACCCAGGACGTGGTGCACGAGGTGCGGGCCCTCACGGGAGGGGGCGGGGTGGAGGTGGTAGTGGAGAACGTGGGAGAAGCCACCTGGGACCAGTCCCTGCAGGTACTGGGCCGGGGCGGCCGCCTCGTGACGTGCGGGGCCACGACGGGGGCGCGGGTTAATCTCGACATCCGCCGGCTGTTCTGGCACCACTGGACCATCATGGGCTCCACCATGGGGAGCCACCGGGATTACGAGGAGGTGGTGCGGCTCCTGGGCCAGGGGCAGCTGCGACCCACCGTCGACTCGACGTACCCCCTGAGCGACGGCGTCGAGGCCCTGCGCCGCATGCAGGATGGTGGTCAGATGGGGAAGATCGTGGTGGAGATCTGAGAAGCAGTGGCTGATCCTGCGGGTGTCCGGCGGGCTACCCCTCTCTGCTGAGCAGGACGGTCTCGGCACCGGGGCCGAAGGCCGGTCCAGCGCTGATTGAGGCCACGACTCCCACGTAGCGGCCCCGCTCATCGAACAGCACGACGCCCGTCTCGGTGCGCACGGTCCTCGCACCCGAGGCCCGGCACGGCAGGCGCCGGCTCCAGGGGATCAGCGCAGGACGCGCTCCGGTAATCGATCGGGTTGCAGTGCTGGCGGCTCGAACCATCGGCTAGGTGCCTCCCTCTCACTCACTACGGATGTGGTACCCCCCAGGTTCGGATGCCTTCCCACGGCCTCCAATGATTGGATGCACCGAGCGTGACAACGGTTGCGGCGGCGGCCGCTCCAGAACGGAACTTCCGTGGTCTTTAAGAATCCCGCAAAGCATTGTCGAAGAAGGGGTTACGGGGCTAGCGACCCGTTGATTTCACCCTTGGGACCGGGTATATTGGAAGGACCTCGGACGGGGTCGCACGCGGCCCCGTCTTTCGTATCTCAGACGGAATGGAAATGACGGCACCGAACCAGCGCGAGCGCATCCTTCCCCGGCTCATCGAAGACGAGATGAAGGAGTCCTTCATCGACTACTCGATGAGCGTCATCGTCCAGCGCGCCCTGCCGGACGTCCGTGACGGCCTCAAGCCCGTGCACCGGCGTATCCTCCACGCCATGAACGAGGCGGGTCTCCAGCCGGGACGACCGTACAAGAAGAGCGCGACCGTGGTGGGAGACGTGCTCGGCAAGTACCACCCGCACGGTGACATGGCGGTGTACGACTCGCTCGTGCGGATGGTACAGGATTTCTCGCTGCGGTACCCGCTGGTGGACGGCCAGGGGAACTTCGGCTCCATCGACGGCGACAGCGCGGCGGCCTATCGGTACACCGAGGCACGGCTGTCACAGCTGGCGGTGGCGATGTTGGATGACATCGATAGGAACACAGTCGAGTTCATCCCCAACTTCGACGACCGGCTGGAAGAGCCGACGGTGCTCCCGTCCAGGCTGCCCAACCTCCTGGTCAACGGGTCGTCGGGCATCGCGGTGGGCATGGCCACCAACGTCCCGCCGCACAATCTGGCCGAGGTCGCCGGGGCGGTGAAGCACCTCATCGACGATCCCCAGTGCGAGGTCGCCGATCTGCGCCAGCACATCCAGGGGCCGGACTTCCCCACCGGCGGGTTCATTTACGGACAGGACGGTATCGCCGAGTGCTACAACACCGGCCGCGGCCGCATCGTCATGCGCGCCCGGGCGCTCGTCGAGGCAAAGCAGTCGGGCAGGGAGCAGATCGTAATCACCGAGATCCCGTTCCAGGTCAACAAGACCCGCCTCATCGAGCAGATCGCAGACCTGGTGCGCCACAAGAGGGTCACGGACGTCTCCGATCTGCGGGACGAGTCGGACCGGGACGGCATGCGGGTCGTGGTGGAGCTGAAGCGGGACGCCAACCCCAAGGTGGTCCTGAACCAGCTCTACAAGCATACGCAGATGCAGACCACCTTCGGCGCGATCATGCTGGCGCTGGTGGACGGGCAACCGCGGGTGCTCGATCTGAAGCAGTTGCTGCAGCACTTCGTGGACCACCGCCACGAGGTGATCACCCGCAGGACGGAGTTCGAGCTCGGCCAGGCCGAGGCCCGGGAGCACATCCTCGAGGGCCTCAAGATCGCCGTCGACAGCATCGACGAGGTCGTGAAGATCATCCGCAAGGCGAAGGATGTGCCCTCGGCGGACAAGGCGTTGCGCACGCGGTTCGAGCTCTCGGAGAAGCAGAGCGAGGCGATCCTCAACATGCGGCTCGCCCGGCTCACCGCGTTGGAGATCGGCAAGCTCGATGAGGAGCTCGAGCAGCTCGGCAAGCTGATCAAGGACCTCAAGAGCATGTTGGCGTCGAAGAAGAAGCGGATGACGCTGCTCAAGAAGGAACTCGACCAGCTGGTCCAAAAGCACGGCGACGACCGGCGGACGGAGATCGTGGCGGAACAGGGCGATTTCTCGGTGGAGGATCTCATCGCCGAGGAGGACATGGTCGTGACCATCTCGCACTCCGGCTACATCAAGCGCATTCCGGTGACGACGTACCGTCGTCAACGGCGCGGCGGCCGGGGCCTCAACGGGATGGGGACGAAGGACGATGACTGGGTGGAGCACCTGTTCATCGCGTCGACGCACGACTACGTGCTGTTCTTCACGGACAGCGGCCAGCTGTACTGGCTCAAGGTGTACGACATTCCCCAAGGCGGGCGTGCGGCCCGCGGCAAGCCCATCGTTAACCTGATCAAGATCCAGTCCACCGAGCGGATCACCGCGTTCGTGTCGGTCCGGGAGTTCACGGAAGAGCGCAACCTGATGTTCGCCACGGCCAACGGGATGGTGAAGAAGACGAGCCTGGCGGCCTACGGGAACCCGCGGAGCAACGGGATCAACGCCATCAACATCGAGAAGGGTGACGAGCTCATCGAGGTGATGCTCACCGACGGCACGAACGACGTCGTCCTGGCGACCAGCCACGGGATGAGCATCCGCTTCTCCGAGAAGGACGCCCGCGAGATGGGCCGAGCCACCAGCGGCGTCCGCGGGATCCAGCTCGAAAAGGGGGACCGGGTGATCGGGATGGTGGTCATCCGGCGCGACGCCACGCTGTTGGTGGTGTCGGAGAACGGGCTCGGCAAGCGCTCTCTTCTCGGGGACTATCGCGTGCAGAGGCGGGGCGGAAAGGGCATCATCACGCTGAAGCGCAGCGAGAAGACCGGTGACGTGGTGGCCCTGAAAGAGGTGCTCCCCGACGATGAGCTGATGATGGTGACGCGCCACGGCGTGATCATCCGGGTCTCCGTCGAGGGCATCCGCGTCATCGGCCGCAACACGCAGGGTGTCAAGGTGATGAACCTGGACGAGGGTGACACGTTGATGGACGTGGCGCGTGTCGTGCGGGAGGACGCGGACGTCGAGGAGCCGGCCGCCGAGGTCGTAGCTCAGGGCCGCGATCAGCGGGAGATGGAGCTGTAACGATCGACGAGCCCCCTTTGGTGTCGCTGGAGGACATCCGCGAAGCCGCCCGTGGGCTCGTGGGGGTAGCGGTGCGGACGCGGCTGATGCCGGCACCGGCCCTCTCCGAGCGCGCAGGCGTTCCCATCTACCTAAAGCTCGAGAACGAGCAGCCCACCGGTGCGTTCAAGCTCCGGGGGGCGTGGACGTTCGCGCGGAGGCTTCCGGACGAGGCCCGCGACCGCGGCGTGATCACGTACTCCAGCGGCAATCACGGCCAGGCGGTGGCGTTCGTGGCCCAGCGTCTTGGTATCCGCGCCGTGATCGTGATGCCGGAAACGGTGCCTGCGGTGAAGGTGGACGGCGTGAAGCGCTGGGGTGGCGAGGTGGAGTTCGCCGGGACGACCTCTGAGGACCGTTACGCGTTGGCCATGGTGCTGTCCGAGCGGGAAGGACTGGCGGTCATCCCACCGTTCGACCACCCAAACATCATCGCCGGACAGGGCACGGTGGGGCTGGAGATCCTCGAGGAGCTTCCCGATGTGGCACACGTCACGGTCCCGGTCGGTGGAGGAGGGCTGATTGCAGGCATCACTACTGCCGTGAAAGCCCTGAAGCCGGAGGCGCATATCACCGGTGTCGAGCCTGAGGGTGGGGCGACGTTGACTGCCGCCCTCGCGGCCGGACGCCCGGTCCGGTTGGAGCGCACCGACAGCATTGCTGACGGTCTGCTGCCTCTCTCCGTGGGCGCCGTCACCTTCCGGCACTTGAGGGGGTGTGTGGACACCGTCACGGTCTCGGAGAGCGCCATCGCCGAGGCCACCGTCTGGCTGCACCGGGAGCAGGGCGTGCCGGCGGAGCCGTCGGGCGCGGCCACCACCGCCGCTCTGCGCGACGGCGCCTTCACCCCACAGGGCCCCAGCGTGCTCGTCGTGAGCGGGGGGAACATAGACCCCTCGCGCATCGAAGCACTGGCGCAGAGCTAGCGACGCACCATCATGACGTCCGCGAAGATCCTCGTCGCCGACGACGACCAGACGCTCCTCGAGGCCCTCACCATGATCCTCCGGGACAAGGGATACGAGGTCGTCCCGGTCTCAGATGGTCAGGAGATCCCGCAACTCCTCGAGGAGGAGTGTCCGGACCTCCTGATGCTCGACATCATGATGCCCAAGGTGGACGGTCTCCAGCTCCTGCAGCAGGTCAAGGCGGACGAGCGCTGGCAGGATCTCCCCGTGCTGATGATCTCGTCCATGGCCCCCGAAGAGGCCACGGTGAAGTCCTTGGGCCTGGGGGCTTCGGACTTCATCGCTAAGCCGTTTCGGGTCAAGGAGCTCACGGCTCGGGTGGAGGCTCAGTTGCGGCAGGGCAAGGTGCTGCAGGACGCTCGGGACGAAGCCCAGCAGCGGGCCGACGAGGCGGCCATCCGGGCGGAGATGGTGGACATCCTGCACGAGGTCACCGACGCGCTGGCGCCCGAGGAGATCTATCACGTTCTGACGCGCCGCGTCGCCAACGTGCTCAACGTCTCCCGGTGCTCCCTGGTGCTTGCCAAGCTCGGCGACAGAGTGGGCCGGGTGGTGGTCGCCGCCGAGACCCCTATGGTGCGGAACTTGGAAATCGTGCTGGCGCGGTATCCGGAGGTGCGCAAAGCTCTCAAGACCAATCGGCCCGTCCTGGTGACGGACATACATACCGATCCGCTGTATGAAGAAGTGCGCCAGGAGTGGGCGCGAGAGGGCCTGAAGGTGGCCACCCGCAGCGTCATCGCAGTGCCCTTCGGACTGCGCGAGGAGCAGTCGGGAGTGTTCTTCCTGCGGAACATGGGCGACGCGCCGGCCCTGACGCGGCAGGACGTGGAGTTCGCCGAGAGCGTGGTGCGCACCGCGGTGGGCGCCATCGAGAAGGCCTACGCACTGCAGACCGCGCAGTCGGACAAGGAGCGCTACCAGCGGCTCGCCATCACGGACCCGCTCACGGGCTGCCTCAACCGCCGGGCTCTGATGGAGAAGCTCGATGAGGAGCTCGACCGCATGCGCCGCTACGACTTGGCGCTCAGTGTCCTGATGATAGATTTAGACCGCTTCAAGCAGGTCAACGACACACGCGGCCACATCGTGGGCGATCGGGTGCTGCAACAGGTGGGAAAGATGCTGCGCCTCGAGGTGCGCTCTGTGGACGTGGTGGCCCGGTACGGCGGGGAGGAGTTCGTGATCGTCTTGCCGGAGACGGCGCTCGAGGGCGCGACGACCTTCGCAGAGCGGATTCGTGAGCGGATTGCCGACCACAACTTCGCCGACGCCAGCGAGCCGCTGATGACAACCGTCTCCATCGGCGTGGCCAGTATTTCACCGGACAATCTGGTTGGTCCAGACTCCGTCATCGCCATGGCTGACGAGGCCCTCTACCGCGCGAAGCACGACGGACGCAACTTAGTGCGTGCATGAGCCGACGCTGCCCGAAGTGTAAGACCG
>JBDHDE010000004.1:0-75129 GCA_039591655.1 Gemmatimonadota bacterium
CAGTTCGCCAACCGCACCCGCTCGACGCTCGTCCTGGGTCACCTGGTGACCCAGCGCTGGCGCCTGGAGTTTCACTTCACGCTGCAGAGCTCGAAGAGCAGCCCCGAGGCGAGCTTCGACCTGAGCGACGTCATCCTGCGCCTCAGGGTCCGGCACCACATCAACTGAGGCACTGCCGGAAACCTCCAGCGGGACCTTCGGGTTACACTCCTACCCCCGGTCGACGCCGGGCGGCATACTTCCCCCATACGGCGAGACTATCGGGTAAGGAGGACCACCATGGCTGAGGCAAAGCTGCGCGGACACTTCCTGTGGTACGACCTCATGACGTCGGACCCGGACGCGGCCCAAGGCTTCTACACCAAGCTCATCGGGTGGGGCACCCAGCAATGGGAGGGTCCCCAGCCGTACACGATGTGGACCAACAAGGACGCGCCCCTGGGCGGCGTGATGACCCTACCCGAGGAGGCGAAGAAGGGTGGGGCGCCGCCTCACTGGATGGCGTATGTGGGCACGGAAGATGTGGATGCGACGGTGAGCCAAGCCCAGGGGCTGGGGGCCAAGGTCCTTGTGCCCGGTACCGACATCCCCAACGCGGGGCGATTCGCGGTGCTGGAGGACCCACAGGGGGCGGTGTTCTCCGTCTACACGCCCCCCGAGGACTCGCCGCTGTCGGACGCGCCCCCTAAGCGGGGTGAGTTCTCGTGGCACGAGCTGGCTACAACCGACCGCAAGAGCGCTTTCGATTTCTACTCCAAGCTGTTCGGGTGGAAAGAGACCGAGAGCACGGATATGGGAGAGATGGGCGTGTACCAGATGTACGGCCAAACGGAGCGCACCCTGGGTGGCATGTTCAACAAGCCCCCCGAGATGCCCGCGCCGTGCTGGCTGTACTACATCACGGTGGACGACGTGGAGCAATCGGTGGAGCAGGTGAAGGCGATGGGGGGTCGGGTGCTGAACGGGCCCATGGAGGTGCCGGGCGGCGACAAGGTCGCGCAGTGCCAGGATCCCCAGGGCGCCATGTTTGCCATCCACTCGTCGGCCCAGGGCTAGTAGGGGCGCGGGTCGACGACGAGGCCATGCGGGGTCGCGCAGTGCGCGCGGCCCCGCGCTGCGTTTGACCCGGCTATGGCGGGCTCCTCAGCCTCGCCGGTCGGCACGGCTCTCGGGGGCCCGGCTCAGACCCTGTACTTGGCGTCGAACCGATCGATTACCCCCAGGAACTCCTCCGGCAGCCGCTCTCGCACCGCCGCCTCGATGCTCCCCGGTACCTCCCGGTAGAAGGCCTGGGCGATCCCGCCGGCGATGCACGCCATGGTGTCGCTGTCGCCGCCGAGGGAGATGGCGTTGCGGACGGCGTCCTCGAAGCTGTCGGACTCCAGGAACGCGATGATCGACTCCGGGACCGACCCCTGGCAGGACACGTCGAACCGGTACTCCGGCCGGATCTCGTCCAATGTGCGGTTTAGGTCGTAGCCGAAACGCCGTCCGATCTCGCGCTTGATGGCGCTCTTGGGCTCGCCGTGGCGAGCCAAGAGGACCGCCAGCGCTGTCGCCTGCGCGCCCTTGACGCCCTCCGGGTGGTTGTGGGTCACCTCGGCCGTCTTGCGCGCCTCGTCCAGCACGGTACCGGGTGTGGCGCAGGCTAACCCTACGGGGCTCACCCGCATGGCCGCCCCGTTCCCCCAGCTGTCGTACGGCCGGCTCTCCTCGCTGAGCAACCACTCGGCGAATGATCCGCCGTATCCCGCGCTGGGGTAGCGCCGCCCCCAACGTTTGAAACACGTGGCGTAGTCGCTGTCGGACAGGATGGCATCGGCCACCGCCACAGTCAGGACCGTGTCGTCGGTGAATGTCGAGCGGGTCTGGAAGAGGGGAAACTCCGTGGTCTTGATCGGCCGGCCCTCGTACACGGAGCCGATGACGTCGCCCGCGATGGCGCCCAGCATGTCCTAGGCCGTCGGTCGGGAGGTAGCCTTCGCTACTCGAGCGGGCCGGTCTTCTCCCGCCACTCGATCTCCCACGCGAGATCACCCACCTGGCCCCCGTAGGTGTCGGGTAACGCGGTCATTTCGCCGCCATCGGCCCAGCGCATGATGTCCTGCTGGCTCGTTACGATGTCCGAAAGGGGGGCGGACTCCGCCGGCGCGTCGTCGTCGGCTTGGGCGGCGTCGAGCAGGCGCTGCGCGTCGTCCTTGGTGCTTACGATGAGTTGCACGCGTTCTAGATTGGCACCGCTCCGCTCCGCGAGGATGCGGAGTGCCTTGAGGGCGCTGGTGAGAAGCTCTTGGCTCATGACCACCTCGAGCGGCGTACGGTGACGGGGTTGCACACAAGCTAGCCGTTTCTTCCCCCAGCGCCACAGGGGTGGTTGCCCGGCAGAGCGAGAGGAGGATAGCTTGAGGTCAGGAGGCATTCATGTACGGCGTACGTGAAGGGTTGGGTGGCGGCACCGGTTCGTGGACGCGCGGGTCCGTGCCGCTGGTGGTCTGCGCCACGCTGGCGCTTCTCCATCCTCCAGCCATCCTGGCTCAGGGAGCCCGTCCGGACGGCATAACCGACTCTTCCATTGCGCGGGGCGCCGCGGTGTTCCACGGGCCAGCCAACTGTGCGTCGTGCCACGGCGACGGGGGCCAAGGCACCGAGCTCGGCCCGGCTCTCGCCGACGATGACTGGATCCGGGGGAATGGGACCTACGAGGGGATCATTGCGCAGGTGGTACACGGCGTGGCGCGCAAGGACTCCAGGACCGACACGCCCATGCCGATACGGGGTTGGACAGGGTTGAGCGACCAGGATGTCAGGGCGGTGGCGGCGTACGTGTGGTCGCTGAGCCACGGGCCTCGGCGCGACGAGCCATCGAACCGGCGCTGAAGGCCCTTGCGCCGTCCGGCGCTTGTTGCCGCAGCCCCCGACCAGCCAACTGCACGACACGATCAGTCAACCACACGATCAGAGGAGGATTGGATGCGGATGACGCAACGGCTCCTGTTGCTGGCTATCCCGGTGGCAGGTCTCGCCCTGAGTGCGTTCGCCATGCGGCCCCAGCCCGATGAGACCGAGGCCATCCGGCAGTCGCTGCAGTACTACCTCGACGGCCACGCCACGGGCGATCCCGAAGTCATGGCGCAGGCCTTCCATCCGAGCGCCCGGCTCCAGTTTATTCGCGACGGAGCGGTCGCGATCAGACCGCTGGAGAGCTACCTGGGTGGGATGCGGGGCGAGCCGGCGGCCGACGAGAGCGAGCGGGAACGCCGGGTCGTGATGATCGACTACGAGGGCACCGCGGCCGTGGCCGAGATCGAGCTCGACTACCCCGGCGCAGTGATCACCGACTACATGCAGCTCCTCAAGGTCGACGGCGAGTGGAAGATCGTGAACAAGATCTTCCACGTGGAGCGCCGGGGTGGGTGAGGTCGCTCGGCGCCTGCGACTCCGCGGGGCGCTGACGAGGTCGGCGATGACCTGCCCGGCCACTGGCGAAGCCGCAGGACGTCTCATTCATTGGATACCCCTAATCTCCCGGCGTCAACGCCGTCCCGTCCTGCAGCGCTTCTCTGATGGCCGATTCAGGTCGCTGACGCACCTGCCAGCTTCGCCACAGTAGGTAGATGGCTGGAATCACTACTAGGGTGAGCACGGTGGCCGAGAGCATCCCTCCCACCATGGGCGACGCGATGCGCTTCATGACGTCGGCTCCGGTGCCAGTGCTCCACATGATCGGCGCGAGTCCCGCGATGATCGCCGTAACGGTCATGATGACCGGACGAAGCCGCTCGAGGGCCCCTTCGCGAACGGCGTCGGCGGCGTCGGCGGCGCTCTGCATACGGCCCTCGAGGCTGCGGCGGTGGAATGCCTCATCGAGGTAGATGAGCATCACGACTCCGGTCTCCGCGGCGACACCTGCGAGAGCGATAAAGCCTACCCAGACTGCGACGCTCGTGTTGTAACCCAGCAGCCAGAGGAACCAGATCCCACCAACCAGGGAGAACGGCAGCGCGAGCATCACGATGAGTGATTCTGTTACGCCGCGGAAATTCAGATACAGGAGCAAGAAGATGATCGCAAGCGTTACAGGGACCACCACGCGCAACTTCTCCGCAACCCGCTCCATGAACTCGTACTGCCCGCTCCATATGAGCGAGTATCCTGACGGCAACGTGAGCTGTTGCGCCACCACCTGCTGGGCCTCACGCACGTAGCTGCCGACGTCAACCCCTTCGATATCGACGAAGATTGTAGTGACCGGGAATGCGTTCTCGGTTTTCACGGCCATTGGGCCTTGGAGTAACTCGACCGTCGCGACCTGCCCCAACGGGATGTGAGCTCCCGACCCGGTTGGCACGAGGACCTCACGCAGCTTGTCGACTTCGTCTCGCAGCTCGCGGGGATAGCGCACGTTGACGGCGTAGCGCTCTCGACCTTCCACGGTCATAGCGACGGTCGTTCCTCCGACAGTGGTCAGGATGGCGCGGTGGACATCTCCCACGTTCAGTCCGTATCGAGCCGCCTCCTCCCGGTCGATGTCGATGTCCACGTAGTAGCCCGAGACCCCCCGTTCGGCGAACGCGCTCCGTGTGCCGGGCACTGCCTGCATGATGCGCTCGACCCGTTCACCGAGCGTCTGCAGAGTGTCCAGATTCGGCCCGAAGATCTTGATGCCCACCGCGGTCCGCACACCGGTTGCCAGCATGTCGATCCTGCCCTTGATAGGCATGGTCCAAGCGTTGGTCACTCCGGGCAGGCTGACGACACGGTCCATCTCCGCGATGAGCCGCGCATACGTCATGCCGGGGCGCCACTGGTCCGTCGGCTTGAGCGTGATGGTGGTCTCGAACATGTCGAGCGGGGCTGGATCGGTCGCCGTGTTTGCCCGTCCCGCCTTCCCAAGCACCATGTCGACCTCTGGCAAGGAGGCCAGCACGCTGTCCTGCCACCGCATGATCTCCCGCGTCTGGGCTATGGAGACACCCGGTACGGTGGTGGGCATGAACAGCACCGATCCCTCCAGCAGCTGCGGCATGAACTCGCTGCCCAGGCGGCGCCAAGGGAGCACCGTTGCCGCGAGGACCAACGCGGCCGCCGCTACGACAATCCACGGGCGCCGTGTCGCGAAGCCGATTACCGGACGGTAGACCCAGCGAAGCGCGCGGTTCAGCGGATTGCGCGCCTCCGGCCGGATCTTACCGGTGATGAGGTAGCCCATCAGCACCGGAACGAGCGTGATGGACAAGAGCGCCGATCCGGCCATGGCGAAGGTCTTGGTGAAGGCCAGGGGCTTGAACAGGCGTCCCTCTTGCTGCTCCAGAGAGAACACGGGCAGGAAGCTGAACGTGATGATCAGTAGGGAGAAGAAGAGCGGGGGCCCCACTTGCTTGGCGCTCTCCAGCACGATTTCCCAGCGGTCGGGACTCCCCTCTGCGCGCTCCAGGTGCTTGTGCATGTTCTCGATCATCACGATGGCTGCATCTACCATGGCGCCGATGGCGATCGCGATACCGCCGAGGCTCATGATGTTGGCGTTCACGCCGATCGCTCGCATCGTGATGAACGAGATCAGGATGCCCAAGGGCAGCGTGATGATTGCTACGAGGGCCGACCGGGCGTGGAGCAGAAAGAGGACCGCCACCGCGGCGACGATCAAAGATTCCTCGATCAGCTTGTCCCGCAAGGTCTCGATGGCACGGTGGATGAGGTCGCTGCGGTCGTATGCCGCGCGAATCCGCACGTCGGCAGGTAGGCCTTCCTGAATCTCGGCTACACGTTCCTTCACTCGCTCGATCGTCTCGAGCGCGTCAGAGCCGAACCGCATCACGACGATGCCGGCCACGACTTCGCCACGGCCATCGAGATCTGCGGCGCCGCGCCTGGGCGCGGGGCCGAGCTGCACGGTGGCAACGTCTGCGACGCGGATGGGCGTGCCGCCGGGGGTTGCGCCGACAGTCACGTTCTCGATATCAGGGATGTTCTTCAGGTAGCCGAGGCCGCGGATCATGTACTCGCGGCCTCCCATCTCGAGCACGCGGGCACCGATGTCGACGTTGTGCGCCGCGATCGCCTGCGCCACGCGGGTCACGGGAATGCCGAAGGCCCGCAGCCGTTCTGGGTTCACCTCCACCTGGTATTGCTTGACGAACCCGCCCAGGCTCGCGACCTCCGAGACGCCCGGGACCGCGGTGAGCTGGTAACGGATGTACCAGTCCTGTAGGGTACGGAGCTCTGACAGGTCGAGGCTGTCTGACTCGAGTACGTACTCGAACACCCACCCGACACCGGTTGCGTCGGGGCCCAGGGTCGGCTCCGCGCCGGGCGGGAGTTGTTGGCGGATGCCGTTCAGGTATTCGAGAACTCGCGACCGCGCCCAGTAGATGTCGGTCCCGTCCTCGAAGATCACGTACACGAGGCTGAGGCCGAAGAACGAGAACGCCCGCACCACTCGCGCGCCCGGTACCTTGAGCATCTCTGAGGAGATCGGATAGGTGACCTGGTCCTCCACGATGTCGGGCGACTGCTCGCTGAAGTCCGTCTGGACAATGACCTGTACGTCGGATAGGTCGGGGATTGCGTCCAGCGGCGTGGTGCGCATCGCCCACACGCCGCCGCCGATGAGCGCGGCGGACGCCAGCAGCACTAGAAACCGATTCCGGAGAGACCAGGCGATGACGGCATTAATCATGCTGGTGCTCCGATGTGGAAGTATCGGACTCCATCGAGTTCCCTTCTGCTCCGTGCTGCATGCCGGGCATGGCAGCTCCCGTGCTGGCCAGTCGCGACTCCGCGTCCACCAGGAAGTTCGCCGAGCCAACGATCTCCGCGCCCTCCTCGAGGCCGGACAGGATCTGCACCCGATCACCTGCCCGTGCTCCAAGCACGACGTCGTGCGGGTGTAGCGACCCGTCCTCGTGCCGGTGGAAGACCAGGGTTCGTTCTCCAGTTTGGATCACCGCCTGCACCGGAACGCTCAGCACGTCGTCGCCGATCTTGACATCGAAATACATGGTGGCGAACATCCCCGGCTTGAGCCTCGAATCGCGGTTGTCCACGGTCAGCCGCACCCGATTCGTTCGGGAGCGTGCGTCCACGGTGGGGTAGACGAAGCTGACCTGGCCCATGAGGTGCTCTCCCGGATAGGCAGATACCTCGATGTGGACCTGCGAGCCCACTCGCACGAACTGCAGATCCTGTTCGAAGACATCGCCCTCCACCCAGACCTCTGTGAGGTCGGCCAGCCGGTAGAGCTGCATACCCTCCATGACTCGCTGACCCTCGACCACGCGCTTCTCCAATACGATGCCGGTGAAGGGTGCCACTAGCGTGAGCGTCTTGGTCACCTCACCCGTCTCCTCGATCTGCCGGATCTGCTGGTCCGTGATGTCCCAGTACTCGAGCCGCCGCCGTGCTGCAGCCAGCATGGCCTGGGCGTTGCGCCAGGCCTCACCGGAACTGGCATCCACGCGATCAGCCATGCGCTTGGCGGTCAGTAACTCCTCCTGCGCGGCGACCAGCAGGGGGCTGTACAGGGTGAGCAGCGGCTGTCCCCGTCGTACGGATTCGCCGGTGTAGTCGACGTAGAGGTCCTCCACGAAGCCGTCGATCTTCGGGGTGATGTCGGCGATTCTCGGCTCAGCCGGCTCGATACGTCCCACGGTGCGGATGCTTCGCGAGAGCGTTTCGCGTCGCACCGTCACCCATACAACCCCCAATGCCTGCGCCTGGTCGGCGGAGAGGTGCACAACCTGGCGCACCGCCGCGCCCGTGCTGTCGACCTCTCCCTGGGTTCCGCCCGCCTGCATGCGGGCATGCTCCTCCGCCGTCATCCCGGGCATGGGGGATTCCTCCGCGTCGTCCGCGCCACACGCGGCGAGCAGTATGGATCCGGCGGTGATCAGCGTGTAAAGCCGTTTCATCGGCCACCTCCTAAACCGGTGCCCACGAGCGCCTCCAACTCGGCGAGTGCCCGGTGGTAGTCCGCGGCAAGCCGCACCGATTCGATTTCGTATCGGTTCACGGTCATTTCGTTCGACACAAGCGTCATGTAATCCACGCGTCCGACACGGTACGCGGAGAGCGCCGACTCCACGGACGCACGGGCCTGAGGGAGCACAGCGTTGGTGTACAGTCTCGACAGGTTCTGGGCGCGCTCCGCTTCCGCCCGCAACTCGGTGAGCCGAGCGAACGTCTCGTTGTAGAGATCCTGCTCTCTGGCCTGCTCCATGGACCGCATCGCCTGCATCTCGCTCCGTAGCGGAAGTTGTCGGGAGCCGGCAAAGAGGGGGATGCTGACCCCCACCATCACAGTCACGAAGTCGACAAACTGAGGGCGTTGGCCGTAGCCCAGCGTGATCGCGATATCCGGATACAGCTGCCGTCGGGCGGCCCGGTAGCCTGCTTCGGCAGCCAGCACGCGCTCACGGGCGGCGGCCAGTGCGGGCCGGAGCTGCGCCGCTAGATCCATTAGGGAGTCCACTGGAGGGAGATCTCCAACCGGCTCCGGGAGTTCCAAGCGTGGCACCAGCACGGTGGCGTCCCGTCCCAGGAGCGCGTTCAGTCGCGCGGCCATCGCAACGCGATTCTGCTCCACGACCGTGATGTCCTCGGTCATCTGCGCGATGGCGATCTGTGCCTGAAGTACGTCCTGTTGGAGTCCCGTTCCGACCGCGTACAGGGTGCTGGACACCTCGAAGAAGTTCCGCAGCAGCTTCCGCGTCTCCCGCATGATGTCCAGTGACCGGTCCGTGTACGCTAGCCGGTAATAGACCGACTTCACTCGCGCGACGAGCTGCTGCTCGACCTCGGCGGCCTCCAGGCCTTCAGCCAGGGCGAGGTGCTCGGCCCGCTTCTCCGCGAATCCGAGCTTCCCGGGCCAGGGGAACCGCTGCGTCAGCTGAACCGCGTTCATTGTCATCGGCTGGCTGGTGCCGAAGTCGTCCACCGGCCGGTTCATGAGGCCAAAGGAGAGCATCGGATCTGACCAGGCACCGGCCTGGGGGATGCGCTCGGCGGCGGCATCGGCCCGAAGACGTGCCGCCTGGAGCCCGGGGTTGGCCGCCCGCGCCAGGGCGGTCGCCTCGGCGAGTCGCAGAGTGTCGGGCGGCGCCTGCGCGTGCGCCGCACCCCCGGTGACAACGCTCAGCAGGGTCGTGAGACCGATGACCAGGGTCTGGGTGACGCGGTCCGGTCGCCAGACCGGCCCGAGCCGAGTATTGAGTTGCATGTCAGAGCCTCTCCGTGTCGAACGGGGAGAACGCGAAACCGTGCCCGCCGCGCCGTTTGCGGCGTGCGGGCACACTACGCCTGGGAGAGGCTAGGCTCTGGGGGGTGGGGTCGTGGGAGCGAGTAGCGCGCTATGGAGCGCTGGCGCACCGACAGCGGTGACTTCGGCGTGCTCCTGCAGGGTCGGGATGTCCGGCTCGCCTGTGAGGGCCAAGCCGAGGCTCGCGAGCCCGCAACCCATCTGCTCGTGGCACGAGTCCATGGGCGCTTGAGCGGTCGCGGCCATGCCGTGAGACGGGGCATGATGGTGCTCCGCCTCGGCCGCCGGTTCGTGCCCGGCGACGCCGCAAACCGTGGGATTCCCGTAGGGCCTCACCACGGCAGCCAGCATGACGGCGGCTGCGAGCAGCCGCACAACCCTGTGAGTCCTCATTGCGAGAAGCATAATCGACTTTGACGATTATACAGGGCCCAAGCCCAGAATGGAAGCTTCTTCAGTATGCGGCCACATGGAAGTACAACTCCCACAAATGCTTAGCATGCCAAGGCCGGTCCCTCCGCCCCCGGAGCCGACACTCACTTGTCGGTACCCGGACCGGGGCGTAAGATCTCTCACCATCCGGAGGTACCACCTTGGACAACTACGAGAAGCTCGGCGCCTTCTACCTGGGCCGGCCCTACGACCTGGCTGAGAAGCGAGGCGAGGGGCTGCTGCTGTACGACTCGAAGGACCTGGTCACCCATGCGGTCTGCGTGGGCATGACCGGCAGCGGCAAGACGGGTCTTTGCATCGGTCTCCTGGAGGAGGCTGCCATCGACGGCATCCCTGCCATCGTCATCGACCCGAAAGGCGACATGGCGAACCTGCTGCTGACGTTTCCGGAGCTGCGCCCGGAGGATTTCCAGCCCTGGGTGAACGAGGGGGACGCGCGCAAGAAGGACGTCTCGGTCGAAGAGTACGCGCGGCAGCAGGCTAACCTGTGGAAGAACGGCTTGGCCGGCTGGCAGCAGGATGGCTCGCGGATCAGGCGGCTGAGGGAATCGGCGGACTTCGCCGTGTACACGCCCGGCAGCACGGCGGGCCTGCCGGTGTCGATCGTCGCGTCGTTCGCCGCGCCGCCTCCGGCACTGCTGAAGGACCCCGAGCTTCTCGGTGATCGCATCAGCACTACGGTGACCAGCTTGCTAGCGCTCCTGGGCGTCGCTGCCGACCCGATCAAGAGCCGCGAGCACATCCTGCTCTCGACGATCATGGGTGAGGCCTGGGGGGCGGGGCGGGATCTGGATCTGCCGGCCTTGATCCAGGCGATCCAACAGCCGCCGTTCTCGAAGGTGGGGGTCATCGATCTCGAGTCGTTCTACCCGGCCGACGACCGGTTCGAGCTGGCCATGACGCTAAACAACCTGCTGGCGGCGCCTGGGTTCAGCGCGTGGATGGAGGGCGAGCCCCTGGAGATCGACCGCATGCTGTACACGGCGGAAGGAACGCCGCGGGTCTCGATCTTCTCCATCGCCCATCTGAGTGAAGCGGAGCGCATGTTCTTCGTCGCGCTGCTGCTCAACCAAGTCGTGGGCTGGATGCGCGGCCAATCGGGCACCTCGAGCCTGCGGGCGCTCGTCTACATGGACGAGATCTTCGGCTTCTTCCCGCCCGTCGCGAACCCGCCGTCCAAGCAGCCGTTGTTGACGCTCCTCAAGCAGGGACGCGCCTACGGGTTGGGAGTGGTGCTCGCCACACAGAACCCGGTGGACCTCGACTACAAGGGGCTGTCCAACACGGGCAGCTGGTTCATCGGCCGCCTCCAGACTGAGCGCGACAAGGCACGGGTACTGGAGGGGTTGGAGGGCGCGGCCGCGGGCAGCGGCACGCGGTTCGACCGCCGGGCGATGGAAGAGACGCTGGCCGGCCTGGGCAAGCGCGTGTTCCTGTTGAACAACGTGCACGAGGATGAGCCCGCCGTGTTCGAGACCCGCTGGGTGATGTCTTATCTGCGGGGGCCGCTGACCCGCGATCAGATCAAGCGGCTCGTCAAACCCCGCCGCCAGCAGGCGCGCGGCGAAGAACGGGCAGGAGCGAAGTCCAGGGCCGGCCGTCCGGCCGCGACGGCGGCCAGCGGCGAGCGGCCAATGCTGCCCCCGTCGATTGCCCAGCACTTCATCCCCTGGCGTGGGGAGCGGGAGGCCGATGCCACCCCGGTGTACCGGCCGGGGCTGCTCGCCGCCGCAAAGATCCGGTACTCCGACCGACGCACGAAGGTAGAGCATGCCGAGGAGACCGTGACGCTGGCAGAGTTGGCGGACGGTCCGGTGGTGGTGGAGTGGGACGAGGCGGTGCAGGTCGATCTCGACGTGTCCGATCTGGAGCCGACCCCGGACGATGTGGCCCGCTTCGGTGAGCCACCGGCCGCCGCCGGACAGAGGAAGAACTATACGGCATGGAAGCGCGAGTACCGGGATTGGCTCTACCGCAGCCGGGCAGTCACGCTCTTCAAGAGCCCCACGTTCAAAGAGTACTCGCAACCCTGCGAGTCCGAGCGCGACTTCCGAGTGCGGCTGCGGCAGCGGGCGCGGGAACAGCGTGATGCAGCGCTCGAGAAGTTGCGCAAGAAGTACGGGAAGAAGATCGCGACCCTCGAGGAACGAGTGAGGCGGGCCGAGCAGGCCATGGAGCGAGAGGCAGAGCAGGCGAAGCAGGCGAAGATGCAGACGGCGATCTCGTTCGGCGCTACGCTGCTCACCGCCATGATGGGTCGCAAGGCCGCGTCCCGCTCGTCACTGGGCCGTGCCACGACTACAGCGCGGGGGGTCGGCCGCTCGATGAGGGAGTCGCAGGACGTGGGCCGTGCCCGGGCCACGCTTAGATCCCACCAGCAGAGGCTGGGCGACCTCGAGGCGGAGTTCGAGGCGGAGACCGAGGAGCTCCGGGTGCTATACGACCCAACCACCGTGGAGCTGGAGGAGGTGCAGGTCCGGCCCAAGAAGAAGGACATCGCCGTGAGCATGGTGGCGCTCGCATGGGCTCCGTACTGGGAGCGGTCAGCTGGCGAGGCCGTGCCCGCGTGGTGAGGGCCTAGGCCGGACCGGCGTGCGTCACGCCCGGATCATGGTGAGCGTCATCTTGAACCGCTGATCCGCCCGCACCGCGTGGGGCCGGTTCCCGGGCATGATGATCGCATCTCCTTGATGCAGGCGGGAGGGCTCGCCGGCGATTGTGATCTCGGCCTCGCCGTCGAGCACTACCACCAGGGCGTCGAAGGGAACGGTGTGCTCGCTGAGGCTCTCCCCCGCGTCGAACGCGAACAGGGTCACGGAGCCGGTCTGGCGCTTGAGGATCGTCCGGCTCACGACGGCTCCCGCTTGGTAGCTCACGAGGTCAGCGAGAGGCGCGGCGCTGCCGGCGAGATCGCCGGGGTCGGATGGGGCGCGGTCGGCTGTCATGGCGTCTGCCCGGCGTAGTATGCGATAACAGGGATGCTGGGGCCCTAACGGCTGTTGCACGATCCACCAGTACGAACACCCCGGGTCGCCCGGCGCGCCAGTCCTGACCTCGCGGCCTCCCCCGAAATCCCTGACCGCGCCCTCCTGCCGGACCAGCCCACCACTCTGGGCGAGATGCCAGGTGTGGGAAGGAATCGGCTGCGGGCTCGAGTTCCGGAACCGTCGCCCCCTTTGGGGGTTACGGACCATGGTAGGGCCCCAGCTGGGGCGCGGCCCGACGCTTCTGGCGCGGCGGTCCGAAAAGCCATTACATTTGTAGACTTTCCCTAGCCAGGAGGCCATGCCCATGGCGACGGTGCTCGACATCCTGGGGCGGAAGGGTGGTGAGGTAGTCTCGATGGCCGCTGACGAAACGGTGCTGAATGCGGCGCGCACTATGAACGAGCGCGGCATCGGCAGCGTCGTCGTAACCGAGGACGGCAATGTCGTCGGCATCTTCACGGAGCGCGATGTGCTGCGGCGCGTGGTGGCGGAGCAGAAGGACCCGGCCAACACGTCGGTGCGTGAGGTCATGACCTCCCCCGTGATCACGTGTCGACCCGAGGCCGGTCTGGAGGAGTGCGCCGCCGTCTTCACCGAGAAGCGGGTACGGCACCTGCCCGTGGTGGACGACGGGGGTCTCCGGGGCATGATCACCAGCGGGGACATCTTGGCTCACCAGATGGAGGAGCAGAAGGACACCATCAAGTATCTGAATAGCTACGTCTTCGATCTGCGGAGCTGATCGCCGCTCCCTTTCCCGGAGCTGTTCCATGAAGCACCGCGTTCTGCAAGCGGCCTGCGTCGTTACCCTCGGCGCGGCCGTTTGTCGCGTCGGGGCCGCGCAGCAAGTGCCGGCCGTCACCGTCAGCACGCAGGCGGCGGACACGCTGCCCGCGGACCCGCGTGTCACCGTCGGCGTCCTGGAGAACGGTCTCCGGTACTACATCCGGGCCAACGGACGTCCCGAGCAGCGCGCGGAGCTGCGGCTCGTGGTGAACGCCGGTTCCGTGCTGGAGGACGATGACCAGCGGGGTCTGGCCCACTTCGTCGAGCACATGGCGTTCAACGGCACCAGGCATTTCCCCAAACAGGAGCTGGTGGACTACCTGGAGCTGATTGGCATGCGGTTCGGCCCGGACCTGAATGCGTTCACCCAGTTCGACGAGACCGTGTACATGCTGACGGTGCCTACCGACAGTGCCGTGATACTCGAGCAGGCGTTCCAGATCCTGGAGGATTGGGCACAGCACCAGCTGTTCGACTCGCTGGAGATCGAGAGAGAGCGGGGCGTGGTGCTGGAGGAGTGGCGCCTGGGACAGGGCGCGGGATCGCGCATGCGGGACAAGCAGCTCCCCATCCTGTTTCGTGGATCCCGCTATGCCGTCCGCCTCCCCATCGGTGAGCGGGACGTGCTGGAGACCTTTGACCACGAGGCGCTCAAGCGGTACTACGCCCGGTGGTACCGGCCGGACCTCATGGCTGTGGTGGCGGTGGGCGATTTCGACGTGGAGGCGATCGAGGGGCTGATCCGCCAGCACTTCGAACCTCTCGCCGTCCCGGAGGAGCCGGCGGCGCGTCCCGTCTACGGCGTGCCGGACCACGAGGGCACCCTGTTTGCGATCGCCACCGACGCCGAAGCCACCAACTCACAGATCGCGGTCTACTTCAAGCAAGCCCTGCGACCGGCGGGTACTGTGGCCGACTACCGCCAGGCGCTGGTTGAGGCGCTCTACAATCAGATGCTCAGCCAACGCCTCTTCGAGCTCACCCAGACCGCCGAGCCACCCTACCTGGGCGCCTTCTCGGGTCAGGGACGGATCGTGCGCTCGAAGGAGGTCTACATGTTGGCGGCCCTCGTGCAGGAGGGCGGACTCATCACGGGGCTGGAGGCGCTGCTGACCGAGGCGGAGCGGGTGGCCCGCTACGGGTTCGCCGCCTCGGAGCTCGACCGGGCCAAGACCGAGCTGCTGCGTGGTCTGGAGCAGGCCTACGATGAGCGGGAGAACACGGACTCCCGGATGCATGTCGCAGAGTACCTGCGGCACTTTCTCGAGGGGGAGCCGTTTCCCGGCATCGAGTACGAGTTCGCGCTCACCGGCGAGCTCCTTCCCACCATCGGTCTCGCCGAGGTGAATCGGCTGGCGAGTGAGTGGATCACCGAGGGCAACCGAGCGGTGCTGGTCAACGCTCCGGAGAAGGAAGGGCTCCAGACGCCCAACGAGGCTGCCTTGACCGCCGTATTCCTGGACGTGGCGGCGAGGCCCATCGAGCCGTACGAGGACGCCGTGGCCGACGTGCCGCTGGTAGCGGACATGCCGGCTGCGGGGCGCGTGGTGCGGCAGGAGAGCGTCGAGGAAGTCGGGCTCACGATTTGGGAGTTGGCTAACGGCGCTCGGGTGCTGCTCAAGCCCACCGACTTCAAGGATGACGAGATCCTGTTCGATGCGTGGAGCCCAGGTGGTACGTCCCTGGCTGCCGACGAGAGCTACGTCGCCGCGACGACCGCCGCCGGTGTCGTGCGCACGAGCGGTGCGGGGGCATTCACCCTGGTCGAGCTGGACAAGGCGCTGGCCGGCCGTGCGGCGAGCGTGCGGCCCTACGTTTCCTCACTGTACGAAGGGCTCTCGGGCAGTGCCTCGCCGCAAGACATCGAGACGCTGTTCCAACTCATCTACCTGTACGCAACGGCCCCGCGGCGGGACAGCACGTTGTTCGCCTCCTACCAGACCCGTATCAAGGCCAGCCTCGAGAACCGCAGCGCGAGTCCGGAGATCGCGTTCTGGGATACCGTGGACGTGGTGCTCAGCCAGCATCACTTCCGGCGGCGGCCCCCCACGGCCGCGCTGTACGACGAGATGGATCTGGACGAGTCGCTGGCGTTCTACCGCGACCGCTTCGCCGATGCCGGCGACTTCACCTTCGTCTTCGTGGGTCGCTTCGATCCTGACTCCCTCCGCCCCCTCGTGGAGGCCTACCTGGGGAGCCTCCCGTCCATCGATCGCGAGGAGAGTTGGCGGGACGAGGGTATCGAGCCGCCCACGGGAGTGATCCGGCGGACGGTCCAGCGGGGCGTGGAGCCCAAGAGCCTCACGGTGCTGGCGTTCACCGGCGGCTTCGAGTATACGAATGAGAACCGCTACGTGCTGCGGTCGCTGGACGAAGTGCTCCAGATCCGGTTGCGGGAGCGCCTGCGCGAGGATCTGGGTGGGACCTACGGCGTGGGTGTGCGGAGCTCAGCGGTTCCTGTTCCAACCGCGGAGTACTCGATCTTCATAGAGTTCGGCTCGGCGCCTGAGCGGGTGGAGGAGCTGGTGGGTGTCGTGTTCCAGCAGCTCGACAGCCTCGGCAGGGAGGGGCCAACGGACGAGGAGCTCGACAAGGTGAAGGAGGCCCAGCGCAGGGCGCGGGAGACCCGTCTGAGGCAGAACGGATTCTGGCTGTCACTGCTGCTGCTGTACGATCGCTATGGGCTCGAGCTTGCCGACGTCGGGAGGTTCGAGGCTCTAGTGGAGAGCCTGGACGCGCGTATGATTCAGGAAGCCGCGCGGCGGTATCTGCGGCCCGACAATTACGTCGAGGTGACGCTCTACCCGGAGACGATGAACTAGATGGCCGCTTGGCGGCTCACCGCCTGTGTCCTGCTGGTCTCCGGATGCGTAGAGTCCATCGAGCCGGACTGCGCGCTCCCGGCGGGCGGAGTCGTGCTCCGCGACGCTGACTCCACCGTCATGGTGAGCCCGCTGTTCGCCGGCGCCCAGGTGGACTCGCTGGGGCTGTATGCCGGTCGTATCCTGCTCCTCCCCGAGGCGGCTGTGGCGGAGCACGCCCACGCAGACGCCGAGGAACTGGTGTTCGTAACCTGCGGCGGGGGCGAGATGATCCTGGACGGAGTGGAGCACGTGCTCGAGACCGGCACCTCCCTGCGCATCCCGCGGGACGCGCAGCATACGGTCATGGCGGGCCCGCGGGGGCTCCTGGCCGTGCAGGTGTACCGGCCTGGAGGGCCGGGGAAGCGATTCTACGATTGGGCTGCCATGCTGGGGGAGCGGTGATCTGACTGCCGGGTGACGGAGGAGGTGGATCGTGTTCGAGGCCCGTCGGCCTGCCGTGGCAGGCATGTTCTATCCCGCCGATCCTGACGAGCTTCACGCCATGGTAGACGAGATGCTCGCGGAAGTCGACGCGGAGCGCACACCGGCGCGGGCGGCCATTGCGCCGCACGCGGGGCTCATCTACTCGGGGCGCTGCGCCGCACACGTGTGGGGGCGCCTGATCATTCCCGAGACGGTCGTCATCATCGCTCCCAATCACACTGGGCTCCAGGACAACCGCGGCGGCGCGGGCGCATGGGACCGAGGCGTGTTCGAGACGCCGCTGGGCAGCGTTCCGGTCGCCCACGAGTTTCTGGAGGAGGTAGAGGGCGAGTGCGCCCTCCTGCGACACGACCGAGCTGCGCACCTGCGGGAGCATGCCATCGAGGTCGAGCTGCCGTTTCTCAAGGTCCTGGCTCCTGAAGCGAAGCTCGCACCCATCGTGCTCGCGTGGGACGAGTGGAAACGCGCGAAGGAGCTGGCTCAAGCGCTGGCGGCCGCCGTTTCCCGCTCGTCCACCGGTGTGCTGCTGGTGGCCTCCTCGGACATGACCCACTATGAATCCGCGTCGACTGCTGCCCGCAAGGACGAGCTGGCGCTGGCGGCCGTCGGGCGCCTCGATGGTGAGGAGCTGCTGCAGGTGTGCCGCAGGGAGGGCGTCACGATGTGCGGCCGGGGGCCCGCGGCTGTCGTGGTCGAGACCGCGCGGCAACTCGGCGCCAACAGCGCCGAAATCGTGGACTATCGGCACAGTGGGTGGGTGACCGGCGACGATTCAGAGGTCGTAGCCTACGCAGGAGTCGTGATCAACTAGCGTCGTAGGGGTGGACTGGCGAATGTCGGACCAGAAGAAGACCAAGGCTCAGCTCATCGAGGAGCTCACGGTACTGCGGCGGCAGCTCGCGGAGTACCAGCGCGTCGAGGCAGCTCACGAGGCGACCGAGGACGCGCTGCGCACCGAGAAGGCCTTGCTCGACGAGCTATTCCAGCACGCCCCCGAGGCCGTGGTCCTGGTCAACAACGAGAGCTTCATTCTACGGGCCAACCAGTTCTTCACGACGGTGTTCGGTTACACCGAGGAGGAGGTCGTCGGCAAGAACATCGACGTGCTGCTGGCGCCGGATCACCTGACCGATGAGGCCAAGGGCTATACCGGGCAGGTCGCCCGGGGGGAGCGGCTCTACGCCGAGACCGTGCGCCAGCACAAGGACGGCACGCTGGTGGACGTCTCGATTCTGGGCGTCCCGATCCGGGTGGCGGGGGGACAGGTGGCCGTCTACGGGATCTACCGCGACATCACCGAGCGCAAGCGGTCCGAGCGCGCGATCAAAGAGAGTGAGGAGCGCTACCGTAAGCTGTTCGAGAACGCTCCCATCGGGCTCGGCGTGGCCGACGTCGAGGGGAATCTCGTGGAGTTCAACGAGAGCATCCTGAGGCCGGGTGGATACACGCGTGAGGAGATCCTGGAGATCGGCAACGTCGCGAAGCTTTACGCGGATCCCGAGGAGCGGGAGCGGGTGCTTGCCAAGGCCCGGCGCCAGGGCTTCCTGCGGCAGGAGGAGGTGCGGTTCAAGCGCCGGGACGGCAGCGTCTACAACGCGCGGCTCTCCCTCACGCCCATCACTGTCAACGGTGGCGCCGGCTGGCAGGCGATGGTGGAGGACATCACCGAGCGCAAGCGGGCCGAGGAGATTCTGATCCGGGAGAAGAACTTCTCGGACATGTCCATCGACAGCCTGCCTGGCATCTTCTACCTGGTGGACGAGACCGGCAAGTTCATTCGCTGGAACAGGAACCTGTCGCACGTGTCCGGATACTCGGATGCGGAGATCAGCCGGATGCATCCGCTCGACTTCTTCACCGGCGAGCAGCGGGAACGGATGGGGCGCGGCATGCAGGACGTCCTGGCCAGAGGCAGGGCCACTGTCGAGATGGACCTGGTCGCCAAGGACGGGAGAAGGATCCCCTACTTCTTCACTGCACATCGCGTGCAGCTGGACGAGCGGCAGTGCCTCATCGGAACCGGCATCAACATCGCCGAGCGGCGCCGGGTGGAAGACGAGCTCCGCCGCTCCGAGGCCAAGTACCGCACTCTCGTGGAGCATGCCACCTACGGCATTTACCAGGCGAGCCTGGACGGGTGCTTCCGCTCGGGCAACCCGGCGCTGGTGGAGATGTTGGGCTACGAGTCGGAGGCGGAGTTGCTGGAACCCGGCACATGCGATGACGTGTACGCGGACGAACAGCAGCGGGTGGAGCTCGTGGAGCTGTTTGCCGGCGGAGAGCGCATCGAGGGTGTCGAGATGGAGTGGAACCCCAAGCACGGCCGACAGATCACGGTGCGTCTTAGCGGCCGACCGCTGCGCACCGCGGGCGGTGAGCTCGAGGCATATCAGATGATCGCCGAGGATGTGACGGAGCGTCGCATACTCGAGGCCCAGCTGCGGCAGGCCCAGAAGATGGAGGCCATCGGTCAGCTCACCGGCGGCATCGCCCACGACTTCAACAACGTCCTCACGGTGATCCTGGCCAACGCCGACCTGATCGCCAGCGGGCTGCCACGGGAGTTGGCGCAGGTGCGTGCCGACGTGGAGGACATTCAGACGGCGGCCCGGCGCGGCAGCTCCCTTATCAAGAAGCTCCTCGGGTTCAGCCGACGCGAGCGCCTGGAAGTGCACCCCACGGATCTCACGCAGCTCATTGGCGAGCTGTCAGGGGTGCTGCGTCGGGTGGTGCCCGAGAGCATCGAGGTACAGGTCATCGGGAACGAGCCGGGCGCAACGGTACTTGCTGATCCCAGCGCCGTGGAGCAGATCGTGCTCAACCTGGCGACCAACTCCCGGGATGCCATGCCGGAGGGCGGCATCCTGCGGATTGAGGTGACACGGACCTGGCTGGACGAAGGGTATCGGGCGACACACCCGTGGGTGGATCCCGGCGAGTACATCTGCGTTACCTGCTCCGACACGGGCACAGGGATGGAGCGGGAGACGCTGGAGCGGGTGTTCGAGCCGTTCTTCACCACGAAGCCGCCAGGTGAGGGCACCGGTCTCGGGATGGCGATGATCTACGGCCTCGTGAAACAGCACGGGGGCTACGTCCACGTCTACTCCGAGATGGGTGAGGGCTCGACCGTCAACGTCTACTTCCCGGCGGCAACTGGGGAGGTCGGTGCGGCCAGGCTGGGGCCCCGGCTCGAAGAGCTACGGGGCAGCGGCGAGACAATCCTGGTCGTGGAGGACGAGGATGGGATCCGGCGGGCCACCAAGCGGGCGCTGGAGGGGCGGGGTTACCAGGTGTTAGCGGCGGAGGACGGTGAGAAGGCGCTGGACGTCTTCCACCGGCACGAGGCGGACATCGATCTCATCATTTCGGATCTCGTCATGCCGCGGCTCGGCGGCAGGCAGTTCTACGAGGCCCTCCGGCAGGAGGGCAAGCGCCCCAGAATCATGTTCACGAGTGGGTACTCGTTGGACGACGTGAAGGCCGGCTCCGGCTTCCTGTCGGATGTGCCGTTCCTCCACAAGCCGTGGACCCTGACGGACCTGTTCGTGCGCGTCCGCCAGGTCCTCGGGCGGGAGCGCGGCGCCTAGCCGGCTGTTGCCTTTCGGTCAGCTACCTCCCGCCTCGCTCAGGACGATCTCGTTGAACGTCGCCGGATTTGCGGCGTAGCTCCGCCGCGACAAGGCGTAGATTGTACGACTTCCGTTAACCGTCACGGCAACGGTGAAGTTCATGCGCAGCGCGTTGCCGGCGGCGAGAGGGATGGCGATCTCCGCCTGGTAGCCGTCCGCCATCCGGCGGGCCGCGTAGCGAAGCCCCTGTGCCACTTCGGAAAGCGGACCCACGGGATCCCGCCCGAAAGTCGAGATCTGGAACTCGGAGAACGTGAGCCGCCGGTTGTCGCCGAGCCACTTTGCGACGAAGGCCCCGGGGTCCAGTGACCGGGCGAGTACGGTGGCCTCGCCGCTCTCGGCTGGTGGAGCGAACAGGAGGATCAGGTCGTTGCGGTCGAGCTCTGTCCGCCCGCTCGCAGTATCGCTCTGCACCACCAGTGCGAAGTGGTCGCCCTCGCCGATGCGATTCCCGGATTCCACCTGCGGCGGATCTCCCCGCACCTCGAGGGCCATGTAGAGGTGGCCACCGTCGTGGCCCAGTGCGACTTGAGGCAAGGTGCCCTGCGCCGATCCGGGTCTGATGAACAGCTGCCAGTCTGCCTGGGCCCACTCCTGCGGGTCGCCGTCCACGGTGACGGATGCCGGCGCGCGCCCGACGGTGATCCGGTCCAATTCGGCGCGGTAAGCGATCTCTCGAACCGTGCGCACGTAAGCCGCGCTACGTGTGACGCTGCCAATTCGGCGAGAGGTGCGCTCTACAATGGGCCTCAGTTCTTCGATCAGTGCCCGCAGTTCGGCGTTCCCCGCAGCGGCGGAGTCGAGCAGTGTGAGGGAACGCTCCAACTGGAGTGACGCCGCTATCGGGGACGAGAGGGTGAACTCATTGTTCGGTATGAACAGACGCTCGAACACGTTGTTGTGCCAAGCGTAATCACCGTACGCCCGCAAGAACGTCTCCAGTAGCGGCAGGACATCGGGGCCGTACAACTGCTCCACGGCGCGAGCCCTCGCGCTATCGGGATCGTAGCCCTGCGGATCCCGGACGTACTCGGCCAGCGTGGCTAGGGGGAGCATCGAGGCGTGGGCCTGGTTCATGGGATTCGCCACGATGCCTGCCACGGCCGATCCAAGGTCGGGCGCGCGGTAGCGCACGGGCCCCAGGAAGAGCCGCCAGCGGGCGAAGTCGTTCACGGGGTAGTTGTCCCACACGAGCGGCTTGCGCGAGATCAGCTCGCCCCATTCCCGGGCCTGCTCGGCCGTGATCTCTGGGGCGGCCACGTCGATCCCGGTCCAGAAGAACGGCACATCTTCGTGTACGCCTTCCCCGAGTTGCCTGAGGTACTCCCTGTCCCCCCAGGCATTGGTGTAGGTCGTGGGCGTGACGGTCAGGGTGCCGCCCCGGCCGGCCAGGTCCTCGTGTAGGTGATTGATCAGCTGTACGTGTGCTTCGGCAAGACTGGTGAACGCCTGCTTGTCGGCCTCGTGCTGCAGGTTCGGTGGGACGTCGTCCAGGAACAGCGCGAAGTGCCGGACCCCGAGGGCCCACACCGTGTTGAGCTTCCCCGCCAGGAGCTGGAAGTCCCCGGAGTCGGCGTACACCATGCTCCCACCGGGGCTGATAGCGTAGACGAAAGTGACGCCGCTTGAATCGGCAGTCCGCACTGCCTGCTCCAGCAGAGTGAACTCCATCGGGGAATAGGGCTCCCGCCACCGCTGCCGGTGGTACGGATCGTCCTTCGGCGCGTAGTAGTAGGTGGTGAGGCCGACCCGGCCCATGAACCGCAGCACGTCCAGCCGATCCTGGTGCGACCACGGAGAGCCGTAGAAGCCCTCGACGACGCCGGTCTGGCCGAAGGCCCCACTCTGGGTCTGGCTCTCACCGCAACCGGCGAGCAGAGACAGCAACACGCAACTCGAGACGAGCCGCCGGGCGACTGGAAGCGCTGTAATCATGGCACTAGGGGGTAGACGGTGGGATGGTTATAGCCATGACCCTATGATACCCGGTAACGGCTGGGTGCGCTAAATTCTCGTGCACGTCTAACTGATCTCGAACCGGAGAAGGCACGTGGGTCAACCGTCATCCCGTCCTGCCGCCCCGCGCTCGGACCCACCGGAGCGCCTGCTCATGGGCCCGGGGCCGTCCAACCCGGACCCGCGCGTACTCGAGGCGATGGCACGCCGCATGGTGGGGCATCTCGATCCGTACTTTCTGGAGGTGATGGACGAGACGATGGCCATGCTCCGGGCCGTGTACCGGACGGAGAATCACCACACCATTCCCATGTCGGGCACCGGGACCTCCGGGCTCGAGACCATCATGCTGAACCTGCTCGAGTCGGGTGACGAGGCGGTGATCGGCGTGATCGGCTACTTCGGCCAGCGACTTCAGGAGATGGCGGAGCGCGCCGGTGCTACGGTGCGGGTTATCGAGTCACCCTTCGGGGAGATCATTGCGCCCGAGCGGTTCGAGCAGGAGCTGAAGCAGAGACCTGCCAAGCTGGTGGCGCTGGTGCATGCGGAGACCTCCACCGGTGCCGCGCAGCCAGTGCCGGAGGTCGCTGAGATCGCGCGCCGCCACGGTGCCCTGATCGCCATCGACTGCGTGACATCCCTGGCCGGGATGCCGGTGGAGGTCGATGCCTGGGGCATCGACGCGGCGGGCTCCTGCAGCCAGAAGTGCATCGGGGCGCCGCCGGGGCTCGGACCGGTGACGTTTGGACCCCGTGCCATGGATGTGGTCCGCAGTCGCAAGACCAAGCCGTCCACCTGGTACCTCGACCTCAGCCTGCTGTTTGCGTACTGGGGGGAGCGGGGCGGGGAGCGGCAGCGAGCGTTCCATCACACAGCGCCCGTCTCCAGCATCTACGCCTTCCACGAGGCGCTGCGGCTCATCCTGGAAGAGGGACTCGAGGTCCGCTGGGAGCGCCACTGTAAGGCGCATGACCTGCTCGTGCGGGGGCTCGACAAGATCGGGCTTTCCCTGTTCACCCCGGCGTCGCACCGCCTGCCGATGCTGAACGTCGTCAACATCCCCGATGGAGTGGACGACGCCGCGGTGCGGGCGGCGCTGCTCGAGCGCGGCATCGAGATCTCCGGTGGGTTCGGGCCGCTCAAGGGGAAGACCTGGCGCGTGGGGTTGATGGGGGTGAACGCCGACTCGGGAAGGATCGAGCGGCTCCTCGGTGCGCTGGAGGAAGTGTTGAGGGGGCTGGGGTGGAGTGGGTAGTGGGCGCTCGTGTCATGGACAACGGGCGCAACGCCGGCGGGGAGAGATCCCGGCCGGCGCTTGCGTTCTCGGCCTGCTGTCTGGCCACGTGCCTGACCCGAGCGCCATATTGGCGGCAGGCGCCCATGCGGCGCCTAGGTAGTGTCCTGGCCGACCGATGCTTCCCTCATCTCCTGAGGCGCTGAGACGCATGCGACGAGACCCAACGAGTCCTCCCATTCTGCTGCACCTGGAGGGGGCGGCCATGCTCGCCGTGGCGCTCCTGCTGTACCGCGAGCTCGGCCAGAGCTGGTGGGTGTTCGTGCTGCTGTTTCTGGCACCAGACCTATCGCTGTTCGGGTATTTCGCGGGGAAGCAGGTCGGTGCGGTTGTGTACAACGTGGTGCACACCTATGTCCTGCCGGCAGGGCTCTTCGTGCTGGGGTTCGCCGCGGAGGGCGGTCTCGTGATGGGGCTCGCCCTGATCTGGGCGGCGCACATCGGGTTCGACCGGCTGCTGGGGTTCGGGCTCAAGTACCCGGTGGTATTCAGGCCCACCCACATGCAGCAGGTCAGGGTGGCTCCCGAGCCGGTTGCCCTACCGGCCGACGATCCAGTGCCGGAGTCCTGGGTGGCGCCTGACGAGTAGCGTAGGAGCCTGCCGGAGCCCTGGGACGGAGCCGGCGTCGCGGGCCTTCGGAGCCGGCGTCGTGCGCTGAGGAGAGAGCGGGGCGCCGCGCATCGCGCGACGCCCCCCGTTCGTTCGAGTGGGTGGGAAGCTCTCTGGTACCCTCAAGTCCGCTCCCACAGGTTGTTGTCCCGATCCACGTCGGGGAAGTGGCCCTCGGCGTCGATCTCGACTTTCACCACTGGCGAATCAGTCTGTAGCTCGATCTCGGCCCTGGTGTGTCCCTCGAGCCACCACTCCACCGGAACCTCGCGCGACAGGACGTCGCCGTTGGCCAGCGTGATCGTGACGCGGGCCGGCATGGGGACGAGCCCGTTGTCCTCGATGTGGACAGTCGTGCGATCGCCGCTGCTGACCACGTCGCCCACCGACTGGTCCAACGTCCAGGTCTCGAAGTACCAGCTGCGCCAGAACCACCAGAGGTCCTGCCCGCTCACCGCGTTGAACGTGCTGAAGAAGTCCCACGGCTTGGGGTGCTTGAAGGACCAATTCCGCAAGTACGTGCGGTATGCCTCGAGGAAGGTCTCCTCGCCCAGCAGGCCGCGCAGCGTGGCGAGCATGGTCCCGGGCTTGGGGTAGGAGGCCACGCCGAACGCTCCGCCCTGGTACTGGTAGTCAGACCACCGCATGATCTCGCCTTCCTGCCCGGTTCGAGCGAACGATGCGTAGCCTTCCCGGTCTCCAACGTCCCAGTTTCGGCCAGGGTAGAACTCCTTCATCGCCTGGTTGGTGTTGAACACGGTGGTGCCCTCGTCCATCCAGGAACGGCGCCGCTCGTCGTTTCCCACGATCATCGGCACCCACATGTGGGCAATCTCGTGCGTGTGCACGCCGTACAGGCCCGTGTCGCTGGCCTCGTTGTAGTCGCCGATGAGCGTGAGCATCGGGAACTCCATCCCGCCGCCCATGATCCCGCCACCTTCGACCGACGTCATGTGGGGCCAGGGGTAGAACACCTGCGTCCAGCGCGAGTGGTAGTCGACGCTGTGCTGCGTGTAGCGCCAGGCGTGCTCCCACTTGGGCGCGCTCTCGCGCCAGAAAGACTGGGCGCGGGCGTAGTCCATCTCCCCGTCCCCGTCGCGGTCGCCCACGGGAGTACGGGTGGCGTCCCACCGCGACTCCCGCGCGGCCAGGAACGCTACGTCCCGCACGCTGTCGGCTACGAAGTGCCAAGAGAGGTACCCGGTGGGCGAGGTCAGTGTCGCCGTGCCGGGGCCGAAGTCCTCCGGTGTGAGAACGTGGACCACCGTATCGCTGCGGTCGGCCCGGGCGATCCGCTCGAGAATGGGCGCGGGGAACACCTCCTCGGCATTCTGCAGCTCGCCCGCGGCCATGATCACCCAACCCTCGGGCGCTTCCAGCGTCAGGTCGTAGGTGCCGTAGCCCATGTAGAACTCGGCGCGGCCCAGGTACTGGTCTGTGTGCCACCGGATCACGTCGTCGTATACCGCCATCTGGGGATACCAGTACGCGATGTAGAACAGGTTATCCTCGTTCCACCCCATGCGGCCGCTGGCTCCGCGCTGGGGCACCGTGAAGCCCCACTCGATCTCCAGCTCGACGGAGTCGCCGGGGCTCACCGGGCTCGGCGGCCGCACCTGCATGACCGTGCCGAAAACCCGGTAGCTTCCGCGCGGCCGGCGCCCCTCCTCCAGCGTGTCGCCCGCTGCCATCACGCGCTTCAGCTCGATCCCGCCGCTCACCTCCAGGGGAATGTTGCGCAGTGCGCCCTCGGCGTGGGCGTTCTGGATGAGCTGTAGGAACAGCACCGGAAGCGGATTGGGCGAGTTGTTGTGATACACGATCCGCACCGTCCCGTCGATCCGTCTCTCGTCGGGATCGAGGCGCGCCTGAATCGTGTAGTCGGTCCATTGCTGCCAGTAGCTGGGGCCGGGCTCCCCCGTGGGGCTCCGCGTGCCGTTCTCCAGGGCCTGCTGGTAGGGCGCAGAGATCTCTATAGGGTAGGGGATGGGCCGGCGCTGCTCGTCTGTGGCCGGGTGGCTCTGTGCAGCCGCGCTGCCGGCGGTGCCGATCACGAAGAACAGGCATGGGACTGCGGCCCACGGGGTGCGGGTCATGGCGGTCTCTCTCTGGCTAGGGTTCACGGGTCAACGCGTTCACGGCGACGGGCTCCGCCCGGCAGCCCGGATGAGGGCTGTCACCTTGCTCTTTTCAACGGAGATGCCGGGTGCATGGTTTCAAGCCGGACCGGCTCGGTGCGACCCCGGGCGGCCCGCAGGTAACCCGAATAGATTGATCGGGTAAGGCTGGCCCGGTGTGGTAGCAGGCCCACCCTGGGTATCTTTCGTGCCGCACGGAGGGGCTGTGAAGGTCATCGTATTGGGTGGTGGGCGTGTGGGGAGTGCCATCGCGGCCGATCTCGCGGCGGGCGGTGAGTTCGACGTCACGGTCGCCGACCGCTCCCGCGCAGCCCTCGAGAGAGTCCAGAGCGTCGCTGTGGCGCGCACCGTGGAAGCCGATCTCTCGGCGCCCGAGCGCGTGCGGCAGCTCGCCGGCGAGCACGATCTGGCGGTGAGCGCGGTGCCCGCCCAGATGGGGTACCGGGTCGTCGAGGCAGCCATCGAGGCCAGCCGGCACGTCGTCGACATCTCCTTCCTGGAAGAGGATCCGTTTCAGCTCGACGAGCAAGCGCGCCGGCGCGGCGTCATCGCCGTAATGGATGCCGGCGTCTCGCCCGGACTCTCCAACCTCATTCTCGGCTACCTGGAGGCCACAGCGGAGCGGGTGGACCGCTACGTCTGCTACGTGGGCGGGCTGCCTGAGGACCGCAGTGGCCTGTTCCAGTACAAGGCGCCGTTCTCCCCGGCGGATGTCATCGAGGTCTACACCCGCCCGGCACGCTACAAGGCAGGGGGAGTGGTCCGCACGGCCCCTGCGCTCTCCGACACTACGAATGTCGAGGTCCCCGGCGTAGGCCGGCTGGAGGCGTTCCTCACCGACGGCCTCCGGACCCTGTTGGCAGACGACGGGGTGCCCGACATGCGGGAGATGACGCTGCGCTACCCCGGGCACGCGGGGCAGATGGCGCTGTTGCGGGACATGGGGTTGTTCGCCACGGACCCGCTGGAGCTCGAGGGTGCCACGATACGGCCCAGGGACGTCACGACACGGCTGCTCTTTCCCTTCTGGGAGTTCCAACCCGGCGAGGCGGATATCACGGTGCTCCGGGTCGAGGTGGACGCGGTGCGCGGAGGGACGGCGGAGCGGCACGTATTCGATCTGTTCGATCGCTACGACGCCGCCACCGACACCAGCTCCATGGGCCGCACCACGGGGTATACCTGCACGGCCATCGTGCGGCTGCTGGCCCGCGGCCAGTACACCCATCTGGGAGTCTCGCCGCCGGAGCGCGTCGGGCAGGCGCCCGGATGCTTCGAGCGGATCGTGGAGGACCTCGCTGCCCGGGGCGTGGCGCTGCAACACACTGTGGGGCCGATCGAGGAGGGTCAATGAAGACGCGCGCCACCGTTCATGTGATCGCCGCCGCGTCTCTGTTCTCTCCGCTGGGTGGGCTCTCGGCCCAGACGGCGCAAGAGATTGTGGACCGGGTGGACCGGATGCTACGGGGCGAGTCGAGCGACGCCACGGTGGTGATGGAGGTGGTGACGGAGCACTGGGAGCGCACCATGGAGATGCGGATCTGGTCGCTCGGCACCGAGTACTCCCTCATTCGGCTTCTCTCGCCCCAGAAGGACGCGGGCACCGCCACGCTCAAGGCCGGCGACGACATCTGGAACTACCTGCCCCGCGTGGACCGCACGATCAAGCTGCCGCCGTCGCTCATGAGCGCCTCCTGGATGGGGTCGCACTTCACCAACGACGACCTGGTGAAGGAGAGTCGCATCATCGAGGACTACGACATCGAGATCGGCTTCGAAGGTGTGCGTGACGGGGTGGAGGTGTGGGAGTTCGTGCTTACGCCGAAGCCCGAGGCGGCCGTGGTATGGGGCCGCATCGAGGAGCAGGTTCGCAAGGACGATCTGCTGCCCGATTGGGCGACCTACTACGACGACCGGGGCGAGCTGGCGCGTACCATGACCTTCAGCGACTTCAGGGTGATGGGTGGTCGGCTGGTGCCGGTCCGCATGGACATCGTGCCGGCCGACAAGCCGGACGAGCGCACGACGATCCTCTATCGAGACCTCGAGTTCGACGTGGATCTGAACGAGGCGTTCTTCTCGCTGCGGCAGCTCCGTAGCGCGGGGCGGTAGATGGCCGAGAGCCCGTGGTGGCGCATCGGGTGGCGTAACCTGGGCCGCAACCGGCGGCGCACGGTGGTGACCGCCAGCGCGCTGGCGGTGGGGTACTTCTCGGTGGTGCTGATGGTCGGTCTCCTCAAGGGACTGGTCGCCGAGATGATCGAGAACGGCACCGGCATCATCACCGGCCAGATCCAGGTGCACGCCGAGGGCTACCTGCCGGACAAGGAGGTCTACGCCACTATCGGGGGGCGCGACGGAGCCGATGTCGCCGCGCTCGTCGCAGCGGTTGAGGTCGATCCGGAGGTGCACGCCGCGACGCCACGGGTGTACGGCGGGGGGCTCGTGAGCACCGGGTCCGCCACGGCGGCGGCCCTGTTCTTGGGCGTCGATCCCCAGCGGGAGCCGCGGGTCTCGAAGCTCATGCGGGGCCTGGAGCGAGGCCGGCACCCCGCGGCGGGCGCGAACGAGATCCTCATCGGCAGCGAGATGGCACGCACCCTCGGGGCGGAGCCCGGCGACGAGGTGGTGGTCGTGGCCCCCGCCATCGACGGGTCGCTGGGGAACGACCTGTTCATCGTGTCAGGTGTCTTCCACACCGGGCTGGTAGACCTGGACCGCGCCTTCGCCATTCTGCCCATCGACGTGCTGCAGTTCCTCATAGCGATGCCGCCGTCGCGGATCCACGAGGTCGCCGCGGCGGTGCGCAGCCCCTGGCGTGCGGTGGAGGCGATGCCGCGCATCCAAACGGGGCTGGCGGAGGCCGGGTTCGACGCGAGCGCCGAGTCGTGGGTCACCCTTCGACCCGAGATGGTGGACTACGCCAACCTCTCCGAGGCCATGGAGTGGGTGATGCTCCTGATCATCTTCGTGATGGCGATCTTCGGTGTCGCCAACACCATGCTCATGGCGACCTTCGAGCGGCGCTACGAGTTCGCCCTGCTCTTGGCGCTGGGCACCGCACCTTGGGCCATCGTGAAGTCGGTGCTGTACGAGGCGCTGGCCCTCGGTGTGATCGCACTGGCTGCCGGTGTGGCGATCACTGCACCCGTGATGGTGTGGTGGTACGAGGCGCCACCGAACGTGAGTTGGCTGTTCGGGGAGTACACGCTCTCCGGCGCCCTCATGCGCCCGGTGCTGCGGGTGGAGTACCCGTGGGTCATGGCAGTCGGCGCGGCATTCGCCCTGTTCATCACCGCGGTGCTGGCGGCCCTCTACCCGGCGGTACGGGCGGCCCGGGTGCCGCCGGCCGACACGTTGAGCGGACGATGACGAAGCGCTGGCAGGTGCTCCCCCGGCTCTCGTGGCGCAACGTGCGCCGCCAGTGGCGCCGGTCGCTGCTAACGGGTACGGCCATGATGCTGGGCGTCGCCGCCCTCGTGTTCTCCCGCACAATCGGCGACGGGGCCCACGAGGACTGGATCGACAGCGGCGTGCGCCAGGGGAGCGGGCACGTTGCGGTGCAGGATCCCGGGTTTCGGGCCAGCCGCAAGCTGGAGCACCGAATCAGCGCGGCGCAGTGGGAGGCGGTGGCCGGCGCGCTCGAGGCACCCGACGTTGCACCGTACGTCGAACGGATGACGTCACGGCTCGAAGTGCTGGGCCTCGCCAACGCGCCCACCGCGGCGGTGCCCGTGAACATCGTGGGGGTCGACCCCGCGGCCGAGGCCGAGTTCTCCCAGCTCGGCGTCGAGCAGCGGCTCGTCGAGGGACGCTACCTGGAGCCCGGCGACCGCCTGCATGCCTACGTCGGGCGGCGGCTGGCTGACCGCCTGGACGTGGCGCTGGGCTCGCGCCTCGTGCTCACCGCACAGGACGAGTCCGGCGACATCGCGGGCCAGCTGGTGCGGGTCGTGGGGATCTTCCGTACGGGAGTCCCCGAGGTCGACGAAGGGCTGGTGCACGTCCCATTGGCCACGGTGCAGCGGTGGCTCGGTGCGGAGGGGGATATCACGACGGTGGCGATCCTGCTGCGCTCGGCGTGGGATGTGCCCCGGGTGCTGCGCCGCGTGCGCGCGCGGGTCGAGGAGGCGACCGACGAGGTGGCGGTGCTGGGATGGCGCGAGGCGATGCCGGAACTCGACGCCGCCATCAAGTTGGACGACTTCTGGGGCTACGTGTTCAACATCGTGCTGTTCGTGATCGTCGCCCTGGCCATCGTTAACACGGTGCTGATGTCGGTGCTGTACCGCACCCGGGAGTTCGGCGTGCTGCGGGCGCTGGGGCTCACGAAGCGGGAGACCGCGACGGTCGTGTTCACCGAGGGGATGATGCTCACGGCGATCGCCGGGCTGATAGGGCTGGCATTGGGTTACGGACTCGTCTGGCTGCTGTTCCGCAACGGGCTTGACTACTCGGGGGCGTTGGAGGGTGACCTCACGTTCTCCGGCGTGGTGCTCGACACCGTGGTCATCCCCGTGTACCGCGGCGTGCAGGTCGTCATGAGCCTGGGGTCGATCGTGGCCGTCGGCATCGTGGCATCACTCTATCCCGCCTATCGCGCGACACGTATCGACGTCGCCGAGGCGATGAAGTTCGAGGCATGAACACACAACCGGCAGTGCACACGGAAGAGGTCTGGAAGGTGTTCGAGCACGACGGGATCGCGGTGGAGGCGGTCCGCGGCGTGACTATGGACATCCAGCCCGGGGAGTTCGTCGTCATGGCCGGACCCTCCGGCTCCGGCAAGACCACGCTGCTCAACTTGCTGGGCGGGCTCACCCGTCCCACGCGGGGCAAGGTGTGGATCGACGGGCAGGACCTGACCGAGATGTCGGAGCGCGCGCTCGCTAAGCTGCGGCTCCAGCGGGTCGGGTTCGTGTTCCAGGCGTACAATCTCCTGCCCGTGCTGACGGCTCTCGAGAATGCCGAGTTCTCGCTCCTGCTGCGGGGCATGGCCGAGGACGAGCGACGCCGCAAGGTGGAGGAGCTGTTCGCCACCATCGGGATCGCCGGGCTCGAAGATCGGCGGCCCTCCAAGCTATCCGGCGGGCAGCAGCAGCGGGTGGCCGTGGCTCGCGCCGTAGTCGGGGCGCCGGCCCTGGTGCTGGCCGATGAGCCGACGGCGAACCTCGACCGGGCCTCCAGCGTGGCACTGCTCGACGTGATGGCTGAGCTAAACCGGGAGCTCGGCGTCACATTCGTGTTCGCCACTCACGACCCGCAGCTCATGGAGCGGGCCCAGCGCCTCATCCGCCTGGTGGACGGCGCGATCGAGTCGGATCAGCGGCGCGAAGAACCGCCCGTTGCATGATCCGGCGGGCGCTGCTCGGGCTCCTGCTCTGCGCCGCTCCCCTTGGCGCCGCCCGAGCGCAGCTCCCGCAGATTAGCGGCTACTACCTGGATGTGTGGGTGGGCTCCGACGCGAGCCCGTTCGCGGACGCGAGCCTGCTTGGATTCCAGCGTTTCCGGCTGATGACGGCGCCGGTGTATGGGCGCTGGGCGTTCGACGTGGCGTACGAGCACGCGCTCACCGTGCGGAGCGACCTTCTGGCCGGCTTCCTGGGACCGGGTGGAGAGCAGGGCAGGGGGGCGGGCGACTGGCTCCCCCTGCAGGGCACCATCGAAGAAACGGAGCACGTCGAGTGGCGGCACCGCGTCGACCGGCTCTCGGTGAGCTACCTCGGCGACGCGTTCGATGTGACGCTGGGGCGGCAGCCGGTGTCGTGGGCCACCACGCTGTATCTCACGCCGGCCGACCCGTTCCAGCCCTTCGACCCCTCCGATCCGTTCCGCGAGTACCGTCTCGGGGTCGACGCGGCGCGCGTTCGTGTCTTCACCGGGCCGATGACCGAGCTGGAGGCAGTGGCCCGCTTGGCGGAGACGACGACGGACACCACCATCACAGCGCTGGCACGCGCGCGCACCGCGCTGGGCAGGTGGGAGCTGGTGGCCTGGGCGGGGGTGGTGCACGACGAGCCCTCCATTTCCGCTGCCGCCACCGTCACCGTCGCCGGCGCCGCGCTCCGGGGTGAAGCAGTCCTGCGCCGCAGCAAGGACGCCGCCGGCGCGGAGCAGACGGTGCTGCGCTTCACCGTGGGCGCGGACCGCAGCTTCAACCTGGCCGGACGCAACCTGTACCTGCTGGCGGAGTACCAGCGCGACGGCTTCGGGGCGGCGAGCTCGGACGAGCTGTTGGAGGTCGCGCTGTCGCCCGCGTCGCGCCGCGGCGAGCTCCAAGTGCTGGGGCGCGATGAGATGGTCGCGCTGGCCAGCTACGAGTGGCACCCGCTGTGGACCGCGAACTTCCTGGCCATCTGGAACCTCGACGATCCCAGCCTGCTGCTCACGCCGTCCGTGGCGTTCTCGGCCTCAGAAGAGGTGACAGCGCAGGGGGGGATGTTCTTCGGGGTGGGGGAGGACCTGGGGGAGCCGATTCCGGGGCTCGGCGTCCGGGCGCCGGGATCGGAGTACGGTCCTGTGCCGGCCACCGGATACGTATCGGTGACGGTGTTCTTCTAGCGGCTCAGCGGGCCGCCGCCGCGCCCTCCAACATCCCGTGAATCCGCGTGAGCAGCATGTCCACCGCGGCCTTGTTGTACCCGCCCTCCGGGATGATGACCTCCGCGTAGCGCTTGCTGGGCTCCACGAACTCGAGGTGCATGGGGCGCACCGTCTGTAGGTACTGCCGCACGACCGAATCCAGGTCCCGCCCTCGCTCCCTCAGGTCGCGGTCGATGCGCCGAATGATCCGGAGATCGGCGTCGGTGTCGACGAAGACGCGGAGATCCATGAGACTGCGCAGTGCGGGCTCGGCGAGCACGAGAATACCCTCCAGGATGACCGCTCGCCTGGGTTCGGCCGGGACGGTGGCGCCGTCGCGCACGTGCTCCGTGAAGTCGTACACCGGAACCTCGATGGGCCGCTCCTTCTTGAGGGCCTTCACGTGCTCGACCAGGAGCTCGCTCTCGAGGGCGTCGGGGTGATCGTAGTTGATCCGCTTCCGCTCCAGGGGGGGGAGCTCGCTGCGGTCGCGGTAGTAGGAGTCGTGCTGGATGAACGTGACGTGCTCGTGTCCCAGAGCACGGATGATCTGTTGGGCGACCGTGGTCTTGCCCGAGCCGGAGCCGCCGGCGACGCCGATGATGAGGGGTGGCACGTCGGTATGCCCACTTTCCAGGGTGGCTGAATGCTCGTCCAGCGTGCGGGGGTGGTCAAGCGGTCGGGTCCGGGTGTTTTCGGTCTAGTTGGGCTGCGCCGGCGAGCCGGCAGCAGGCCGCAGCCCACAGGGGTCGAGTGCCTGCAGCGTAACACGTTGTTGTTCAATCTGTTAAGTGGTCCGCGCCCCGGGGCGAGGCTACTCGTAGCGCAGCGACTCCACCGGATCCACGTTGGCGGCCCGGCGGGCCGGCAGCACCCCGGCGGCGAGGCCGATCATCACCAGGATCGAGACACAGATCAGGGCGATGGGCCAGGAGAGGATGGGGTTGGCGATGTATGCCATGGCCTCGTTGTCGCTGGGAATGGCGTTGGTCGCTGCCACCACGAGCCCCGAGAAGAGCAGCCCCAGGCCGCCGCCCACGAAAGCGATGAGCATGGCCTCGAAGATGAACTGTCCCATGATGTGCGGCTTGCGGGCGCCCACGGCCAGCTTGATGCCGATCTCCCGGGTGCGCTCCCGCACCACGACGTACATGATGTTGGCCACGCCCACGCCGGCGATGAGCAGGGTGAAGGCGCCCACCAGGCCGAGGAAGACCTGGATCCCGATGCCGATCTGGTTCACCAGTTTGGCGTCCTCCACGAAATCCCACATTTGGAGGGCCCGGATGTCCTCGGGGTCGAACTTGTACTTGCGTCCCAGCACGCGGTACAAGGCGGCCTTGGCCCGCTCCGCTTCCTCCACGCTGCGGGGCCGCACGATGAGGTGGCCCACGTAGCGGCGGCCGTAGATCGTCCTGAAGGTGGACGCCGGGATGATGGCGCGGTTCTCGTCGGGGCCGTTATTGCTGGAGTCCTGGAACTTCCTCTGCATCACGCCGATGACCGTGAACGGCAGACCGTCGAGCATCACGCTCTGGCCCACGGGGTCGCTCTCGGGGAAGAGCCGCCCGGCGATGCGGTTGCCCAGGAAGAGCACCCGGCGCCGCTGCTCCATGTCCTGCTGGTTGAGAAAGCGCCCGCCTGCGGCCGGGAACATGCGGCGCAGCTCGGAGAACTCGGGGGCCACGCCCTCCATGTAGGTGTTGGTTTGCTGGTCCCCCGCGCGAAGGCTCGTGCCCCAGCGGCCGTAGGACGGACTCCCCATCTCGAACTCGGGGATCGATTGCAGGACGAGGTCGAGGTCCTCCTCCGTGAGCCGGATGCTGCGGCCGGTAGGCAGCCCCTCGAACACCCGGCTCGTCTGGCCGCCGTACACCATGAAGATCTGGTCACCGGCGTTCACCAGGCCGCGCACGATGGCTACCTTGAGCCCCTCGCCGAAGGAGAGCAGGAGCACCACGGCGACGGTCCCCCAGGTCATTGCGAGCATGGTCAGGGTGGCCCGCAGCTTCTGCTTCCTCAGGTCACCGATGAACTCCTCGAGCAGGATCTTCCACATGGCCTCAGTACCTCAGACACTCGACGGGGTCGAGGTTCGCGGCCTTGCGGGCGGGGAACAGGCCGGCCATGAAGGCAATGGCTGCGAGGAGCGACAGCGTGACGGCGCCGACCAGCGGCGAGATGGTCGGGGTGCCAACGAAGTCCTGTAGCGGGACGAAGCTCAGCAGCCAGACGATGCCGTAGGAGAAGGAGAATCCACACAGCGCTCCCAACCCCACGATCAGGAACGTCTCGGCAAAGAACTGGAACAGGATGTCGCGCTTCTTGGCGCCCACGGAACGCTTGATCCCGATCTCACGGGTGCGCTCCCGCACGACGATGTACATGATGTTCGCCACGCCGATGCCGCCTACGGTCAGCGTGAAGCTGCCGACCAGCGCGAAGAACACGTTGAATCCGAAGAACAGGTAGCCGAACATCCGCTCGATCTCGGCCGTGTCCCAGACAGAGAGAGCATCCTCGTCCTGTGGGTCGAACGTGTAGCGGCGGCTCAGCACCTGGTACACCTGCTGCTCGTATTCCTCGGACAGGTTTGCGTCGGCGACGCGGTACACGAAGTTGTTCACGTAGCGGTTGCCGAAGATCGCGGTGTGGGTGCTGGCCGGGATGAAGACCCGGTCCTTGTCGCGTCCGTTGTAGGACGAGTTCTGGAGCTTGGGCTGCATCACCCCAATCACCGTGAACGGCGTCTCCCCGATGAACACCTGTCGGCCTACCGGCTCTTGGTCCTCGAACAGGAGTTCCGCCAGCTCGTCCCCCAGGAACGCAACCCGCCGTCGCTGGGCCTGGTCGCTCTCGTTGATGAACCGCCCGCCCATCTCGGGGATGATGTTCCGCATCAACCCGTAGACTGGGTAGATGCCGGTGATGTTGGGATTGGCGCTGTTGATGCCGCGCCTGATGGGCGTGCGCCGGTTGCTGTACTCGGGGCTGATCATCACGATGCCGGGGATCTCGCGACTGAGCTGCTCGCCGACGTCTTCGTGCAGCCGGATGTAGCGGCCCTCCCCGAAACCCTGGAAGGCCACCGTCGTGCGGCCGCCCCACAGGATCACGATCCGGTCACCCAGGCCGTGGAACCGCTTGCGGGTCTGGCGCTCCAGCCCGACGCCGAATGCCAACAGCACCACCACCGCCACCGTGCCCCATGCGATCCCCAGGACGGTGAGGGTAGTACGCAGCCGCTGCGCCTTGAGGTCGGCGAGGAACTCGCGAAAGACGTTGCCGAGCCGCATGGGGCGCTACTGGATCTCCCGCGGCGGCGGTTCCACCACCTGTTCATCCTCGCGCAGGCCCGAGATGACCTCGAGGTTGATGGCGTCGCTCAATCCCGTCTCGATCACCCGCTCCTCGGTGCTCCCGTCGGGAAGGAGCACCGTGACGGTAGCCGTGTCCTCGGCGAACGTGACCAGGCGCTCGGGGACGATAAGCACGCTGTCCCGCTGGTCGATGATCACGTCGGCGTTGGCCGAGTATCCGGCCCGCAGGATCGTCCCGTGAGTCTCGGTGAGCGTGATCTCGACGGGGAAGACCGTCGAGTTGTCCTCGGTGCGGGCCTTGAGTGAGATGCGGGTGAGCATCCCGTCCACCTCGGCGTCCGGCAGGGCACCAATCTTGATCGTGACCGGCATGCCTTCGTTGAGCCGCCCCACGTCGATCTCGTCCACCGTGCCGCGGAACACCAGCTTGTTCATCTCGGCCATCGTCATCAGCACCGTGCCCTCCTGGTAGGTGCTGAGTGGCACCACCGGGTCGCCGACCTCCACCGTTTTCTCGAGGATGAAGCCGTCGATGGGGGACCGGACCACGGTCTCGATGTCCTCCTCGGCGATCGTGATCTTGCCCTCTTCCATCAGCGCCAGGCGCTCCAGGGCCATCTGGAGCTGGACCTCCTGCTCGGCATAGCGCTGCTCGGTCTCCTGCAACTCCCGCTCTGAGATGAGCCCCTGCCGGCTCAAGGCCCGCTGCCGCGCCACATCGCGCTGCAGGTTATCCAGCTCGATCTGCCGAAGCTCCAGCAGCCGCCGGGCATTGGCCAGCTCGAGCGGCGTGGGATTCGGCTTGACCTCCAGCAGCGGGTCCCCGGCCCGAACGAAGTCCCCCTCGTCGGCCAGCAGCCGTCGCACGACTCCCGAGGTCTGGGACTTGATGGAGATCTCGATCTCCGGCTCGATGCGGCCCACCGCCAGCGCTTTGTCCACAATGGTGCCGCGCTCCACGGCCACGGTCTGGACGCCATTGTCCCGCCCGCTGCCGCGGGAGACGCTCACGACCACGACCAGGCCAGCGATCACGACCAGCCCACCGACGCCGATTACGAACTTGGTGCGACGCTTCATGCTGTGTGTCCTTGCGGTAGATCCTCGTTGAAGCGGGCCCGACCCGACGTCGAGGTCCGCGTTGCACGGTGAGACAATCAGCGGGCCACGAGCCGGATACGGCCCTCGCCCGTCTCGATCTCCAGATACCCGTCGACCTGGGCGGCAATCACGGCCAGCAGCGATCCGGCCACGGCGATGTCGGTCACTACCGTCTCCCCGTCCAGATCCATCTCGCCGTCCCACTCCTGGCTCAGGATCTCGAGCACGCCGTCCAGTGACGCCGCTACTGAGGCGCTGGCCGAAGCGCTGAGGTGGACACCTTCGGCCTCCAGCTCCCGGCTCATCGCTTCGAGCAGGGGCAGCGCCAGTCGTACCTCGGCGCCGCTGCCCGCGGTCTCCCGCGCTACTGCCGCTCTGGTGCGAGGGGTGGTTGGTGCCGGGACCACTGCAACCGGGACCGGGTCAGCGACCGCCACCGATGCACCCTCCTTGCTGCGGTCCATCACGGTGTCGGCGACGTATCCGCAGACCAGGGCGGCCGGAATCAGGATGACGAGCGGGCGCATAGCGACCTCCAGGGTGATCGACGACGCGGCCGGTTGTGGGAACCTGACCGCCACACTCCCCTACGGAGGTGGCTTGAGCAGGTTTCGGGATGGGGCTCGGCAGGGGGCTATATTGCTGCCATGACATCGGTGCGCGATGTGGAGATCGCCGCCGCCCGGCCGGCCGAGCTTGCCGCGGTGCAAAACCTGCTGCGGCGGGCGGAGCTGCCCACCGAGGGGCTCGATCCCCACGTGGATACGCTCCTGGTGGCGCGGGATGGGGAGTGGGTGGTCGGCTCCGCCGCCCTCGAGGTCTATGGCGCCAGCGCCCTGCTGCGTTCGGTGGCGGTGGATTCCGCTTGGCGGGGGCGTGGCCTGGGGGTGGCCCTCGCGGAGGCCGCCCTTGCTCTGGCCCGGGATCGCGGGGTGGCCCGCATCTATCTCCTCACCGAAACCGCCGGAGGTTTCTTCCCGCGGTTCGGGTTTCGAGCCATTCCCCGGACGGAGGTAGGGCCGGAGGTCCAGCGGTCGGAGGAGTTCACCTCCCTCTGCCCGGAGAGCTGTCTGGCGATGGTGCTGGAGTTGGGGACCGGGTGATGGGAGAGCGGTGAGACGGGAGTGCCCGGGGGCGTAGCTGTCAGGGAATCGGCTCGAACAACAAGGGCCCCGGCGTTGCTCGCCGGGGCCCTCGCGTCAGATCGATTCGAGGCGACCCTCAGCCGCCCTTCCCCTTGGCCACTTGCCGCTCCGCGCCGCCCTCGAAGTACTTGTAGTTCTTCTCGATGAAGCTCTTCCACTCCTCGGGGACATCCTCCTCGGGGTAGATGGCATTCACCGGGCACTCCGGCTCGCACGCCCCGCAGTCGATGCACTCTTCGGGGTGGATATACAGCATATCCTCGCCCTCATAGATGCAGTCCACCGGACACACATCCACACACCCCCTGTCCATCGTCCCGACGCAAGGATCACAAATGATGTACGTCATGCTTGCTCCTCTCCGGAAGCGCTCCCGATGCCGGTAGCCGCCTGGAATTCTGTTCAGGCCAGTTAACCATGTCAAGTGAGTTGCCGCGCGTCCGGGCCCTGGTCATCTTGCGCCAATGCGGATTGCTTCCCTCTTGGCGAGCGCCACGGAAATCGTGTGCGGATTGGGCCTGGGCGACCGGTTGGTTGCGATCTCCCATGAGTGCGACTACCCGTCCGAGGCCCTCGACAGACCCCGCGTGAGCCGCCCCCGGTTCGATCCCTACGGGCTCGACAGCGGGGCGATCGACGCCGCGCTACGTGAGTCGATGGTGCAGCACGGGAGCGCCTACGAGCTGGACGCGGAACGGCTCCAGGAGCTTGCCCCCGACCTGATTCTCACCCAGGCGGTATGCGAGGTCTGCGCCGTGCCCACGTCGTTGGCGCAACGGGCTTCCGAGCTGCTGGACCACAGGCCCAAGGTCGTCTCCATCGACGCTCACACCATCGAGGACATCCTGGCCAGCATTGCGGCTGTGGCACAGGCAGCGGGCGTGCCGGAGCGGGCCACCGAGTTGCTGGCGCAGTTGTGCGACCGCATCGCGAGGGTGGAAGCTGCGGTGGCGGGCGCGCCGCGTCCCCGGGTCCTGGCCTTGGAGTGGCTCGATCCGCCGTTCGTGCCGGGACACTGGACGCCGGAAATGGTCGCGCTAGCGGGGGGAGTGAATCTACGGGGCGAAGCCGGGAAGCGATCGCGCCAGCAGGGGTGGGAGGTGCTGGGCGGTCTCGATCCGGACCTGCTCCTGATCATGCCCTGCGGCTACGACATGGCAGCCGCCCGGGTGGATGCCGATAGGCACGGCGGCCTCCTGGTCGGCGTCGCGGGCCGCGCCGTGGATGAAGGGCGCGCCTTCTTGCTGGACGGCTCGGCCTACTTCAATCGCTCCGGGCCCCGCATGGTGGATGGCATCGAGATACTCGCGGCCCTGTTCCACCCCGACCGCTTCCCCGGAGGGGATCTCACGGGAAGGGCAGAGGTGTGGCATCCGAGCACGGGTCGATAACATCGAGTTGACAGCTCATTGAATGGAGGGAATCGGCAGTGCGGTACAGCCCCTTGATGGTCAAGCCGATGCGGGAGGATCTGACGCGCATCGGCTTCATGGAGCTCATGACGCCGGAGGAGGTGGACACCGCCCTTGGAGCGCCACAGGGCAGCGTGCTGGTGGTGGTGAACTCCGTGTGCGGATGCGCAGCGGGCAAGGCCCGGCCCGGAGTGGCCCTCGCTCTGCAGCACGACACGGTCCCGCAACGCCTGGTCACGGTGTTTGCCGGGATGGAGATCGACGCGACTGAGCGGGCGCGGCAGTACTTCGAGGGCTACCCAGCGTCGTCGCCTCAGATCGGGCTCCTGAAGGACGGGGGGTTGGTGCACATGCTCGAGCGGAAGGACATCGAGGGGAGGGAGGCGGCGGACATTGCGATTGAGCTCAAGGCGGCGTTCGATCAGCACTGCCGCACGGCGTAGCTCCTGCCGGGCGGGGTGCCGGTGATCCTGCTCGATCCTCACGCCAGGCCCGTCATTGGGCACCGGGGGTCCTCTGGGGAGCACCCCGAGAACACACTGCTGGCCTTTGACGGGGCGCTGGAACAGGGAGCCGACGCCCTGGAGCTCGACGTCCGGGTGAGCGCCGAGGGCGTGCCCGTGGTGATTCACGATTCCACGGTGGACCGCACCACCGACGGGTCGGGTGAGGTGCGGGCCCACACCGTGGCTGAGCTGCAGGCGCTGGATGCAGGGCGCGGGGAGTCGATTCCCACACTGGAAGCCGTGTTGGAACGCTACCCCGAGACCCCCCTCATCGTTGAGATCAAGGAAGTGCCGGCGGCGGACCCGGCAGCCCGGGTCCTCATGCGCCGCGGGGCCGCCGGCAGGGTGCTGGTGGGCTCGTTCATCCAACGGGCGCTGCGGCCGTATCGCCCCCCTGCCTTCGCCCGCTCGGCATCTCGCCCGCAAACGGCGGCCTTCTGGCTGGCCTCCCGAATCGGCGTGGCGCCGCCGGGGGCCTTCGCCGCCTTCGCGGTACCGGAGCGGCACCGGGGAATCACCGTGGTAGACGACGCCTTCGTGCGAGGGGCCGGGCGCCGCGGCAAGCCGGTGCACGTGTGGACGGTGGATGACCCCGGTGACGCGCGTCACCTGCGGGCCCTCGGAGTGGCTGGTATCATTACGAACTTCCCTCGACGGATGCGGGATCTGTGATCCGCCCCGCAGCGCTGGGCGGAGGTGGTCGGCAAACTGGAGTACAAGACTCAACGTCCATTGCGGAGTGAGTTGCTGAGGTGGAGGGGCTCCTAGCCACTACTGATCCTACGCTGCTGGGCGCTGCCGGGGGTGCACTGCTGCTGGTGGTGCTGCTCCTATTCCTGCGTCGCCGTCGCAAGCGGGTGGTCACCGCGGAGACCGAGGCCGAGCCCGGGGAAGGGCCCGCTGTCGAGGAACCCGACGGGAGGCACGATGAGCCGGCACCAGAGCTCATCGAGGCCTGGGTGCAGTTCCTGCGCGATCATGTCACCCGTGCGGTGAACGGCCTCAACAACCGACTGAGCGCCATCGGGGGAGAAGCGCGGCAAGCCGGCGGGTCCAATCTCACCAAGGAGCAGCAGGAGAGTCTCGGGAAGATCGAGCAGGAGATTCGCTGGGCCACGAACATCACCGGCTCCCTGCTCAACCGGGTGACCAGCGACGCTCCGGAGATCGCGCCGCCGGCCTGGAACCTCCTCAGCGACGCGCCGAAGCGCCAGGGGAGCATTCTCATCGTGGAGGACGACGACAGCAACAGGACCGTAATGACACGGCTGTTCCGCAAGCTCGGACACACCGTGATCCCCGTGACCAACGGCTACGAGGCGTACGAAGCCCTCCAGCAGCACAAGCCCGACTGCATCATCTCGGATCTTCGCATGCCCACCCTCGGTGGCAAGACCCTGTACGAGCAGGTGGAGAACAAGTTGCCGAGCCTCGCCAGCCGGTTCGTGTTTGTGACCGGCGACTACACCCGGCCTGAGTCGTACGAGTTCCTACTGAAGGCCGGACGGCCCGTGGTGGGGAAGCCCTATGAGCTCGACCAGCTCCTCGCCGCCGTAGCCACGGTCCTGGCTCAGGCGGGGGTGATCACGGACCGCTCGGGGGACGGCAAGGCGGCGGGATCGGGGTAGCCGCTCCGCCCCTTCCCTCGAGCGCTGGACAACCTACCTGCCCTGCGTAGTACCTTCCCCAAGACTCCAACCACCGGCCGCACACATGAAAAGCGTACGTCTTCTGCTCTGCGGAGCCAGCTTGTTGCTCGCGGCTCCGGCCCTTGCCCAGGCGCCGGCGCTCACGGTCCAGAACATCTGGGGAGGGAGCTTCTCCAGCGACCTCGTCACCGTTAGCTGGATGGCCGACGGGGAGCACTTCACCCGGATCGAGCGGGGGGACGACGGCGTCACCGACCTCGTCCGGGTGGAGGCCCGCTCCGGGATCGAACAGGTACTGGTGAGCGGCGCCGGGCTCGTGCCGCCGGGCGCCGAGGAGTCCATTCGGATCGAGCGGTACGCCTTCTCGGCGGACGGCTGGAAGCTGCTGATCTTCACCAACTCCCAGCGGGTCTGGCGCCGGCGTACCAAGGGCGAGTACTACGTGCTGGATCTGCAGGACGGCACCCTGGTGTCCGTGAGCGACGAGCCGGGCTTCCAGATGTTCGCCAAGTTCTCGCCCGACGGCCGGCACGTGGGCTTCGTGCGCGAGCACAACCTGTTCGTGGCCGACCTTGAGACCCTCGAGGAGCGCCAGATCACGTTCGACGGTGACGAGAACGTCATCAACGGGACCTCGGACTGGGTGTACGAAGAGGAACTGGGGCTCAGAGACGCCTTCCGGTGGAGCCCGGATGGGAAGCGGATTGCCTTTTGGCGTCTCGATCAGACGGTGATCAAGCCGTTCTACATGATCGACGAGACGCAGCTCTACCCGGAGCTGCTCCCGGTGCGCTACCCCAAGGCCGGTGAGCAGAACTCCGAGGTGCGGATCGGCGTGGTGGACCTCGAGAGCGGGGAGACCACCTGGGTGGACCTCGGGGCGGAGAAGGACATCTACATCGCCGATATGGACTTCGCGGAGTCGTCGGACGAGATCTGGCTCACGCGCCTCAACCGGCATCAAAACCGGCTCGACCTCATGCTAGCCAGTGTAGAGACCGGCAGCTCAACCGTGATCATGACTGACGAGGACGAAGCCTGGGTGGACGCCGGGGAGCCGATGTGGCTCGACGATGGGCGGCGGTTTCTCTACCTCAGCGAGTTGGACGGTTACCGCCACCTTTACCTGTTCGATCGCGATGGGTCGCTCGTCCGTCGGGTGACCAACGGCGAGTGGGACGTGCTGAGCGTGCGCGGCGTGGACGAGGAGCGGGGTGTCGTCTACTTCAGCGCGTCGATCGACGGACCCTTGGTGCGGCCCCTGTACCGGATCGGGCTCGACGGCCGGGGTCTGCAGCGTATCACGCCGGAGGGCGGCTCTCATGGAATCGACTTCAATCCCGTGAACACGATGTACGTGGACACGTACTCGCGTGCCGGGGCGCCGCCGATGCAGACGCTCCACGAAGCCGACGGCCGCATCATCCGTGATCTGGCGGCCAACGCCGAGCTCGCCGAGAAACTCGGGAGCATCGGCATCGCTGAGCCGGAGTTCATGACCGTGCCGGGCGCTGATGGAGCCACCCTCAACGCTTACATCATCAAGCCGGCGGACTTCGACCCGGCCAAGTGCTACCCGCTCCTCATGTACGTGTACGGCGGTCCGGGCTCACAGACGGTGCGTGACGCGTGGGGCGGCAACAACTACCTCTGGTACCAGATGCTGGGGCAGGCGGGCTACCTGGTGGCCAGCGTTGACAACCGGGGGACGGGGTCCCGAGGCAGGGAATTTGAAAAGATGACGTACCTGAACCTGGGGCAGCTGGAATCCGATGACCAGATCGCCGCGGCCCGCCATTTCGCGTCGCTGCCCTACGTGGACGGCGACCGTATCGGGATCTGGGGTTGGAGCTACGGCGGCTACATGTCGCTGATGTCGCTGTTCCGCGGGGAAGGCGTGTTCAAGGCGGCCATCTCGGTGGCACCGGTGACCGACTGGCGGTTGTACGATACGATCTACACCGAGCGCTTCATGCGCACGCCACAGGAGAACCCGGAGGGCTACGACAAGGGCGCGCCACTCACCTACGCTGATCAACTCGAGGGCAATCTGCTCCTCGTGCACGGAACCGGGGACGACAATGTGCACGCGCAGAATACCACGAGGTTGATTCAGAAGCTCGAGCAGGCGGGCAAGCAGTTCGACATGCGGCTCTACCCGAACAAGACGCACGGCATCTCCGGTGAGAGCACGCGGGTGAACCTGTTCGAGTACTTCACAGAGTGGCTGAAGGAGAACCTGTAGCCTAATCCATGAGGAGCCGGCCGAAGGCGTCCTTCACCTCGGTGAGGGCCGCCTTCAGCTCTTGCTGCTCGTTGCCGTAGCTGAGCCGCAGGTGGAGCGGCATGTGGAAGTGCTCGCCCGGGACGAGCAGGATGTTCCGCTCTACCCGAATTCGCTCGACCAACTCGAGCGCGCTCAACGTGTGGCGGTAGCGCACCGTGCAGATGGCCCCGCAGTCGGGCCTGTGCCACTCGAAGAGGGTTCCGAAGCTGCGGAGGAAATCCTCCAGCACCGGATAGTTCGCGTTGAGTATACCGCGGGTGCGGGCCAGGATCCGGTCGCGCACCGATAACGCGCGGGTTGCGAGGTAGTCGCTCGCGGGGCTGGGGCCGATCACCGTGTAGTCGTGGCGGCGTACCACGGCCTCCTTGAACTCCTTCGAGCTCACGATCCAGCCGATGCGCAGCCCGGGTAGCCCGTACGCCTTCGACAACCCACTCACCACGATTGCCCGCTCGTAGTCGCCCCAAAACGAGGGGGTTTCCACCCCGTCGAGCTCCGCACCCTGGTACACCTCGTCCACCAGCAACCAAGCCCCCGCGGCACGGGTCCGATCCATGATCACCCGTCGCGCCTCCGCCGACAGCCTGTGCCCCGTGGGGTTATTGGGATTGGTGACGACGACGAGCTTGGTATTGGGCGCGATGGCGCGCTCGACTTCCTCGGGGTCGGGATCCCACGCGCGCTCGAAGTGCAGTGGGAACTCCGCCACGGTGGCCCCGAAATTCCGGGCCAGTCCCGGCGACTGCATGTAGACGGGGGTGAGGATCGCGACCCGGTCGCCCGGCTCGATCAGGGTCCAGCAGACGATGAAGTTCGCCTCTGCGCTGCCGACGGTGACGGTGACGTGATCTCGGGTGGCGCCGGTGTAGAGCGCGGCGATCGCCTCCCGCAGCGCATCGGTGCCGTCCGACTGGTTGTAGACCATCCGCAGGCTGGCCAGCTCCTTCATGTCGCCGCCGTACAGATCCAGGAGCTCGGCGATGGAGAGCGGGTGCACCCCGCTCTCGGTGAGGTTGTAGCTGACCTGGTTCTCCCAGGTGCTCTGCCAGCGCTCGAGCTCGAAGGATACGAATGACACGCCGTCGCCCCGGTGAGTTGGTACCAGTCAAGGTACCGAAGCGACAGGATGTGCAGAAGGGATGGGAAGAAGATCGCCTCCCACCGCAGTGGGAGGCGATCGGAGGAACTTCGACTACGCTCCCTTGCGGATGCGCACGTCACCCGAGCCGGTGTCGATTAAGAGCCGGCCGTCGCCGTCGCCAATCGTTCCCCGGACGTGGGTGCGCTCCCACTTCTCCAGCTGAAGCGGGAGGTCGATGTCGATCCCGCCGCTCCCGGTGTCGATCTCAACGTCGGCGCCGAAGCTATCGGGGACCGTTACGGTCACCGAGCCCGAGCCGGTGTCGATCTCGACGTTCCGGGGGTCGGCGGCCAACTCGAGCTCGACCCGTCCACTGCCGGTGTCGAGGCGCACATCGCGGGCCACGGCCTCGCCCACCACGACGCTGCCCGATCCGGTGTCGATGTCGAGGTAGGTGACCGAGACCTGGGACGCGATGACACGGCCGGAGCCGGTGTCGACCCGCAGCACGTCGCCGCGGACACCCGTGACCTCCACCGATCCGGAGCCGGTGTCTAGGTCCACGTCGCCCTCGGCGTCGGAAACCGTGACCTGACCGGAGCCCACGTCCACCACGAGGGAGCCGCTGGTGCCGGTGGTCGTGACCGGCGCGCTGTGGGTATCGAGCCGCAGGGTGCCGTTGACGTTCGTGGCCGACATCGATCCGACCGCCAGGTAGACGTTCAAGGTCGTCCCGGCCGGCACGCTGATGGTGAGGTCCGCGTAGGCTTCCAGGCCCCCACCTGATCCGCTGATACGGACCCTGTTGCCGCGGTCGTGCCAGTCGTCGTGGTCGCCGTCGCTGAAGGTGCCGTTCTCACGCACTCTCAGCTCGGTGGATCCGTGGTCCCGGTAGCTGATGCGCTCAGCCGGGTAGATCACCCGTAGCGTTTCCCAGTCCCGAATGGGGCCGGTTTCGACCCGCAGGCGCTCTGCATCGTCGCCGCGGAGGCTCACCTCGACGACCACCGCCGAGCCGGAGCCGGCCTCGAGCCGGACCTCGCCGGCGAGGTTGTACACCGCGACCCGGTCGCCGGACACCTGGTACCGCTCGGTCTGCTGGGCTAGCAGCGATGACGCTGCCACGCCCCACCCGAGCGTGAGGGCCAGCGCCGCAGCCGTTCTCCGCTTGAGAAGCATGGAGGAGTCTCCTGAGTTAGACGTACGTCCTCGTAAGGGGATCCCGTGGTTAGATAGGGCCGACGGCCGAAACGTTGCATCCCGGCGTGTCCCCCTGGAGACGAGGTGGGGGATCGCCCCACACCTCGCATACATCTCGTACGGTTGGCTCCCGGTCCTGGTTTCCGGCGCCGAATCCGAGAGTGAGTGTCGGGGTGACGCGCCCCGGCGAGGGCCGTGGGGGAGACTCCTAGCCCGTGCCGGGCTCCGCCGGCGCCCGGGCGCCGGACTTCCCCTCGAGCCGGTTGTCGTAGTAGCGGTGTGTCGGGTAGGCGAAATCGATGTCGTCGCACTTGCCGAAGGCGGCAAGCACGTCTTCCCAGACGTCCTGGGTCGTACTCCGGCGGCGGCGCGGCTCGCACAGGTAGCGGACCGTGAGAAGCACGCCGCAATCGGCCACGCTGGTGTAAACGGTTGGGGTGAGCGTCGAGTAGAAGATCATGAACCGGCGGGAGACCTCCTTGATCCGCTCGGCCGCGTCTCGGGTCAGGTGGGCGGCGTGTTGCTGCGCGATCTCCTCGAGGATGTCCTTCGCCTTCTGCCAGTTGCTCTCGAACGTGATCAGGACCGGCAGCTCGTTCCAGATGTACTGGAAGCCCTTGCTGTAGTTGGCCAGGACCTCGGTGAGCACCTTGCCGTTGGGGATGTGGATTACACGACCGGTGCTCTGATCGGCGTCCACCCAGTTGCCGATCTCCAGCACGGTGAACTGGAAGATCCTGATATCGATGACGTCCCCGGCCTGGTCGCCGATCTGGATGCGGTCACCCGTCTCGAACGGGCGGCGCCACAGTATGAACACCCACCCGGCCAGGTTCCCCAGCAGGTCCTTGAGGGCAATGGCGATACCCGCCGAGACCAGGCCCAGGAAGGTTGCCACAGACGAGAAGCCCTCGATCCAGATCCGTCCCACGACCAGGATGCCGACGGGAACGACGATGTAGGAGCTGACCTTCTGCCAGCGGTAGCGGGCCCGGACGTCCTCCACCCGGCGCCAAACGACCCACATCACGATCCGCCGGATCGCCCACAGGATCAGGATCGCCAGGAGCGTATCCGTGATCCGGTCCAGGGCACCCGGGCTCAGGCCGAGGGCAGACTGTAGCCAGTCAGAGATCGCCGTCATGCGCGTGCAGGGTCCTGATTGGGTTCGGTCCGGTCACCAATCTGGCCGCCGTCCGGGGTACCGGACTGCGACGTCAATCACATCCCAGTGTCGTGAGGCCCTGTGGCTCGGCGACCCAGTAGTCGGGCTCGTGGGCCGCCAGAGCCTTCCTGGAAAAGGGCCCCCAGAGCACGGCGGCGGTGGCGACGCCGGCCGCCCGCCCGGAGGCCATGTCGTGGGGCGAGTCGCCGATGAACACAGTCTCCTCGGGAGTCGCATCCAGGAGCGTGACGGCGTGCTCCACCGGCTCCGGGTGGGGCTTGTGCCGTCGGACGTCGTCAGCGGACACCACGACCGGGAAGAGGCCGTCGAACCCGCCCTTGGCGAGTCCCATCCCGGCGCCCCGGCGCTTCTTGCTGGTGACCACCCCGAGCTTCGCGCCCCGGGCGTGGAGTGCCCGCACCGCCTGGAGGACGCCAGGGTACTCCCGCACTAGGGCGTCGTGGTTGGCTAGGTTGTGCTCCTGGTACGTGGCTACCATGGCCTCGATCTCGTCTGCATCATCGGTGAAGCGCTTGAACTGAGCTCGTAGTGGGGTGCCCAGCCCCGCGAGCCAGGCCTCGTCGAGGGGCACCTCTCCCCGATGGTTGGTGAGTGTGTGCCGGTAGGAGCTCAGGATGAGGTCGATGGAATCGATCAGCGTCCCGTCGAGATCGAACAGGAAGGTATTGAGTGCGCGTGGCATTGAGCCAATATAGTGGGCCATGATGTGGATCGCCGTTGGCCTCCTCCTGCTCTGCGGCTTGGCGGCCCTGGCGTGGTACGTGACCGCCATGCCGGAAACGTCGTACCGGGGTGAGCTCCCGCCGCTGGGGGAACGCCAACGGGAGCTGCGCGACCGCCTGGAGCGGCACGTCGTGGTGCTGGCTGGCGAGATCGGGGAACGGCACGTCTGGCGCCTGGGTGCTCTGGAGGCGGCCGCGCAGTACATCGAGGACGAGCTTGCGGCGCTGGGCTACCCCGTGGGGAGCCAATCCTACGATGCGCTGCACGCCACTGTGCGCAACCTCCACATCGAGCTCTCAGGCGGAGAGCGGCGCGAGGAGATCGTCGTGCTCGGGGCCCACTACGACTCGGTGGTGGGGTGTCCCGGGGCGAACGACAACGGGACGGGGGTAGCGGCGCTCCTTGAGCTGGCACGGCTCGCTGCGGGGCGCCGCTTCACCAGGACCCTCCGGTTCGTAGCGTTCGTCAACGAGGAGCCGCCGTTTTACTTCACCGGCTCCATGGGGAGCCGCGTGTACGCGCGCCAGTGCCGTGCTCAGGGCGACCGGATCGTCGGCATGCTCTCCCTCGAGACGATCGGCTGCTACTCGGACCGGATGGGGAGCCAGCGCTACCCCTTCCCCTTCGGTTTGCTGTATCCGCGCATGGGGAACTTCATCGGCATCGTCGGGAACCTGCGCTCGCGTGCCCTCGTGCGACGTTGCGTCGGCGCCTTTAGGCGCCAGGCACGGTTCCCCTGCGAGGGTGCCGCAGCGCCGGGATACCTCCCCGGCGTGTTTTGGTCCGACCATTGGTCTTTCTGGCGGGAGGGCTACCGCGCCGCCATGGTCACGGACACGGCGCCGTTCCGCTACGCCCATTACCACACTCCCCATGACACCCCCGACCAGGTGGATTACGACGGCACCGCGCGGGTCGTGGAAGGGCTCGCCGGGGTGATGGAGGAGCTCGCCGGCGGCGCGTCAGGGTAGGCCACGGAGCACCGCGGCGCCGCTCACTGGCCGATGGGCGTCCCTGGCGGGGGAGGCCGCGGTCGGCTGCGGTCGGTGGGGTCGTATGGCCGGCTGAGGAATCGCTCGACCTCCTCCCAGGCGTGCTGCAGGTGGGCCTGCTCCTCGGGGAGCCGGGGCGACCGGGTCTGGATGCTCTCGGAGATCCAGCGCAGCCCCCACTCGGCGGCGGCCCGGGACTCAGGAGTGGCAGCTGCGTTGCTCGCCAGATCGATCAGCTCGTCCACCACCACCCGCTGCACCACGCGGCGCAGCGCCGCCTCCGCACCCCGCGGCTGCGTGCCCCAGGTGCGCTCATTGAGGCGGGCGATCACCTCCTCCAGCGCCGGGACTTCACTCATGCGCTGGTGCAGCGCCGTGAGCCGGGCGGCGCGGCGCGGTGCCAACAGGTTCCCGACGATCATCGCTGCGAGCGTGCGGGCGGCCCCGATCTGGTCGAACGCCGGGTAGGCGTCGGAGCCGAAGGACCATTGGTCGGTCCGCTGGCCGAGCGCCCGCGGCGCCATGAGCTGGAGCACACCCTCCGGAATCGCCAACTGCTCCGGCTCGAGGGCGTCGAGCACGAGCTCGAGGGCCCGGCGCTGCCGCTCGGGCTCGATGATCCGAGTTGGCACCAGGCTGTCGCCGCGCACGGCATAACGGTACTCCATGCCGCCGACGGCCTTGGTCGCCGCCTCCAGGGCGTAGCGGTGGTGCAGGTACACGGGCACGAACCGCTGATTGAGCCACACCAGCGGATCGCCTTCCCGGATAGCGCGCTCGTCGAACCGCTCGATGAGCGTTTGGCGAACCTCCATCACACGGGCCAGCTCGTCCACTGCGTCGTCCCCGTTGATCCACCGGGTAACCTCCGGATAGGAGCCCGAGACGGTGGCGTCGCCGTCGGTCAGGAATGCCACCCCGCTGTCCAGTGCCTCCTGCACGATGGCCCGCAGGCCCGCGGCTTCTTCTGCGGCGTCTGCGAATTCGGTGTAGCCGTAGCGGATGGCGATGGAGTCGTAGGCGCCCGGCCCGTCGCGGTAAGCATCCGAGAGGTCGATGGCGCCCTCCCCCAGCCGGATCAGGGGACCAGGGTAATCCATGACCGAAGCGCGGCCGTAGCTCGCCGCGATGAAGTTGTGTGCCAACCCCAGGGTGTGACCGACCTCGTGGGCGGCGTGCTGCCGGCGCCGCGCCATGGTGAACTCCACGGCCGTCACGTTGGAGTCGAGGGAGGCGAGCCAGTCGCCGAAGGCGCCCTCGTCGAGCTCGGCCAGGCCGGGGAGGGTTGCGGCGTAGATGTTGTAGTCCGTGAGAGAGCGGTAGGAGTCCATCCGGACCGCCGCCTTGATGATCTCGCCCGTGCGGGGATCGATGAACGAGGGCCCGATGGAGAACCCCGCGTCGCTGCGGTGCACCCACTGGATCACGTTGAACCGGGCGTCCAGGGGATCCATCTCCTCGGGCATGTCCTCGACGCGGAAGGCGTTGACGAAACCGGCCGCTTCGAACACCCGGTTCCACCACATCGCCCCCTCCCGAAAGGCCGAGCGATAGGGCTCGGGAATGCCCCAGTCCAGGTAATAGACGATGGGCTCCACCGGCTCCGAGGAAGCGGCGGTCGGATCCCGTCTGGTGAGGCGGTGTCGAGCGATGTAGCCGTCCTCGTAGCGTGAATCGAGGGGGCGCGAGAAGTCGTAGAACGACATCTGGTAGTTGCCGATGCGCGGGTCGCCCCGACGGGGCCGGAAGCCCTCGTCCGGGAGTCGCACCAGGGAGTGATGCTGCCTGAGGGTGACCGCGCCTGCGGCGGGAGCGTGCTGCCGCACCAGGGATCCTGGCTCGCTCGATGTGAACGTGAGTGAGACCTCGACCTCGGTGTTGAGCGGGAAAGCCCTGGTCCGCGGCAAGTATACTGTGCTCCGGTCCTGCTCGAGGGAGAAGCGCCCCTGGTCGGCCCGCTCGAGCCGCCGTGGCACCCCCGCATGGTCCGCCACGAAGTGGGACGTGGCATCGACCAGGAGGCGCCCGCCCTCCTCCGCCAAGATCTCGAAGGCTGCCACCGTGGACGTGGGGAACGATTCCTCCACCGAGCGACGCAAGGCCGCGTTGTCGGTGTTCACGGCGCGGAACCGCGGATTGCGCAGCACCAACAGGACCTTGGGGCCCACCCGCTCGAAGCGCGCGATCCACTCGTCCATGATCGTTCCCCGGTCGAGGCCCAGGCGGGTGTGGCCCATACCGGTGGCCAGCGAGGTGAGGTAGATGAACTCCCGGCCGGGCTGTGGGATCTCCAGCAGCAGTCGACCGCCCGCGGCATCCCAGTAGAGTGGGAAGAAGCCGTCTCGCTTCTCCATGCCCCTCGTGTAGTCGCCGACGGACTGCTGGGCGGTACCGTCCAGCGGGGCGGCGAGCAGGGCGGCGAGCGCGACTAGGAAGACGCGGCGCATACGGGGCTCCTTGGACGGTGGCAGCTCTCGGTGGACGTGCAGAACGGCCAAAGTTGGGGCGGCCGGCGGGAAACCGAAAGCGCAAGCGGTCCCCTGTTGCCGCCGGCGTGGTGCCAGGGTGTCGCTGAGGCTGGCGGCCTCTCCGTAAGTGGTTTTCGATGAATGACTTATGTCGTATCTGGGGAGATCGTGGCTTTGCCGGGTACCAGAGGAGCCCTACCTTGGCCGGGGGCTCTCAGGGAGTCGACAGCGTGGATCCTGTAACGGTGGGCCTGCTGGCAGTAGTCCTCGTTCTCGCTACGGCGCTGGTTGTGGCATTGCTCCGTTGGGGGAGTATCCCCGGGGCGCTGCAGCAGCAACTCGTCGAGCTGCGGTCGCGGATGGATACCCTGGTGAACACCCAGGGCGAGGTGCCCAGGACGTTGGCCGAGGGGAGTGCGGAGCAGGCCAGGTCCCTGGCGGACGTGCGGGAACAGCTGGCCAGGCTGCAGGACGCGACCGCCCGGCTGGAGACGGTGGGGCGGGCGGTGCTGGACGTACAGGAGCTGCTCAAGGTCCCCAAGCTGCGCGGGACTCTCGGGGAGGTATGGCTGGAGGAGCTTCTGCGGCAGGTCTTCCCCGAGGGCCTGTACCAAACCCAGTACGGCTTCCGCACCGGTGAGCGGGTGGACGCCGTGGTACGTGTCGGGGATCGGCTGCTCCCCATCGACGCCAAGTTCCCGCTCGAGTCCTGTCAGCGGCTGTTCGCCGCCGCGCCGGACCAGGCCGACCGCGAGCGGCGCGCCTTCCGCCGTACTCTCAAGGCCCGCATCGACGAGATCGCCGACAAGTATATCCGTCCTGAAGAGGGCACCTTCGACTTCGCTTTCATGTACGTGCCGGCGGAGAACGTCTACTACGAAGCCGTGGTGCGTGGGGAAGCGGTCGAGGACGACCAGGGCGTTGTGGCCTACGCGCTGGAGCGCCGGGTGATCCCGGTTTCGCCCAACACCTTCTATGCCTACCTGGCAGCCATCCTCCACGGCCTCCGCGGGCTCGAGGTCGAGCAGCGGGCGCGGGAGATCCTGGCGTCCCTGACCGGCCTCGAGCAACAGGTGACGCGGTTTCAGCAGACCCACGAGCTCGTGGGCCGGCACCTGGAGCACGCCGTGAAGCAGCACGCCCAGGCCAGCGCCGAGCTGGCAGGGGTGCGCCAGCGGGTGGAGCGGCTCACCGGCGTGGAGCCGTCGGCGCGGACGGCCCTTGCGGGGTCGGATTCACGCCGTGCCGGCAGTTGACGACTGCTTGACGGGCCTCCTCGAGGCTCGACCCGAGGGACAGACCCGGCTCGAGGGCTCTGGTGTGAAGCGTATGCGGGTATTGCTAGGTATTCTCGGCGCGGGCTTCGTGGCCGCCTGTTCCCACGGCGGGGGCGGTCAGTCCAGCGGAGTTACCGTCCTGACCCGCAACGTCTACGTGGGCACCGACGTCGACCAGGTGATGCGGGCGACGACGCCCGAGAACCTGTTGGAGCGCGTCGACGCGGCGTGGCAGATGCTCGCGGCCACGGACTTCGCCGAGCGTGCGGCGGCCCTCGCCGACGAGATCGCGGACGCCCGGCCACACCTCATAGGCCTCCAGGAGATCACGGTGATCCGGATCCAGTCCCCCGGCGATGCCGCCGCGGGCGGTACGGTCCCGGCCGAGGACGAGGTGTGGGACTATCTGGCGATTCTCATGGACGCGCTGGCGGAGCGCGGTCTGAGCTATCAGGTGGCCGGCGTCATCCAGGAGTCGGACGTGGAGATCCCTCGTGGCAATGCCACCTTCGACGACGTGCGCGTGACGGACTACGACGTGGTCTTGGCGCGCAGCGATGTAGCGGTGTCCGACGTGGAAGCCGCGAACTATGCCGCGACGCTCGCGGTGCCCACGCCCGTCGGCGACATCGAGCTACGGCGCGGCTGGGTGGCCCTGGATGCACGGGTGGGCGGTGAGACCTACCGGTTCGTGAGCACCCACCTCGAGCCGGCCGATCACACCGACCGGGTCCAGGCCGCGCAGGTGGCCGAGCTGCTGGACGTGCTGGCCGACGAATCGCTACCCATCATCCTCGTGGGGGACCTCAACACCAGAGCGGATGGTAACGGCACGCCCACTTATCAGATGCTGCTCGACGCCGGGTTCGAGGATGCGTGGACCTCCGGCGGTGACCCCGGGGCTGCCGGGACGACCTGCTGCCACGATCTGGATCTGCGCAACGCGTCCCCGCAGCTGGATGAGCGCATCGATTTCGTCCTCATCAGAAATGCCGAGCGCGTCGTGATCGAGGCCTGGGTCGTCGGGGACGAGCTCACCGACCGCACGCCCTCCGGACTGTGGCCGTCGGATCACGCGGGCGTGGCGGCCAGGATCAGAGCGCCATAGTTTTCGGGCACTATGTCGACCCCGTTGCTCATCAGCGCTGTGGTGTTCGCTGGCCTCGCGCTGGCGTTGTTCCTCGGCGGCCTCGTGGCCATGAAGCGCCGGCGCTTCCTGGGAACCGCCGCGAGTCTCCTCCTGGGACTGCTGCTCCTCAGCCTGGCGGGACTGTCGATCACGATCTCCGTGGCCATCCAGGGCTACCGGGCCTTCACGAGAGAGGAGCTGGTAGCCACCGTGGAGACGCGGCCCACGGGCGTGCAGAGCTTCAACGCCACGTTCCGGTTCCCGGACGGCTCCGAGCGGACGTTCAGCCTCTCCGGGGACGAGTTCTACGTCGATGCACACATCCTCAAGTGGAAGCCCCTCGCCAATCTCCTGGGGTTGCACACGGCCTACGAGCTGGATCGCGTTGCCGGTCGCTACGCCGATCTCGAGGACGAGCAGACGAAAGCGCGGACTGTGTTCTCCCTCGCAGAGCAGAAGCCGGTGGACCTGTTCGACCTGCGCCGCCGGTTCCCCCTGCTCAAGCCGCTGGTGGACGCCGAGTACGGTTCGGCGACCTTCATGCTCGCTGACGAGCGGGCTGAGTTCGAGGTGCGGGTGAGTACGACGGGCCTTTTGATTCGCCGTCTGGACGAGGAGGTGGGCTGAGGCTCGAGGGCCGTCCCCCGGGGAGACGCTGGTCTGCGGGGGGGTGCCGGGAGGCGCCCCCCCCTCGTATGGGCGGGGCCCGCAGTGAAAGGAATCTTTATATGTCGCTTCACGTTACGATCATACTCCCGGCACTAATGATGACCGTTGCCCTGGGGCCCAGGTCCGCGGCGGCCCAGATCCCGGATCGGGAGGCCCCTTGTCAGGACGCGGTCTACCGCCAGTTCGATTTCTGGGTGGGCGAGTGGGACGTACTCACGCCGGAGGGTCAGCGGGCGGGCGGCAACCGTATCGAGAAGCTCCTCAACGGGTGCCTGTTGATGGAGCACTGGACCAGCGCCCGGGGCGGCCAGGGCAAGAGCATCAACTACTACGATCCTGCCGGGGAGAAGTGGATCCAGACGTGGGTGGATGGGCAGGGTGGCATCATCAGAGTGGAGGGTGCCTTCGAGGCGGGCTCGATGCGCTTCGAGGGCGAGCATCTCTATCCCGACGGTCGGCGGGAGCACTTCCGCATGACCTTCACCCCACAACCTGATGGATCGGTCCACCAGTTCATCGAGCAATCGAAGGACGGCGGCGAGTCGTGGTACGTGTGGTTTGATGGGAAGTACGTGAGGAGGACTGACGAGGGCGAACCGCAATGAGCGACAAGACGAGGGGTATCTCATGAGCAACTACGTCTCGCAACTGATGGCGAGCGTCAAGGCGAAGAACCCGGCCGAGCCCGAGTTTCACCAGGCGGTCGAGGAGGTCGCAGAGTCCGTGCAGCTGGTGTACGAGCGGCATCCCGAATACCGGTCGGCCAAGATCTTGGAGCGGATCATCGAGCCCGAGCGTGTGATCCTGTTCCGCATCCCGTGGGTCGACGACCAGGGTGGAGTCCAGATCAACAAGGGCTTCCGCATCGAGATGAACAGCGCCATCGGCCCCTACAAGGGGGGCCTGCGCTTCCATCCGTCGGTCAACCTGGGCATCCTGAAGTTCCTGGCCTTCGAGCAGGTCTTCAAGAACGCGTTGACCACGCTTCCCATGGGCGGCGGCAAGGGCGGGTCCGACTTCGACCCGAAGGGGAAGAGCGACGCCGAGGTCATGCGTTTCTGCCAGAGTTTCATGACGGAGCTCCAGCGCCACATCGGCCCCAACACCGACGTTCCCGCCGGCGACATCGGCGTCGGCGGCCGCGAGATCGGCTTCCTGTTTGGTCAGTACAAGCGCATCCGGAACGAGTTCACCGGGGTGCTGACGGGGAAGGGTATCAATTGGGGCGGTTCGCTGATCCGACCCGAGGCCACTGGGTATGGGGCCGTGTACTTCGCCGCCGAGATGCTCGGCAGTCGGGGAGAGACCCTGGAAGGCAAGGCCTGCCTCGTATCCGGCAGCGGCAACGTGGCTCAGTTCACCTGTGAGAAGCTGCTCGATCTCGGTGCCAAGCCCGTGACGCTGTCCGACTCCTCCGGGTATGTCCATGACCCGGACGGCATCGACCGGGACAAGCTCGCGTTCGTGATAGATCTCAAGAACGTCCGGCGGGGTCGCATCAACGAATACGCCGACAAGTTCAAGAGCGCCACGTACACCAAGGTCGACGCCAAGCAGGACCACAATCCCCTGTGGAACCACAAGGCCGAGTGTGCGTTCCCGTCGGCCACCGAGAACGAGATCAGCAAGAAGGACGCCGATAACCTCTTGAAGAACGGCGTCTACGTGGTGTCCGAGGGCGCCAACATGCCCACGGTCCCCGAGGGTGTGGAGTTGTTCGTGGACAAGGGCATCCTCTACGGACCTGGGAAGGCGGCCAACGCCGGCGGGGTGGCCGTGTCCGGCCTCGAGATGGCGCAGAACAGCATGCGGTACGGCTGGACCCGTGAGGAGGTCGACAACCGCCTGCGCTTGATCATGAAGTCGATCCACCAGGCGTGCGTAGAGACCGCCGACCGATTCGGCATCAAGGGGAACTACGTCGTCGGGGCCAACATCGCTGGCTTCCTGAAGGTGGCCGACTCGATGCTGGATCAGGGGGTCGTCTAATCGGCCCCCTGGCTCCCCAGGTGACGGTCGACTGTCGACCAGCTTAGGATTTCCTTGTAGGATGTGGCTGTGGGGAGGAGCCCCTCCTCCCCACAGCCGGTGCCCGCTGCGGGGAGATCCCGATGGGTCCAGAGAGTTCGGGGGAGATACGACACGCAGAGTACCGGAGCCGGCAGAGCCGGTTCCAGTACCTGATGTCATATCACGTCCAGGACATCCTGCTCGTCACCAGCCTCTACGACTCCTTCATCCTGTCCGAGGACGGCAATCTCGGTGAGCTGATCCTCACCGAGTTCCTCGATCTCAACCTGCGGCACTCGCCCGAGCTCACCCACGTCTCGACCGGCGAGGGGGCCCTGGCGCTCGCGACCGAGCGGCGACGGTACGATCTCATCATCTCCAGCCTCAATCTCGGCGACATGAACGTCCTGGAGTTCGCCGAGAAGCTCAAGGCAGCCGGCCTCGACACGCCGGTCGTGCTCCTGGCCTACGATGCACGCGAGCTCACCGACTTCGCCGCCAACAACGACATCTCCGGGCTGGAGCGGGTCTTCCTCTGGCAGGGCGATGTGAAGATCCTGCTGGCCATCGTGAAGTACATCGAGGACCGCAGGAACCTCCGGCACGACACCGGGGAGGCGGGCGTTCCCGCCATCATCGTGGTGGAGGACAACGTCCGGTACTACTCCTCGTTCCTTCCCGTGATCTACAGCGAGCTCATGCTGCACGCGCACAACCTCATGCCCGAGGGTCTGAATCGCGCGCACAAGCTCATGCGGATCCGGGCGAGGCCGAAGATCCTGCTCTGCGAGACCTACGAGGAGGCGTGGGGGTTCATCACCGACTACCCAGACGAGATCCTCGGGCTCATCTCCGACATCGAGTTTCCGCGCGGTGGCAGGTTCGATCCGCTCGCCGGCGTGGCGTTGGCGAAGGAGGTCCGGGCGCTTCGGCATGACATCCCCATCATGCTCCAGTCAAGCAAGCCCGAGAACGAAGAGCTCGCGCATCAGGCGGGTGCGTCCTTCCTGCTAAAAGACTCCCCCGTCCTGCTTCACCAGCTGCGTGACTTCATGGCCGACGGTTTCGGGTTCGGCGACTTCGTGTTCCGGCTCGCCGACGGGACCGAGCTGGATCGGGCGCAGGATCTGCAGGGGTTGATCGAGAGGCTCTGGACGGTGCCGGCGGAGAGCATTGCGCACCACGCGGCCGGCAATCACTTCTCGCGCTGGCTCAAGACCCGCACCGAGTTCTCTCTCGCGGAGAGTCTGCGCCCCCGGCAACTGTCCGATTTCGGAGGCGTCGAGGAGCTGCGCCACTACCTCATTCGCTCCATCGAGCAGTACCGGCGGGAGCAGAATCGCGGGGTCGTGGTCGATTTCGAGCGGGAGCGCTTCGATGGCTCGGTGCCGTTCACCCGCGTGGGTTCGGGGTCGATGGGGGGCAAGGCCCGCGGTCTGGCATTCGTGAATTACCTGCTCAAGGACGCATATGCATTCACGCAGTTCCCGGGAGTGCGCATCAATGTTCCCCCGTCGGTGGTGCTGGGTACCGACATCTTCGACGACTTCCTGGACCGGAATGACCTGCGTGATTTCGCCATCGAATGTGACGACGACAGGAAGATCCTGAAGCGCTTCATCGAGGGGCGTTTCCCTCCGGCGGTCAAGCGGGACCTGGCGGTCTTCCTACGGCACATGCGGCATCCCCTGGCAGTACGATCGTCGAGCCTGCTCGAGGACAACCAGTACCAGCCCTTCGCCGGGATCTACGAGACGTTCATGCTGCCGAACAACCGCGGCGATCTTAACACGCGGTTGAAGCGCCTCGTCGCCGCGATCACCAAGGTATACGCCTCCACGTTCTCCTCGCACGCCAAGGCATACCTGGATGCTACGCCGTATCGGCTCGAGGAAGAGAAGATGGCGGTGGTGATCCAGGAGATGGTGGGCGCGCCGCACGGTGGAGTATTCTATCCGGATTTCGCCGGTGTGGCGCGGTCCCATAACTACTATCCCACGGCGCCGTGCAGGTCCGAGGACGGCATCGCGGCAGTGGCGCTGGGACTCGGCCGGACGGTGATGGATGGGGAGCGGTGCCTCCGGTTCTGCCCTCGATACCCACGGCATGTACTGCAGTTCTCCTCCGTGCAGGAGTTCCTGAGCTACTCACAGCGGGAGTTCTGGGCGCTCGACCTCAGCAGGGAGGGACGCGACCCCCGCGGGGGTCACGGCCGTGACGATGAGCGAATGATCCGGCTCGGTCTGGAGCACGCCGAGCAGCACGGGACGCTGCAGGCCGTTGGGTCGACCTACTCCGACGAAAACGATGCGGTGTACGACGGCTTGTCACGCCCTGGTGTACGGCTGGTGAGCTTCGCGCCGGTCCTCAAGCATCAGCTCTTCCCGCTCGCCCAGGTCCTCGACTACCTCCTGGAGTTGGGCGAGCAGGGCACCAGCGCGCCCGTGGAGATCGAGTTCGCCGTCAATCTCTCCACGCCCGCCGGACAGCCCAAGGACTTCGGCTTCCTCCAGATGCGACCACTGGCGGTCACCCGGGAGTTCGAGGAGCTGAAGATCGGCGATGTGCGGCGGGAGGACCTCGTGGTGGAGAGCCCGTGCGTTCTCGGCCACGGAAGGATCGGGTACATCCGTGACGTCGTGGTCATCGACTACCACCGATTCGAGCGCTCGACGAGCCACGAGGCCGCCGCTGAGGTCGCGAGGCTCAATGCCGAGCTCAAGGCGAGTGGGACTCCGTACCTCCTGATCGGCGTCGGTCGGTGGGGTTCCGTGGACCCTTGGCTGGGGATCCCGGTGACCTGGGACCAGATCGCGGGGGTGCGGGTGATCGTCGAGGCGGGCTTCAAGGATCTCCGAGTTACGCCGTCCCAGGGGACACACTTCTTCCAGAACCTGAGCTCGAACAACGTGGGCTACTTCACGGTCAACCAGGATGCCGACGAGGGGTTGGTGGACTGGGATTGGCTGGCCGGGCAGCAGGCGGTGAAGGAGATCCGCAACGTCCGCCACTTGAGATTTGATGAGCCCCTCGTGATCACCATGAACGGCAAGACCAATAGAGGGGTGATCTTCAAGCCGGGCGCGGCGGCCCGCAACGACGTGGCAGTCGACAGCCTGGGAGCTGGACCCTAGAACGCCTCTCCAATGCTCAGGTAGAACCCGCCGGATCCCACGTCGAAGCCCCAGCCGTAGTCGGCTCTGACGTTGAGGCCTTCCTGCCGGCTCAGCTGGAAGCGGAGGCCGCCGCCTGCGGAGAGCTTGAAGCGATCGAAGTCGAACTCACCGAACGTGCTCGCTACCTGCCCGACCTCGAAGAACCAGGCGATCCCCATGCGCCAAACCAGGGGCGCGCGGTATTCCCCCTGGAATGCCATGAGCTGCCGGTCCCGAAAGCGCCCTTGGAAGTAGCCCCGTAGGAGCACATCTCCCCCGAGCTCGGGGTAGAGGTCGAAGGGCGGCGCTCCCGACGACGCCATTCCCAGGGCCCGCAGTGCCAAGACGTGCGACGTGAACAGCGGGAGGTAGCCGCGGAGGTCCAGGGCGTACAGGCCGAAGTCGTAGTCGCTCCCGAAGACCCCGTCGTACAGCGTGGCGCTGAGTCGGTGGAGGCCGCCGCGTCGCGGAAACACGATGTTGTCCCGCGTGTCCCGAGTCACCACGAGCCCGAGTCCCACGATGCCGCCGTCCTCCGCACCCGGGACGGTGCCGCCGGCGAGTTGTCCGTCTTCCTCGACCTCGGTGAGCTTGCGGTAGGCGGCCTGTACGGTCCCTCCCAGGAACCATCCCGGGAACACCTCGCGCTGGAGGTCGAGCAGCGCGCTCACCGTCTCGGGGGTGTAGTCCTCCTCATCCTCGTCCGGGGTATTGTTCCCGATGCCCCAGAACTTGGTGGGGAACTTCACGTATCCCACATCTCCCAGGAGCCGGGTCCGGCCCTCACGGCCCAGGTAGAGCTCCCCTCCCAGCGATGTGATGATCTGCTTCTTGGCCGTATAGATGCCGATGACGGAGACTGTGGACGGGCGGCTAATCCCCTGGGCGGCCGTGGCGGCCTGCGAGAGTCGGAAGTAATAGCTCACCACCGCCCCGAACCCGATCCCCGTCTCGGGCTGGTAGAACACGACCGGCAGTGGTACCAGGGTGTTGCCGGGAACCCGCGCCACACTGTCCTTACCGGCCTCCGTCGGCCCGCCTTCCTGGGCCGAGGCGGTATCGCCAACGGCGAGTGCCGCGACCACGATGGCGAGGCCGACGATCTTCTTGCGGCGGATGGGTGGGCAGTGCACTGCGCGCGGACTAGGGGATGCCCAGGTATTTGTGCGTCTGGATACTGAGGCTCCACTGCGGATGGGACAAGCAGTACTCCAGGGCCAGCCGCGTATTGCGCTCCCGCTCAGTGCCGTCCATGGGCTGCAGCGAGAAGTGGCCGAAACCGAGGTCGGCGTACATGTCGGGCGTTGCGTCCTCCTGGGGGAAGACCAGCTTGAGCTCGTCTCCCGACGTCTGCACCAGCGGTGCCCCGGCCTTGGGGCTCACGCAGATCCAGTCGATCCCGGCCGGGGCGGCGATCGTCCCGTTGGTCTCGACGGCCACCTCGAACCCCTCTCGATGGAGCGCGCCGATGAGCGCCGCGTCGAGCTGTAGCAGCGGCTCCCCGCCGGTGCATACCACGAATCGTCCCGTGTCACGCGACGGCCAGGTCCGGGCCACCGTCTCGGCGAGGGCCTCCGGCGTCGGGTAGCGCCCCCCGCCGGGACCGTCGGTACCCACGAAGTCGGTGTCACAGAACGGGCAGGTCGCGTGAGCACGGTCCTCGTCGCGCCCCGACCAGAGGTTGCAGCCGGAAAGACGCAGGAAGACGGCCGGACGGCCGGTGTGATACCCTTCGCCCTGCAGTGTGTAGTAGACCGTCTTGACCAGGTAGGTCATCGGCGCAGCTCGGCGGGCCCAGTATGGTACCGGATCGGGTCGGGAACTCCGGCCTCGGCGAATCCTTTGAGCCGCAGATGACAGGCGTCGCACCGGCCGCACGCCTCGCCGGTGGGGAGCGGGTCGTAACAGCTTACGGTGAGCCCGAAATCCACGCCGAGCTCGAGTCCCTTGCGGATGATCTCGCCCTTCGTGAGCTCGATGAGTGGGGCGTGCACTCGTACCTCGACGTCGCCCTCCACCCCGGCCCTGGTGGCCAGGTTGGCCAACCGCTGAAAGGCCTTGATGTACTCGGGTCGGCAGTCAGGATAGCCGGAGTAATCCAGAGCGTTCACGCCAACGAAGATGTGGCCCGTGCCGAGGACCTCGGCCCAGGCCAGGGCCAGGGACAGGAGGATGGTGTTCCGGGCCGGGACGTAGGTGATCGGAATGTCCCTCCCGGATCCCTCCGCGCTCCGATCCTTGGGTACGGGGATGGCGTCCGTGAGGGCCGAACCGCCGAACCGGGCCAGGTCCACATGCAGCACGGCGTGCTCGGTCACCTCCATGGCCGCGGCGATCCGCTCGGCGGCCTCCAGCTCCACCGCATGGCGCTGGCCGTAGGCGACCGTGAGCGCGTATACTTGGTAACCCTGGGCCTTGGCGACCGCGAGCGTCGTGCTGGAGTCGAGACCACCACTCAGCAGGACGACGGCGCAGGGTCGCGAATCCGTGGTCATACGGTGAAAACTAAACCTGTGGACGAGCTGCCACGCACTGGGCCGCTGCCCGCGCCCGAGAGTCCTGACCAAGCCCGTGACGTCCTGCGACGGGAGGCCTTTCCGGCGCCCGACGTCCAGTGGGTCACGCTCGACGCCACGGAGTTCACCGCCATCTGTCCCCGGAGCGGCCAGCCCGACTTCGGCACGGTGACCATCGAGTACGTTCCTGATGAGCGGTGTCTCGAGTCGAAGGCGGTCAAGTATTACCTCTGGTCGTACCGTAACGAGGGTGCGTTTTGCGAGACCTTGGCCGAGCGGATCGCTCGGGATGTGGTGTACGCTATTGAGCCCAGGTACGTTCGGGTGCAGGTGAACCAGAATGTGCGGGGCGGGATCGCCATCGTGGCTGTCGCTGAGCGGGGGGATCGAAGTGCTGGGACTCCCTAGCGCCTGGAGGCGGAAGCGGTGAGTCGGGTCGCGCGTCGCGGGACGATCTCCTCAACAGTGACCGGTTGACATGGCGACAACGGCCAAGAGAGTGACCAAGCCCAGGAGGGCCAAGGCGGCCTCCGAGGACCTCAATCCCTTTCACATCGCCCAGCAGCAGTTCGATACTGCGGCGGCCTACATTCCGACACTCCCACCGGGGTTGGACGAGTTCCTCAAGCGTCCTGAGCGGCTCATCACGGTGGAGTTCCCCATCGAGAAGCAGGACGGCACGATGCTCTCGTTCATCGGATTTCGCTGCGTCCACAATAGGGCGCGGGGGCCCGCGAAGGGCGGCATCCGCTACCACCAGGATGTCACCGCCGACGAGGTTCGGGCGCTCGCTTCCTGGATGACCTGGAAGTGCGCCGTCGTCGACGTGCCGTTCGGGGGTGGCAAGGGGGGGATCGCATTCAATCCCAAAGAGTTCAGCATGGGAGATGTGCGGAAGGTCACGCGCCGCTTCATCGCAGCGCTGGGCGACAATATTGGGCCGCACACCGATATCCCGGCCCCCGACGTGAATACCGACGCCGGCACTATGGCCCGGATCTACGACACCTATGCGATGATGCACCCCGGTGAGAATTGTCTGCCGGTGGTCACGGGCAAGCCCATCGAGCTGGGCGGCTCACGGGGAAGGCGAGAGGCTACGTCCCGTGGCTGCCTGTTCTGCGTGCAACAGGCATTGAAGCGGGGTGTGGTGCCCGGGCGGGACTCCGTGAGGGGCGCCACCGTGGTGATCCAAGGTTACGGCAATGCCGGGAGCTACGCGGCCCAGCTCTTCGCGGAGCAGGGCGCGAAGATCATCGCCGTGAGCGACTCCCAGGGGGGGATCCACGATCCCGACGGGCTCGACTGGGCCGCCGCCCTGGAGCACAAGCGGCGCACCAAGTCGGTGGTGGGCTACGGCGGCTGTGAGAAGGTGAGCAATACAGAGATCCTCACGATCCCCTGCGACATCCTCGTACCGGCGGCCCTGGAGAACGTGATCCGTGGGGACAATGCGGCCGACGTGAAGGCCAAGCTGGTCGCGGAGGCGGCCAACGGACCCACCACACCGGAGGCGGACAAGATCCTGTTCCAGCGGGGAGTCCCCGTGCTGCCGGACATCCTCGCGAACGCCGGCGGCGTGACGGTGAGCTACTACGAGTGGGTGCAGAACATCGAGAACGAGCAGTGGGATGAGGATGCGGTGAACGGCAAGCTGCTGAAGAAGATGACGCGCGCCACGGATGCGGTCATCGATGCACAACAGGAGATCAACAGCTCCCTCGACGACCTGCAGGCCGAGCGTGAGAAGCGGGGGCTGGGCGGTTCACCACTCAAGCCGGTGGATCTACGGATGGCGGCCTACGTGCTGGCCATCAAACGTGTGGCCAATGTGACGCTCGCCCGGGGGATCTGGCCCTAGCGCGCGTACTTCACGGAGCAACCGTAGGGCTGGGTCGTTGGGACACTGACTTGCCCGCCGCTCATCGCCTCTGCGACGGCGGCCACGAGGTAGTTGTGCGCGCCCTCGATGTCAGAGAGGCGAGCCGTGGGCCGATCGTCGATGGCACCGTTGTAGAGCAGGGTGCCCTCAGGGTCGATGAGGATCATCTGGGGCGTGGTCTTCGCTCCATACAGTCGGCCCACGTCCCCCTCCGGGTCCAGCAGGACCGCGGAAACCGCGCTCCCCCGTTCGTCGGAGATGGCATTCATGTCGTCGGGCTCGTGGTAGCCCTGCTTCCCGGGGGCCGACGAGACGATGGCCAGCCACACCATCCCTCGCCCGGTGTACGTGCGCTGGAGCTGCTGCATGTTGCCGCTGTCGTAGTGCTTGCGCACGTATGGGCACTCGTAGTTGAGCCACTCCAACACTACCCACTGCCCCCGGTAATCGGCCAGGGAATGTTCCTCGCCGTACGTATCGGGCAGGGTGAAGGCGGGGGCGGATTCGCCCACCGCCCAGGCCGCTTCCTGCGCTCGCAGGGGTGGGACCGCGGCGAGGCACGTCGCCACAGCGAGGCCTGAGAGACCTAAGCCAACCTGTGCTCTCATCATGGTGGAGTCCCTTTCGTCATGGTGATCCCCTCCAATGCATCCAGCACGATGTCCTTGGTCAAGATGACCGGCAGCACGACCGCTGTGTTGTAGCGGCCGCCGGGGTACAGCACGTACAGAGGAACGCCACTGCGCCCGAAGCTCTCGAGGGCACGGGTGATCTCAGGGTCCTGGCGTGTCCAGTCGGCCTTGAACAGCGTCACGCCGCGTTGGCGGAATGCTTGCTCGATCTCGTCGGTGGCGAGGACGACGCGCTCGTTCACCTTGCAGGTGAGACACCACGCGGCGGTGAAATCGATGAAGACCGGCCTGCCGGAGGCGCGGAGCCCGGCGACGTGGGCGGAAGAGAACGGCTGCCATGTGTCGTCCACGACGGGTGTCGGCTGGCTCGCGGTGCCGCGCAGCGCCAGCAGGGCCGCTGCCACGGCGGCCGCGGCAGCGAGGCCGCGGGACAAAGCCCAGCGCCGCCGGCGCACCCGTGACCGGGGCCAGCGCCACACGACCCAGATGGCGAAGGCCAGGAGCAGCAGCGCCCCCGCGAGGAAGGTCGCGCCGTCTAGCCCGGTCTGTCGGCCGAAGACCCAGACCAGCCACAACGCGGTCGCGAAGAGCGGGAACGCCAGCAGCTGCCGGAGCGTCACCATCCACCCTCCCGCACGCGGCAGTCGACTCAGTAGGGCCGGGTGCGCAGTGAGGGCGACGTAGGGAAGTGCCATGCCCAGCCCGAGAGAGACGAAGATCAGTAGCGTGGGCAACGGTGGTTGTGTCAGCGCGTAGCCCAGCGCCACGCCCATGAGCGGGGCGATGCAGGGGGTCGCAACCAAAGTGGCGAGGACGCCGCTGGCGAACGAGGTGCCGAAGCCGCCGGAGGGGCCCAGCAGCGCCCCGAGCCGCGTGAGCGATGTCCCCACATCGAGGGCGCCCAACAGGCTCAGACCGAGGACGAAGAACAGGGTGGCGAGGAACGCCACGAACGCCGGCGACTGCAGCTGGAAGCCCCAGCCGACCAGCGTGCCGCCGGCGCGGATCCCGAGGAGGATCGCTCCCAGCACGCCGAAGGACGTGATCACGCCGCCGGCGAAAGCTAATCCGTGGGCCCTGATCGCCGTCCGATCCGCACCTCCCTGCTCAACGAATCCCAGGATCTTGATGGAGAGGACGGGGAACACGCACGGCATCAGGTTGAGGATGAGCCCGCCGGCGATGGCGAAGAGCAGGGCGGTGATCAGCGTGACGGCGGCGGTCGGGGGACCGATGGTGACCGGTGCATCCACTGCGAGGGCCGGAGCCTCGACTCCGGCGCGCCAGCTCGTCCCCGGAGGCGCCAGCAGCACACCTTCGAGCCGCGAGACCGACTCGTGCAGATACTCCGAAGTGACCAGTGAGAGCCGGAAGGTTCTCCCGTCCCGCGAGAGCGCCTGCGGCGCCGCGTGTGCGATAGTGCCGGCGCGCGCCGGGAAGAAGTAGACGCCCTCCGGCGAACCGTCCCAGCCCTCCGGTGCGGTGGCCGCGAGCACGAAGTCACCCGTGCCACGCCACGCCCTGATCTCCCATCCGTCCGGTCTCACCGGGAGCAGCCGACGTGTCGCCGCGAACGCGTCGCTCCACCGCGGGTTCGGCGCTACGGGGCCCGCGCGCACCCGAAGTCGCAGCTCTAGCTCGGCTGCCGCGGGGAGGCAGATCTCCTCGCAGACCACCCAGTCGGCCCGCGCAGCCAGCGTCACCGCCGCGCCTTCGGCGAGACTCGGTGGCGGCGTGATGTCGACGAGGAGCAGCACCTCCTCGTCGTAGCCGTAGCTCACCAACGGAGGGGCCTCGATACGGCGTGGGTGAGGCCACTGGATGTCGCCTGACGTGAAGCCCTCGGGGAGGTGCCACTCGATGGTGGTCGTGCCGCCGGCGTCCCCGGGGTTGCGCCAGTAGCTGTGCCAGCGGGGGTCCATCGTGAGCCGCAAGGCGATCGTGAACGGGCGGCCTGGGGCAATGGTGCCGACCTCGGACACGAGCTCGGCATTGCTGTGCGGGCTGGGATCTTCGGTGTCCTGTGTGTGGGCGACCCCAGCGGGTGGCAAAGCCAGCAGCGCCGCGAGGAGAGCGGCGCTGTGAACACCCGACCGGCTCCCCTGAGGGCTGATCACCCGGACGCCCCGAGCTTCTTCCCCAGCTGCCCCAGCATGTCCTTGGTCGTGGCGGCCAGGTCATAGGACGGTGACCAGCCCCACTCCTCACGGGCCGCGCTGTCGTCGATGGAGTCGGGCCAGGAGTCCGCGAGACCCTGCCGCACCGGGTCCACGGCATAGGCAATGGTGAACTCCGGGACGTGCTCGCGGATCGCTGCGGCCACCTCTTCGGGCGTGAAGTTCATGGCGGCCACATTGAAGGCGTTGCGGTGCACGAGGCGGGACGCGTCGGCCTCCATGAGGTCGATGGCGGCCTTGATGGCGTCCGGCATGTACATCATGTCGAGGCGGGTGTCGGATCCGAGGAAGCACACGTAGCGTTTGTGCTTGATGGCGTCGTAGTAGATCTCCACTGCGTAATCGGTGGTCCCGCCTCCCGGAGGCGCAACGTGCGAGACGAGGCCGGGGTAGCGCACACCGCGGGTGTCTACCCCGAAGCGTGCGTGGTAGTAGTCGCACAGGAGCTCACCCGCCACTTTCGTGACGCCGTACATGCTGGTAGGCCGCTGGATGGTGTCTTGGGGGGTTCGGTTGGACGGCGTGTCGGGACCGAAGGCGCCAATGGAGCTGGGGACGAACACCGCGCAGTGATTCTCCCGCGCCACCTCGAGCACCCGGTAGAGCCCGCCCATGTTGACGTCCCATGCGACCTGCGGGCGTTCCTCGGCGACCGCCGAGAGCAGCGCGGCGAGGTGGTAGATCGTATCCACCTGGTGGCGCCGTGCGGCTTCCTCGATCTGCCGCTGCGACGTGCAGTCCACCTTCTGGAACGGCCCGTTCGACATGGGTGATCCGCCCGGGGGCATTCGGATATCCGAGGCCACAACGTGCTCGGCGCCGTACCGCGCGCGCAGCGCGGGCACCAGCTCCGAGCCGATTTGCCCGAGGGCTCCAGTCACGAGGATTCTCCGCACCGTCCCCTCCCGGCCCTGAGGCCGAACGTGGGTTTGCGTCGCAGCCTGGGGTGGCTAGGGCAGGAGCTTCCGCTCCTTGGCGGCCCGCTCCAGCTCGTCTCGGAACGCAGGGTCTGCGATCTCGATGAGCGCCTCGGCCCGCTCCCTCAGGTTCTTGCCGAACAGGTTGGCGACTCCGTGCTCGGTGACAACGTAGTGCACGTCTGCACGGCTGGTAACCACCCCCGCGCCCTGCTTCAGGAACGGAACGATGCGCGACATCTCGCCGCCCTTGGCCGTGGACGGCAGGGCGATGATGGGTCGCCCGCCCTTAGAGTGCGCGGCTCCGCGAATGAAGTCTACCTGTCCTCCAAAACCGGAATAGATGTACGGCCCAATCGAGTCTGAGCAGATCTGGCCCGTGAGGTCCACCTCGATGGCCGAGTTTACGGCCACCATGTTGTCGTTCTTGCTCACGACCTCGGGGTCGTTGACGTAGCTCACGGGGTGCGCCTCGATGAATGGGTTGTTGTCCAGGTAGTCGTACAGCTCCTCGCTTCCAAGTGCGAAGGTGATGACGATCTTGCCGGGGTGCAGGTTCTTCCGGGTGCCGGTCACTACCCCCCGCGCGATGGCTCGCATCGCCCCGTCGGAGATCATCTCCGTGTGGATGCCGAGCTCGAGGCCGCTTTCCATGGCCTGGTAGACCGAATCCGGGATGCCCCCGATGCCCATCTGTACCGTGGAGCCCGGCTCGATGAGACCCAGCACGCCGGCGGCGATGGCCTTCTCCACGTCGGTGGCCGGACTCGGCGTCAGAATCGGCAGCGGCTCGGTGAACTCCACTATGGCGTCGACCCGGTTCACGTGGAGGAAGGTGTCGCCCAGTACCCGTGGCATCTTCTCGTTCACCTGCACGATGACCGTCTTGGCCTTCTGACAGGCGGCCATCGAGGCCAGGGTCTCCACGCCGAGACTCATGAAGCCGTGCTCGTCGGGAGGCGAGGTCTGCACGATGGCCACATCGAGCGGGACGATGTCCTGCTGAAACAGCCGTGGAATCTGGTGGAGGAAGATGGGCACGTAATCGGCGCGCCCGTCGTTCACGGCCTTTCGGTCCGCCGGTCCCACGAACAGCGAGTTGTGCCGGAAGCGTCCCTCCATGCCGGGTGCCGAGAGCGGGTCCTCCCCGATCAACAGCACGTGGTTGAGCTGCACGTTCTCCAGCTCGTCGCGTCGAGCCGCCAGGGCGCGCACCAGTGCCTGCGGGATGGCGGCGTTCCCGGCGTAGTAGACGCGGTCGCCGCTCTCAATCCTCCCGACGGCCTCCGCGGGGCTCTGTAGCTTCGACTTGTAGTCGTCGAGCCAGTTCATGACCGCCCCTCCTTCGGCAGGAGCTTCTCGAGGGGGATGGCGGTGAGGCCCAACGTGGCGGCGAGCTGCTCGTTGACCAGTTCGCCTCGGTAGAGGTAGAGGCCGGCAGCCAGGCCCGGATTGTCGCGCAGGGTGTTGTCCAGGCCCCTGTCCGTCAGGTCGCGCACCGGGGCCAGCACGGCGTCCGACAGGGCACGGGAGGCCGTGCGGGCGATGTTGGCCGTCATGTTCGGTACGCAGTAGTGCACCACCTCGTGCACGATGTAGGTCGGGTCGGCCAGCGTGGTGGGGCGGCTGGTCTCCACGCACCCCCCCTGGTCGATGGAGAGATCCAGGATCACACTCCCGGCCCGCATGCTGCGCACCATCTCTTCAGTGATCAGGTAGGGCGTGCGTGCTCCCGGAATGAGGATCGCGCCGATGACCACGTCCGCTATGGCCGTGTACCGCTCCAGCCGCTCCGGCGCAGGGATCTGGGTGACCACACCCGGCAGCTCGTGGCCGAGCGCACGGAGCTTCACCAGGTCGTCGTCGAGGACGATCACGTGGGCCCCGATAGCGGCCGCCCGGCGGGCGGCCGTGCGGCCAGCGGTTCCGGCGCCCAGGATGAGCACCGTCGGCGGCGCGATGCCCGGCACGGCGCCCAACAGGATGCCCCGCCCGCCGACCTCGTTCTGGAGGTAGTGCGCCGCCGTGTACACGGCCATCTGCCCGGCCATCTCGCTCAACGGCAGCAGGATCGCACGGTCGCCGTGGGCGTCCTGTACGAGCTCGTAGCCGATGACCGTGGTCTCTAGCTTGCGCAGCTTCTCGAGCACCGTGCGGGGTGCCACGGCCAGGTGATGGAATGCGCAGATGACCGAGCCGGGCTTGATGAGGTCCAGCTCGTCGGGCGAGAGCATGCCGACGCGGCATACGAGATCGGCCCGCTTGTATGCCTCCTCACTGCTGTACACGACCTGCGCGCCCGCCTTCTCGTACTGGCTGTCGGTGAAGCGGGCCTCGAGCCCCGCGTCCTTTTCAACGACCACCGCATGGCCCTTGCGGGCGAGGCGCGCCACGCCGTAAGGCGTGAGCCCCACGCGATGCTCGTGTCGATTCGGTTCCCGGGGAACGCCGATGATCATTGCTCCTCCTCCGCCCACAGTCGGATGGGTCGGCGGTCTAAGCGGCGAGCTGGGCTCGCCCGGTGTGGACTCTGTGGCGGATGCTTGACCCGTGGCAGCGCCCGCGAGAAGTTGCCAGATACACGACTTGGAATGACCTGATGCAAGGCGTCACGTTCACATTCTCGATCCCGCGCTACTTGTTGGGGCGCGCGTTGGGCGGCCTCTCGGATGCGGCGGTCTTTGGTCGGCCGAGCGCCGTCGGGCTCACGGAGCGGCCGGCGCCGCGGCTGCCCGGGGACCGTTGGGTGAGCCTCGACGTCATCGCCGGCGGGATCTGCGGCACGGATGTGGGCAACCTCCTCTACACCGCCAGCCCAATCCTCGAGCCGTTCGCGTCGTTTCCGGCCGTGCTGGGTCACGAGATCCTCGGTCGGGTGGTCGAGGCCGGGTCGGCCGTGACGCGGGTGCGTCCCGGTCAGCGGGTAGCCGTCGATCCGATCATCTCGTGCGCTGCGCGGGAGTACCCCGAGGGCGAGTGGTGTCCCTCGTGCAGGGCGGGACATCCCGGCACCTGCGCACGGGGTGGTGAGGAGGGCGCACTGCGAATCGACAGACGGCCCCTCGCCCGGGGGATCTCCATCGGGTATCACCGCGACCTCCCCGGAGGTTGGGGGGAGCGGGTCATCGCCCACGAATCCCAGGTCTACGCGGTCGATGACGCCGTCGATGATCAAACCGCAGCCCTGATCGAGCCCTTGGCCGTCGCAACCCACGGTGTGCTGTGGTCCCGGGCACGTCCCGGTGATGCCGTGCTGGTGATCGGGAGCGGCCCCATCGCCCTCGCGGCGATCTGGGCGCTCCGCGCCCTGGGGCACGACGGGGATCTCTTGGCCCAAGTGAAGCGACCCCACGAGGCGGAGCTGGCGCGGCGTCTCGGCGCCAGCGCAGTCGTCACGCCGGGCGAGGCGGCTCGAGAGGCCATGGTGGGAACCGGTGCGACGGCCTATCGGCCGCCCATCGGCCCCGAGGTCTATGCCGGGGGAGGCTTCGACGTTGTGTTCGACTGTGTGGGCAGTCGCCGATCCCTCGACCAGGCCCTGCGCTTTGCCGCTCCCTGCGGCCGCATCGCGATGTTGGGGTGCGCGGCTGTCGTGCGGCGCCTCGACCTCACGCTGGTATGGGCTCGGGCGCTCGCCGTGCAGGGCACGGTTGGGTACGGTATGGAACGGTGGGAGGACGAGACCCTCCACACCTACGAGGTCGTGCAGCGCCTGTTGGTGGCCACCAAGGCTCCGGTGGCCGACGTCGTCACCCACACCTACCCCCTCACCCAGTACCGCACCGCCCTGAGCACCGCGCGGCACCGCGGCAAGAGCAGCGCGGTCAAAGTCCTGCTCACGCCTCGGTAGCCGCCTCCTTGAACGCGGAGATGCCCTCCGCGAACGCGGCCTCATTGAGCTCCAGCAGCGCGCAGTCCTTCTGGAGCGCGTCGCGCATGCTACCGACGAAGCTTTGCTCGGGGAAGAGCCGGGTCGCAGCCTGCAGCGCGCCCAACGCCACGACGTTCTTCACCATCGCCTTGCCCAGGCTCGCCGCGATCTCCGTGCAGGGTACCCCTGTCATCCGGATGCTCGCGTCCAACTCGGGCGGTTGCGGTATGACGGAGCTGTCGTAGATGACGATGCCCCCCGGCTGGACGTCCGGGCCGAACTTCTCCAGGCTGGGCGGGTTGAACGCCACCAGCACGTGCGGATTGGGCGAGGCCGGCGAGAGTACCTCGTTCGTAGCGACGTGCACGTCGGCATACGAGGTGCCGCCCCGCGACTCCGGGCCGTAGCTCGGAATGTGGGTCGCGTCGAACCCCTCGTTGATTGCCGTCCGCGCCGTGAGGAGCGCGATGGTCTGCGCACCGTCGCCGCCGGCGCCCGCGAACTTGATCGCGATGTCCTCCTCGCCGATATGGGTGGGGAACCCGCCCCCGAAGCGCTCCGGGGGCTCGACAGCCCCTCCAATGACCTGCGCCACATCGTCCGGCTCGAAGCTGGGCGTGCCGAGATCGAACCAGGGCTCCACCTCGGCGTCCTTCTTCACACCGAGCGGGTAGACCGGCACCATCTGCTCCTTGACCCACTTCTCGGCTTCCGGCGGCGTCAGGCGCAAGTGGATGGGGCACTCGGAGAGCACCTCCACGAAGGCCAATCCGCGGTTCTCGACCTGGAGACGCAGCGCCTTCTTGATGGCCTTCTTCGCCCGCGTCCGTTGCTTGTTGTCGTACAGGGCCACCCGCTCCACGTAGATCGGCGCGTCCATCTGCGCCACGGTCTCCGCCATCTTCATGGGCTCGCCCGTGAATCGGGTCCGCCCGGTGGGTGTGGTGGTGGTCCGCTGACCCCTCAGCGTCGTAGGCGCCATCTGACCGCCGGTCATCCCGTAGATGGCGTTGTTCACGAAGATGAAGGTCACGGGGAGTCCCATGGAGGTGGCCTGCATGATCTCGGCGAGGCCGATGGATGCCAGGTCACCGTCACCCTGGTAAGCGACGACAATGGAGTCGGGGTTGGCCACCTTGTGGCCCAGTGCCACCGCAGGCGCCCGGCCGTGCGCAGCCTGAGTGTTCCCGACGTCCAGGTAGTAGTACATGAACACGGCGCAGCCCACCGGTGAGACGGCCACTGTCCGGTCCTGCACCCCCAGCTCGTCGATGGACTCTGCCAGATACTTGTGGATCAGGCCGTGGCCGCACCCGGCGCAATAGTGGGTGGACAGGCCTTTGAGGCCCTCCCCATGCGCGTGACGCTCGAAGCGTCCGTAGAACACGCTATCCATGGTGTGCCTCCGCGAGCTCGGCGACGTGGTCCGCGATCTCCTGGAGCTGGGGCAGCACGCCGCCGTAGTGCTGGATCCGATGAATCGGCGGGTGTGCAGTGGCGCCGGCGTGGCTCAGCGCCAGCCGCACCTCGTCTTCCAGTTGCCCGGGACCGGCCTCCACGACGATCAGTCCGCGCTTGCCGTCCAGCAGCGGGAGCAGGGCGTCGATGGGGAAGGGCCACAGCGTGATTGGTCGGAAGAGCCCCACTTTGACCCCGCGGGTGTGGAGTGCCTGCACCGCACCTTTGGCCATGCGGCCGGGAGTGTTGCACGCGATGATCACCCACTCGGCGTCGTCGCAGTGGAAGCACTCGGACCGCTGCTCGTGAGTGGTCATGCGCTGGTACTTGTCGAGCAGGCGCAGGTTGTGGGCCTCGAGGTCCGGCTCGTTGAGCAAGATGGAGGTGTGCAGGTTCCCCCGATGGGCCGCGTCGCCGTACACCGACCAAGACGGGAGGCCGGGTTGAACGAGGAAACTGGGCAGGGTGACGCGGCCGGTGACCTGACCCAGGTAACCGTCTCCGACGATGACGACCGGATTGCGATACTCGAACGCCAGGTCGAAGGCCAGCATCGTCAGGTCCAGCATCTCCTGGGGGTTGGACGGCGCCAGCACCAAGGCGTGGGTGTTGCCGTGCCCCAAGCCGCGGCAGGCCAGTTTGATGTCGCCCTGCTCGGGCCCGATGTTTCCGAGGCCCGGGCCGCCGCGCATGACATTGATGAAGACCCCGGGGATCTGCGCCCCGATCATGTACGAGATGCCCTCCAACATCAGGCTGAATCCCGGGGACGACGTGAACGTCATGCAGCGCAGGCCCGATCCGCCGCAGCCGTACATCATGTTGGCCGTTGCCACCTCGCTCACCGCCTGGACGAATGCACCGTTCAACTGCGGCAGGAGCTTCGCCATCAGCTCGGCGCCCTCGGTGGACGGCGTGATGGGATACCCGAAGAAGTGCCGGCAGCCGGCCAGCAGAGCGCCGACGGCGGCGGCGTGGTTCCCCTTGAGCGCCAGGGGCTCCAGCTCAGGCAGCGGCACCCGCCGATCGGGAATCGGCTCGGGCGCTTCCGCCCGTGTGGCCCGGGGGCCGAACACGGAGTACGGATCGGTCACTACCATGTCGATCCCGTCCGCCTCGGGAGGGGTCGGCATGAGCCCGTACGGTTCCGGACACGCATCGTAGCAGAGGCCGCACCCGTTGCACGCCTCCAGGTTCACCGTGATCGGCGTGAGCCCCGTCATGGGGTCGATCTCTGTGCCCAGCTCGATGCAGTGCTTGGGACACGCCTCGATGCACCGCCCGCAAGCCTTGCAGAACTGGGGGAAGAGGAACGGCTTCGGTCTCACCTTCGTCTTGGCTGTCACCATATGCGCTGTTCCCGA
>JBDHDE010000005.1:0-75020 GCA_039591655.1 Gemmatimonadota bacterium
TCGGCAGGTGAAGCCGTTGTGGCGGACTTTGGCATTGCCAGGGCCATCTCCGAAGCCGGTGGAGAACACCTCACCGAGACGGGCATCAGTATCGGCACCCCGGCCTACATGAGTCCTGAACAAGTAAGCGGGGAGCACAAGCTCGACGGACGGAGTGACATCTACTCGTTGGGCTGCGTGTTGTATGAGATGCTGGCAGGCGAGCCGCCCCATACCGGACCGACGGCGCAGGCGATCATTGCCAAGCGGATCACGGAGCCCGCCCCTCGCGTCACGACGGTGCGGGAAACGGTGCCGGGCCCCGTGGCGGACGCGCTGGAGCGAGCGCTCGCCAGACTCCCGGCGGATCGTTTTTCGACCGCGGACCGCTTCTCCGAAGCCGTCACCGGACCCGCAGCGGCACCGGCCGCCGAGGTGTCTACCGCCAGGAGACCGGCGGTGCGGCGCAGCGTGATTGCGTACGGCGCCATCGCCATCCTCGCAATCATTGGAGCCTACACTGTAATCTCTCGCACTGTCAGCCCGCCCGAGCCTGTAGCGGCGGCCGAGCTGCCCAGGCTCGCGGTGCTCCCGTTCGACAACCTCGGCAGTCCCGAGGACGACTACTTCGCAGACGGAATCACCGAGGAGATCACCAGCAGGATCGCGGAGATCAGCGGGCTGCGAGTCATCTCACGTCAGAGCGCTATCCAATACAAGAGTTCCGAGAAGGCGCTTCGGGATATCGGCGAAGAACTGAGCGTTGATTACGTGTTGGAGGGCACGATACGCACTGACCGAGCACCGGATGGTTCTGGTCAGGTTCGGGTGACACCCCAGCTAATACGGGTTTCCGACGACGCCCATCTGTGGACGGATCGTTACACCGCCGATCTGATTCCCGGCGAGATCTTCCGCATTCAGGAGCAGATCGCTAACCAGATCGCAGGGGCGTTGGACGTCACGCTGCTCGAGCCTGAACGCCGACGCCTGGCGGCAACGCCAACGGACAACCTGGAGGCGTACGAGTACTACCTGCGGGGCAATGACTACTTCGGTCGAAGCTATGAAGAACAGGACTTGCAGATTCCCATCCAAATGTACCAAAAGGCAATCGATCTGGACCCGGATTTCGCGTTGGGCTACGCTCGACTCTCGAGGGTTCATTCGAGGATGTGGTGGTTCTTCTATGACCGCACCCAAGAGCGTCTGGCCATGGCAAGGGAAGCGGTGGACCAGGCACTGAGGCTCGATCCCGATCTGCCCGAAGCACATGAGGCCATGGGCTTGTACTACTACCACGGTCATCTGGATTATGACCGTGCCCTGGCCGAGTTTGCCATCGCACGGAAAAGCCAGCCCAACAGCAGCGACCTCTTTGCGGCTACTGGCTATGTGCAGCGGCGGCAGGGGAGAATGGTCCAAGCACTGGCTAATCTTGAGAAGGCTGCAGAGCTTGATCCGCGCTCTGCAATGATGGCCCACGAGGTCGCCAGTACTCACTTCCTCTTGCGCGACCCTGTGGAGGCGGGGCGGGCCTTTGACCGCGCAATCTCCCTGAGTCCCGATTGGGCCCCTCCCTATGCCGGCAAGGCGGGGTGGCTACACCTCCGTCTGGAAGGCAGCACGGAAAGGGCGCGGGCGGTGCTGGAGGAGGCCCGAAGCGTTGGCCTCGCAGAGGCCCCCAGGATCGCATATCGGTCGGTCTTGCTCGAGATATGGGATGGAGACTATCAGCAGGCGTTGGAGCGGCTTGCTTTGGTTTCGTCAGAAGTTCTCTATGAAGAGCAAATGCTCTACCTGCCCAAGGCCCAACTACATGCCCAGACTTATGGTCTCATGGGGAACCGGCAGCTCGAGCAAGCCTATTATGACTCGACGCGTAGCATTGTGGAGACCAGGATTCGGCAGCATCCCGATGATTCTCGGTATCGGAGTGCGCTGGGCATTGCCTACGCTGGTCTCGGTCGCAAGGAAGAGGCGATCCGCGAAGGGGAGTTGGCCGTAGAGCTGCTTCCCATGAGCAAGGAAGCCTGGCGAGGTGCTCATAGGTTGGAAGACCTGGCGCGTATCTACACGATGGTGGGCGAGTACGACGCCGCTATCGACCAACTGGAGGCCCTGTTGGCCGTTCCCTCGCCCATGTCCGTTCCAATGCTCAGGATCGATCCCACCTGGAATCCCCTGCGCGACCACCCGCGGTTTCAGCGGCTGCTGGCGGGCGACAGATAGCGAGACAGCGGCGCGACTACCCGCTGTTCGGGAGTTGATGCGGTCGAGGGAAGAGGGCGCGCATCTTGAGGTAAGACGGAAGAGTCTGCGACAGGCCCTGACTGAGACCCACCGAAGATTGGCCGATCCGTAACTGGCTTGCGTGACGGGGCTTGCGAGGGGTGTGGCGGATCATCTTGCCAGCACCAAAGGCTGGCGTGTCCACCAGTTGCGCCACGGCCGCGGGTTGGTCAAAACTAAGGTCTAAGCCGTTGGGAGCATAGGGATTCCGCCCGGAGGACGGGGCTTCTCAGACCATTCCGATGCCGACCCGCTCGTGTCTCAGGCCGCCACCGTGCGCCGTATGAACTCGAAGCCCAAGGTGGCCAACTCCTCGAGCAGCGGCCTGTACAGTTCCGGCAGGGTCGGCGGCATCCTCGCTCCTGAGGCCTGAATCTCACCCTCCAGCACCAGCCGCGCGGCGATGGCCGCCGGCAGGGCGACGGCACGGGACATCGCGGTCGCGCCATCGGGAATCCCCTCGACGTGCATGGTGGCCAGCCGTCGTTCCTTGCGGCCGCCGGGGAACTCCGCCAGGACGTCGACGTGGAGGAGGATCATGTCCCGCTCGCCGGGCGCGTAGGACATTCTCGCCAGCATCCGGTCCAGCAGCACATCGAGACAGGTCCCCTTCGAGACGGCGACCGGCCGGTCCTCGAACAGCCCCAGCCACTTCAGGCGATGGATGATGTCTGCCAGCCTGTCGAGCCCCAGGTACCGCGCCACCGCCGACTCGACGTCGTCGGTCGGGCCGGCCTCGACGAGCGAGGCCATGAACTGGCGGTAGCTCATCCCCTCGAAGCTCCGCTCGCGCTCCGAGTCGATCAGTCCCAGGGCCAGCATGTTGCGCATGTTGTTGCAGTAGCCGGAAAAGCGCAGGAGTCCGCGGTAGAACGAGACCTTCTCCCTGTCGAGTCCGAAGGGCTCGACGTACTTCTCAACGTCCTTGTTGGGGTAGGACTCGAAGGTCCCCAGCCCCTCGATGTCCAGCAGCCAGAAGTTCTCGAACAGCTTGTCCCCCGGTACCTCGATCTTCTTCCCCTCCTCGAGGTATGCACCGGGCGTCTGGGCGGCCACGAACACCGTCCTCGGGTCCCAGGAGAACTTGTATCCCATGGGATTGCGATTGGACTCGAACGCCGGCAGTCCGCTGCCGTACGAGTTCAGGCGGATCACGCGTCCTCCCTCCTGCCGGATCTCGTCGAGCACCAGCTGGGTTCCCATGTGGTCCATTCCCGGTACCTCGCCCAGCTCGTTGAGAATCAGGACACCCTTCTGCCGGGCCTCCTCGTCCAGGGCCATGAGCTCGGGGATCTCGTAGGCGGTGGTCAACATGTGCGTGCCGTGCCGCAGGCACGCCCGCGCGACGTGAATGTGGACCGGCTTCGGCACCATGCTGATGGCCAAATCTGCTTCGCGGATTACCTCGTCGAGGATATCGGGCTCGTCCGTCGACCATCGAACCGCCTTGCCACCCGCCCGGTCCGCGATGACGTCCTCCGCCTTGGAGAGCGTTCGGTTCGCCACCGTCACGAAGTAACCGCACGTCTCCATGAGGTAGTCGACGAGCGGCCTCGTCATCCAACCCGCGCCGATGATCGCAACTTTCTTCATGCTGCTCCTCCGGTTCTCTCGCTCCGGGGGCCGCTGGAGCCTCTGTGCGTTCGACATAGTGATCTTCAGCCGCCGACTTGGTCCTTGATCATATCGACGCTCCGCGCCCCCGGACGCTCTGTAAGAATACGGCTGGTAGGCCAACACGGCCAGAAGGCGTCATCGCCCGTGCAGGACGACGCGCGGTGCTGGGATCCGACGGACCCAGACTGAGACCCACCGAAGATTGGCCGATCCGTGAGCGTGGCGAGCGAAGCTCGCCATTGAGCCTCGGCTCCCGTTGTCACTCCGGCAGATCTGCTAGCGCCTGTTGGATGTTCGCTCGGTATTGTCGGAACGCCGTGCGGCCCTCGCTCGTGAGGCGGATCATCGTGCAGGGTTTCTTCCCCCGGAAGCTTTTCTCGACGGCCACGTAGCCGCTCTCCTCCAGCTTGCTCAGATGGGTGGAGAGGTTGCCCCACGTGAGGCCCGTCTGCCCGACCAGGAACGTGGCATCGGCTGCCTCGACGACATACAGCAGAGTCAACACCATCAGCCTCGCTGGGGCGTGGACCACTGGGTCGATCTTGCTCAGCGGATGCGGCTGTGAGTCGCCGGAGCGATCAGCCATCGCGTGCGGCCGGTGACGGCCCATCACCGACAGGGCCATGGCTCCGGACGAGAAGGGCAAACTTGATCAGACCGACGGCGGCGATCACCCCAGCCGTGATCCCAGCCACGACGGGGTAGCCGTGGTGGGAGACGTAGCCGCGGCGGAATAGCCACTCGCCGATCAACGATCCAGCGGCGAGCAAGATTCCGTAGAGGAAGAGACGCGGGATTTCCAGGAAGTACGCCGCTAGCGAGAAACCCACGAGAACGATCAGTGAGAACACGATCGGGATGAACGGTTCTCCCATTCCCCGTTCCACGGCGATGAACGCGATGATGCCCAGCAGCGCCGCGACCACGTTGAAGATCAGCATCACCACGGTGAATCCTCGCAGCCGCCTCTTGCGATACGGGCCAAACCGCACCAGCCCGACGCGAGGAACGACGACGCGCTCTCTGATGAGTCGGATCGCCAGATAGACGCCTCCGTAGACGGGAAGGAAGATGGCCGAACTCCAGAAATCGCCCATCGTCCCGCTCAACAGCGGTGCGATAGCCAACATCGCCACCACACTTGCGAGGAACACGTCCCATAGCCCGTGATCGACTGCGGTTCTGAAGGCGCGACGTTCCGCCGCCTTCAAGTCGTCGCTTATCATCATGCCCTCCTTTGACAAGCCTGCACACTCTCCATAAGAGTCCTTTGCTTGTCAAAGAACACTCTAAGGGAGAGTCCGCAGTTTGTCAAGACATCGACCATTCGACTCGCATAACTATATGGTCTACAACGGCTTGCGGCGCGCGGCTTGTGGGGCCGGTCCTGTGACAAGAGTTGTTGTACCAGGGGACAGAAGCAGGCCCAGACTGAGACCCACCGAACATTAGCCGATCCGTAAGTGGCTTGCGTGACGGGGCTTATGAGGGGTGTGTCGGGTTATCTTACCAGCTCCTAAGGCTGGCGCGTCTACCAGTTCCGCCACGGCCGCGGGATGGTCAAAACTCAGGTCTAAGCCGTTGGGAGCATAGGGATTCCGCCCGGAGGACGGGGCTCCTCGGGGTTCTGGGGCGGGTCCAGGTCGACCTTCAGATGTGGTGTTTTCCCGCACGGTCGGCGGTTTGGTGGGGCATTCTCCTGTATCTCCGCGGGTCCAGATGCGGGTCCACCTCTACCGAATGTCCCACAACGACACTCGATGCCCCCGAACAGTCCTGGCCGCGCGGCTCTCTGAATTGCAGATTGGCAGGACAAAGATCCTCAGGGCCACTCCCCGTCCGCCCAGCGTTTGGGCGGATTAGGCTGCGTGCACGGTATGCGTCCGCTTTCCAGCCTAATCCCAGGGTAGGGTCGTGTTGTGCTGCGAACCACGCGGCGTTGGGGTGTGGACGATGCAGTCTACTACTAGTTAGGCAGCGGGCGACCGGCCGGCGAGGATCAAGAGTACGTCACCCTATCCTTGGAGGACTCCGAACATGGCTAGACACGTGTCGTGGATCCTCGAACTCAACATTCAGCCGGGTCGCGAGAAGGACTTTCGCGGCCTGATGGAGGAAATGGTCAGCGCGACGAGAGCGAATGAGCCTGGAACTCTCGCCTACGAGTGGAGCACCAATGCGGACGGCACGGTCTGTCACATCTCTGAGCGATACGTCGACTCGGCCGCCGTGCTGCCCCATCTGGGGACGTTTGGCGAGAAGTTTGCGAGCCGCTTCCTAGACATCCTCAAGCCCGTGCGCTTCGTGGTGTACGGCTCGCCAAGCGCGGCGGTCCAGGATGCCCTAGCTGGCTTCAACCCTGTGTATATGGAGCCTGTGGGCGGTTTCAGCCGATAGGCGCGCAGCTCGCCGTTCGCGTGTTTGCGAGCCCGCTGCCTAGCACGCGCATGCAGCTGCGGAGGCGCGTGGGATCTAAAGGAAGTTGTGATTGTGCGCCAGGTGAGATCCAGAACAGATGGCTTTCCCTGCAGCTGCCGGCCCATCGCGCCCGCAGCTCATGCGCGAAGTCGTTAGGCTGCGACGGGCGTAAGATGGCGCACCACGGCACGCTTTCCCATGACGAGGCCCGGGCCTTCTACGACCACTTCGGTTCGAAGCAGGATTGGCAGCGCTTCTACGAGGGGCCGGCGCTAGTCGAGCTCATTCGGCACGGGTCCTTCGCAGAGGCGAGTGCCGTCGTGGAGTTCGGCTGCGGCACAGGGCGGCTGGCCGAGCTGTTGTTACAGAATCATCTGCCGGATAGCGCGACGTATCTCGCGCTCGATATCAGCTCTACTATGGTCTCCCTCAGCCGGAACCGGCTCGCCCGCTTCGGCAACCGGGTCCGGGTTGCGCAAACCGGTGGGAGTCCGCTATTGGGCGAGCCATCCGCATCGTGCGACCGATTCATATCCAGCTATGTGGTGGATCTGCTGGCGGTTGATGATATCACGACGCTGATCGCAGAGGCGCATCGACTGCTCCGTTGGAGTGGGCGGATTGGGTTCGTAGGGCTCACGCACGGTGCGACAGCTGCGGCGCGGCTCGTTGAGCACCTGTGGGTAGCCGTACACCGCATACGCCCATCCTGGGTGGGCGGCTGTCGACCCGTGTCTCTAACTGATTTCGTAGGCTCGGAGTGGCAGGTGACTCATCATGGCGTGGTGACCAGCTTTGCGATATCGTCGGAGGTCATCGTGGCACAGAAGGTACCTCGAGTCACAGCGCGCGAGTAGCCTCCCCCTACCCCTGAGCCGATGCCCCGCGCACATTGGGTGGGCATGGCAGACTTTGTGGAACTCCTGCGGGCCGCGCTACGCGGTCGCTACTCGATCGGACGCAAGCTTGGCGAGGGCGGCATGGCTGTCGTCTTTCTCGCGAAGGACGAGCGGCATGACCGGAGCGTCGCACTCAAGGTGCTCCGGCCGGATCTGGCCTCCGAGGTCGGCGCGGAGCGATTCTTGAGGGAGATCAAGATCGCGGCCAAGCTGACCCACCCGCACATCCTCCCCCTGTATGACTCCGGCGAGGCCGACGGCTTCCTGTTCTACGTGATGCCCCTCATGGAGGGACGGTCGTTACGGGAGCGCGTTGACAAGGAACGGCAGCTTCCACTGGATGAAGCAGTTCGCATCACGCAGGAGGTCGCGTCGGCGCTCGACTACGCGCATCGCCATGGTGTCATTCACCGGGACATCAAGCCAGCGAACATCTTGCTCCACGAAGGGGCGGCCATGGTGGCCGACTTCGGGATTGGCAAGCTGGTGAGCGCAGCCGAGGGCAAGATCACACAGACCGGGATGGCAATCGGCACGCCAGCGTACATGAGTCCGGAACAGGCATCTGCGGATTTCGAAGTGGATGGCCGCAGCGATCTCTACAGCCTCGGATGCGTCCTGTACGAGATGCTGTCCGGTGAGCCGCCATACACTGGACCCACCGCGCAGGCGGTGATCGCCAAGCGGCTCGGCGCGCCGGTTCCGCACGTCAAAGTGGTTCGTGACGTCGCCGATCCGGTGGACGCGGTCGTCACGAGGGCGCTCGCGCGCACGCCGGTCGACCGATTTGCCTCAGCAGCCGAGTTTGCCGCGGCGCTGCGGGATGCACAGAGCGGAACGTTGCATACTCCGGAGGCTGTGCTGGCCGTCGGACAGGCCGGTAGCGATATCAAATCCGTTGCGGTGCTGCCGTTCGCCAACTTGAGCGCGGATCCCGAGAACGAGTACTTCAGCGACGGCATGACTGAGGAGATCATCAACGTTCTCGGCAAGGTACCGGGCATCCAGGTTGCGTCACGCACGTCGAGTTTCGCCTTCAAGGGTAAGGACGTCGACGTGCGACAGATCGGAGAGAAACTGGGTGTTGGGATCGTGCTCGAGGGAAGCGTACGCAAGGTGGGCCAGCGGATCCGCATTACCACGCAGCTCACCGATGTCACCAACGGCTACAACCTCTGGAACGAGACGTACGACCGGCAACTGGAGGACGTGTTCGCCATTCAGGACGAGATCTCCCGAGCGATCGCGGACGCCCTCAAGGTCAAGCTCGTCGGCGATATGGGGAGACGGATGGCCCCCGCGCCGGAGAACCTCGAAGCGTACAACCTCTACCTAAAAGGACGCTTCTTCTACAACAAGTTCACCGAGGTCGATCTCCGGCGAGGCGTCGAGCTGTTTGAGCACGCCTTGAAGGAGGCCCCGAAGTATGCTCGTGCCCACGCCGGTATCGCGGACTGTTGGGCCTATCTCGCGGACGATTGGGTGGCCCCAGACGAGGCGTACCCCAAGGCGAAAGCATCCGCGATGCGCGCGCTCGACCTCGAACCGTCCCTCGGAGACGCGTTCACCGCGCTGGGCAAGGTGCTGTGCTGGTACGAGTGGGATTTCGCGGGTGCCGAACGGGAGCTGACGAGTGCGGTGAACCTGAACCCGAACTCGGCCGAAGCGCGCTTTGTCTTGGGCAGCGCGTTGCCGTGCGTCGGCAAGCTCGACAGGGGACTCGAGGAGCTGCGGCAGGCGCTCGTACTCGATCCGCTCGCCCCGCTGTTCAGTCGGTGGGTGGGCCGCTACCTGCTCTTCTCGGGCGACTACGACGGCACGATCGAGCAGAGCGAGAAGACGCTGGAGCTGGACCCCAACTACTTCCACTCGTTCCTTGATATCGGCTCCGCCTACCTCGGCAAGGGCGCTCCCGAACACGCCCTCGAGTGGTACCGGAAGGGCCAGTCACTGCCGTCCAGCGTCCGCTCGTATGATGCACACCTGGTTCGTGCACTTGCGGCCACGGGCCAGCAGGAAGAAGCACAAGCGATCCTCGAGCGGCTCGAAAAGGAGGCTCAGGAGCACTACCTCAGATCTGAAGTGCTCGCGATGGGCTATGCCGCCGTGGGGGACTTCGATGGGGCGTTCGCCGGCCTCGAGCAGGCAGTTCGGTCGCGCTCGGGAGGGCTCATCTTCATCCACCTGGATCCTGGCTACGAACCGCTGCGGACGGATGCGCGGTTCGCCAGGATCGTCGAGCAGGTGGGGGTCAGGTAGCGGTCACCGCACCCGTGTTGCCCCAACCAGCACTGCCTCGCCAAGCCAGTACCCCCCGAGCTGCTCGAGTCTGAGCGACGCTGCTAACGTATGTCGAGACTCTTGGCGGTGATCGGCGCGACCGTTGGGTGCACCCTAGGGTGGTGGCTGGGTGCGCAGGTTGGCTTCATGACCGCATTCCTGGTAGGCGTCGTCGGAACGGCGCTCGGCGTCTACATAGGCCGCCGTATTGCGCGAGATTACCTAGAGTGAACGGGCCGATGGCTCCGGTTGCCGTGCCGCCTAACCCACGCCCGCAGCTGATGCGCGAAGTTGTCAGGCAGAACACAGACCGTTAGGCGGCGGCGGTCGTCCACCTTGGTATCGCGTGTGAACCTATTTCGATTGCAGGAAGAGGCTTTTCAGGTTCATCAGGAACGTTGGTTCTAGCGCATCAGATTCGTTGATTTCGATTGTTAAGGAGCAGATTATGGACCTCGGTGCATTCTCGATCAGCTTGGCAGTGAAGGACATCGGAGCATCGAAGGAGTTTTACGAGAAGCTCGGTTTCGAAGTCTTCGGCGGCGATGCCTCGCAGAACTGGCTGATCATGAAGAATGGCGATCACGCGATCGGGCTCTTTCAGGGAATGTTCGAGAAGAACACCCTGACATTCAATCCTGGCTGGGACAGTAACGCCCATGAGCTCGATACCTACACAGATGTCCGCGAGCTACAGCGTCATCTGAAGGAGCAGGGAGTAGAGCTGATCAGCGAGGCGGACGAGAGCACCTCCGGACCCGCGAGTTTTATCGCAGTGGATCCTGATGGAAACCCGATCCTCGTCGATCAGCATGTCTGAGCCATTGCACGCGCCCCTGGGCGGATTAGGCTGCACGCACGTTATGGGCGACAGCTCGCAGCCTGTTGCCGAGGTATGTTTGGTGTTAGACGGAGTATTCGGCAGGGCGGCAGTACAGATGACTCAGTCTAATACTAGTTAGGCGGATGCCCGTGCCACTCCGGAGCAGCGCCGACTTCGCTCCCATGCAACCGGGGCACCTGTGATTAACGGCATCCACGCGCTCATCTATGCCCAGCAGGCCGAAGAGGTCCGTGCTTTTTTTCGCGACACGCTCGGCTTGCCATCAGTCGATGCCGGCAAGGGCTGGCTGATCTTCGCCCTGCCGCCGGCCGAACTAGCGGTCCATCCTGCCGACGAGGGGGCCTACGAGCTGTATCTCATGTGCGACGACCTCCACGCCACTATGGCGGATCTAGAGCGGCGAGGAGTCACGTTCTCTCAACCGGTCACCGAGCAGTCATGGGGGCTGGTCACCTCCATCCGCCTGCCGGGTGGCACGGAAATGCGGCTTTACGAACCACGCCATCCCTCACCGCTGACGTAGCAGGCGGGCCCCGGAGTCATCTGACTCTGGATCACTGGACCCGCTCCGCACTCTCCATGTTGCCTACCCAAAGGCCCGCCCTTGACACCCCACTCACCATATTGTACTATATGACCATAACACTAGTATTATAGTACGCAAGGGATACGGAACCTTGGAATTCTCCATCGACCCGAAGAGCGGCGTCCCCTTTTACCGGCAGATCATCGAGCGGGTCAAGTTCGGCATCGCCCGGGGTCTTCTCACGCCGGGGGACCAACTCCCCACGGTCCGGCAGCTCGCCACGGACTGTTCGGTCAATCCCAACACCGTCATCCGCGCCTACCGACAAATGGAGATCGAGGGCGTGCTGGACACGCAGCAGGGTTCCGGGACTTTCGTCAGCGACCGCCGGCCGGAGATCGACGATCTCGAGCGCCGCCGGATGCTCGACCAGATCCTCACCGAAATGCTGGCCCGCGCCTCTGGGTATGGGTTCACGGTCGACGAGGTGTTCGAGGGGCTGCACCAGCGAAGGGAGGAGTCATGATCCACCGAACCTCCAAACACCACCGTCCCGGGAAGTCGCAATTTGGGATCTCCCTTGAGAGATTCGCCACTTCGAGCCGGGCCGACTTTCGATTCGCACCCCTCAACGCCCTGTTGCTGGTGGCAATGTTCGTGATCGGGCTGACGGTGCACCTGAACGTACACGAGTTCACGATAAAGGCTGTCTACCTCTCCCTTGGATCGGCGCTGGGCCTCACTATCCTCATTCGTTGGACCCAGGTGTGGGAAGCCGTCGTCATCCTCGGCACCGCCGTCTGCCTGACGATCTTCCTCGAGCTGCGTCCGAACAGCGAGATCCTGCTGGCGACCGCCATCGTGGCGCTGCTCGTGTCTCCCGCTGTCCAGATCGCCTACCAGTGGGAGCGGGCCGTGCTGCTCCGCTTCGGCAAGTTTTGTGGATTGCGCAAGTCGGGTCTGTTTCCCGTCGTGCCGGTGATCGACAAGGTGGCCCAGTTCGTGGACCAGCGAATCCGGGTAACCGACTTCAGCGCCGAGACGACCCTCACCGCCGATACGGTCCCGGTCAACGTGGACGCCATCGCGTTCTGGATGGTGTGGGACGCGGAGAAGGCGGTCCTGGAGGTGGAGCAGTTCGACGACGCGGTGATCATGTCGGCACAGACGGCCCTGCGGAACGCCATCGGGAAGAATGACCTGGCAGTGCTGCTTTCCGAGCGTGACCGGTTGGGCAGCGAGATTCAGAAGCTGCTCGACTCGAAGACCAACGCCTGGGGCATCACCACCGAGGCAGTGGAGATCCGCGACATCATCATTCCCGAGGCTCTCGAAGATGCCATGTCGCGCCAGGCCCAGGCGGAGCGGGAGCGCCAGAGCCGCATCATCCTCGGCACTGCCGAGACCGAGATTGCGGAGAAGTTCGCCAAAGCGTCGGAGCATTACCAGGACAACAGCGTCGCCCTGCATCTGCGGGCGATGAACATGGTCTACGAGGGATTGCGGCAGAAAGGCTCGATGGTCATCGTGCCCTCCACCGCAGTGGAGAGCATGGGCCTGGGAGCCCTCGGCGGGTTGACCGCCCTTGGCCGTGACGTGACTCCGCAAGACGCAGACCACGCCGAACCATGAGCACGCAGACAGTTAGGTGCCCGGTTAGGCACGGCAACACGAAAGGGGGATCAACATGAAGCCGGCTGCAACGGTAGCCATCGTATTCCTTCTCCTGGTCGCGCTCGTGCATTTGCTCCGCCTGCTCTTCGGCGTTGCGATCACCGTGAGTGATACGACCATTCCAATGTGGGCGAGTGTCCTGGCCGTCATGGGCCCTGGAGCTCTGGCAGTGTGGTTGTGGCGCGAACAGTCCGCACCCCGCACGCCGACCGCCTAACGCGCGGCGGGCACGCGGGCGTTTCAGACGGAATGTCATGACGTTGGGCAGAAAGCGGGCCCAGACTGAGACCCACCGAAGATTGGCCGATCACCCGGGCTCTCTTTCTGAAGGGAGCTGCGGTACTGAAGCTCAAGGTGGCACAGCGCCCGGCCCCATGCCGGGCGCTGTTGTTTCCGGTCCAAGAATCCCGACGAGTGCTCGCCTTCACACACCAGTCGGCGCGGGCAAACCTCGCCTCTCGCGCTTCAGTTCGTGATCGTCGCCGTTCCGGTCGGCAAGGGACTCAAGGCGGTGATCGTCCGCTGGTCCGTCGGCCCACCATCGCCAAATGGATTCCCAAACGGCTTGAGTTGAAACGGTACGGCCGCGAGCGTCGCCTCGCCTTCGTCGAACGTGGGTTCGATCGAGATTACGTGCATCCACTCGCTGTCGCCGGTCACCTGGTCGTCCCCATTGAAGTCGAAGGGAAGCGCAATACCCCCGGGCACTGTATTTCCGTTGTCCATCACGAAGTCTCCGCCGGGGAAGGGTGGGCCGGCGCCCAAATCACCGGGCGCACCCGACAACGGCCCGGCGGCGTCACTGTCCCGTGTGCTCACCGTGCCGCCCGCCTGAGGCTCGTACTTACCGTAGGAGATGGCAGTCTGCATGGCGGTACCCGGCCTGTGAACGACCCAACCCTCGTAGACCCAACCGTCGGTGAGCGGTGGAAGCGTGACTGATGGGTCGGGTGCGCCGGAGGGATCGAGCAGCCAGATGCCCCCGTCGTCATCGCTGCCGGTCGTGGTAGTCGGCGTCAGCAGCACGTGGGTGCCCGGGGTCGTCGCGAAGTCGGCCGAACTGCTCACAGTGACGAACCCGAGGGCCGAAAGCGTCGCCATCCCGCTGGAGAACGCTCCGCCCAGGAGCTTCTGATCGGATGGGATGTCGTCAGTGTCGCCAGGCGGTTCGACAGTGAGCACGAACATCATGGGCTCGGCGATCGGACTGGTGAACGTGTGCTGCCCGGAGGCTTCGAGATCGAACTTGCCCGTCGAGAACGGCGATCCACTCGCGTCGATGACCCAACCTTCGTACGTACCCTCGGTCGCCGCGTCGAGGGCTGCGAGATCTTGGAACGCGACGTCGAGCGTCGCCATCTCTGGTCCTTCGTCTCCGCAGGCGACGAGTGCCGCGATCGCGAGGACGCCGACGTATCGCTTGAGCAACATGGGTTACCTCCGCACGAGATGAGAGTGTACGGAGGAAGCTGGTTTGGGCGCGACAGTGTTTGAAGGGAAGACTCCGAAGGTTAGAGCTTTCTAACCTGCCTTTAATCTCCGGCCGGAAGCCAAAGCACGAAACGACTGCCTTTGTTCGGCGTGCTCTCCACCGATATGCTTCCGGCTTGGAGCTGTGCGAGCATGCGGGCGATGGTGAGACCCAAGCCCGCACCTCCGTGGGCACGACTGCGCGATCCCTCCACCCGTTCGAAGCGGTCGAAGACTCGGTCGAGGTCGTTCTCCGCAATCCCTACACCGGTGTCCGTGACGGAGACTCCGACCATGCCGTCCCTCCGCTGGAGCTCGAATAGGATGCTCCCCCTTGAGGTGTAGCGGACTGCGTTGGACGCCAGGTTCAAGAGGATTTGCCGCGTGCGATCGGCGTCACCGAGCGCCTCCGCGGAGTCTGTGAGGTCGGCCTTCACATCGATGTCGCGCCCCGATGCCATCGCTTGGGTTACTTCCTCCACATCCCGCGCGACTTCGGCGAGATCGAACGGCTGCAGCGCGAGCTCGAGCTGCTGGTTCTCACCACGAGCGATGAGGAGCAGGTCCTCGATCATCTTCGTTGTCTGATCGACCTCGCGCGCAATCTCCCCAAGTGCCTCACGCATCTCTTCGAGCGACCGGTGCTCAGCTAGCGCCCACTGGGCTTGCGCACGCAGATGTGTGAGTGGCGTTCGCAGTTCGTGACTCGCGTCTGCGGTGAATGCCTCGAGGGCAGCATTGGCTCGCTCCACGCGGGCGATCAGACGATTGATCTCGTCGGCCAGCTGGGTGACCTCGGTCAGACCCGTAGGGCTGGTGACTCGCTCAGAGAGATCCCGCGGATCGATCTGTTGCGTCTCTTCGACTGTCCGCGCGAATGGGATGAGCGCCGCGAGGATCGTGCGGCGCGTTGCGCGCTGTGCGACTAACGCTGCCGCTGGCAGGAGTGCGAGGGCCACGATACCCAGGCCGAGCATCGCAACCAGGTATGGGACTCGACTGCCGGCGACGAAGATGTCGAAGTCGCCCGCACGCCGATGGCCGACCCGGTAACGCCATCGACCGCGCTCGGCGATCACGGTCACCAGCTGCCGCCGCACCTGGTTGTGTGACGCATCCGGTGCCACTCGGACCTCTTTAGCCGGCATCGTCGGCGACAGGAAGTACACGGTGCGGTCGCCTCCCTCGGTCGCTATGGCGCGAGTGATCAGAAAGGGTTCGCTCATCTCCAAGAGCTGATCCGCCAGCATAGCCGGGGCGACGGACGTGCGCTCCCCGCCGGGATCCGCGTACAGCCCCAGGAGCGACTGAACGACGTCGGCGGAGTGATCGAGCGCCCGGCGGAGCGAGAGTTCACTCACCAATGCCGAGGCGCCGATCACGATGACTGCGTACACGATGAGGGTGTGCCAGAGGACGCGGCTCAAGCTCGCAGCCAGCCGTTGACGGAGGCGAGGTTCCATCATGTCGCCTCCAGCCGATAGCCCACCCCGCGCACGGTGCGGATTCTCGCTCCCGCCGTGTGGAGATCGAGTTTCTTTCTCAAGTAGTTGATGTACACGTCCACCACGTTCGTCTCCGGGTCGAAGTGGTAGTCCCACACGGCTTCGGCGATGCGCGATCGGGAGACCGTGCGGCCGGCGTTTCGCATCAAGAACTCGAGGAGCGCCAACTCGCGGGGGCTCAAGTCGACGGTGCGGTCGGCGCTCGAGACACGCCGCTGTAACGTATCCACTCGTAGCTGTCCGACTTCGAGTGTCGTGTCCCGATGCCGTAGCTTGGCGCGCCGAATCAGGGCAACGATGCGAGCCATGAGTTCGGGAAGATCGAACGGCTTGGTCAGGTAATCATCCGCACCGCCTTCCAGGCCGCGGACCCGATCGTCGAGATCGTGGCGTGCAGTGAGGAGCAGAATCGGCGTCGTCACGCCTCGCTGCCGCAGCTCGGCCACGACGCTGAACCCGTCGCGCCCCGGCAGCATCACATCAAGCACGATGCAGGCGTAGTCGCCTTTCAACGCGCGGTCGAGCCCCCGGTCACCGGATTCCGCGTAATCAACGGCGTAACCCTCTTCACGCAACGCCTTGCGCAGAAACGCGCGCAGGTTTCGGTCGTCTTCCACCAACAGAATCTTCATGAGTAAGGAAGGTAGGACTCTGCTCGGGGCCAGGGCAACGGCGAGAGCCCTCGATTAGAGCTTTCTAATGACTGGAAGCGGAAGGGAGCTGTGGTGCTCTCAACCGTCCGTCGCAACCCGCACCAACAACTGGTAATCGGGAAGCCCGCTATGTTGGCCCGAGTCTGCGTCTCATAAGCGCCAGCGCTAGCTACCGGTCATGGGGTGCCGTAGCGGGAGCTATCCTGCCGGGGGACAGAAGCGGGCCCAGACTGAGACCCACCGAAGATTCCCCAATTCGTAAGTCGCCTTCCTGAAGGGGTTTGCGAGGGCTTGGGCGGCTCTGCAGACCAGCTCCTAAGGCTGGCGCGTCTACCAGTTTCGCCATGGCCGCGGGATGGTCAAAAGTAATGTCTAAGTCGTTGTGGCCATAGTGGTTCTGCCCAAAGGACGGGGCTTCTGGGGGTCCTGGGGCGGGTCGTCGATCCGCAGATGTGCTGTCTTCCCGTACGGTCGGCGGTTTTGCAGGGCATTCTCCCGTATCTCCGCGGGTCCAGATGGCGGGTCCACTGCGTCGAAGGTCCCAGATCAGGCACACGGTGCCCCCGAACAGTCCTGGCCACGCGGGTTTCCGAATCGCAGATTGGCAGGACGGAGATCTCCACGATCGCTCCCTGTCCACGTAGCGCATGGGCGGATTAGGCTGCAAGCGGAATGGGCTGGGGTGCTCGCAGCCTTATCCCGGCGGAGGTTCACGTTAGGCTGCGCGCGGTGCGCCAGTGGGGGAGGGAAAGATGCAGTCTACTACGAGTTGGGCGGCGGGGGTCAGTTGAGCGGTACCGCACATCTCAAGGAGCCGATCGCCTGCACTGAGGGGGAGCGCCGGGAGTTCGCGCGTCTTGTTCGCCAAGGTTTTGAGACCGCGGCTGAGGACTTGGATGGCCGCATTCGTGATGCGGAATGGCTTGCGTTCCATTACGCGGAAGGCAACACGCTCGCGGCGGTCGCCGCCCTAAAGGCGCCCAACGTACGGTATCGGGACAACGTCTTCAAGAAGGCGGACGCACCCGTCAGCCCTGCTGCTTACAAGCTCGAACTTGGCTGGGTCTTCGTCATTCCTGCCCACCGAGGGAACCGGATTGCCGAGAGTCTTTGCCAGCTGCTTTTGGCGCGCGTGCCTACGTCCTGTGTTTTTGCGACGACCCGCCCGAACAACATCTCCATGATTAGCATCCTTCTCGCCCTCGGCTTTGCGCGAGTCGGCAAGCCGTATCCCCACCGCAACGAAGAGCTTGTACTATTCTTGCGGTCGTGGCCGCTCTTCGTGGCGCCAGGCCCCGCCGCCTAACCCGCAGCTGATGCGCAGAGCCATTAGGCGGCTAACCATGAACACTCTTCCTCACTGAGTGCGGAACGTCCAAGATGCCGAGTATAAGAAGCCGGATTGTCCGTCTGTTTCTCAGGTATCAGATCTGGAAGGCTGACAAGAACGCCACTTTGCAGCAACGACGGGCGACCCTTGAAGATGCCGCACGGCGTCTGCCAATGCCACGTCGCGTAGATGTGCAGCAGACTACTGTTGGAGAGACCCCTGCCGAGTGGCTTCGGCCTGCCGACACCACTGACAACCGGGCGATTCTGTACTTGCATGGTGGTGCCTACACGATGGGGTCGTGCACAACCCATCGGGCCCTGGCATCTCGTATTGCTGTCGCTAGCAAGGCTCCTGCACTGCAACCCGAGTATCGCCTTGCGCCTGAGCATCCATTCCCGGCTGCTCTTCAGGATTGTGTGGCTGCTTATCGCTGGCTGCTCGACTACGGAATTCCACCACAGAAGACAGTTGTCGCGGGCGACTCGGCTGGAGGTGGTCTGGCTCTAGCCCTGGCTGTCACGCTTCGCGACGACTATGTCCCACTCCCGGCCGCAATCGTTTGCATGTCGCCGTGGGCCGATCTTGAGCTGACAGGCCAATCGCTTAGGACCCGCGCGAATGTCGATCCCGTCTGTAGCCTGGAGGAAAGCCAGTTTCATGCGGGCCAATATGTTGGGAAGAACGATCCCCGGGCGGCACTCATTTCACCCATCTATGCGGACCTACGTGGCCTGCCGCCAGTACTCATCCATGTCGGCGACAGAGAGATTCTGTTGAGTGATGCGATGCGACTGGCAGAACGTGCTCGTGAAGATGGGGTTGATGTAGAGCTGAAGATCTGGGAGGGCATGTGGCATGTTTGGCATCTGCTCGCCGGGTACGTGCCGGAAGGTCGACAAGCGGTTGACGAAATCGGTGCTTTCATCAGCAAATACACAGACTGAGGCGGCCGTGGCAGCCGCCCAACAGGCGCATGAAGCTGCGGGGACTTGAAACTTCCATGCCGGATCGCTCGTCTTTCCTATTAATTAGCAGAGACCCGTTAACTGGTAGAGGTCCGGCTCCCGAGAGTTCCGGGCCCGCCATACTCCAAGCTGAAACACCACTGGAGGCAGACGGATGAAGTCCCATTTCGGGCTCGTGATGCTCGCCCTGGTTTCCACGCCGGCGGCGGCACAGACCGATACCCTGGTTGGCATCCAGGACCTCTCGGCGCGAGAGCATAGGATGCAGTCTTTCGTGCTTCCCCGCGCGCAGCAGCTGCAGGTAGAGGCCGTGGGAGGCGAGCCGCGGGGCATGAGCGCCTTCGAGCGGTTCCTGAAGCACGGCATCTTCATGAACAGGCACCGAGAGGACTTGGGGGACGTGTGGCCGGCGAACGCCTGGATTCTGGATGCCGGGACGCGGCGGGTGGTGTGGGAGCTGCGCACCGCGCCGACGCGGGAGAAAGGAGGCGGACTCCGCATGTTCGAGGGGACGCTCCAGCTGCAGGCTGGGGCGTACGAGGTGCACTACGCGGCCCTCTACCCGGTCGCGGGGTTCGCTGGCGATGGGGATGACTGGCGCGCGCGAGGCTGGGACACGGTTTCCGACCTCGAGGGGCCGTATCTGGACGACGACCGCTATCGCGAATTCGGGATCGTGATCCGCGGGATGGGGTCGCGCGGCGCCGAGGGGGTGGCTGCGGAGGAGGGCGCTGCCGGGCCGCTCGTGGCGCTCAAGGGAGCGCAGGGCGAGGCGCGGGAACGGGTGGGCTTCGCGCTGGCGCGCACTACCGCGGTCGAGATCCGGGCGCTGGGTGAGGAGGTGGGCGATGAGTGGTTCGACTACGGTTGGATCGACGACGCGGCCTCCGGAGAGACGGTGTGGACCTTTGGCGACGGAGCAGTGAGCCACGCTGGTGGGGCGAAGAAGAACCGGGTGGTGACGGACCGGGTCACCCTGCCTGCGGGGCGCTACCTCGCCCATTATGTCACCGACGATTCTCACCAGGCGGGAGGTTGGAGCCAGGCCCCGCCCTACGACCCCTCGGCCTGGGGCCTCACGATTCGCGCGATCGACGCCGCCGCGGCCGCGCACGTCACGACGTTCCAGCACCAGCCCTTCCCCGCCGCCGCCGCCGTGATTGCGCTCACGGCTCTGGGTGACCGTGAGCTCGAGGCCCAACCATTCGTCGTCGAACGCCCGCTGGAGATCCGAATCTTCGCGCTGGGCGAAGGAACAGGTGAGATGCACGATTACGGCTGGATCGTGGACGGTGCGGGACGTGCGATCTGGCGGATGGAGTACAGCGAGACGCGAAGCGCGGGAGGCGCCACCAAGAACCGCCTGTTCGATGGCACCATGCGCCTCGAGCCCGGCAGTTACACCGCCTATTTCATGACCGACGGCTCCCACTCGTTCGGGGGCGGCTTCAACGCATCCAGGCCGTTCGACGCAGAGCACTGGGGCATGACCATCCTCCCGGCAAACGGCGCCACGAAGCAGGACTTCGTTTTGGAGCAAGCGGACAAGCCCGACCCATCCGTCCTCGCCCGGATCGTCAAGGTGGGCGATGGGCGGCGGGAGGAGGCGCGGTTCCGCCTCACGCGGGACGGGAGCGTTCGGGTCCTGGCCATCGGCGAGGGGAGCGGCGAGATGTACGACTACGCCTGGATCGAGAACGCCGCGGGCAGCGTGGTGTGGCGCATGACGTACGAAGGGACCGAACACGCCGGCGGCGCTACCAAGAACCGGCGGGTGGACGAGGTGATCAGCCTCCCGGCGGGCGAGTACACAGTGCGTTACCGGAGCGACGGCTCGTACTCGTTCCGGGATTGGGACGCGGATCCGCCGGACGATCCGTTGAGTTGGGGGGTGACGGTGTCCAGGGTAGGAGGAGGCTAGAGCCCCACAGGCGGAGACACCTGTTGTGAGCTGGAAGTGGCGCATGGCCCCGGCGCTGGCAATTGCCGGATGGTTCGTTACCGGATTGGTCGGAACTCCACTGTGGGGCTCTGCGATTGGCGCTGTCTGCGGCTGGCTGGTTGGCTGGTACCTGGGGCGGGAATACCTGGATTGACGCCTTCTGAGGGCGACGCGGAGCATCTACCACAGGGAGGTTCCCAAGTGCGGGATATCATCGCGGGTGTGGTTCTGATCGCGATCGGTCTATTCTTTGGCGGGTCCGTCTTCTTGGGTGATTTCAGCCTATTCAACCTCATCTTCGACGGCCTCGGGACGTTCTTCATCATCAAGGGTCTTATTGCTGTCTACAAGAGCAAACAGGCGTCCTGACCGCAGATGACCGGATCTTCAGCAACCGAGTTGCCGTTAAGCGGGTACCGGGTGCTCGATCTTTCCCGGATACTCGCCGGCCCATACTGCACCATGATTCTCGGGGATCAGGGCGCCGAGGTGATCAAGGTGGAGCGGCCTGACTCCGGCGACGACACGCGGAGCTGGGGACCTCCCTTCGCCGGCGGCGAGAGCGCTTACTACCTCTGCTGCAACCGAAACAAGAAGTCCATTGCCGTCGACCTCAAGCACCCCTCGGGCGCTGAGCTGGTGCGCGAGCTGGCCAAGGTCTCCGACGTCCTGGTCGAGAATTTCACCCCGGGACTCACGCAGCGCTTCGGGCTGGACTACGAGACGCTCCGGGGCATTAATCCCCGGCTCGTGTACGCGTCCATCACCGCGTACGGGCAAGACGGCCCCTACCGGGATAGGCCGGGCTACGACATGGTGCTCTCCGCCGTCGGAGGGCTCATGTGGATCACCGGCGAGCGGGACGGGAACCCGTGCAAGGTGGGTGTGGCGATCACCGACGTGCTCACCGGCATCTATGCGTCGGGGGCGATCACCGCAGCGCTGCTGTGGCGGGAGCGCTCCGGCCGGGGCCAATACCTCGACATCAGTCTGCTCGACGCCCAGGTCTCCGCGCTCGCCAACATCGCCAGCAATTACCTAGTCGCGGGTCAGGAAGCGACGCGCTGGGGCACGGCCCACGAATCCATCATTCCCTATCAGGTGTTTCGCACCAAGGACCGGCCGATCGCCATCGCCGTGGCGAATCAGAAGCTGTGGGTCAACTTCTGCAAACTGGTCGGCAGGCCGCAGTGGCTGGAGGATCCGCGGTTCGAGTCCAACCCCAAGCGGGTCGAGCACCGCGAGGTGCTCCTTCCGCTCATCGACGAGCTGATGGCCCAGCGGACGTGTGACGAGTGGATGGAAGTGTTCGTGGAAGCGGCGATCCCGTGCGGTCCAGTCAACGACATGGAACATCTCTTCGCTGACCCGCAGGTGCTGCACCGGGCCATGATCGCCGAAGTGCCGCACCCGACGATCGGGTCCCTCCGTCTCACTGGGACGCCGATCAAGTACTCAGAGACACCCGCAACCATCCGCCGCCATCCACCGCTCCTCGGCGAGCACACCGACGAGGTCTTGGCCGAGGTGCTGGAGTATCAGCCCGAGAGAATCGAGGCCCTCAGACAACAGCGCGCCATTCTGTAGCTCGGCATCACTGTGGCGGGAGCATGCCAATACCGGGCTTTGGCTCCTTGGGACGGGCGATGCGCCGGAACTGGAAGCCAGCGATGTTGAGAGTCGGTAGGGCTCCGCACACCAGCACGGCCTGCCGCAGAATCAATCCGCCGATCAGACCCAGTACGGCGCCGACGGCCACCACGAGCAGGTCGCTACCGGCACCGGGCCGGGCCATGGAGCGATACACGATCAACATCAGCATCAGGGGCGCGGCCAATCCCAGGATGAAGTAGCCGACGACGAACGAGCGCCTCCGCAAGATGCGCTCCGCCGACTCCCGCGAGTCGGGCAGCTTGTACGCCGCCTGAAGGAAGAAGACGATGGCAAGCACCTCCAGGGCCACCAACACGGCCGCTTCCAGGGCCATCGTCCGCAGTGACTCCGCAGTGGCGGCGGCCTCGTTGAAGAGCGTCATGCCCAGCATGATCGTGAAGTGACCCGTGACCAGCGCTGAGATCACGAAGACCACCGGAACCACCCCGGAACGCCAGAAGGGTATGCCCTTCGAGGCACCGAGCAGGATACCGGTATATGCCATCGTCATCACGGCAAACACGATTCCGGTGACGGCGATGACGGTCACGACCGTTCTGCCGCCAGAGGTCTGGCCGACGTCGGTGTACAAGTGCAGGATGAAGTGCAGCAACGCCAGGATCATGAAGATGCCGATGATCCAGAACCCCCGTGCGATCCACGACGACCCCGGTTTCATGCCGGACAGGAAGGCGCGGGTCGGTGAGCCGAGATCCGCAAGCAGGCAGATGCTGCCGATGAGGAGCGCCGGGAAGGCGATCCAGAGGCCCACCGTCGTCGACGGTTCCGCACCATCACCGAGGAAGCCGTTGATGGCTGCGATGGTGTAGGCACCGGCTCCGACGCCGCCGAGAAAGAGATAGATCGCTACGAGCCAACCCCACTCCGTCTGCAGCTGACCATCGACTTTCGGATCCATAGGCCTATCTCGGCGCGAGGTAGTAAACCTTGGGTTTGTTGCCGAGCTCCGGATGCAGCACTTCACCCCGGTGCCTCTTGATCAGGATGGAGACCTCGCTGTCCGGATCATCGAGATCGCCGAAGGTGCGCGCGACGGCCGGGCATGCCTCGACGCACGCCGGCTGCCTGCCGTCGGTGATTCTGTCCTTGCAGAAATCACACTTCGTCGCGACCCCACATCCGGACCGCTCCTCCCAGGCCTGCTTGGCGAATTCCTCATAGGGCGAGAGCGGCAGCCCTTCCGGGAAGTAGCTCTCCCACTTCGGGACCGTGTAACGCGCGCCGTAGGGACATGCCATGATGCAATACTTGCAGCCCATGCACTTATCCTTCTCCACAATCACGATGCCGTCGTCACGCTTGACGGTGGCGCCGGTGGGACACACCTCGAGGCATGACGGCTCGTCGCACTGCATGCAGAGGACCGGCAAGGCCTGGCGGACGACATTGGGAAAGGTTCCCGTCTCGCCCTTGAGGAGCCGACACCAGAAGACCCCGGGCGGGGTGTGATTCGCCACCTTGCACGCCATGACGCAAGCGTAGCAGCCGTAACACCTCTTGAGGTCAATGACCATTCCCCAGCGCGGCATGGCTGTCTCCCCTAGCGACTTTTTGCTGGCTCCGCCCTATAGATCTTCACGCGGACGCATATGTCCTGGTTGAACGTGAGAGGATCGGTATGGGGCAGGTCCATCTCGACGAGGTCGTTGAAGAACGTGCCCTTCCCCTTGGCGATGGGCATATAGTTGCCCCAGTGACCCGCCACGGCCGCGATGGCGAGATGGTGGGGCTCGATCCCGTCCGTCGTGGCCACCCACCCTTTCACGCGGTGGCCCTTCGGGTTCTCCAGCCAGACGAAGTCGCCGTCCCCGATGCCCTTCGCAGCGGCAGTGTCCTTGTGCATCTGGATCGAGTACACGTGCGGGTCTTCCTGGGAGCACTCGTCGAGGTATGGATTCTGCTGCGTCATCGAGTTGCAGTGCATGACCGCACGCCAGTAGAAGGCGTGCAGGTCGTACTCGGGGTCTGTCTCGGTGTGTGTCGGACAAGGATACCAGTCCGCCAGGGCCTTGAATCGTGACCAGTCCAGGTCGAAGAAATCCTGGCCGCCGAACTCGTTCCATAGTCTGTCGATCTGCTCCCCCGAGTCGATGAAGTACTCGAAGTAGATCGGCACCCTCGAAGGGTTGAACCACTTCCAGTAGACGTCTTCCTTCTTCTTCGGCCAGGTGAAGACACCCTTTTGCCTCACGTGCTCGAGGCCGTGCTCCTCGCCGAAGCGATCCTTGAGAAGGCGGTCGCAGACCTCTTCCCAGGTGTGTTCCACGCTGCCGTCTTCCACGAGCTTGTACTTCTCGTCCATCTCGCCGCCGTAGCGTACGCCGATCGAGTCATTCAGTCCCTTGTAGTACTTGCCCAGGATGCCGAGTCGCTTGCAGATGTCCAGCATCACCTCGTTGAAGTCACGCCGCTCGTATAACGGCTCGATGACCGGCTGCCGGATCGACCAGCCCCAGTCATCCTCACCCTGCGGATGGGAGAACGTCGACGGGAAACTGACAGCCGGGGTGTAGCGTTCGAGGAAGCAGGTGTCAGGAAGCACGATGTCCGCGACCGCCTCCTCGAACTCCGTCACAAACAACTGGAACGAGAAAATGAAGTTGAACTTCTTCAGGAAATTCTCGGTCACCGCCTCAGCGTTCCCCATGGTCATCACCGAGTTGGAGCCGAAGTTGATCATGACGTCGGGCCTGTAGGGGATCTTGAAGCGCTCCAGCATCTCGAACCACCGTGGGCTCGTGATGGTGAACGCGTTGTAGATCGATGTCGGGAACATGTCGTGCAGGTCCAGCCGGGTCGGGGGCTTCGGCACCCGCATCGGGTAGGGGACGTGATCGTAGACCCACGTCTTGACCACCATCAGGCCGTCGGGGCAGGGGTAGGGTACCTGGTCGGGCTTGCCGGTCTTCTCGTACCCGCTCCCGACCGCGGCCCCCAGACCGAACGCTCCCCCGTACGTATCGGCTGCGCCGACGATGTGGTTGACCATGTCGATGGCGAGGCAGGTCCAGCCGGAGTTGACGTGCCCCTGGCTGCCGCGGAAGAAGTGTGTCGCCACCGGACGCTTGGGGATCCTCTTCGGGCCCTTGCTCGTCTCGATGGTGACCGTGGCGCCGATTTCGGCGGCCTCGCCGAACTCCTTGGCGATTCGGCTCACGGTAGCCGCCGGCACCCACGTGACCTCCTCGACGTACTCCGGGGTGTACTGCCTGACGTGCTCCTTTAGCAGCTCGAAGGCCGGGCGGCACTGCACACCGTCTACCGTGTAGGTGCCCAAGAGCGCGACCTCGTTCGCCTCGTCCTCGCATTCCACTCGGGTCACCGACGCATCGTTGTGCACCTTGGGACAGTTGTCGACCGAGTCCCAGACTAGAGGCTTGTTGGTCTCCTTGTCCCGCATGTAACGCCCGTCCGAGGGCCGGATCAGGTACGGGGCGTTCGTCTTGTACATCAGGTATTCGGCGTCGTAGATGCCGTGTTCGTTGAGCAGGGAGTTGATCAGGCCCAGTGCCAGAGCGCCGTCGGTTCCGACCCGAACGGGCACCCACTCGTGAGCCTTGGAGGCCTGGGCACTCTGAAACGGATCGAAGACGATGTTCTTGAAGCCGCGGAACCGGGCGTCGGCGGCCTGGGTGGCGTTCTGCACAGCCACGTGCCCGGCACCGTGACCCTTGGAGCAACCGAAGTTCAGCGCGTAGTTGCAGTGCGCGAAGTCGGGGATGATCGACCACGCGGCGTGCATGATCCCGTTCATGAAGTGCGCGCCGTTGCCGCAATGCAGCCCGCCGCCGGAAACCCAGTAGTTGGGCGTTCCAAAGGCCTTCATGAACCCGATCACCCCAAACCGGATCTCCGAAGCCTGGGTCGTGGTCGCCTGGAAATAGGCCCCTCGAGGGTCCTGCTCGCGGCACTCTTCCAGCTTCTTGACGATGATGTCGAGCGCCTCGTCCCAGGAGATACGCTGCCACTTCGGGTCGACGCCGAGGCCTTTGGCGGGATTGGTTCGCTTCAGGGGGTAGTTCACCCGATAGGGATCGTAGAGCAGGTGAGACGACGCGAGGCCCTTAACGCAGATCCGACCCCGCCCGCTCGGGGCATCGAGGTTTCCCGCGACTTCCGTCACGACACCGTTCTGCCGCCGGACCTTGATGCCGCACATGCAGTAGCACTGCCCGCAACTAGTCGGGATCCAAACATCCTCCTTGAGCGGCTTCTGCGCGGTTACGGCCATGGGTCAACTCCTACCTGTCTCCTGCGAGGACGCTATGATGGATGTTCGGGAGGCTCAGGGACACACCTCCAAGAACGTATAGGAGCCCACACATGAAGACCGCGTGAAACCTGGCTGAACGGGCGTGAGGTGGCGGGGTCGGGCTCACCAGGATGGTAAGTTGAGGTCCCTCAGTCACTTAGATGGCTGTGGGGCCGGGGGCTCCGGAGCGCTGCCAACACTCGCCGTTGGTTATCTTCAGAACGCTGAGGAGTAGATGTTCTCCGAGGAGCATGCGCACACGGTCGGGCGGCTGCCATGGATCTGTGGACTGCGTTACTCGACATCCTGATCCTCCTGGGGGCCGCTATGCTCCTGGGGGCGTTGTGCGAGCGGCTCAAGCAGAGCGCCCTGCTCGGCTACCTGCTCGCCGGCACCCTGCTCGGCCCCAATGCTCTCAACGTCCTGCCCAGCTACGAGGCGGTGTCCACCATCGCCGAGCTAGGGATTGCCCTGCTCCTGTTCAGCATCGGTCTGGAGTTCTCGTGGCGACGGCTGCGCAGCGTGGGCGCCATCGCGGCCGGGGGCGGCACGCTGCAGATCCTGCTCACGGGTGCCGCCACCGTGCTGCTGTGCCGACTGCTCGGCCTGGACGGTCCCGCCGCGCTGGCCATCGGTGCGGTCGTCGCTATGAGCAGCACGGCTGCCACGCTGCGGGTGCTGGCCGCCCGCCAGGAGATCGATGCCGTGCACGGCCGCAACGCGCTCGGCATTCTCCTGCTGCAGGATGTGGCCGTCGTGCCGGCGGCACTGTTCGTGGCTGCGCTGGGGCTGGGCGGCGGGATCGCTCAGGTGGCGTGGGCCGTGGTGCAGGCGCTGGGGCTGGCCACGGTGCTGGCCGGCGCGCTCTACGTGGTGGTGAGTCACGTGCTCCCGAGGCTGCTGGGTGCGGCGCTCGTGGCCGCGAACCGCGACCTGTCCATCCTGCTCGCCATCGTGACGGTCACGGGGGCCGCGTGGCTGTCGCACGCGCTGGGGTTCTCACCCGTGCTGGGCACGTTCGTGGCGGGCATGGTGCTGGCGGAGTCGCCGTTCGCCGTGCAGATCCGCGCCGACATTGTGCCGCTTCACACCCTGTTCGTGACGCTCTTCTTCAGCGCGATCGGCATGCTGGCCAACCCGGGCTGGGCCGCTGAGCACTGGGCGCTGCTGGGCGGGGTCGTGCTGCTCATCGTGGTCGGCAAGACGGTCGCCACGGCCGGTGTGGTGCGCCTGTTCCGCATTCCCCCGGGGCAGTCGCTGGCCACGGGACTGGTCCTGGCGCAGCTGGGGGAGTTCTCGCTCGTACTCGCCATTCTGGCACGCGACAGCCAGATCATCAGCTTGAGCCTGTTCGACCTGCTGGTCGCCGCCATGATCGTGACCCTGTTCCTCACTCCCTACCTGGCAGCGCTCGCCCCGCGGCTGGCGATGGTGGTAGGACGGATCAAGACGCAGGAACATGGGGTGCTGACCGCGGCCGAGGCGGTGGCCGGGCACGGCGAGGGCCTGAGCGGACACCTCGTCATCGTAGGGTTTGGGCCCGCGGGGCAGCGCGTGGCCGTGACGCTGATGGGGAGGGGTGACCTTGGGATCGTGGTCACCGACCTGAGTGCGAGCACGCTGGACCTGGCTCGCTCCTACGGTCTGCGGACGGTCGTGGGCGATGCAACGCGGGAGAGCGTGCTCGCGCGGCTGTACATTCGCACCGCGGCGGCCGTCGCCATCACCCTGCCAGACCCTCGCGCCGCGCGTCAGGTGGTCCAGATGGTTCGTGCGCTGGCCCCCGACACGCGGATCGTTGTGAGGTCACGCTACCACGTGCACCGGTGGCAGCTCGACGTGGCGGGCGCGCACACGGTCGTGGACGAGGAGGACGAGGTGGGCGTGCGCATCGCGGCCGAGATCGGGGCGCTGCTGCCGGCGGGCTGAGCGCCGCGACGCGTATTCTTCTGGCGTCCTGACCGCTGCCGCCTATCAGTCGGGCAGCGCGAGCGCGGCGTCTCCCAACACCAGGAGCTGGCGCCTGAGGTCGTTCACCAGCGGGTCCAGGCGGTCTGCCAGATCGTGGCGGACGGGGCCGTAGGCGCGTAGCTGCTTGGCCCCGAGCTCGTGGACCCGGGTGGCCCACACGTTGGCGGCTGCCTGGATGTGTTGCCTCGCGCCGTGGACCCGGCGCGGCGGCAGGTCGAGCTTTTCCACCATCCGTTGGGCGCCGGCTTCCACCTCGTCCAGCGCCGCGCACAGTCGCTGAAACGACGCCTCGGGACGGCTCAACTCCGCCAACTGGCGCAACTGCGCGATGTCGTCCAGCAGGAGATGCACGTGAGTCGCCACGTGCCGCTTCTGGTTCTCGTTGAGCAGGCTCTGGGACATGCCGGGAATGATAGCGGGCGACCGCGAGCCCCGTCACCGGCGGAGACTCCGGGGGGTGGCGGGCGTCGCTCCCGGCCCCCAAGATATCAGGCGTCCGCGGCCCGGCGATCCGCACCGCGATGCCGAAAAGCCGATCACGCGAGTCGCAGTAGGCAGTCTTCCGTGCGTCCCGCCGCACTGATCCGAAAGGACACCGCACCGTGGCCGATGTACAGGTCAGCACCGCGAGAATGATCCGCCGCGGCCCGTATCCGGAGCTCACGCTGCCCGCCATCGCGGTGGGCTACCTCCTGGGGATTCTCATCGCCCTGAGCATCGGGTACGCCGCACTCATCCTGGGCTTCTCCATCGAGGGATCCGAGCTCGCAGCCATTCTGGGGTTCGGCATCCTGCGCGGCCTCATGGGCCGCAGCAGCATCGTGGAGAACAATATCAACCAGACGATTGCCAGCGCGGTGAATGGGGCTTCGGCCGGGATGATGTTCACTGTGCCGGCCCTGTTCATTCTGGGAGAGACCGGCTTCAACGCGGTCCTGATGGTGTTTGCCTGCATCGCCGGCGGAGTGCTGGGGATCGCGTTCATCATCCCGCTGCGCAAGCAGATGATCGACTTCGAGCGGCTCACCTACCCGGGCGGCGTCGCGGTGGCCACGATCCTCAAGTCGCCGGGAGCGGGGGTGCGCAAGGCGGTACTCCTCCTGTCTGGTGCCGGCGTGAGCGCGCTGGTCCACTTCGCGAGCCAGTCCACCGGATTCGAGAACTGGAATCTCGGTGGGGCTATCGGGATGCCGGACTTCATGAACGGCATCTGGTACGTGTCGCTGCTGACGATCGGCGTCGGGTTCATTGCGGGGAAGGGCGGGTTCTTCTTCATCGTCGGCGGCTACGTCTGCTACTGGATCCTGGCTCCCCTGCTGGCGGGGCTGGATCTGCTGCCCACGGCCGCGGCGCTGGCAGAAGCGGACACCAGCATGGCCGGCTACCTGCGGGTGGCCCTGTTCCGGCCGGTGGGCATCGGCATGCTCGTCGGCGGAGCCCTGACGGGCATCGCCCTGGCGCTGCCGCTCATCGTGAGCGCCATCAAGAGCATGCAGACGGCGGCAAAGCTCAGGACCGCCGTGTCGACGGATGAGATGCCGATCAAGCTGCTCTACATTGCGGTGGGCCTGGCGGGGATCCTGCTGATGGTGATCGCCATCCTGTCCAGCAGGGAGGTGGGGATCCCGCGCGGCGCGATCATGGCGGTCCTGGGCACCCTGTGGATCTGGGTGGCCGGCGTGATCCTGTCCGAGTGCATTGGCCGGACCAATTGGTCGCCCCTCAGCGGCATGACCCTCATCGCGGTGACGATCCTCATCGTCATCAGTAGCGGGATCGGCGATTCCGCTGCCATCATCTCATCGGTTACGGTGGGCGCGGCCGCCTGTGTGGCGATGGCGCAGGCCACCGACCTGATGCTCGACCTGAAGACCGGGTACCTGGTGGGAGCCACGCCGCGACTGCAGCAGGCCGGTCAGTTCCTCGCCACCTGGCTGGGTCCCATCGTCATCATGGCGCTCATCTTCGTTCTGCATCAGGCGTACGGTCTGGGCAGCGAGCGGCTCCCGGCGCCACAGGGCCAGGTCCTCGCCAGCATGATCGAGGGGATCCTGGGCGGCGACGTGCCGCTCCAGAAGTACGTGGCCGGGGCGGGCCTCGGCGCCCTGTTGAGCGCGAGCGGGGTAGGCGGTCTCGGGATTCTGGTCGGGCTGGGGTTCTATCTCCCGTTCAACATCGTGCTGACGTACTCGATCGGGACGGTGCTCAGGATCGTGTCGGACTGGAAGATGGGCCACCGGTTCAGCGACGACGTGGGGATCCCAGTCGCGGCCGGCCTCATCGTGGGCGAGGCGCTGGTGGGCGTCGGATTCGCCCTGTACTACGTCGTCAGCGGCGGGATCGGGGGATAGGGAGATGAAATACACCGGCTATCTGCTGATCACCGCCGGCTTCCTGCTCGGGGCGCTGGCTAGCGTGCTGGACGAGGAGCTGGTACGCTGGAGCCTGTACGGTGGCGCCCTGGGCGCGGGCATCCTGGGCATCATCATCGTGCGAGCCATGGCCCGCCAGCACGCCCGTGCCGAGGGTACGCTGGCGCGCGGCATGCAGGACATCGATGCGAGCCTGCAGGGCATCGTGCGCAACATCGGGCAGCTGAACGCGGAGAAGGAGGGGCTGCATCCGTACGACGTGCGGCAGCGTATCGATGAGCTGTTCCCCGACGATATCAACGTGTTCGTGGAGGCGCGCCAGAGCATCACGCACGTGTACGGGCTCCAGGCCTATGCCGAGGTGATGAACTACTTCACGGCGGGGGAGCGCTACCTCAACCGGGTGTGGTCGGCGTCGGCCGACGGGTACGTGGACGAAGTGAACGAGTATTTGGAGCGATCCCAGGTCCAGTTCGAGGAAGCGTTGCAGCAGTTGCGGCTGCTGGAGGAGGGGGGCACGCCGGCCTGAGGCTCGAGATGACATGCTAGCGAACGCAAAGCTCGTACAAGATCAAGCTGCCTCCGACAGCACGGGGGTGCTGCGCTCCGTGCTCACGTGGCTGACTGATCAGCCCACCCTGGCCTCCCAAGCGGTGAGCGCAGGGCTCGTGCTGGTCGCGGCCTGGCTGGCCGGCCTTGTGGCACGCCGCGTTATCGCCACGGCAGTCGGCCGGGTAGCGCGGCGCACCGCTACCGGGTGGGATGACGCATTGATGCGGCGCAAGGTGTTCCACCGACTGGCTCATCTCGTGCCGGCCCTGGTGATCTACTACGGCGTCCAGCTGGCCTCGGTCTCCGACTACCTGACCGCGCTGGTCGTGCGGGCCACTGCGGCCGCGATGGTGCTGATCGCCGTGTCGGCGGCGACGGCTTTTCTGTCGTCCGTGAACGACATCTACGAGCGGCGCCCCGAGGCGCGAAACCGCCCCATCAAGGGGTTCATCCAGGTCGTCCAGATAGCGCTGTTCGTCACCGGCGGCATCGTGGTCCTCGCCACGCTGCTGGACCGCTCGCCATTGGTGTTCTTGAGCGGCATTGGCGCCATGACCGCCGTGCTGCTGCTGATCTTCCGCGACACGATCCTGTCTTTCGTGGCCTCCCTCCAGATGGGGAGCTATGATCTGGTGAGGGTGGGGGACTGGATCGAGGCGCCCCAGTACGGCGCCGACGGCGATGTGGTGGACGTTGCGCTGCACACGGTGAAGGTGCAGAACTGGGACAAGACTATCACCACCATTCCCACCCACAAGCTCATCGACGGCTCCTTCAAGAACTGGCGTGCGATGCCCGAGTCCGGTGGGCGGCGCATCAAGCGGGCCGTGTTCATCGACATGAACACGGTGCGGTTCCTCGAGGAGGCAGACGTGGAACGGTTCGAGCGGTTTGCCCTGCTGACGGACTACATCCGGGACAAGCGAGCCGAGCTGGCAGCGGACGCGGAGGCACGACCAGTCGCTGAGGACCTGATCGTCAACGCGCGCCGCCTCACCAACCTCGGGACCTTCCGCGCGTACCTCGCACGGTACCTGAAGCAGCATCCGAAGGTGCACGAGGGCATGACCCTGATGGTGCGGCAGCGGGATCCAACGCCTGACGGACTGCCGCTGGAGGTCTACGCGTTCTCCAACGACACCGACTGGGTTAGCTACGAGGGGATCCAGTCCGACATCTTTGACCACATTCTCGCGGTCGCTCCCGAGTTCGGCCTGCGGGTGTTCCAGCACCCGGCCGGAAGGGACTTCGAGGCGGCCATCGGAGCCACCCGCGGGACAGGAGTATAGGATTGATGATGCGTCCACGTTCCACTCTCTGGCTTGTCGCGGCCGTCGCGGCCTGCAGCTCCGCGAACCCGCCCCCCGTGACGCCGCCGGCGCCGGTCCCGGGCGCCGACGAGATCGAGACCAGCCTGTTCCTCATCGGCGATGCGGGTGCGCCGCTGCCGGGCGATCAGGTGCTCGCGGCATTACGTGCCCAGATGGAGCAGCAGCCCGAGCGCAGCGTCGCGGTCTTCCTGGGCGACAACATCTATCCCTTGGGATTGCCGGACACTGCCGCCGATGACCGGGCTGAGATGGAGCGGCGGCTGATGGAGCAGATAGACGCTGTGCTCGAGAGCGGCGGGCGCGGCATCTTCGTGCCGGGCAACCACGACTGGATCCGCGGCCGTGAGGGCGGCTGGGAGGCGATCCTGCGGCAGGAGCGCTTCGTGATTGAGCGGGGCGCGCCGGACGTGGTGTGGCTTCCCAGTGGCGGGTGTCCCGGGCCGGTGTCTGTGGACCTCGGAGAGCGGGTGCGCGTGGTGGCGATCGACACCCAGTGGTGGCTCAACAAGCACGCGAAGCCAAAGCACCCCTACTCATCCTGCTCAGCGGATGCGAAGTGGGAGTTCACCGATTCGCTCCGCGCAGAGGTGCGCCGCGCCGGTGACCGCCACGTGGTGGTCGCGGCGCATCACCCCTTGGCCACCGGCGGTACGCACGGCGGGAACTTCACCGTGAAGGACCACATCTTCCCGCTCACTGTGGCAGTGAAGTGGCTGTACCTGCCGCTTCCCATCATCGGATCGGCCTACCCCATCGCCCGGCAGTCCGGGATCTCCGACCAGGACATGTCCGGAAAGCTGAACCGGCAGATGCGGGACTCCATCGAGACGGCCCTCGCCGTGCACCCCGCACTGGTCTACGCGGCGGGGCACGAGCACAACCTGCAGGTGATCGACGGGCGGGACGAGCAGCACGCGAAGCACATCGTGGTGAGCGGCGCGGGGTACTTCGCCCACACGGACCGCGCCCCCTACATTGACGGAACCCGCTACGCCGCTGCGGCGAGCGGCTTCGTACGGGTTGATTTCTTGCGTGACGGCCGGGCCCGGCTCGGCGTCACGACGGTGGATGAGGAGGGGAGGACCACGGAAGCGTTCTCGATGTGGCTAGATACCGGCGGAGGCTGACCATGCCCACCTCCCGCGGCGCGCGCGCGTGTGTCTCCGGCGCGTTGCTGATTGTTCTCTCCGTGACATTCGGCGCACTGCCTGCCGGCGCCCAGCAGCGCGATACCACGGTCGTGGCGGGCCCGCAGTACAGCAAAGGCGGGCTCTACCGCCTGTACTTCGGGAACGACTACCGCGATCTCTGGACCGCACCGGTTCGCGTACAGCTGCTCGACCTGCGAACGTTCGCCGGCGGTCTCACACCCACCACCGCCGGCGGTGGTTTCCAGACCAAGTCGCTGCGGTTCCGCGGCGCCGACGGCTTCCAGTACAGCTTCCGCTCGGTGGACAAGGACATGGATGTTCTGCCACCGGAGTGGGAGGGGTCGGTGGTGGAGGACATCGTGCAGGACCAGACCTCTGCGGCGCACCCAGGGGCCCCGCCGGTGGTGGCCGCGCTCATGGAAGCGGCCGGGATCCCGCACACCGAGCCCCGGCTCGTCGTGTTGCCCGATGATGCTGCGCTCGGTGAGCACCGGGAGCGCTTCGCTGGCACCGTTGGGTACATCGAGCGACGCGCCATCACGGAGCCAGGGGTGCCCGGCTTTGCCGGTGCGGATGAGATCATCGACGGGGACGACGTCATGGAGCGGGTGCAGCGAAGCGCCCGGGATCGCGTCGCCGCGCGGGCCCTGCTCGACGCGCGTCTCCTCGATCTGCTGATCGGCGACTGGGACCGCCACCGGGGGCAGTGGGGGTGGGCGCGCTTCGGGGAGGAGCCCGTCACCCACTGGGTGCCCATTCCGGAGGACCGGGACCAGGCCCTGGTGCGGTTCGACGGTGTGGGGCTCTGGTTGGGGCGGAACTACGCGCCGCAACTCGTGAAGTTCGGCCCCAAATACTCGAGCACGCTCGGTCTCAGCTTCAACGCCCGCGAGTTGGACCGGCGGTTTCTCGTCGGACTCGAGAGACCCGCGTGGGACTCCGCGGCCGCGCAGCTCAAGTGGCGCCTCACCGACTCGGTAATCGAGGATGCGGTGAGCCGGATGGCGCCGGAGTACGTAGCGATTGGCGGCGAGTGGCTGGCTCAGGCCCTCAAGCAGCGCCGGGACGAGCTGCCCCAAGCGGCCGATCGCCTATACCGGCTGCTCGCGGGTGACGTGGACATCCAGGGAACAGACGAGGCGGAAGAGATCCTGATCCAGCGGCATGCCAACGATACGGTGGAGGTCACAATCCAGAGCGGTCGGCAGCGGTTGCCCTACCTCCACCGCCGGTTCGACACCCGCGAGACCAGTGAGCTCCGGTTCTACCTGCACGGCGGTGAGGATCGCGTGATCGTGACGGGACCGGGGCGGGGCGTCACGCTACGGGTGATCGGGAGTGGCAACGACGTGGTGATTGACTCCTCCGATGCGGGCGGTGTGCGGTTCTACGCTACGGGCGATGATGAGGCCAGTGGGCCCACGAATGTGAAGGTGGACCGCAGGCCCTACACTCCCCCGCCGCTGGGACCACGGGATAGGATGCATCCGCCCGACTGGGGGCACAGGTGGCAGGGCTTGGGCTGGATCGGGGCCGGGCCCGACCTCGGGTTCTTCTTCGGGGGCGGCGCCTTCGTCACCACTAACGGATTCCGCCGGCACCCCTACGCCTCCAAGGTCCAGTTCCGGGCGGGGTTCTCCACGGGGGCCACCACGGGCCGCTTCGACTTCCAGAGCGATATCACCTGGACCAACTCTAACGTGCACATGGAGCTGTACGGGTTGCTGAGCGGCATCGAGACGCTGCGGTTTTACGGCTTCGGCAACGACTTCGCGATCAACGATTCGCTGGACGATGCCAACTTCTACCGTGTGAACCAGCGCCAGATCACGGTGGCGCCCGTGCTCTTCCTCCCCTTTGGCAGCCGGAATGTCGAGCTGGGCGTCGGGCCGATCATGAACTACTTCGATACCAAGGAGGACACCACCCGGATCATCAGGAGTGACACGCTGTACGGCTCGGGGACGCTCGGGGAGGTGGGAGTGATCGGGGGGCTGCGGATCGATACGCGGGATCTACCATCCTGGCCCACGCGGGGATTCCACGTGTTGCTCACGGGTGAGCTGTATCCGGAGGTGTGGGATGTGGCGACGATCTACGGGGTGCTCGAGGGCGTCGCATCCACCTACCTCACCGCCCGTTCGCTGCCGTTCAGGCCCACCCTGGCGCTGCGGGCCGGCGCCAGGAAGGTGTTCGGCGACTCGATCCCGTTCCAACACGCCGCCTACATCGGCGACGACCGGACGGTGCGGCTGGGCCGGCAGAATCGCTTCGGGGGTGACGCGGCGGTGTGGGGCAACGCCGAGCTCCGCTTCAACGCCCAGCGCTTCATGCTTCTCCTACCCGGCCAGTTCGGGCTGTTCGCACTGGGCGATCTGGGGAGGGTGTTCCTCGATGGGGAGGAATCCGACACCGACACATGGCACTGGGCGGCGGGCGGCGGCGTGTGGCTCTCGTTCGTCGCGCAGCGGATGACGCTGAGCGTCGCCGTCGCCGCGAGCGACGAGCGAACGGCCGTCTATTTCCGGACGGGCTTCGCGTACTAGCGATCCCGCGTCTCGAGAGCGGGCGGCCCATGTCCGGGCCGCCCGCTATCTTTCCTAGAACCACCCACGGGATCACGGTAAACATGGTGCGTAGAGCAGTGGTGCTGATCGTCGGGCTGGCGGCAGTCCTCGTGGCGCTCACCGGCCTGCCGGCTTTGGTCGACCTGATGGCGGACTGGTACTGGTTCGAGGCCCTGGGATATCAGTCGGTCTTTCTCGCCGCCCTCAAGGCGAAACTGGGCCTGGGAGTGGTGGTGGGCGTGCTGGCCTTCCTGTTCATCTGGGTCAACCTGCGGCTGGCCCAGCGGGGCCTCGTGCCGGACCCGATGGTGGTGGATCTGCGCTCGGGGTTGCCCAAGCTCAACCTCACCCGCCTGGTCCGCGTCGTGAGCCTCCCCATCGCCGCGCTCTTCGCGCTGCTGATCGGCGCGGCCGCCTCCAGCGCGTGGCTCACTCTCTTGCGGTTCCGCCACCGCACAGCGTTCGACGTCGTGGATCCGGTGTTCGGCAGGGATGTGGGCTACTACGTGTTCACGCTGCCTGCACTCTCTGTGGTGATCGGTTTGGTGGTGACTGTCATCGTGCTAACACTCGCCATGACGGCCGGTCTCTACCTGTTTCGGGGCGACCTGCTCATCCGTCGCCGCCAGGTCACGATCGAGCGGTCGGCCGAGCTGCACCTCGCCCTGCTCATCGCACTGCTGTTCGTGACGACGGCGCTCACCGTGTTCCTGGTGCGCATCCCGGCGTTGCTATACTCCACCACCGGGCCCATGCTGGGGGCCAGCTACACCGATCTCTCGATTCAGGTGCCGGCGCTTCGCATCGCGGGCGTGGTGGCCCTGCTCGGGGCGGGCTTCGTGCTGTTCGGCCTGCGCACCCGCCGCCTCGTGCGCCACACGGTCGTGGCCGCGGTGGCGTACATTGTCATCGGTCTGCTGGGGACCCTGACCGCGGCGGCGGTCCAGCGTCTGGTGGTCGTGCCCAACGAGCTCGTCAGGGAGTCGCCGCAGCTCCAGCACCACATCACCGCGACGCGCCTCGCTTGGGGCCTGGACGGAGTCGTCACCCGAGACCTCAGCGGCGAGTCACGGCTCGCGCTCGCCGACATCGAGGCCAACGGCGCGACGATCAGCAACGTCCGGTTGTGGGATCGGGAGCCTCTGCTGCAGACCTTCGGGCAGCTGCAGGAGATCCGCACCTACTACGACTTCATCTCGGTAGACGACGATCGCTACTGGATCGATGGGGAGTACCGGCAGGTGCTGCTCTCCCCCCGGGAGCTGAACAGCATGTCGCTGCCCGCCAGGACCTTCATCAACGAGCGACTGAGGTTCACTCACGGGATGGGACTTACACTGGGACCGGTGAACCAGGTCACGGAAGAGGGCCTTCCGGTACTCTTCATCAAGGACCTTCCCCCAGCCTCCTCGGTGTCGCTCGGCGTGACCCGCCCCGGGATCTACTACGGCGAGCTCTCCCGCAGCTACGTGTTCGTGAACACGCAACAGGAGGAGTTCGACTTCCCCTCCGACGCGGGCGACGTCGTGGCGGAATATGAAGGCACGGGTGGCGTCCCGACATCGTCGTTGCTCCGGCGGCTGCTGTTCAGCATGCACTTCGGCTCGATGAAAATCCTGCTGTCACACGACATCACGTCCGACAGCCGAGTCATGTATCACCGCAGCGTGCGAGAGCGGGCGGCGAAGGCGCTACCGTTTCTCCGGTGGGACAGCGACCCCTATCTAGTGATTACCGAGGCCGGCAAGCTCAAGTGGATCCTCGACGCCTACACGGTGAGCGGCCGCTACCCCTATGCCCAGCGCGCGAGCGATGGGACCAACTACATGCGCAACAGCGTGAAGGTCGTGATCGACGCCTACGACGGCGACGTTCAAGCGTACGTCGCCGAACCGGACGATCCGTTGATCCGCACCTACGCCGAGATCTTCACCGGGATCTTCCAGCCGCTGGATGCCATGCCCCCCGACCTCCGGGCCCACATCCGCTATCCGGAGGATCTCTTCCGCATCCAGACGGCGCTCCACACGACTTATCACATGAGCGAGCCGACCATCTTCTACCACCGGGAGGATCAGTGGCAGATCCCGGTGCTGGCGCGCGGAGAGGACGCCCGGGATCCCTTCCTGCGACACATCATCATGAAGCTGCCCGGCGAGTCCCAGGCAGAGTTCATCATGATGGCGCCGTTCACGCCGCGACAGAAAGACAACCTCTCGGCCTGGATGGTCGTCCGCAGCGACGGCGAGCACTACGGCCAGCTCGTGGTGTACCGGTTTCCGCGCCAGAGCCTGGTCTTCGGCCCAGCGCAGATCGTGAACCGCATCAATCAGGACACCGAGATCTCACGCCAGGTCTCCCTGTGGGATCAACGGGGCTCCGAGGTGATTCGGGGGAACCTGCTGGTGATCCCCATCGAGGAGTCGCTGATCTTCGTCCAGGCGCTGTACCTGCGTGCCGAGGGGGGCCGCATCCCCGAGCTGAAGCGGGTGATCGTGGCTTACGAGAACCAGGTGGTGATGGAGGAGACGCTGGAGGAGGGCCTGGCACGGCTATTCGGGGCCATGGCTCCTGCGGAGGTCCGTCCCATCGCTGCGGCCGCAGCGGCTGCGGCCGCAGCTCCGGAGGCGGCGCTGCCCGCCGCGGACGTCGCCGATCTGGTACAACAGGCCGCCGAGCACTACGAGCGGGCGACGGCGGCGCAGCGGGTCGGCGACTGGGCGCGCTACGGTGAGGAGATGCGCCAGGTGGGGGCGCTGCTTGGGCGGCTACGCCAGCTCACCGAGGGAGCGCCACCCCGGGAGTAGCACGCCGCCCGCCTGCCGGGCCTCAGGAGAATCGCGCCACGACGACCGTGACGTTGTCGCGTCCTCCCGCGTCCAGGGCGGCGACAACCAAGTCCTCACATGCCTCCTGGGCAGTGGCCGCGGCACGCAACTTCCCGGCGATCTCCTCATCGGACAGATGCCTGGTCAGGCCGTCGGTACAGAGCATGAGGGTGTCGCCCGTCGCCAGGTCCACCTTGGAGATCTCGGGTTCCACCTCGGGCGCGCCCCCGCCAATGGCCTGCGACAGCACACTGCTGTACGGGGACTGCTGGGCGTCGCTCGGGGAGAGGGCGCCCTCCTCGACCAGCAACTGCACCACGGTCTGGTCCCGGGTTACCTGGCTGAAGGCGTCGCCCCGCAGGTGGTAGCACCGGCTGTCGCCGATCTGCACCGTATAGACCCTGGGCCACAGCACGTGCGCCATCGTCAGGGTAGTGGCCATGCCGGAGCGCTCGGGATCTTCCTGCGCGCGGTCGAGCACTGCGGCGTGACTGCGCTGGACGGACGAGGCGAGCTCCTGTAGCAGGTCCGACGGAAGTTGATCGTCCAGCTTGTAGAAGCATCGCATGGAGTTCGTCACGTAGCTCGTCACGGCGTCGAGGGTGACGCTGGAAGCCTCCTCGCCACCGGCGTGGCCGCCGACGCCGTCCGCCACCATGAGGAGCAGGGCGCGAGCCCCGCTGTCGAACCGCTTGCGATAGGAACCGGGAATACTGGTTCCCTGGATCTCGACCACCTTGTGAAGCGCCGCGATGAGGAATTGGTCCTGGTTCTCCTTCCGCACCTTCCCCACGTCCGTGCTGCCGTAGGAGTCGACCTCCACGCCGTCGGACATCAGCATAGGGCACCTCGGCGGGGTTGCCGCAGGTTGACGGATGCGGTGCCGCGACTGGGCGCCGCGCAGGGGCGGCCTCGCTGCCGCCCTGAGCATAGAATAGCCCGCCGGCGCACCCACGGCCAAGGGCGCTCATCGGTTGCCGGGGGGCGTGCCCGGGAATTGACCTTCCCGTGACGAGGCGGTAGGAATGATGAGGGCCCAGCGGAGGACGGGATGATGACGCGGTACTCGCGTATGGCAAGTGTCGGTCACTTCGTGCCGGATCGGGTGGTGACCAACCACGATCTGGAGCAGGTGATGGATACCTCCGACGAGTGGATTCGTGAGCGGAGCGGCATTGCCGAGCGTCGCTTCGCAGACGACGGCGTTGGTTGCACGGACCTCGGGATCCGAGCGGCGCAGGTGGCGATGGATAAGGCGGGCTGGAAGCCCGAGGACGTCGATTTCGTGCTGTTCGCGACCCTCTCGCCGGACATGTACTTCCCTGGAAACGGCGTGCTGCTGCAGCGAGAGCTGGGGCTGCGGGACGTAGGGGCGATGGACGTTCGGAACCAATGCACGGGTTTCGTATACGCCATCTCAGCCGCCGACGCCTTCATCCGGATGGGGATGTTCGACCGAGTGTTGGTGGTGGGGGCCGAAAAGCACTCGGCCGGGCTCCGCATGGACTCCGACGGACGCGATACGGCGGTGCTGTTCGGGGACGGCGGGGGCGCGGCGTGCCTAGAGGTCACCGACGGGTCCGACGGTAGCCGGTTCCTCTGGCACCACCTTCACTCGGACGGCCGCTACGCCACGGAGCTTTGCATCGCGAAGCCCGGCGCCGGGAACACGCCGTGGATCAGCGCCGAGATGATCGAGGAGGGATCGGTCCATCCGTACATGAACGGCCGGGAGGTGTTCAAGCACGCCGTAACCAAGTTTCCCGCGGTGATCCAGGAGGTTCTTGCCACGGAGGGCTTCAAGCCTGAGGATGTCGACCTCGTGATCCCGCACCAGGCAAACGAGCGCATCACCGAGGTCGTGCGCAAGCGGCTTGGGGTGCCGGACGAGAAGGTCTACTCCAACATCGCCAGGTACGGCAACACCACGGCGGCGAGCATCCCCATCGCGTTGAGCGAAGCGGTGGCCGAGGGACTCGTGAAGCGGGGGAGCCTGGTCTGTCTCGCGGCTTTCGGCTCGGGCTTCACGTGGGCCGCGAACCTGCTGCGCTACTGAGCGGCGCTTGGCACCGATCGCCGATCAGTTCACTGACTCGAGGCGCGACCGGACCGCATCGACTCGCGGGGCGAGGGCCGCATCCGCCCCGATCCAGTGGCGCAGGAACTCGACGTAGGCTTCGGCGGCGCCGGTGATGTCCCCCTCCGCGTCCAAAGTCCGTCCCAGGGCCTCGAGACCCGGGGGTACGAACTCCTGGTCGTCGGGGCGAATCCCGTAGCGTAGGCGACGGAGCCCCTCCTCGCGCGTTGCTCCCCGCGCCGCCAGGGTGAGCGCCAGCCGGAAGCGAAGCGGCGCCGCCTCCTCGGTGACCCACGGCCAGTATCCCGCATCCTCCAAACCGGCGCGCAGGCGAGCCACCCCCAGCGTCGTGTCCCCCGCGATCAAGTCGGCCCAGCCCTGCACCGCGGTGAAGAGCCCGCGGTAGGGGAGGGTGTTGCCCGTGGTGTCGCCGGCCAGCCCGGCGGCGGCGCGGAGGCGGGCGGTGTCGCCATGGCCCTGGCCCAGTGCCCCGAGGGCACGCCAGTAGTCCGTCTCCGGATCACCGCGGGTGGTGAGCGACTGAGCGTCGGCAAGTTGCCGCAAGGCACGCCCGGCGCTCGACGCGGGAGCGTACCCGGCGAGCACGGGCAGCAGGCTGACCGTCCTCGCCAGAACCGGTGTGGTCTCAAACAGCGCCGTCAGCTGTGCGCCGGCGTCCTCCAGTCGGCCGGCGGCGTTGAGCGTCCGCACCTTGGTGGCAATGAGCTCGGCGCGCCGCGCGTCGTTCGGCGGCGTGGCGGCCAGGATGGTGTCGACGGCGGCCACCAGCGTTGCCGAGCTCCAGCCGGTTGGGAGCCGGGCGACGCCGATCATTAGACGCAGCAGGCGCATCGCCTCACGCACCGGGTCGAAGCCCGGTCCGAAGGCGACAGTCCCGATCAGCGCCACCGCCGAATCCGGTGGACTCCAGAGAAGGCGGCGCGCCAGCTCGAAGCGCTCGACCTGCCGTGCGCTCGTGCTCTGCGCAAGTGAGCCGAAGTAGCGCGCAAAGCGTGTGCTGTCCCCTTCGAGGAGACTCAGCTCCAGCGGGTCGAGCAAGGCCGGCGCCAGCGTCGAGTCCAGCTCGTACCCGCGATCGAAGGGCGCATAGAGCTCCTCTGGCGGCATCGCGATGACAGACCGCGCCCGGTACTGCACGTCGCCGTATTGGTGCCACCCTTCCGCGTCGTTGGGGTAGCGCGTCACGTAGGCGCGCAGGGTGTCCAGCGCCGCCAGGCGCCCCGCCTGGAACAGCTGGTTCGCCCGCACCAGGGTGCGCTCCCGCGGCGGGAGTCGCTCGGCGAACTCCGCCGCTGCCTGACCCAGGCGCACGGCCTGGGGCGATCCGTGCCCCCGCAGCCAGCTGATCGCCTGGCCCATGCGGTACAGGGCAAGGGCGAACGTGGGGTCCTCACCTATCGCCGTGCCGAACGCAGCCGCCGCCGAGTCCCAATGTGAGCGCCTGTAGTACTGCTCTCCCTGCAGGTACGCCCGGGTTGCGTTGAGGGAGCCCGTCGTGATGGCACTGACGCGGAGATCTGGCAGGGGTTGGCGGGAGCGCCAGATCTCCCGCAGCAGCCTCAGGCTCAAGCTGTCCACCAGGGCGAGTACGCTGTCCGCCGGTCCGTCGGCCGTGGCCTGCGCCAGACGCTCCCCCCGAACGGTGCGCAGCTCCGCCGAGAGCCGTACCTCCGGCCCGGCCTCGACGATGCTGCCCAGGAGGACGGAGCCGGCACTCACCTCCCGCCCCACGGCGAGCGAGCCCTCCAGGTCCACGCCGTCCTCATCCGCACGCTGTCGCCAGCGGTGCAGCACCGTGCGGGTGTCCACCGTCCGGATGCCGCCGACGGCGTCCAGGTTGGTGGAAAGGAGGTCCACCATCCCCTCTCCTAGGACCGCCACGTTCGGACCGGACGTCGTGAACGGAACGACGGCGATGACTTGGGCATCGGAGGCGACCGCGCTCTCCAGGCTCCGCGGCCGCAGCCACCACGCGACGGCCAGCACCGCCAACAGGCCTGCTGCGCCCAGCACGACTCCCCGTCGCCGGCGGCCGGGACGCCAGTCCACCTGGCCCGATTGCAGCGCGGCCGCGAACTCGGCTCCGGTGGCGAACCGCTGTCCCGGCGACTTCGCCAGGGCCTTTGCCGTGACATCGGCCACGTGCTTGGGCGTGTCGGGCCGAGCCTGGCGCAGTTCGGGCGTGGCTCCGGCGAGGACCTTCGCGAAGATGGCCTCGAGGGTGGGTCCCTGGTACGGCGGGCGCCCGGCGAGCATCTCGTACAGCACGCACCCAAGGCTGTAGATGTCCGTCCGCGCGTCGATCTCACCGGTGTCCGCCGCCGCTTGTTCGGGGCTCATGTACGACGGTGTGCCGATGGGACTGCCCTCCTGCGTGATCTGGGTCGCGGCCGCAGCGCTCACCGCACGGGCGATCCCGAAATCGGTTACCACCGCGTGGCCACCCGAGAGCAGGATGTTGGCCGGCTTGATATCCCGGTGCACGACCCCCTGCCGGTGGGCGTAGTCGAGGGCGCTCGCAACCTCCGAGGCGATGGCCACCGCGTTGTCGACCTGCAGCGGACCCTCGCGCTCGAGGCGGATCGCCAGCGACTCTCCCTCGACGAACGGCATGACGTAGTAGAGGATCCCGTCCGCGGTGCCGGAGTCGTGGAGCGGCAGGATATGAGGATGCTGCAGGCGGGCTACGATCTGGATCTCGCGCAGAAAGCGCTCCGTGCCCAGCGAGGCGGCGAGCTCCGGGCGGAAGACCTTGATGGCCACCGGCCGGTCGTGCTTGAGGTCCCGGGCCAGGTAGACGATGGCCATGCCGCCGCGACCGATCTCACGGTCCACGGCATAGCGCTCGGCGAGCGCGTAGCGCACCTGCCCGATGATATTGCTCACAGCATGGCGTCGTGTGGCTGCTTGTGGATGATAGGCCCGAGCCGTGCCCCCGGCCAGATGCCCCGGCTGGAGAGCGGTTGGCCGCGGGAACCTTCCTGTCGGCCCGATGTTTGAGAGGGGTAGCCACGCTAGCCTTGCACCGCCGTGACCGCATTTCGCTCCCGCCTCGCTCTCGTCCTGGGGTTCGCCGCGCTGCCGGCGCCTGGGGAGCCACTCGTGCATCCTGGCGCGGCCGGCGGAGCCGTCCACTTCGTCGAGACCTTCGAGGGCGACTGGCGTGACCGGTGGCGGGAGCGGCGCCTCGCTAACCGTACGACGCGCTATAAGGTCGTCGAGGACGGCGGCGGGACGGTGCTGCAGGCCGATAGTCGCGCGGGGGCCTCCGGGGTGTGGCGCCCCGTGACGGCGGAGGAGCCCGTGGCCGGACGCCTGGCGTGGCGCTGGAAGGTGGAGCACACGATCGCGGACAACGACCGCGAGCGGGAGCGCCGGGGCGACGACTACGCCGCGCGTGTGTTCGTGGTGTTCGACGGGGATTTCGCCAGTCGAAGGGCCAAGGCCGTGTGCTACGTGTGGGCAGCACGGGAGTCCGTGGGCAGTGTTTTCCCGAGCCCCTACACGGCGAACGTCGCCATGGTCGTGTTGGCGAGTGGGGACGACGAGGCCGGCGCATGGCGCCGCGAGGAGCGGGACGTCCTCGCCGACTACCGTGCCTTCTTCGGCGAGGACGCCGATGACGTCTCGGCGGTGGCGATCATGGTGGACACGGACAACACCGGGTCACGGGCGCGGTCGTACTTCGACGACGTGGAGCTGGAAATCCGGACCGCCGTCGCGGACGCCCGGTAGCCCGGCACCGGACCCACCGGTATCTTCGCTTCATGGTTTCAGCCATCGTTCTTCTGAGCGTCGAGCGCGAAGGGATCAACGAGGTCGCGGAGCGTCTGGCGGGGCTGGACGGGGTGTCCGAGGTCTACTCGGTCGCCGGACGGTACGACCTAGTCGCGATCCTCCGGGTGAGCACGAACGAGCAGCTCGCTGACCTCGTGACCGGGAAAATGCTCAAGCTCGACGGGATCAGGGACACCGAGACGCTAATCGCGTTTCGGGCCTACTCCCGCCACGATCTCGAAGCCGCCTTCACACTGGGCCCCCCGAAGTAACCCTGGGAGCGGGGCCTCAGGGCTGCCGCGCGATCGAATCCTCCCGGGCGCGCCGGGCGGCCGCCGAGTCTGCGGCCCGCACGGCGCCGCGAACACCGCCGGCGCCGGGGAGCCTGGACTCACCGATGGCGCTGTCGATCTGCCGTGTCGTCATCGTGTCCAGCGCCTCGGCCTGTCGCTCCTCCTCACTCTTCTCGGCACAGGACGCGAGGAACAAGAGACCAACGAGGAGAAGGCATCGCATCGTCACCTCCTGGCGCTTGGCGCCTTCAGTTACCAGGTGCGTAGCCTGACGGCCTCGCTCCGCACCCGCTCCCAGATATGGCTCCGCACCTGCTCGACTCCTCGGGCGAATGCCGGGTCATGGCGCACGCCGTCGAAGAGCCGCGATTGCAGCACCCGAATCTCGATCCCGCTGGGCGACAGCTCGTAGGCCGTGGTCAGCCAACGCAGCGCTGCTTCGGCGTCCCCCGTCCACGCGTAGTACGACGCGAGGTCCTCGGCGCGGGTAACGTCGGTGAACGTCGGGTCTCCCGCCGTGCCCTGGGCCACTGCCGCTTCCACCGAGTCGATGATTGCAGCGGCCTCGTCCACCCGGCCCAGCGTGTGCAGGCACGTGGCGCGAATGGCCGCGTGGGGGCCCAGCCGCATGGACGCGCAGCGTTCCGCGTCGCCGTTGAGCAGATGGGCGCGGGCCTCGATGGCACGGGGAAGGACTAGCTCGGGCTCGAGAGCCCCCGCGATTTGCGCCTCTCGAATGGCGACCGCGTAGCGTCCGTTGCCGAGTGCCTCGTACGCGAGGGCGAGGCGACGTCCGGGCGACTGCGGGTCCAACGCCACGGCCCGCTCCGACTCGGCGAACGCGGAGTCGATCCGCCCCGCCGCGGCCAGCGGCCGGCTGCACCAACTCGGGCCGTCGGGGTCGCTGGGCTCGAGCTCGAGGATGCGCTCGCAATCCGCGGAGACGTCTGCTAGGGGCGCGCCGGAGCGGCTCGCGATGTAGGCCCGCGACGCATAACCGTCGGCGAGCTCGGGATCGAGCTCGGTTGCCCGATCGGCCAGGGCGAGTGCCATGCCCGCGGCCAGGTACCCTTGCAGGTTGACGCGGTACCTGTATGCCAGTGAGAGCGCGTATGCCTGGGAGAGGCCGGCGTACGCCGGGGCGAAGCCGGAGTCGTTGGCGATCGCCTGGCTGTAGGCCGCGATCGCCCGGGCAACGGCCGGCGCCGTGCGGCGCGGCAGCCAATGGTGCCCGATGAGGTAGGCATCGCGCCCGGCGCTCGGTTGTGCCGGCGCCGCCTCCGGCCGCGGCGCGATCCCACCAATGTTCTCGGCCACCGCCGCGCCGATCCAGCGGGCGATCTCCTGGTCGGCCACGGTGATGTCGGCGACCTCACGCGTCTCGTTCCACAGGTGCGCGTCCGACTGGGCGTCCACGAGCCAGGCGTTCACGACCGTGTGATCGGCCCGCCGGCGCAGCTGGGCCTCGACGATCAGCCGGACCTTGAGGGTGTCGGCGAGTTGGGGCGTGGTGAGCCTCGCGTCGGCGAGGGCCTCGACCGAGTGGAGGGAGATCACCTTGAGCCGGTCGATGCGTGTGAGGTAAGCGATGATGTCGTGGGTGATCGCGTGGGACACCTGCTGGAGCGCGGTGTCACCGGTCAGATTCTCGACCACCGTCACCGCCAGCGAGTCGACGTAGCCTGTGCCGGCGCTCGCCGCAGTGCCACCGCTGCGCCAGGGCTGCCACCAGAACACCAGAATCACGCCCAGCACGGCGGCGACCGCGCCGGTGAACCAGCGTCTGGTGTGGGCGAAGCGGATCCGCCGGTGTGGCCTGGCCGGCAGCAGGTCGCCGGTCTGGGGCGTCGTCCAGAGTGTCGCGCCGCCGTACGCCTGCGCCAGCGCCTCAGCGAAGGCCCGGGCGCTCTGGTACCGGTCCGTGCGGCTCTTCTGCAAGGCTCGTCCGATGACCTGCTCTACCTCCACCGGCGTTGAGCGGCGCAGCGCGCGGAGCGATGGCACGGGATCCACCAGGTGGCGGGCCAGAGTGCCTTGGGTCGATTGGGCCTGAAACGGGGGCTCGCCGCCGATCATCTCGTACAGCACGCAGGCCAGCGCGTAGATATCGGTGCGGCCGTCCAGATCCCCGTCCCCGGAGGCCTGCTCCGGGCTCATGTAGGCCGGCGTGCCCAGCGTCGTTCCCGCCTCGGTGATCGGCTCCACCCCCGCCGCGGTGATGGCGCGCGCGATGCCGAAGTCGGCCACCAGCGCGTGCTCGTCGTGCAGCAGGATGTTCTCTGGCTTGATGTCCCGGTGCACCACGTTGTGCTGATGGGCATAGTCCAGTGCGCGGGCGACCTGATGGGCGATCCCTACGGCCTCCTCCAGGGGAAGCTGCTTCCCGCGCCGCAGCCGCCGCCGCAGTGATTCGCCCGCCACGTACGGCATCACGTAGTACAGCAGGCCTCCGGCTTCCCCCGCGGCGAAGATGGGGACCACGTGCGGGTGGGTGAGGCTGGATGCGACGTCGACTTCCCGAAGGAACCGCTCTCGCCCGATACGCGCCGTGAGCCCGGGGTCGAGCACCTTGATCGCCACTTGTCGGGAGGGATGGCTCTCCCGCGCCAGATAGACTGTGGCGGCGCCCCCACGGCCGATGAGGCCTTCGATGGTATAGCGCTCGGGCAGCGCCTCTTGCAGGCGATCGCGCAGGTCGTTCACGGTCGTAACGATAGGTTCCGGTGCGGCAGGGGTCCAGATGCCCGATAGGCGGGCAGGCGGAGGCGACGCGGCTATGCCGGTGGCACCCGGGCCGGTGGAGCGGCACGGTACAGCGCGACCGCTGCGCCGTATGCGACCGCCGCCACCAGCCAAAGCGTCCGCGCCCCGGCCTGGAGAGCGATGAGGGCTGCGAGCGGCGCGGCGACCACCGACGCGAAGCCGTTCGCCGCCCAGGCCCACGCCAGTCGCACGGTATCGTCTCCGGCGAGACGTCTCAGCCCCAGCGCGAAAGGCATGCCCATGACGAACGCCAGCGGTGCGAGAACCACGGCGGCCACGGCGCACCGGGCCGCTAGCGGTGCGCCCTGGAAGCGGTGCACGAGGGGGAGCACGGTGACCGCGCACATCGAGAGGAGCAGGGCGAGCGCCGCGGCGGCGCGCCAGCCCAGGCCCGCCGGGACGCGATCCGACCACATACTGCCCAGGCCGGAGCCGATGAGGAGGGCGGTCAGGACTGCCACTACCGCGTAGACGGGGTGGCCGAGGAGTAGGCTCAGCTGTTGGATGGCGACGATCTCGGCCGCGAGGTACGCCACACCGAGAGCACCGAAGTAGGCGATGACGGGCAGCAGCTGCAGGCCGACCCTCGACCGGGTGCGCACGACGGTCGGCAGCAATAGACAGAGGCCGGCGAGGACGACGCTCTGGACCATGGTGGCGACGAGGGCGACGTACCCCCACTCGGCGAACGGGAGCCAGTCACCCTGATCGCTCGTCATGAACGACCGCAAAGAGCCGCCTCGCAGGAAGTGGTGCGGGTACGGTCGGTCATCGGTGGCTGGTGCCACCCAGAACGGATAGGCGGCGGCGAATCGAGTCGCGGCTTGCCGCCCGGCGACCGCCGCTTGCGCCGCGCGGAACAGGGTGGGCTCGTCGAGCCGATGAAACGCGCTCTCGGGAGCGTCCAGGCCCGGCGCCCAGTCGAGATCGAACCGGCGGTCGACGGCCCACTGACGCAGCGCGGCCACGTCCCCCGGTGTGAATCCGGCGGGCTTGATGAGCGTCGTGGCGGTGCCCCACGAGCGCACCACCAACAGGCCCTGCGTGACGCCTCCGGGGGACACCCGTCGCAGCGCCTCGGCCGCGGTGAGGATCACCCGCACATTGGCGCGGGGGGGGACCGAGAGCCAGCGGGTCACGGCCAACACGCCCCCGTCGGTGAGGATCTGCAGGTAGCGGACGTAAGCCTCCACGGTGTGTGCGAAGTCCTCGCCGAGAGCGTGCACGCCAGCCACGGCGGAGCCCGGCCCCCCGGCGGGGCCGATGCTCACCACATCGAACGACTCAGGGACCCGTGCCACGAGGGAGCGTGCGTCGGCCACCGCCCAGGACACACGCCTGCCGGCGGTCGAGGAGAACGGCGCATACGCCTGCGTCAGCTCCACCACATGGGGAACGAGCTCGACCGCAGTCACCCGGCCGGCGCCGTGGGCCAGGGCGTTCCATGCCTCCGTTCCGCCTCCGTCGTTCAGGACCAGCACGCGCCTCGGCGGTCCGAGGGCGTAGGGAAGGGCCGAGGGCAGCCAGTCCGTGAGAGCGAGCGCGGCGCTGTCGCTCTCGAATCGGGAGGCCGCGCCCACGATGTCGCCGTCCACCATCAGGGCGAGTTGCGGGGGGAATTCCCCGCGGTAGGAGAGCGAGAGTCCCGGGGCGTGGCGGAACGCTGGGGCCTCCACGGCCACCGTCCATCCCAGCGGCGCCGAGCGTTCGGCGAGCCGCACTGCATCGGGAAACGCCTCCACCTGCGGCAGTGCCTTGTACGGGGTGATATCCAATCGCCACGGGGGCCACACGGCCGCTGCGAGCCCCACGAGCATCGCCACCGCTGCGAGAGCCGTAACTCCGGGGGTGCGGGGCGGGGCACGACCGGCGGCCACGGCTCCCGCTCCGGCGAGCACTGCCGGAATCGCGAGAGCCTCGAGCGGGGGCATCTGCCAGAGGACGCCCGTGGCGAGCAGCGCTCCCGCCCCGGAGCCGAGGAAACTCGCGCCGTAGATGCGGCCCGGCCGCCGCCCGGCGAGCCCGAGCCCCAGCAGTACGGGGAGAGCGCCGACGCCGAACGGCAGGGCCAGCAGAAGATAGACGAGCCCCAGGCGGGGCCACTGCGCGAAGTTCCAGGCGAGCTGCGTAGGATCGACCCCGATGCGGTCGGCCACCGCTGGCGCCGCGATCAACGCGAAGGCGGTCAAGGCAGCGGAGCGCCCGAACCACCGGTCGGCGCGCGCGGTCTCGAGCCGCCCCACCAGCGTGAGCAGAGTGCCGGCTGCCCCGAAGCCGAGCATGGCCACCCCGATGGCCATGTAGGCGAAGTGGTAGAACTGCTCGATGGCGAAGACCCGAACCAGGAGGATCTCGTACATCAGCGTGCCGGCCGCCACGAGGCCGACCGCCAACGCTCGGGACGTGCCGCTTGAGTGGCTCAGCGCAGGCCCTGCAACATGGGGACGAACCGTACGGGGAGGAGATTCCGGGTCGTGACCTCGCCGGCCGCGTCCTTCTCCACGAGGATCAGGTTTTGCACCCCGTAGACGCTTCCCACCGGGATCACCATTCGCCCGCCGGGCTTGAGTTGCTCCACCAGCGCCGGCGGGATGTAGCCGGCGGCTGCAGTGACGATCACGGCGTCGAAGGGCGCTGCCTCCGGCCAACCGAAATGCCCGTCGGCGTGGCGCACAGTGGCGTTGGCGTAGCCGAGCCGCGCGAGGCGCTCCCGGGCGCTGGTGGCCAGCGCGCCGTAGATCTCCATGGTGTGGACCGCGACATCCAGCGCAGCCAGGACGGCCGCCTGGTATCCCGAGCCGGTGCCCACTTCGAGCACACGCATGCCGGCGCGGACCCGAAGCGCCTCGGTCATGTAGGCGACGATGTAGGGCTGAGAGATCGTCTGGCCGTGTCCGATGGGCAGTGGATGGTCGCCGTAGGCGCGATGGCGGTGCTGCTGGGGGACGAACTCGTGACGCGGGACGGCGCGCATCGCCCGGAGCGTCGCCGTGTCGCGCACGCCGTACGAGGCGATGAGCGATACCATGTTCTCGCGCTGCTCGCGGTACCGCTCGGTGGGCTCCTGGGCGGAGACCGGGACGGCACCCGCAAGAGCCAGCAGCACGAAAAGCTGGCGGAGCAGCGCCTTGAGGGAGATGGTGCCGCTACGACCCGGCCAGCGATCTGAGCACCCGCTTGTCCAGTCGGTGTCCTCCATTGAATTGGACCGTCTCGAAGGGGATGTCTTTTTCCAACAGCCACGTCTCCAGCTCCTCGAGCTTGCCGGTGTCGAGCTGCGGATCTCTGGTGCCCACCACGAACGTGAGTCGCGAGTCCTCGAGCTTGCCCCATGCCATCCCGAGGTCGAGGTCGGGTGGCAACATGCCGCACCACAGTATCAAGCGGTCGGCGACGACCGATCCATGTGTGACCCAGCGTACTGCTGTGGCGACGCCCTGAGAGAATCCCAGCACGTGAACGGTGACCGCACTGCGATCGATTGCGCCGAGCACATGCCGATACAACCCGTCCAGGTAGGTCACGTAATCGGAGATCTCGGCGAGCCGGTCTTCTCGGGTCATCCAGCTCGCCCCCACCACCCGCTCCGTGTGGTCCGTGTAGTAGCGGGAGAGGCCCTCCGGCGCCACGATGAGTCGGCGGCCGTCATCCAGCGGGGCGAAGTGCGCCAGGAACTCCTGGGCCAACTGTCCGTATCCGTGGCACACGAACCAGACCTGGCGCACGTCGTGGTTCGGAGTGCCCAGCGTGAAGTAGCGGGCGGTGCGCGACACCGGGAAGTGGTGTTGCTGCATGAGGCCAACTTACGGCCAGGGCCCGGGTTGGGCGAGAGGCTGCGGGGGCATCAGGGCTCCAGCCGGAGCGCGCAGCTCACGGCGCGCACTGCACCAGCACCGTTGCGATCTCGTAAGGACTCAGTGACACGCGGAGCGTCCGGCCGTTCACCGGCAGTGATTCCTCCGCATCCTCCAGGAGATTCGCCGCGTGCGCCTCGGCGACGTCGCAGTGCACTGTCACCCGGACATCGGCGCTCGCACCGTGCCACTCCACGAGCCGCAGCACGAGGCGCTCCGTCCGCTGCCCAAGCCCCGTGCCACGACGTTCGCCCACACCCGCTGACCGTTCACCAAGGCCACCAGGTCGTCGTCGCTGTCCATGACCAGGAGCACCGTGCGCTCCTTCGGCGCGTAGACATAGGTGTGGGCGTAGGCCACGTTCCAGTCGGCGGCCGTGGCGAAGACGTCGTTGAGGTTCAGCCCGCCCAGAGAGTCGGCGGTCCACCGCACGAACCCCCCTGCGGCGACTGTGTCCTCCACATCCGGCAGGATGGTCGCCTCGCCGGAGAGATAGTCCGTGAGCACTCCCGTCCGACCGGTGTCGGCGGGAATGGGGCCGCGGATCAGCCACTCGTGAACGATGAGGTCCTGTGCCGCTCCCGGACGGGCAAGCGCCAGGAGCGAGACTAGCAGCAGCGGTAGATGGCGTCGCACCGTCGCCTCGCCGGCTGAGAGGTTGCTCGGGCGGCGTCGGACATCGACGCCGCCCAAGCATGTCTGGGCGCCTTGGGGAGAAGTTACCGTGCGGCGCGGCTCACTGTGAGAGCAGTTAGAACCGGGCGCTGAGCAACGTGAACTGCGCCGCCGGCCGCGTGCGAATCGCGCCCTGCCGGTCGATGACCTGGACGGTTGCAGGCCTGGGCATCGGGAAATCCAACTCGAGGCCCCGGTCCCAGTTGAGGAGCGAGCCGTGGAGCGTGCCGCGGCTCGCCTCGCTGCGGGACGGCTCCCCGGGAGCCGTGACCACGACACCGGCGGCCAGTCCCACCGTGGCCCCGAGGGTCGGCAGCAGCACGGCGGTCTGGTCATCGTCCACGGAGAGCAGCAGATCGAGGCCGAAGCCCCCCAACAGCCCGGCCAGACCCGCGATGCTCACCAGGCGGACCCTCCCAGGGCTGGGATTCCACGATCGCGCCAGGGGGATGCCGGCCACCAGAGCCACGTCCCCGCCGATCAGCGTCCAGGTGAGAAGGGCGTCATCTTCCGCCTCGGCCAGGATCCCCCCGGCGAGCCCGTACCAGGTGCCCCACAGGGCGGCGTGGTTCACCAACTCGATGTGGCTCTCCGGAATGTCGGTGAGCCGGGTGATGACGAGGCCGGTGCCCAGCCCGGCGAGCCCCCCGACGAGGGCCGCAGCGAAAGGCGCCGTCTCGGAGGTGATGCAGCCGAACTCGGTGCAGTCGTCCCCGATGTCGAGGACCTGCTGCCATCCCACCCCCTGCCAGGTGCCCCACATCTCGGCGAAGTTGATCACCCCCGCCTGGCCCTTGCTCATGGGGTTGTTGCGGGCGTAGACGCTGGACCAGAAGAACCCGGTGGGTCCGCCGAGCAGCAGGCCCAGGCCAAACGGCTCGGGGTCCTCCGCCCCGAAAGCGGCTGGAACCGCTACCCCCAGCCATGCCCCGAACAGGGTTTGGAAGACGATGAAACGGGTGCGTCCCTCGGTCGCCGTGCGGGTTCTGCGCAGCTCGGCCAGCCAATCCTCAGCATCGGTGGCTGCGGGAGTCCCGGGATAGTGCCGCACGATGAAGAGCAGCAGCTCCTCGAGCGTCTCCCAGGCGCGCTCCTGCTCGAGAACGCGTGCGACGTCGATGAGGACCGCGGCGGTGTCGGCGGGTGTTTCCTGGGCAGCGGCCGGTGCCGCACTGGCCACACATACGGCGAGCCCCAGGCCGGCCAGAAGATGTCGCATCTTCATGGTCTCTCCTCCGCCGGCTGGGAGGGTGCCGGCTGTTTGTCACCGGCGAGCCAATCTGGGCGCCGGTGGCAAGCAGGCGTCAAGCAGCCGTGCTGCCGGCCCCGTGTCGGGTCGGCAGCGCGTATGGAAATACCCTTGCTGTTGGGAGCGGTTCCGGAGCCGCGGCTATGAGGCCGGCGGAGGAGCTCCCCCCGGCCTCTAGGAGGCTGTTCCTTGGAGCACCCGCTCCATGCGGGAGCGCACTTCCTGGGCCACGGGCTCCATGGCCTCGATCCCCGCGATGCCCAGCTGCTTCACCGGATCGAGCGCGGCCACCACGCACTTGTTGGGGTCGTCTGCGGCGTACACGATGACGTTGCAGGGAAGGAGCAGCCCGATGTCCCGCTCCGTGGAGAGGGCCTGGTGCGCCAGCGGCGGGTTGCACGCTCCCAGGATCACGTAGGGCCGGAAGTCCACGTCCAGCTTCTTCTTGAGTGTTGCCTTGACGTTGATCTCGGTCAGGACGCCGAAGCCCTCCTTGCTCAGCTCCTCGCGGACCCGCTCCACTGCCTCGTCGTACGGCAGGTCCACTGTGACGCTCAGTCCATACTCGGTCGTCTGCTGCACCATGGTCTCCTGGTCTGGCCGCTGGGGCCTCACCCGCGAGGGGCCCGCGGTGATTCCGACGAGCAACTGTTGCTGACGGTTATTAAAGGTAAAGAGACTCCGCTGCGGTGGGAGTCGCGGAATGTTGACCTGTTGGGTCGGGGACTGTAGAATACCCCGCCGGCTCCGTCGAACGACGGGGCCGGTTGGTTTCTGGGAGACCCTCGACGCACATGGACGCACACCAGACCCAACGAGCAGGCCCGTCGCGAATCCTGGTGGGAGCGGCGCTGATCGCCCTCGTGGCCGTGATCTCCGCCTGCTCCGGGGAGTATCCCCAATCCACGCTCCACCCGACGGCGGACTTCGGCAGCGAGATCGACCGCCTGTACCGGACCATCGTATGGTGGGCGCTGGGCGTGTTCGTGGTGGTGGAGACGGCGCTCTTCGTGGCGATCCTCAAGTTCCGCGATAGGCCGGGCGCCGGCGATCCCAAGCAGGTGCACGGCAGCACGCTGCTGGAGATCTCCTGGACCCTGGCACCCGCGGTGGTGCTCATCTTCATCGCCGTCCCGACGATCCGCACCATCTTCCGCACCGACGGCACCCCGGCGGCGGACGCGATGGAGGTCGAGGTCATCGGGCACCAGTGGTGGTGGGAGTTCCACTACCCCGAGCTTGGCATCACCACGGCCAACGAGCTCCACATGCCGGCGGGTCGACCGGTGTCGCTGGTGATGACCTCCGAGGACGTGATCCACAGTTTCTGGGTGCCGAAGCTCGGTGGTAAGCGGGACGTGATGCCCGGCCGCACGACCCGGATCGCGTTCACCCCCGACTCGGTTGGTGCCTTCTTCGGGCAGTGCGCCGAGTTCTGCGGCGTGTCGCACGCGAACATGCGTATGCGGCTCGTGGTGGACGACTCGGCGGGTTTCGCGGCCTGGGTGGCGCAGGAGCAGACGCCGCCGCCGGGTGTCGAGGCCCTCGGCGCGGTGGAGCAGCAGGGTTATGAGGTGTTCCGCACCAAGGGCTGCATGGCCTGCCATACCATCGATGGTGTCGCTGCCGGCGTGTTGGGACCCGATCTCACGCACGTGGGTAGCAGGACGACCATTGCCGCCGGCATTCTGCCCAACACGGCGGAGGGGCTCGCGCGGTGGTTGCGGAACCCGGTAGCCGAGAAGCCCGGGAGCCTGATGCCCCGGATGCCGCTGACCGAGGAAGAGATCGCGGCCCTCGCCGCGTATCTCAAGAGCTTGAAATGAAGGTCTGGAGCTGGATCACGACCACCGACCACAAGCGGATCGGGATTCTCTACGGGGTGAGCGCCTTCGCGTTCTTCCTCCTCGGGGGTCTCGAGGCGCTCGTCATGCGCGTGCAGTTGTCGTCGCCGAACAACACGGTCGTGAGCGCCGAGACGTTCAACGAGTTGTTCACGATGCACGGCACGACCATGGTGTTCTTGGCGATCATGCCGCTGTCGGCTGCGTTCTTCAACTTCATCGTGCCGCTGCAGATCGGCGCCCGGGACGTGGCGTTCCCCAGGCTGAACGCGTTCAGCTACTGGGTCTTCCTGGTGGGCGGCCTCTTCATGAACGTCAGCTTCCTCGTGGGCGCCGCTCCCAACGCCGGATGGTTCGGCTACGCCAACCTCACGAACACCCAATACTCCCCCGGGCTGCACGTCGACTTCTGGGTGCTGGGTCTCCAGATCCTCGGTATCGCGTCCATCGCCGCCGGCATCAACTTCATCGTTACCATAGTGAACCTGCGGGCGCCGGGCATGCGGTTCATGCGGATGCCCGTGTTCACCTGGATGACGCTCGTGACACAGTTCATCATCGTCACGGCCTTCCCGGTGATCACGGTCGCGCTGGTGTTCCTGATGTTCGACCGCTTCTTCGGCACGAATTTCTACTCGGTGGCGGCCGGCGGTGACGTGCTGCTGTGGCAGCACCTGTTCTGGTTGTTCGGCCACCCCGAGGTCTACATCCTAATCCTCCCGGCCATGGGCGTGGTCTCCGAGGTGATCCCCACCTTCTCCCGGAAGCCGCTGTTCGGATACGCCGTGGTGGTCTACTCGGGTTTGCTCATCGGGATCCTCGGTTGGGGCGTGTGGGCGCACCACATGTTCCAGGTCGGGCTGGGTCCCATCGCCGACTCCGTGTTCTCGGCCACGACCATGCTCATCGCCATCCCCACGGGCGTGAAGATCTTCAACTGGATCGCGACGATGTGGGGCGGGAGGCTGCAGTTCAAGACGTCGTTCCTGTTCGCCGTCGGCTTCATCGCTATGTTCATCGTCGGCGGACTCTCGGGCGTGATGCACTCCTCGCCACCGGCCGACCTACAGCAGACCGACACGTACTTCGTGGTGGCTCACTTCCACTACGTGCTGGTGGGCGGCTCCGTCATGGGGTTGTTCGCCGGCATCTACTATTGGTGGCCCAAGATCTTCGGCGGGATGCTGAGCGAGGCCATTGGGAAGTGGCACTTCTGGCTCACCATCATCGGCGCGAACCTCGCATTCTTTCCGATGCACTTCATCGGGCTGCTAGGTATGCCCAGGCGGGTGTACACCTACGATGCCGCCCTGGGCCTGGACACGATGAACCTGGTGGCCACGGTTGGCGCATTCACCATGGGGCTGGGCAGCCTCGTCTTTCTGGTGAACGTCGTGTGGTCCGCGCGGCGCGGGCGGCGTGCCGACGCGAACCCGTGGGGTGGAGCGACGCTCGAGTGGGCGATTCCCTCGCCGCCGCCGGCGTACAATTTCTCGGTCACGCCGAAGGTGATGAGCCGGCTGCCGCTCTGGTCGGAGAAGGGCTACGAGCCCAAGCCGCTTCCGGCTACGCCGCCCGAAGCGGTCCACCTGCCGGGTGGCTCGTTCTGGCCGCTGGTCTCGGCCATTGGAATCGTGACGATGGCAAGCGGCGCCGTGCTCCACTCCCTGTGGGTGGCGCTCGCCGGTGCCGCCGTTCTGGTGGTGAGCATCTACGCGTGGGCCTTCGAGCCCTTCGAGGTCTGAGATGACGCACGCCGCGACCGCCCACGCGCATCATACGAGCACCGGGCTCGACAGCCGGAAGATCGGCTTCTGGACGTTCATCGGGTCAGAGTGTCTGCTCTTCGGCTCGCTGATCTCCACCTACCTCGTGTACAAGGGTCGAAGCGTGGTGGGGCCGATGCCCGAGGAGATCCTCAACATCCCGGTGACCTCCGTGAGCACCTTCGACCTGCTGATGTCCAGCCTGGCGATGGTGCTGGCGCTGGCGGCCGTCACCCGGGGCGATCGGGTCTGGTCGAGGGTTTGGCTCGGAACGACGGCGCTGCTAGGGCTGGTGTTCCTCGGATTCCAGGCGTACGAGTTCACCTCGTTCGTGCATGAGGGGCTCACCCTGCAGACCAACCTCTTCGGCTCTACGTTCTTCGTGCTGACCGGCACTCACGGGGCCCACGTCGCGGTTGGGGTGATCTGGCTGCTGACACTGTTGGTGCGTTCGTTCCAGGGTAAGCTCGGACCCGAGAAGGCCATGAACGTGGAGCTCGCAGGCCTTTACTGGCACTTCGTCGATGTTGTCTGGATCGTGATCTTCACCGTGGTGTACCTGCTTCGGTAACGGGTGGCAAGATGAGCGAGCAGCACGGACACGAGGAACACGCACACCCTGGCGTCGGCACGTACCTCACGGTTGCCGCCGTCCTCACCATCATCACGCTCGTCGAGGTCGGCGTCTTCTACGTTCCCGCCTTCCAGGGGGTGCTGGCCCCGATTCTCCTCACCCTCTCGGCGGTGAAGTTCGTGCTGGTGGTGGGATTCTACATGCATCTGAAGACCGACCACCGTCTCTTCGCGGCGATCTTCACGGTGCCACTGCTCATCGCCGTCGCGGTGGTCGTAGCGCTGCTCTTCCTGTTCGGGGTGGTTGCCCTTCCCGCTGCGTCCTGAGCCGACGGGACGGCGGTTGCCACCGCCCGATCACACAGGCCGAATGCTGTCAGAGGACTCGTCGATGGGTGCGCCCAGCGGGTGCTTGGCGAGCTGCTCCCGCAGCTTGGGGTGCTGGTGCCACAGATAGTACCCCATGCCTGCCGCCGCGATGGCGTTGCCGACGGCCACGCTCCACCACGCCAGCGCGCCGAGGAGAGGTTGGGCCAGGACTGCCACCACGATGTAGAAGCCGAACTCGAAGGCGGCGAACAGCACGACCACGATGAACAGCGTGGATGGTGCCCGCTCCACTTGGCAGGCGAGTGCGGCGGCGGTCATTCCCACGAGGACGAAGGTGAGCGCGTGCACCACCGTGTAGCCGACCACGGCCTGGAAAGAGATCTGCACCGCGCCGGGATCCCGCAGTCCCCAGAACAACGCCGAGCCGAGCATGGCCGGTGTGAAGAAGGGCTCGCGGGCGATACTGTCCACGATCAGGAACCAGGTCGCGATGGCTGCGGCACCGATCATACCGGCGACGAGCCCTTCGCGAGAGACGCGCTTGAGGTTCATGCTGCCCATCCTGCCTCGCAGTTGGAACGCCTACGTAAAGCCGACAACATTGGTCGGTCAAGGGGCCGTGCGTGTGACGCGTTCGGCACCCATGCTAACGTGCCCGTGCCGGTCTCCAGTTCCCCGTGCGCCTTGACGGGGGAGGTTGTGGCCGGCATGCTCGCTTGCGTTCAGGCGGGAGACGAGGCTTACCCCATGCAACGAGTCGGACGGGGCGCCATGGCGCGACGTGGCCGAGGGAGGGCGGCGTGAGCATATCACTGGTGGCGCCCCGCGGCCGCGCAGCGGATTACCTGGAGCTCACGAAGCCCAACATCGTGGCCATGATCCTGGTCACGGTGGCGGCGGGCTTCTATCTCGGTGCTGAGGGAGCGCTGGACGTCGTCCTGCTGGTGCATACGCTCGTCGGCTCTGCGCTGGTCGCCGGCGGGAGCAACGCCCTCAATCAGATCCTCGAGCGTAAGATCGACGCCCGCATGCGGCGCACCGAGAACCGGCCCCTCCCTGCCGGACGCCTCGGCGTGTCTCGGGCGACTGTCTTCGCGTGGGGCTTGGGCCTGAGCGGCGTCGCGTACCTGGCGGCCATGACCAACCCCACGGTGACGTTCCTGGCGGCGGCGACGCTGGGCTCCTACGTGTTCGTCTACACTCCGCTCAAGCGCAAGACATCGCTGTGCACGCTGGTTGGCGCGGTGCCCGGCGCCCTGCCGATCGTGGGGGGCTGGGCGGCTGCCCGCGGCACGGTGGGCCTCGAGGCGTGGGTGCTGTTCGTGCTGCTCTACCTCTGGCAGCTGCCCCACTTCCTCGCCCTCGCCTGGCTGTGCCGCGAGGACTACGCCCGGGCGGGCCTCCGGATGCTGAGCGTTACAGCAGGGGCTGACGCGACGTTCCGCCAGGCGCTGCTCTACGCCGTGGCGATCCTGCCGGTGAGCCTCATGCCGACCGTGCTGGGGACGACGGGGCCGGTGACGTTCTTCGGTGCGATGACCTGCTCGCTGTGGCTCATCTGGGCCACCGCCTCGGCGGCCCGGGATCGCTCGCGCAACAAGGCCCGCCGACTGTTTCTGGTGACGGTGATCTACCTGCCGGCGGTGTTGCTGCTGATGATCGTCGACAAGGCCATCTGAGCGGCCGCAGCCAATCAGCGCTCACCCTCACGCGTCGCAATGAGACGGGCGCCCCGTCCGCATCAGGACCGGGGCGCCCGCTGGGTTCAGGGAGCCGGCCGGCCCCCGCGACGGCTACTCGCCCGCCGTGCGCAGACGAATGATCCGCGCGCCCAGGCCGACCTGGAAGACCCGGAGGGATACGATGGTTCCGGGCTCCACCTCGGCCAGCGCCGCTCCCAGCTCGTCCACGTTCCGCACCCGTTGGCCCTCGACGTGTGTGATGATGTCCAGCACGCCCTGCCGGGCGTTGGCCTCTCGCAGGGGCTTGTCCCGGGCTGGGCCGTCGGGATCGACCTGCATGATGACGGGGCCCTGGTTCTCCCGCCCGATGCGTGAATCCGAGGTCATCCGTGTGGGGAGCGTCTCCACCTCCAGGCCGAGCTTCTCCTCGAACGAGGCTGTCTCGCCCTCGTCGTCGCTGTCGGCCCTGGCGACCTGGGGCCGCGCCTCTGTGTCGGCCTCCCCCAGTTCCACGCTGACCTCCCGGCGGTCGCCGCCCTTCCGCATCACGGTCACGACGATCACGTCGCCGGGCTGCTTGAAGCCGACCATCTGCTGGAGCTGCGCGACGTAGTCGATCTGCTCGCCGTCCACGGCGACGATCACGTCTCCGGGCTGGAGGCCGGCGCGCTCAGCCGGGCTGGCGTCACCGTTGAAGTCGTTGATCCGGACGCCCCGAATCTCGTCGAGGCCCACGTACGCTGCGTCATCCACGTCGGCGTTTTGGATGGTGACCCCGAGGGCCGCGCGGGTGACCTTGCCGTGCTCCACCAGCTGATCGGCCACCATCCTGGCGAGGTTGATGGGAATGGCAAAGCTGTAGCCCGAGTAATAGCCGGTCCGGCTGGCGATGGCGGAGTTCACACCCACGACCTGGCCGTTGACGTTGACCAGGGGGCCGCCGGAGTTCCCCGGGTTGATGGCAGCGTCCGTCTGGATGAAGTCCTGGATCGACCAACGCTGCGACGGGTCCAGGAGGCCCGGCAGGCCCCGACCTCGGCCGCTCACGATGCCCGCGGTGACCGTGAAGGAGAAGTCCCTGCCCAGCGGGTTCCCAATGGCCAGCACCCACTCGCCGACCCTCAGGGCATCGGAGTCGCCGAAGGAGGCGGTCGGCAGGTCGTTGGCGTCGATCTTGATCACCGCCACGTCGGTGTTCGGGTCCCGGCCGACGACCCGCGCCGAGAACAGGCGGTCGTCGAACAAGCGCACCTCGAAGCGGTCGAACCCCTCGACCACGTGATTGTTGGTGAGGATGTACCCGTTGGGCGCGATTATGAAGCCGCTGCCGGTCCCGCGGCGCGGCTGATCGGGCGCCTCGAAGTACCGATCGAACGGCGCCGGCACTTCGGGGTGCTCCTGGCGCTCGCCGCGAGCCTCGATGAAGACCACGGCCGGGCGCACCGCGTCGGCCACCTGGACGAAGGCGTTGCCCAGGTCCTGGACGGGCTCGGCACCCTCGACCGGCGCCGGCCGGTCCGGGAAGACGCTGGCGGGGGCGTAGCCCGCCGGCGTCGACGTGAAACTCGATGCCTGCGCCAGCGACCGGCTCGGGAAGTCCACTACCGAGACGAACGCCACGGCCAGCGCCAGTGCAACCGCCACCAGCGATCCAAACTTGATCCACTCTCGGGTACGTGACATCGCTATGACTCACCTACTTGTGAAACGTGAGCTTGTGGTTGCGTTCCGATTGTCGACCGGCGCAACTGGTTGGGTCGTTCCGGCCGCCGTCCTAAATGTAACCCGGACCGGAGCGGGGGTTTCCCGCCGCCCCGGTCCGCGTGTGGCCCCCGGCGACGCCTACGATTTGGAGTCGTCCACGATCTCGTAGTCGGCCTCCACGACGTCCTCCGGTTTCTGCTCCTCGCCACCGGCCCGCTCCTCGCCGCCCGGTTGTTCAGACGGCTCCTGGGCCTGGGCCGCTTGGTAGAGCGAGGCCCCTGCGGCCGAGTAGGCCTGGGAGAGCTCCTCCAGCGCCGACTTGATCTCGCCGGTCTCGCCCGAGCGGAGTGCCTTCTTGGCACCGTCCAGCGCGTTGTTCAGGCGGTCCTTGTTGGCGCTGTCCAGCTGGTCGGCCCATTCCTTCATGTTCTTCTCGACCTCGTAGACCATCGCATCCAGCCGGTTGCGCTGATCGATCTCGTCGCGCCGCTCCTTGTCCTCCGAAGCATGCTGCTCTGCGTCCTTGACCATCCGGTCGATCTCGCCGTCGGACAGCCCGCTCGAGGCCTCGATCCGGATCTTCTGCTCCTTGCCGGTGGCCTTGTCCTTGGCCGAGACGTGCAGGATGCCGTTGGCGTCGATGTCGAACGTGACCTCGATCTGCGGCATGCCTCTGGGCGCAGGCGGGATGCCCGTCAACTGGAACCGCCCGATGGTGCGGTTGTGGAGGGCCATGTCCCGCTCGCCCTGCAGCACGTGGATCTCCACCGTCGTCTGGTTGTCCTCGGCGGTGGAGAAGATCTCCGACTTCTTGGTCGGGATCGTGGTGTTCCGTGCGATGAGCACGGTGGTTACGCCGCCCAGGGTCTCGATGCCCAGGGACAGGGGGGTGACGTCGAGCAGCAGGATGTCCTTCACCTCGCCCGCGAGCACGCCGCCCTGGATCGCCGCCCCGATGGCTACGACCTCGTCGGGGTTCACGCCCTTGTGGGGCTCCTTGCCGAAGAAATCCTTCACGATGTCCTGGACCTTCGGGATGCGGGTGGAGCCGCCCACCAGGATCACCTCGTCGATGTCCGAGGGGTTGAGGTTCGCGTCCTTCAGCGCCTGCTGCATCGGCGGGACGAGCCGCTGGAACAGGTCGTCGGCCAGCTGCTCGAGCTTGGCGCGGGTGAGGCTCATGTTCAGGTGCTTCGGGCCGGACTGGTCAGCCGTGATGAACGGTAGGTTGATGTCCGTCTGGGTCCGACTCGAGAGCTCCATCTTGGCCTTCTCCGCGCCCTCCTTGAGGCGCTGCAGCGCCATGGGGTCCTTGGAGAGGTCGATGCCCTGGTCCTTCATGAACTCGTCCACCAGCCAGTCGATGACGCGCTGGTCCAGGTCGTCGCCGCCCAGGTGGGTGTCGCCGTTGGTCGACTTGACCTCGAAGACGCCCTCCGCCAACTCCAGGACCGAGATGTCGTAGGTGCCGCCGCCGAAGTCGAAGACGGCGATCTTCTCCTCCTTCTTGCGCTCGAGGCCGTAGGCCAGCGACGCCGCCGTGGGCTCGTTGATGATGCGCAGCACCTCGAGGCCGGCGATCTTGCCGGCGTCCTTCGTGGCCTGGCGCTGCGAGTCGTTGAAGTAGGCGGGCACAGTGACGACGGCCTTCTGGACGGAATAGCCCAGGTAATCCTCCGCCGTCTGGCGCATCTTCTGCAGGATCATGGCGGAGATCTCCGGCGGCGTGTACCGCTTGTCCTGGATCTCCACCGAGGCCAGGTCGTTCTGCCCTGCCGCGACCTTGTAGGGGACTTCCTCGATCTCGGTCTTCACCTCGCCGATGCGGCGACCCATGAACCGCTTGATGGAGAAGACCGTGTTCCTCGGGTTGGTGATGGCCTGCCGCTTGGCCACCTGCCCCACCAGGCGCTCGCCGTCCTTGGTGAAGGCCACCACCGAGGGGGTGGTGCGCCCACCCTCCGAGTTGGGGATCACGACCGGGTCACCGCCCTCCATCACGGATACCACGGAGTTGGTGGTGCCCAGGTCGATGCCGATGACCTTCTCTGCCATGGGGATGCTCCTCAGATGCGGGTATAGATGCGTACTTCAGCCAGAAGGTCGCTGGTGCAAGGCGCATACCGCCCAAATGCGCCAAACTGGCAGATCACGGTGGCGCGGGTCTCTACTGTCTATTTCCGCATCATGCAACAACTTACGCTGTACGGACCGGCCGGCCGCCGAGCGTCGTGCGTGGGGCCCCCTCTCCGCCGGTGGCGATGACCCAGGGGCCACGTTAGATACATACTTCCGCGGCCCCAGGTTGCCCTGAATGTTCCCGTACCGCGACGAGAACCCCACCCTCGCCACCCCGGTCGTCACGATCGCCCTCATCGTGCTGAACGGGCTGGTCTGGCTGCTGGTGCAGGGAGCTGGCAGCGAGCCGGCCCTGGCGCGCTCCGTGTGCGAGCTGGGGTTGATTCCCGGGGAGGTGCTGGGCCGCCTGCCGGAGGGGACCTCCATCCCCCTGGGTCCCAACCTGCGGTGCCAGGTGGGTGGCGCCCCGGGCTGGCACACGCTGCTGACCTCCATGTTCCTCCACGGTGGCTGGTTCCACCTCCTCGGGAACATGTGGTTCCTGTGGATCTTCGGAAACAACGTGGAGGACTCCATGGGACGGGGGCGCTTCGTGGTGTTCTACCTCGCCAGTGGGCTGCTGGCGGCTGCTGCCCAGATGGCGGCGCAGCCGGGCTCGGCTATCCCCATGGTGGGAGCGTCGGGCGCCATCAGCGGGGTGATGGGCGCGTACCTCGTGCTCTACCCCCGGGTGCGGGTACACATGCTCCTCTTTCTGGGCTTCTTCGTAACGACGTTCACGGTGCCGGCCTACTTCATGTTGATCTACTGGATGCTCCTGCAGGCGCTGGGTACGGCCGCCACCATGGGAGCGGAGGGGGGCGGCGTCGCTTACATGGCGCACTTGGGGGGGTTCGTGGCGGGGGTGGTCCTCATCAAGCTGTTCGCCAAGGGAGATCTCGTGGAGGCACACCGGCGCCACGTGCTGCAGCAGCATCGCCGGGTCGTGTTCCGCGATTTCGGCCGGGGCCGGTGGGGCTGAGCGGTCGCCCCGGCCTTCCAGTGGAGAGCCGCGTTGGCGTCCGCTCCGTGTAAGGGGAGCGCGCCGTAGACCCGAACCTACGCAGAGGTGAGATACCGAACATGTCTCGAGTGAGTTGTAGGCTGATCGTTGGCGTCGCCGCCGTCGGGCTGACTGCAGTGGCCGTGGCTCCACCGGCCTGGGCGCAGGTGGAGATCAAATCCAAGGCCATAGAGATCACCCTCTCGGGCCGCGTGCACATGCAGTGGAACCAAACGTCGTCCACCAATGCGGCTGTGGCGTCGACGTTCTTCGTACGGCGTGCCCGGCTCACGGCGGAGGTCAAGATCAACGACTTCATTTCGGGCAAGATCCAGCCGGAATACGGTGAGGGCACGGTGGGCCTGCGGGACGCGTACGTGGATCTGACCTTCGACCCCGCCTTCCGCATCCGTGCCGGGCAGTTCAAGCGGCCGTTCGACCGGTTCGAGCTGGTGAGCTCCACGCAGATCCTTGTGATCGAGCGCGCCGGCGGGGTGCGAGGCGTGCCAGACTGCTCCGGGATCAGCAACGTCTGCTCCTTCAGCCGGTTCACCGAGAAGCTCAACTACTCCGACCGTGACCTCGGTGTCGCGATCGGCGGCAGGGTGAGTCGGCTGATCTGGTCGGCCTCGGTGACCAATGGCGAGGGTCCCAACGACGTTGTGGACGAGAACGGCACCAAGTCGTACTCCGGCCGCCTGGAGTACCGCTACGGCGGGCTCGTAGTCGGCGCGCACATCGGGGCACACGACTACCCCAACGACAGCACGGGAACCGACGAGTACGCCGTGGCATTCGGGGGCGACGTGGACTGGGGCGGCTACGAGCAGCCGGGTCCCCACGTGCAGGCGGGGTTCGTGTACGGCGACAACTGGAAGAACCTGACGACGCCCGACCCCAGCAAGTTCGCCTCGGCTCAGGGCATCGCTACGTACCTGTTCCCGATCCGGGAGAACCGGTTCATGTACGGGATTGAGCCGGTAGCCCGCGTGAGCTGGGGCGATCCCGATACGGACGTGAGCGGCGACGATGGCTGGCTGTTCACGCCGGGGCTCGTGCTCCACTTCACGGGCCGCAACAAGTTCGCCATCAACGTGGACATCTGGTCGCCGGCCGCCGGAGAAACGGAGTACTCGGCCAAGGCGCAGTTGTACCTGCACTTCTAGCGAGTACGTTGGGGGGACCTATCCGCGTGTTCGTCAATGAGCAGCCGCTAGAGGTCGCGGCAGGAAGCACCGTGCGCGAAGCCGTCGCGGCGCTCGAGGCGGACCTCGCGGCGGCCCTCGACGAGCCGGGCAGCTATGTCACCGACGGGGCGGGGCGGCGCATCGACATGGACGCGAGCCTCGTGGCCGGCGCCATCCTGCGGGTCGTCCGGTCGGCCCGCCAACCCGGCTCCTCCGATGGTGAGAGCTGAGGAGGTCGCATGACCGCCCTCTTGATGCTGCACGCCGCCGTCGAGCAGATCGCCCAGACTCAACAGGGCGTAGAGACACCGTTCGTGGCGCGGCTCATGGGGCTGGTGGGCATCGCGTCCATGCTGGGCATCGCCTGGTTGCTCTCTACCGACCGGCGGAGGGTGAACTGGCGGCTGGTGGGTGCGGGGGTGGTGCTGCAGGCGGCCTTCGGGGTCCTGGTCCTCAAGACCGGACTGGGCCGGGTCCTGTTCCGGGGTGCCAACGCAGCGTTCCTCAAGCTCCTGAGCTTCACCGAGGAAGGCGCGCGGTTCATCTTCGGCAACCTGGTCAAGAACAACGTCCCCGTGGGCACGGTGACCGGCGAGCCGGTGCACTCGGCGCCTATCGCCCCCGTGGAGCTGTGGGCCAACACCGGCTCCTACTTCGCCTTCACGGTGCTCCCCATCATCATCTTCTTCGCGTCCCTGATGGGGGTGCTGTACTACCTCGGCATCATGCAGCGGGTGGTGCAGGCCATTGCCTGGGTCATGCAGCGCACGATGCGGACCTCAGGCGCCGAGACGCTATCGGTGGCAGGGAACATCTTCGTGGGGCCCACCGAGTCACCCCTTATGATCAAGCCGTATGTGAAGGGGATGACCTACTCGGAGCTGGATACCGTGATGGTCGGCGGGTTCGCCACCATCGCCGGCAGCGTCATGGCCGCATACGTCGCCATGCTCTCCCCCTACTTCAACGACATCGCGGGGCACCTGCTCACCGCCAGCGTGATGAACGCCCCTGCGGCGCTCTACATCTCCAAGATCCTCGTGCCCGAGACCAGGAAGCCGGAGACGGCCGGCACGCTCGAAGTCTCCCGGGAGAAGGAAGAAGCCAACGTGATCGAAGCGGCAGCCGCGGGGGCGGCCCAGGGTCTCAAGCTCGCCTTCAACGTCGGCGCCATGTTGATCGCCTTCGTGTCGCTCATCGCCATGCTCAACTACCTGATCATGGCAGGGGGCGGATTCCTGGGGATCGAGGGGCTCAGCATGGAGCGTATTCTCGGGTGGGTGCTCGCCCCCCTCACATGGCTGATGGGTGTTCCGTGGGCCGACGCCGACGCCGTCGGCTCGCTGGTGGGTGTGAAGGTGGTGCTCACGGAGTTCATCGCCTACCTGCAGCTGGCCGGCTCGATGGCCCAGGAGACCCTTTCGCCCCGCAGTGCGGTGATCGCGACGTACGCGCTCCTGGGGTTTGCCAACCTGCCCTCCATAGCGATCCTGATCGGTGGCATCGGGGGGATCGCCCCGGAGCGGCGCGGGGACCTCTCACGGCTGGGGCTCCGGGCTATGGTGGGCGGCAACCTAGCTGCTTTTGCGTCGGCCAGCCTGGCAGGGATGCTGGTGTGACGGGGAAGGGGAACGGGGCCACCGAACCGGTGGGCGCTGTGCTCGCTGCCGCGCTCGAGGCCGTGCAGGGGCGAGTCGGGGACTTCCGTCCCCGGGTGGCCATCGTGCTGGGCAGCGGCCTCGGCGGCATGGCCGAGGCAGTCTCATCCGCGACGAGGATTCCCTACGGCGATGTCCCCGGCTTCCCCGAGGCGACGGTGGTTGGGCATGCCGGCGAGCTGGTGTTCGGCGAGCTGGAGGGAGTGCCCGTCGCCCTGCAGAGCGGCCGCTTCCACCTGTATGAGGGACACACCGCCGGCACCGTCGTGCTGCCGGTGCGGCTGCTCGCGGAGTTGGGTGTCGAGACGCTGATCGTCACCAACGCCGCCGGCGGCCTGGGACCCACTCTCCGCCCGCCAGCCCTCATCCTGATAGCGGATCACGTCAACCTCATGTGGCGCAATCCGCTCATCGGGGCGGTGGAGGAAGGTGAGGAGCGCTTCCCCGACATGGCCCGTCCTTACGATGCAGAGCTCCGGGTCCTCGCCCAGGAGGCGGCGCGGCAGCGAGGCATCGAGATAGTGGAAGGGGTCTACGCCGGTGTGTTGGGTCCGAGCTATGAGACCCCGGCGGAGATCAGCATGCTCCAGCGGCTGGGAGTCGACGCCGTGGGGATGTCCACCGTGCCGGAGGTGCTGGTGGCACGGGCCCGGGGGCTCAGGGTGCTGGGGATCTCCAGCATCACGAACGTCGCCGCAGGGCTGTCGGCCGACGCCGTTTCCCACGACGACGTCCTGGAGGCCGGCCGGCGTCTGGCTGGAGATCTCGAGGCTCTTATCCGGGGCGTCCTCGCCCGCCTCACGTAAGCCCCTTTTTGAAATACACTTAGCTGTACCGCCGCGGCACCCGCCAGGCCCTGTGCCTGTCGATCTGTAACCCTTTGCGCCAACGTTGTGTCTCCTAATCAGCAGCCGGCAACAGCCCACGAGCTCGGGGGTTGGGTGGACGACACACAACTGGTGGCACGCGTGCGGGCCGGGGATACCCGGGCAGAGCGCGCACTCTACGACCAGCACGTCGACCGGGTGTACCGGCTGGCGTACCGGATGACAGGCGACGACGAGCTGGCCCGGGAGTTCACCCAGGACACGTTCGTCCGGGTGTTCGACCGGCTCCACCAGTTCCGGGGCGAGGCGGCCCTGGGCACCTGGGTCCGGTCGATAGCCACCACTGTGGTGCTCAATGGCCTGCGCAAGGTGAAACGGTTTCGGCAGCGCGAGGTGGCGCTGGAGGCCGCGGGCTCAGTAGGCAGCAGTCCGGTCCGAGCAGAGCCCGATCTGAAGGAGAAGTTGAGAAGCGCCGTCGACGCGCTGCCGACCAAGTACCGGATGGTGTTCGTGATGCACGACGTAGAGGGATACACGCACGAGGAGATCAGCCAGCAGCTGGGAATGCAGCTGGGCACGTCCAAGGCCCAGCTGTCCCGGGCCCGCGCCAAGCTGCGGGAGTCGCTGGCGGAGTTCGCCGGGGAGTGGGCGTCATGACCGAGGAACGGTTCCAAGAATTCCTGCGCGGTGCGGCCCAGGACTACCACCGCCCCCCCGAGACACCGCGGGAGGAGATGTGGCAGGCGATCCAAGCCGAGCGCAGGGAGCGGGTGGAAGAGCTCGAGCGTCAGGCCTGGCGCTGGCCTCACCGGGTGGCCCGCTCGCCGTGGGTGCGTTGGGGGGTGGGCATCGCAGCGGCTTTGGTGGTCGGGGTTGCCATCGGACGGTTCTCCGAGCGGGGACAGCCGGTGGAGACCGCTGCCGCGCCAAGCGGTAGGGCTGCCGTCGAGGCCGGCGCGGCACGGGGTGCGGAGCTGGCTGCGCCGTACCGCTGGGTGGCCACCGAGCATCTGGGGCGGGTCGAGACCTTCCTCACGGGGTTCCGGGTGGATGCCCGGCAGGGGCAGCCGGTGTCGGACCCGACCGGCTCGGCCCGGCAACTCCTCTCGTCCACGCGTCTGCTGCTGGACTCGCCGGCGTCCGATGATCCCCGGCTGCGCAATCTGCTGGAGGATATCGAGCTGGTCCTGGCCCAGATCGCCCAGTTCCGGGGCGAGAGTGATGGCGAGGAGTTGGATTTGATCGACGACAGTATCGAACAGCGAAGCGTCCTGCTCCGGCTGCAGTCGGTGGTGAGCGCCCAGGCGGCTCGGGCAGGTTCTCAAGGAGTACTCTGATGCAGAAGCAGCGATTCGTTCTCGGACTTATGCTCGGCGGGCTCGGCCTGCTGATCCCCGCGCGCAGCGGAGTGTTGGCCCAGGCACCGCCTGAGGCGGCTGCGGCCCTGGCCGCCGCCGCACCGGAGACGGTGGAGCCGCTGTTGGCCGCCGTCCCTGCGGCAGAGCCAACTGCCTGGCTCGCGACAGACCAGGCTGACTCCCTCTACCGGGAAGCCAGGGCAGCGCTGAACCGGGGCGACTACCGGGTCGCAGCGCGCCTCTTCCGGGATCTGCGGCGGCGCTATCCCGACTCGGGGTACGTGCCAGACGCCTACTACTGGGAAGCCTTCGCGTTGTATCGGGACGGCTCCAGTGACAACCTGCGCCGGGCCGTTGAGGTCCTGGATGAGCAGGGTGAGAGGTACCCCGATGCCAGGACGCGGCGCGACGCAGAGGAGCTGGCCGTGCGCGTTCAGGGCGCCCTGGCGCGCCGCGGCGATGCGGCGGCCGCCGAGCTGGTAGTGGGGATCGCGGTCGAGCCTGCCCCCCCGGCGCCTCCCGCCGAGGGGGAGCCCGTGGCACCGGAGGCTCCCGGGGGGATCGCAGCGCAGGAGGACCAGGACGAGGACATCCGCGCGGCTGCCCTGAATGCACTGCTCCAGATGGATGCGGAACGGGCTCTCCCGATCCTCAAGCAGGTACTGGCAAGGCGGGACGTGACCTCGGTCGAGCTGCGGCGCAAGGCGGTGTTCCTGGTGGCTCAGCAGTTCGGCGACGAGACGGCTGGGATCCTCCTCGATGCGGCACGCAACGACCCGGATGCCGAGGTGCGTGCCAACGCGGTGTTCTGGCTGTCCCAGGTGCCGACCGAGGAGGCGGTTAACGCGCTGGACTCGATCCTCCAGTTCTCCACCGACCGCGAGATCCAGGAGAAGGCGGTCTTCGCCCTCTCCCAGCATGACAGCGAGGCGGCCGCGCGTGCGCTGCGCAACTACGTGCGGCGCCGGGACGTGCCGGAGGACCTGAAGCACAATGCCATCTTCTGGCTGGGTCAGAGCTACTCGGAGGAGAACCAAGCGTTCCTGCGGGAGCTGTACGCCACGCTGGAGAGTCAGGATCTCAAGGAGCGAGTGATCTTCTCCATCTCGCAGAGCCCCAGCGGCGAGAACCAGCGCTGGCTCATGGACCTGGCGCTCGATCCTGGAGAATCCATCGAGATGCGCAAGAAGGCGCTCTTCTGGGCGGGGCAGAGTGGGCAGGTGCCGGTCGCCGACCTGGCGCAGCTGTATGACAGCATGGAAGACATGGAGATGCGTGAGCAACTGATCTTCACGCTGTCGCAGCGGCACGAGCCGCAGGCGGTGGACAAGCTGATGTTCATCGCCCGCAACGACCCGAACCCCGAGTTCCGGCGCAAGGCGATCTTCTGGCTCGGGCAGTCGGAGGACCCGCGGGTGGCGGAGTTCCTGCTCGAGATCATCAACCAAGAACAATAGACGGAACGCACAACATTGAGGCACCTGACTATGCGTCTGTTCCCGATAATCGCCGTCGCCGGCGGCATCGCCCTGGGACACGCCGCGGATATGCCGGCGCCCACACTGAGCGTCGCCCTGCAGCAGTGCGAGGAGTCGGAGCTGCAGGAAGCAGCGATGAACGCGCTGCTGCAGATGGAAACCGAGCACGCGATGCCCATCCTGCAGCGGGTCCTGGCCCGGCGGGACGACTGCTCGGTCAAGCTGCGCCGCAAGGCGGTGTTCGTCGTGGCGCAGCACGAGACCGAGCAGACCGAAGAGATCCTGCTGGAGGTGGTCCGGACCGACCCCGATGTAGGTGTGAGAGAGCAGGCGGTGTTTTGGCTCTCCCAGGTCGAGGGAGACCAGGCTGTGGTTGCGCTGGACTCGATCCTGAACGAATCGGCCGAGCGGGTGCTGCAGGAGAAGGCGATCTTCGCGCTGTCCCAGCACGGGAGCGCCAGGGCTGGGGAGCTGCTGCGGGACTACGCCGCGCGCGCGGATGCACCGGAGTCTCTGCGGGAGAAGGCCATCTTCTGGATCGGCAACGGCGAGTCCAGCGCGGACCTGGCGTACCTGCAGGACCTCTACGGTAGGGTCTCCAGCCAGCGGCTCAAGGAGAAGATCATCTTCGCTGTGTCCCAGAGCGAAGCGGTCGAGAGCCGGGACTGGTTGTTGGGCGTAGCGGGCGACGAGGCCGAGCCCCTCAGCCTCCGCAAGAAATCCCTGTTCTGGGTGACCCAGCGGGACGAATTCGACGCCGGCGATCTGGCTGCGTTGTACGAGCGCACCGCGGAGCGCGAGTTGAAGGAACAGATCGTGTTCGGGCTGTCGCAGCGGGACGAGCCCGAGGCGGTCGACCAGTTGAGCCGCGGGTGGCGGAGTTCCTGCTGGAGATCATTGGCCAGGAGGAGTCCCAATGAGAATGATGGAGCGAAAGGCTGCGAGCGTCGCGGCGGGCGCCCTCCTGGGTCTCCTGCTGGTGGCGCCCCCGGCCCAGGCACAGTCCATCGCCGATCAGGTGGCCAGCGTGCGAGATGGACAGGTGCGCATGAGCTACGCGGCCAAGGAAGGCGTCTGCGGCAACGGCCGCAACATATCCTTCTCCCGCAGCACGGATGACTGGGAGAGCTGGTGCGAGCACGGGCCGGTGCGGGTAGCCATCGACATCGAAGATCGCGACATCGTCGACATCGACACCTACGTGGGCGGCCGCTGGCGCGAGCGGGACAACGTGACCGATCTGGGGGAGGTGCCGGCGCAACAGGCCGCCGACTATTTCCTGTCGCTGGCGGCATCGCTGGAGAGCGACGCGGGCGAGGATGCCATCTTTCCGGCGATGATCGCCGACGGCGTGGTGGCCTGGCCCAGGGTCCTGGAGATCGCCAAGGACGACTCCCGCCCCCGGGAGACGCGCAAGAGCGCGACCTTCTGGCTGTCCCAGGCTGCCGGTGAGGCTGCCGTAGAGGGTCTGGAGGAGCTGGTGGACGACGAGGACGGCGACTTCGAGGTGCGCAAGAGTGCCGTGTTCGCCCTGTCGCAGCTGCCGGACGACGAGGGCGTGACCGTCCTCATCCGGGTGGCACGCTCCAACGGGGACCCCCGGATCCGCAAGCAGGCCGTCTTCTGGCTGGGGCAGAGCGGGGATCCCAGGGCAATAGCGCTGTTCGAGGAGCTGCTGACGCAGCCCTGAGTTCCCCAGGGCTCGCCCCGCTACCGAAGCGCGGCGGGGCTGCCAAGGCCGGCGGGTGGCGCGAGCCATCTGCCGGCCTTCTGCGCTCACCGTGGGCCTGTCATTCCAGTTCGGTAGCTCTCATCTTATAGGCACCCTCCAGTCACTGAGTGCAAGAGATGACACCCTCACGATTCCCGAGCGCCTGCACCTGCTTCATCGCGCTGCTTCTTGCCGGCTGCGCCGTGAACCCCGCCACCGGCGAGAGGGAGCTCATGCTGGTGAGCGAGTCGCAGGAGATCGCCATGGGACGCGACTACGACCCCGCCGTCGTGGCACAGTTCGGCGTCTACCCCGACTCGGGCGTCCAGGCGTATGTGCGGGGCATTGGTGAGCGCATGGCCGCTATCTCGGAGCGTCCTCACCTCCCGTGGACATTCCGAGTGGTGGACGATCCGTTGGTGAATGCCTTCGCCGTGCCCGGGGGGTTCATCTACATCACCCGGGGGATCATGGTCTATCTCAACTCGGAGGCCGAATTGGCTTCCGTGATGGGCCACGAGATCGGTCACGTCACGGCCCGGCACTCGGCGGCGCAGATGTCGCAAGCGCAGCTCGCCCAGGTGGGGCTGGTGGCCGGCGCGGTGCTGGTGCCGGAAGCCCGCGACTACCTCGGGGTCGCCGGCGCCGGGCTGCAGCTGCTGTTCCTCAAGTTCGGACGCGACGACGAGCGCCAGTCCGACGACCTGGCGATTCGCTATATGTCACGCACCGGCTATGACCTGCGGGAGTCCCCCGACGTGTACGAGATGCTGCGCAACGTGAGTGCCGCGAGCGGCGGGGGAGGGATGCCGGAGTGGCTCTCCACCCATCCCGACCCGGCGAACCGCAGGGAGCGCATCCTGGCCCAGATCGATACCATCCCGCCATCGCCCGATTGGATGGTCGGCCACCAGGAGTACCTGCGCCGCATCGACGGGATGACCTACGGGGAGAACCCCCGGGAGGGCTTCTTCCGGGAGCAGTCCTTCTACCACCCCGATCTCCGGTTCCGGCTAGAGTTCCCCCAGGGCTGGCGCACGGCCAACTCCAAGCAGGCGGTGGCGGCTCTGAGCCCCGAGGAGGACGCCATCGTCCAGCTCACCCTGGGGGAGGGGGACTCCCCCGTCTCCGCCACGCGGGCCTTCGTGAGCCAGGAGGGCGTGAGCGGTGGATCGGTGCAGTCGGGGAGCATCCATGGGTTCCCCGCCGCGTCGGCGAATTTCGCGGCGACGACGGAGCAGGGCACGCTACGAGGCGTCGTGGCCTTCGTGTCGTACGGTGGGCTACTGTATCGCCTGTTGGGGTACACGCCGGAAGCGCAGTGGGGGACGTACCGCAGGATATTCCAGGCATTCATCGGGAGCTTCGATCGGCTCACCGATCGCGCGGCGCTGAACGTCCAGCCGCTGAGGTTGGAGATAGTGCGCCTCGACCGGGCCATGACCCTGGAGGAGTTCCATCGGCGCTACCCGTCGCAGGTGGAGCTCCAGGACCTCGTGCTGCTCAACCAGGTGGAGCCCGGTGAGTGGCTCGCTGCCGGGACGCGGGTGAAGCGTGTGGTAGGCGGGCCCCTGCCGTAACGGATCTCAGACGGGAGGCGCTGTGCCCCGTGAGCCCCAGCTGCGACTCACCGAGCGAACGGCGCGCATAGTGCACGCCAGCATCGTCGGGGGCGTGGCGATCATGATTCTGGTGATTGCGGCGCTGCGGACTACGCTCTCACTCGATCCCTTCGATCAGCTCACCACGGCGTTCCGGGTAGTGGCTGTGGGCGTGCTGCTACTGTCGGTGTTCGTGATGCGAACCGTCCGCAGCAGCATGGAGCCGGTCGCACCGCGGGGCGACCGCGATGCGTGGTGGCGGGCCAACATGCCCCGCGCGCTGGTCGTCTGGGCGGTGGCGGAGGGGGCCGCCCTAGCGGGCGCGGTGTTCTGGCTCCTCACCGGCGACTTCGTGATCCTGGTGGTGGTGACGGGC
>JBDHDE010000006.1:0-99435 GCA_039591655.1 Gemmatimonadota bacterium
GAAGGTGGGACAGGGAACTACTCCTTCGCGCCCGAGCCGTCCAACGCCCCGATTCCAGGGCTGAGGATCCGGGCGACGACGGGCCAGGGGGCACTGTACCCCGATACCGCGACTGTCGACCTCGACTCCGTGCACACTGTGCCGGATCCGTACTACGGGGGCAACGCTTGGGAGGCGGGCCTGGCAGCCAAGATCCTCAAGTTCGTGAACCTCCCCAACCAGGCCATCATCAGGATCTACTCGCTGAGCGGCATCCTCCTCTCGCTAATCGAGCACAACGATCCCACCGGGGGTGGCGAGGCCACGTGGAACCTGCGCAACCGGAACGGCCACTTCGTGGCGAGCGGGGTCTACTTCTATCACGTGGAGACACCCAGCGGTCAGCAGGCGGTGGGGCGCTTCACCGTCGTGTGGAGCGTGCAGTAAGCCCGCCACCGGAGTATTGCAGGGCCGTGCGGCGGCATTGCGACCACGCCGGCAACCGCGGCACACAACTAGAAGCGCCCAGCCGCGCGCCGGGCGCTGGTGTTTCCCCGCCAAATTGGACAAACCCGCTTCAGAATCCGCTTGCGCACTGGCGGCCAGGCTGCATGTTCGCCGTATCCGTCGAACCGCCGATGGCCTCGACGGCCCGCCCCGCTAGAGCGAGCGCCCTCCACCTGGACGCCCCACCGACGGACGTGACCGCCAGACCACCGACGGGATGGACCCCATTGGCACTGGTCTCGGAGGCACGGACATGTTCGGCGATTCGATTTACGCCTATCTGCTAGAGAGCATCCTCGTCGTCATCCCCATGACCCTGATCATCTTCTTGGTGCTCAGATTCGTTTGGAGCCGGGACGATCTCAAGGTCGAGGTCAATCCAAAGACCGGGCAAGTCGGGCCGCCACATCTGTGTCGCGGTGGGTGGAATGAGGGAGAGTTGCGAGGGTGCCAGCACGGCTACGGCACGACTGGAATGCCCGTAGAACCCGTCAATACCTACTCGAACCTGGCGTATCTGGCTGCCGGATGGGTGGCTCTCCGATCCGTCGGTGGTGGACCGGCGACAGTCTTCTTCATTGCCATGGCCTTTCTCTGCTTTGGCTCAGCCCTCTATCACGGGGTCAAGACACGCTGGTCCGCGAGGTGGGACCACGGCGGCATGTACGCCGTGATGGCAGGACTGACGTTCTACGTGGTGGTCGTGGGCCACCCGTCGGAAACCTGGATCATGCTGGCGGGAGCGGCGGCGAGCGGAATTGCCCTTGCGTGGCTGCTGGACGGAAATCTGATGGCGCGCATGGCGCTTCTGTTGGCGCTCATCTCGGTGGGTGTATTTACGAGCGGCAATGCCACGCTGGGGTGGTACAGCCTCGGCCTGTTTGTGCTCGCGATCATCGTGTGGCTGATAGACAAGCACACCGGCGTACTCGGCAGGGTCGGTCACGGGTTGTGGCACGTTTTCACCGCAGCTGCGATCGCCGTGATGTTCGCGGCTATACCACCGACAATCGTATCTTAGGTAACTCAGTTGAGGATTCTGACGCCATCATCTGAACGGGCAATCGTATAGGGCACGCTCTCGATTCTCCCCCCTGGGGCCTCATGGCTTGGTTCTCCTGGTAGCCCGCCAAGCTCCTAGACTGACCGCTCGCGGGCCTGAGGCCGGTTCTGGTCGTGGAGACACAGTTCCTGCCTGTTGTTGCCGTTGAAACGCCTCCAGGGCCCTCGGAGTGATGCGGTACTCCCGACCGTGGAGCATGTAGGCGTCCAACTCCTGGTTCCGGATCCAGCTCCGCACAGTCTGAGGGGAGCGGTTGAACAGCGCAGCGACTTCGGCCACCGTCAGATCCGCGCGGTGCCCGGCTGGTGACGAGGTGTCGTCGGTGAGCCAGCCACGTATCAGGGTCACGGGCAAGACGACGGCGGCCGTTTCTGGCAGCGCATCAGTGATCTGTCGAAGCTGTTGCTCAAGGGTCATGCCAAGCTCAGCCTGTCCCGGCATCAACGATCGTTGGCTCGCGAGGCCAACCGAGAGTGGTTACAGGAGTCTGTGACAATCACGAAGATGCAGTAGAAACAGCAAGCCCCGCAGCGCGTAACTCGCTGCGGGGTTTTGCCTTACACATGCGCCAGACAGGATTCGAACCTGTGACCTTGAGGCCAACGCTCTATCCAACTGAGCTACTGGCGCTGGTGCCGGGCGCTGTGACGCAGCCCGGCAGTCGGGGCGGCGGGATTTGAACCCGCGACCTCCTGCTCCCGAAGCAGGCGCGCTACCGAGCTGCGCTACGCCCCGGAGTACTTCCCTTCCATGCGCCCAGGAGGACTCGAACCCCCAACCTCTTGGTCCGTAGCCAAACGCTCTATCCAGTTGAGCTATGGGCGCAGCTCACTCAGACACCGGCCAGTGGGCGGTACAAGACTCGAACTTGTGGCCTCCACGATGTCAACGTGGCGCTCTAACCAACTGAGCTAACCGCCCGGACCGCGGCTGGCGGACAGCTAAACGGCTAGACGGGCAGATCCTGCTTCCGTCTAGCCGTGTTGCCGTCTGCCCTTCCAGTAGCGGGGGCGGGATTTGAACCCGCGACCTCCGGGTTATGAGCCCGGCGAGCTACCAGACTGCTCCACCCCGCGCCGATTTCCCTCCAGTAGAGCGGGAAACGGGACTCGACGGGTCCCCGCCTGAGGCGGCTCGGGCGGCCAGGAATCAAGCTAACCGAACCCGACTCGCTACCGCTAGGCGACGGGGCGTCCCCGGGCGTTGGGAGTGGAGGCGAGGGGAATCGAACCCCTGACCTCGTGAATGCCATTCACGCGCTCTCCCAACTGAGCTACGCCCCCATTATATTAGACCGCCCCCGAGGAGCACCCGAGGGTCGGAACACGGCAAGCTAGCCGAGCCCTTTTGGGGTGTCAAGCGGCCCGCGACCGCGGGGGAAACCTCGGGTGGGGGATTGGGGTAGTGGGTGTGGGGTGTACAGCATGAACCAGCCGCCGGGACCCCCTCAGTGGCAGCTCGGCGTACAAACTGATATAAAGGAAGAATGGCTCAGCGAGAAAAGAAGAAGCGGCGCCGCCGGCCGGTTCAGGCGATCGCCTTCAATGAGGACGACCGCGACCTACTCGACCAGTACCTCTTTGAGGTCAGCAAGACGCCGTTGCTGACCCCCAAGGAGGAGATTGCCCTGGCCAAGAAGGTCCGGAAGGGGGACACCGAGGCCATGCAGGAGCTGGCGAAGCGGAACCTGCGCTTCGTGATCTCCGTGGCCAAGAAGTACCAGAATCGGGGCCTCCCGCTCACCGACCTCATTGGCGAGGGGAACGTCGGGCTCCTCACAGCCGCCCGGAAGTTCGATCCCGACCAGGGGGTGAAGTTCATCTCCTACGCGGTCTGGTGGATCCGCCAGGCGATCCTGGCCTCCCTGGCCCGCCAGGGGCGGACTGTGCGGGTGCCGCTCAACCGCACGGCCGATCTCTCGAAGATCGTGAAGACGGCCGAGGCGCTGCGGCAGGAGCTCCGCCGGGAGCCCACGCCGGAGGAGATCTCCTCGGCGACGGGTCTGTCCATGGAGGTGGTGCAGTCCCTGGCCGCCCTCAACACGGGGGAGGTCCGGTTGGACGCGCCGCTGGACCCCGAGGGCGATCGCGCGCTCATCGAGCGCTTCATCGCCGAGGATCTGCCGGACACCGAGGAGCAGACCATGGAGCGCTTCCTCAGCGACGAGGTCGAGGAGGCCCTCCTGAGCCTCCCGGCCCGGGACGCCAAGGTGCTCCGGCTCTACTTCGGATTGGACGGCGGGCGCGAGCACACCCTCGAGGAGATCGGGGGCATGCTCGGCGTCACCCGGGAGCGGGTGCGCCAGCTGCGGGACCGGGCCCTCAAGCGGCTGCGCGAGGGCGACGTGGGTCGCGCCCTGGCGAGCTTCGCCGCCTGAGGAGACAGTCAACGAGACGAGCCCCGGGCAGTGGCTCGTTCCTCGGGGGCAGGTGGCTGCAGGTGCCACCTGCCCCCGCGTTGCGTTGCCGGCCGGGGGCGCGTTGGGCGCCGCCGGGGTGGGCAGCGTGGTCACAAACCTGATCGTGCCGTGCCGGGTCGGAGCCCTGGCCCGGCCCCCTGACCTCCGGTAAATTCGCGCCGTGTACAACGCATTGACGGTCCGGGTCGCCGGCTGGCTTACTGCGGTCGGCCGGGTGGGCCACTTCCTGTCCGACGTCGCCCGCAGCGCGCGGGAGGTCGGCACTTGGGGCGGCCTCACCGCGGCGCAGATGCGGCGCATCGGGGTGCAGTCGCTGCCCATCGCCTGCTTCATCGCGGTCTTCACCGGGATCGTCATGGCACTGCTCTCCTCGTACAGCTTCACCGGGGCAGTGCCGCTCTACTTCGTGGGAACCTTCGTGGGGAAGGCCATGATGTTGGAGCTGGCCCCGGTGCTGGTTGGCCTGGCCCTTGCGGGTCGGGTGGGCGCCAACATCGCCGCCGAGCTGGGCACCATGCGGGTGACCGAGCAGGTCGACGCCCTCGAGACCCTGGCCTACGATCCCAACTCGTACCTCGTGGTCCCCCGAGTCGTGGCGGCGACCCTCATGTTCCCCGTCGTCGTGGCCATCGCCAGCGCCGTGGGGATCGTGTCCGGGTGGATCACCGCCGTGAACCTGCTGGATCTCTCCACGCCGGAGTTCGTGAAGGGGCTGCGGCTGTTCTACCAGTTCAAGGACGTCTGGTTCGGGTTGGTGAAGGCCATGTCGTTCGGCCTCGCCATCGCCCTCATCGGCTGCTACCACGGCCTCACCACCCGAGGGGGTGCCGAGGGTGTGGGGCGGGAGACTACCACCGCCGTGGTGCGGGGCGCCGAGGCGATCCTGGTGCTGGACGCTTTTTGGGCGGTGGTGCTGCTGTGAGAACGGGACGGCCGGGATGATCGAGTTTCGGGACGTCCACAAGGCGTTCGGCGAGAAGCACGTCCTGCAGGGCTTCTCCCTGGAGGTCCAGGACGGCGAGACCATGGTGGTCATCGGCCACTCGGGCAGCGGCAAGAGCGTGGCCCTGAAGCACGTGGTGGGACTCTTGGAGCCCGACTTCGGCGAGGTGGAGGTGGACGGCGAGATCGTCCACGCGCTGGATCGCGAGAGCTTGAGGGCCCTGCGCTCCCGCATCGGCTTCGTGTTCCAGTTCGCCGCCCTGTTCGACTCCATGACCGTATGGGAGAACCTCACGCTGGGTCTCAAGCGGCAGCGCCTGTCCCAGCGGGAGATGGCCGAGCGGGTGCAGGAATCCCTCGCCATGGTGGACCTCCTGGGGAGCGAGGACCGCTACCCCGCCGAGCTTTCGGGGGGGATGCGCAAGCGGGTGGGACTGGCCCGGGCGATCGCGCTGCGGCCCACCTACCTTCTATATGACGAGCCGACCACCGGGCTGGATCCGGTGACGGCGGCGGTAATCAATGAGCTGATGCGCAAGACGCGGGAGCGGCTGGGGGTGACCAGTATCGTCGTGACACATGACTTGACCAGCGCGTACGCCGTGGGCGATCGCATCGCCATGCTGCACCGAGGGGCGATCCGCCAGGTGGGGACGGTGGAGCAGATCCAGCGCACCCACGATCCCATCGTACGGCAGTTCATCGAGGGGCGGCCGGACGGCGGTGCGGCGGCCGAGGCCGCCCAGGCGGGAGGGTTGGCGTGAAGCGGCGCGACGAGATCGTCGTCGGGGCGACCATCCTGGTCGGGCTGGCCGTGGTGGTAGCCGCGACGTTCTGGCTCTCCAGCACCCGGCTGGGCGTCTCGCCGGTGGAGCACCGGGCCCGCTTCCAGACGGTGGGAGGCCTGGGCGTGGGGGATCCCGTGGTGCTCCGGGGGGTGCGGGTGGGCCGCGTCCAGGCGATCCGCCTGGGGGAGCGCAACTGGGTGGAGGCCGAGCTCCAGGTCTACGAGGAAGTGGTGGTCCCGCCGCGGCCCGCCATCATCGCCGCGGCTCGGTCCCTGTTCGGCGAGTGGCAGGCGGACATCATCAGCCTGGACCAGCCTCCCGACGACGCCAGCATCCGGCGCGCCCTGGAGGCGGCGCTGGCCGAGGGCGACGACGCCTGGCCCGGGGCCACCCTGCCGGATATCGGCCAGCTCACCGCCCAGGCCAACCGCATCGCCACGGACATCACGACGATCTCCTCGCGCATCCAGACGGTGTTCGATTCCCAGGCGGTGGCGGAGCTGCAGGAGGCCATTCGCGACTTCACCGGGATCGCCGACAACATCAGCGCCTTCACGCAGCAGCAGACGGAGCTGATGGGCGAGGTGGGCGACAACCTGCGCCAGGGCTCCACCGTGCTGACCGACGCGGCCCGGCGGCTGCAGTCCTCCCTGGCCCGGGTGGACGAGGCTACGGAGCAGGGGGAGCTGGAGGTGATCCTGGACAACACAGCGGCGGCCTCGGAGGATGTGGCCCAGGCGCTCCGGGACATGCGGGAGGTGATGGGCGTGGCGCGGGCCAATCAGGCGAGCATCGAGCGGCTGATCCTGGGCGCCGACACTCTGATGACGCGCCTGCAGGAAGGGACGGGCACCATCGGTCTGCTCATGTCCGACTCGGCGCTCTACCAGGAAGCGACGCTGGCGGTGGTACAGCTGCGGGAGCTGTTGGCCGACATCCAGGCCAACCCGCGCAAGTACTTCAAGTTCTCGGTCTTCTAGTGGGCCTCAGGCGACGACCGAGGAGGGAGACGAGCGCCGGCGGCGTGATCTTCCGCCGCACCGAGGAGGGGCCCCGCTTTCTCCTGATCCTGGACTCCTACAAGAACTGGGGTTTTCCCAAGGGACACATCGACGAGGGGGAATCCCCCGACGTTGCGGCCCGTCGGGAGATTCACGAGGAGACCGGTCTCGACGATGTGATCTTGCAGGCGCCCCTGGGGATGATCGACTGGTTCTTTCGGCTCCGCGGCAGACTGATCCACAAGTACTGCCACTTCTATCTGTTCGAGTCGCCCGCCGGGGATCCCACGCCCCAGCTCGGGGAAGGGATAACCGAGTGTAAGTGGTTTCCGCGGGACGAAGCCCTCGAGACCATCTCCTACGACAACGCCCGGGGTGTGTTCCGCCAGGCGATAAGGGCGGTAGCCGACCTGGACAGCCCCGGGGCGCCGGGCGCCGAGGGGTAGAGTGCCGGTCGTTCCCCTGGTCCACCGCAGCGGGGCCGTCCGCTCGGCAATTCGGCGGGGGTTGCCGCGCCGCGGCGTGCGGCTGGTGGCCTGCCGCACGGTGGACCGCGCCGCCGGCTTCCTCGAGCGAGAGCTGGTGGATGCGGTGGTGGTGGACGTGCGGAACGGCTGGGCGGAGGGAGCCTTCGAGCTGGCGCAGCTGTATCCGCGCATTCCCGTCATGGCCCTCAGCGCCTTCCGGCCCGACGACGGGGCGCTGCTCACGGCATGCCGCCGTGGCGGACTGGCGGCGTTGGTGGAGGGCGTGGACGATCGGGCGGCGGGGGAGCTCATCTGGGCTCGCTGCGCCTCGCAGCGCCGCCGCGCCGAGCTGGGCGACGCCCCCCGGCTGCTGCGCCTCACCGAGCCGCTACAGCTCCGGGCCTGGGACGAGGTCCTGGCGCGGGTGGGGACGGCCACCACCACCGGCGACATCGCACGGGCCCTGCGCCGCACCCGGGAGCACCTCTCCCGGGAGTTCGCCGCTGGTGGCGCTCCCAATCTCAAGCGAGTCATTGATTTGGCGCGCATGGCCTGGGCGGCGGACCTGCTGGCCAACCCTGGCTACAACGTGACGGCGGTGGCCCGAATCCTGGGATATGCCACGGCGAGCCATCTGGCCGGCACCGCCCGGCGGGTGGCCGGGGTGACGCCCCGGGAGTTGGCGGAGCTGGGGCCCCGGGGGGTACTGCGGCGGTTCTTGAGGGGGAGGACGCGGAGCCGTGTAGGGTGACTGGGGGAAGGGTGGAGTGGAGGCCGCTTCTCGGCTACATTTGACAGTCTTTTCTCGGTTTTCACGGCACAAATCCACAATACAGGTCTATGGCTACCGATTCTGTACTTCGTCCCGGCGAGCTGAAGGACGTTCTCCTCAAGGAGATTGAGGCCGCCGATCTCGAAGCCCTCGACACCCAGGAAGTCGGCTCGGTGCTGGAGGTGAAGGACGGCACCGCCCGGGTTTACGGGCTCACCTCGGCCATGTCGGGCGAGATGCTGGAGTTCGCTGCCTCCGAGACGGGCGAGACCGTGACGGGCCTCGCCCTCAACCTCGAGGAGGACAACCTCGGGGCGGTCATCCTGGGCGACTACCTGCAGCTCAAGGAGGGCGACGAGGTCCGGCGCACCGCCCGTGTGCTGGAGGTCCCGGTGGGGGACGCGCTCATCGGACGGGTACTGGACCCCCTGGGCACCCCCGTGGATGGCCTCGGGCCCATCAAGACCGACAGCTACTGGAAGCTCGAGTACCAGGCGCCGAGCATCGTGGCGCGGCAGCCGGTGAAGGAGCCGCTGCAGACAGGGCTCAAGGCGGTGGACTCCATGATCCCCATCGGCCGCGGGCAGCGAGAGCTCATCATCGGCGACCGCGGCACCGGCAAGACGGCCATCGCCCTGGACGCTGTCATCAACCAGAAGGGCCAGGACGTCATCTGCGTCTACGTGGCCATCGGGCAGAGGGAGTCCACCGTGGCCCGCGTCGTGGAGCACCTCAAGGAGACGGGGGCGATGGAGTACTCCATCGTGGTGGTGGCCGGCGCGGCCGACCCCGCCCCGATGCAGTACATCGCTCCCTACGCCGGGTGCGCCATGGCCGAGTACTTCATGTACCAGAAGAGCGGCCACACCCTGTGCATCTATGACGACCTGTCGAAGCACGCCCAGGCGTACCGCCAACTCTCTCTGGTGCTGCGGCGGCCGCCGGGGCGCGAGGCGTACCCCGGTGACGTGTTCTACCTGCACTCCCGACTGCTGGAGCGGGCGGCCAAGCTGTCCGACGCCCACGGCGGCGGGTCCCTGACGGCCCTGCCGGTGATCGAGACCCAGGCGGGCGACGTCTCGGCCTACATCCCCACCAACGTAATCTCCATCACCGACGGGCAGATCTACTTGGAGAGCGACCTGTTCTACGCTAACGTGCGGCCCGCCATCAACCCGGGCATCTCGGTCTCCCGGGTGGGCGGCAACGCGCAGATCAAGGCGATGAAGCAGGTGGCGGGGCGGCTGCGCCTCGAGTACGCGCAGTATCGCGAGCTCGAAGCGTTCGCCCAGTTCGGCTCGGACCTAGACGCGGCCACGCAGCGCCAGTTGGCCCGGGGCCAGCGCATCGTGGAGGTGCTGAAGCAGCCGCAGTACCAGCCCATGCCGGTGGAGAACCAGATCACCATCATCTATGCGGTGACCAACGGCTACCTCGACAACGTCGAGGGCGGCAACGTGCACCAGTGGGAGGCGGACTTCCACGAGTTCATGGGCGCGAAGCATCCCGAGGTCCTCAAAGTGATCCGCACCAAGCGGGTGATGGACGACTCGCTGATCGCCGATCTCGAGAGCGCCATCAAGGAGTTCAAGGCGCTCGAGTAGCGCTGAGCCATGGCCAAGACCCGGGAGCTCAGGCGGCGCATCCGCTCGGTCGAGAAGACGCGCCAGATCACGAAGACCATGGAGATGGTCGCCACGTCGCGCCTCAAGCGCACGCAGGATCGCGTGGTGGCGGCGCGGCCCTACGCGGCGGCCCTCGCCGATCTCATCGCGAGCCTGTACGACCCGGTGCACGAGGAGCGCTTCCCGCTGCTGCGCCATCCCAAGGGCGCCCCCCAACGGGTCGCACTGGTGCTGATCACCAGCAACCGTGGACTGTGCGGCAGCTTCAACGCCAACCTGATCCGCACGGGCCGGGAACGGGTATTCGAGCTCGAGGCGCGGGGCATCGAGGTCGAGCTCCACGGGGTGGGGCGCAAGGGGATCGGCTACTTCAAGTACGTGGGGCGGTCGTTCGAGAGGGAGCGGCAGGACATCGGTGACCGGCCGACGCCCCGGCACGCGGCGGAGCTGGTGGAGCCGCTCATGCAGCGGTTCGCGGAGGGAGAGCTGGACGCGGTGGAGGTGATCTTCGCCAAGTTCAACAACCCGCTGTCGACGCCTCCCACGCTCCTCACGCTGTTGCCCATCGCGCGGCCGGAGCGGAAGAGAGTGCTCAACTACCTGCTCAAGCCGTCCCCCGACGTGATCCTCGCGAGCACGTTGCCGCTGTACGTCCAGAATGGGATGTACCGTGCGCTGGTGGAGACGGCGGCGTCGGAGAACGGGGCGCGCCGCACGGCGATGAAGAACGCCACGGAGAGTGCCGGCGAGATGATCGATGTGCTGCGGCGCAATTACAACCGGGCCCGCCAGGCCCAGATCACGCAGGAGCTCGCCGAGATCGTCGGCGGCGCCGAGGCGTTGAAAGGCTGATAGAGGAAGGCATGGCAGAGAACATCGGAAAGATCGTCCAGATCATCGGCCCCGTCGTCGACGTGGAGTTCGAACCGGAGCAGCTCCCTGAGCTCTATACCGCGCTGGAGATCAAGACCGAGGGCAACGGTGGGCCGCCGGTCCGGGTGATCGCCGAGGTGCAGCAGCACATCGGGCGGAACCAGGTCCGGGCGGTGGCCATGAGCAGCACCGACGGGCTGGTACGGGGCATGGACGCGCGGGACACCGGCGGCCCCATCACCGTCCCCGTGGGCGAGGCCGCTCTGGGTCGGGTGCTCAACGTGATCGGCGAGCCGGTGGACGAGGGCCCGCCGATTCCCGACGACGTGGAGCGCTGGCCCATTCACCGCGACCCGCCGGAGTTCACCCACCTCGAGCCCAAGACCGAAGTGTTCGAGACCGGCATCAAGGTGATCGACCTCATCGCCCCGTTCGTGAAGGGCGGGAAGATCGGGCTGTTCGGCGGCGCCGGGGTGGGCAAGACCGTCATCATCATGGAGCTCATCAACAACGTGCAGAAGGGGCACGGCGGTCGGTCGGTGTTTTGCGGCGTGGGTGAGCGCACCCGCGAGGGGAACGACCTCTACCTGGAGATGCAGGAGAGCGGGGTGCTCGAGTCGGTGGCCCTGATCTACGGGCAGATGAACGAGCCGCCCGGCGCCCGGCTGCGGGTGGGTCTGTCGGGGCTAACGGTCGCCGAGTACTTCCGCGACCGGGAGGGCCAGGACGTGCTGGTCTTCATCGACAACATCTTCCGGTTTACCCAGGCGGGCTCGGAGGTGTCGGCGCTGCTGGGCCGCATGCCCAGCGCCGTGGGTTACCAGCCGACGCTGGGCACCGAGATGGGCGACCTGCAGGAGCGGATCACCTCAACCAAGAAGGGCTCCATCACCTCGGTGCAGGCGATCTACGTGCCGGCGGACGACCTCACCGACCCGGCGCCGGCCACGGCGTTCAGCCACCTGGATGCCACGGTGGTGCTCTCCCGGGCGCTCACCGAGATCGGCATCTACCCGGCGGTGGATCCCCTGGACTCCGCCAGCCGCATCCTGGACGCGCAGTACCTGGGCGAGCGGCACTACAAGGCGGCGGTGGAGACCCAGCGGATCCTGCAGCGCTACAAGGAGCTGCAGGACATCATCGCCATCCTCGGCATGGACGAGCTCTCCGAGGAGGACAAGCTCATCGTGGGCCGGGCCCGCCGGGTGCAGCGGCTCCTGTCGCAGCCCTTCCACGTGGCCGAGGCGTTCACCGGGACGGCGGGCCGCTACGTCAAGCTCGAGGACACGGTGGAGAGCTTCGAGCGGGTCGTTGGCGGTGAGTTCGACGAGCTCCCCGAACAAGCGTTCTACATGGTCGGGGGAATCGAGGAGGTGGTGGACAAGTCCACGCAGTTGGAAACGGCGTGATGCACATCACGGTGCTGTCCCCCGAGCAGTCGGTATACGATGGGGCCGCAACCGCCGTGGTAGCACCGGCTTTCGATGGTCAGGTCGGGATCCTGCCGCGGCACGCTCCGTTTGTCACCCTCTTGGGCGACGGTCTGCTCACGGTGAGCACGGAGGGCGAGACGCGCCGCTTCCGGGTGCGCGGCGGGTTCCTCCAGGTGGCGGACGACACCGTGAAGGTCGTCGCCGAGCACGTGGAAACGGTAGGAGATGACGATGCTGCGTAAGACACTGCTGGCGCTGGGGATCGCGATGCTCGCGGTGGTCGGGACGGCGGCCGCCCAGGCGACGGCCATGCCGGCCTACTACGCGCCGTACCGCTCGTTCGAGAAGCACGAGTTCGGCGCTACCCTCAGCTTCCCCGACTTCGGGGGCACGGCCTTCGAGGGCCTGTTCGGGTTCGGGTACAAGACGTTCGACTTCGAGGTCCGCGGCGGGTTCTGGGATCCGGGAGAGGGTGTTGAGACGGTCATTCAGATTGGCGGCACTGGCCGGTTTCGGGTGCTGACCCACACGGAGAACTTCCCCCTGGACGGGGCGGTGATCCTGGGATTGGGGGCCCACTTCAACGGTGTCGACCAGGCCCTCATACCGCTGGGCTTCTCGGTGGGACGGCGCCTCAACGTGGAAGACTCCCAGGTGAGCATCGCGCCCTACGTGGAGCCGGTGGGGCTCATCAACACGGGGGGCAGTGACCACTTCCAGTTCGGCTTCGGCATAGGGGCGGACTTCCAGCTGAGCCGCGCGTTCGACGCACGGCTGAGCGTGGGGTTCGGGGACGCCTCGCTGGAGGGGTTCTCCATCAGCGCGGTTTGGGTGCGGTAGGGGGCCAAAAGGGGTCGCTAGATTCGCCGGACGGGGGCCCCTCCGGCGGCTCCCCGGAGGCGGTCTAAAGACTGGCGTGAAGGCAGGTTAATGTTTGCGGCGGGTATTGACGTCGGGGGCTCTACGGTGTACGTATATCCCGACGAATCCATGCTCGAACCGGGGCGTCCCGACGGGGGGTCTCCGGGTGGATTGTGAATACAACCAGCTTGAGGAGAGTCACATGAAACGGTTTCTGGGTGGAATTGCCCTGGTCGGGCTGGCAATTAGCCTCGCCGGGGCGGCGCAGGCGCAGACGGCGTCCGTCCCCGTCTGGTACTCGCCGGCTTTTGGAGCCGGCGTGGGCATCTTCGGTGACTGGGGCACCGGTCTGAACGAGGATGCGAAGATTGACAGTGGAGTCGACGCGAGCGCCCCGATGGCCTTCGGCGGCCACATCCTGTTCGGCGCCGCGCAGTTCAAGATCTCGGCCGGCGCGTGGTACTTGGACACGAAGGACGACGAGCTGAAGAAGCCCATCACCTTCGGCGGCAACCTGGGCGTCACCATCTACAAGGGCGCCACCTCGCCAATCTTCGTGGACCTGATGGTGGGCGTGGGCAACACGACGATCAAGGACACGTCCGACACGTTCAAGACCACGACGTGGGCCTTCCCCATCGGCCTGCCGATCGCCTACGGCGCCACGTTGTCGGGCGGCCACATGGTCGAGCCCTGGATCGCCCCGCAGGCGATCATCTTCAGCGACAAGACCGAGGGCTTCGCGGTGGACACCTCGGTGACCAAGGTCGGCTTCGGCGTGAGCGGCGGCATCAACTTCTACTCCGCCATGGGCATCGGCGTATACGTCGTGGCTGACTGGTCGTCGGCGAAGCGGTTCGGCTCCGACGAGAGCATCAGCCCGTTCCGCCTCGGTGCCGGTCTGGCCTGGCGGTTCTCGGTGCCCAGCCTCCCGGAGTCGAAGGGCTTCGTGGGCGGCTGATCGTAGTACGGAGAATCCAAGCTGTGTAAGCGTGCGGGGCGCCCCGAAGGGGGTGCCCCGTTTGCATTAACTGCCCGCGTTGTTGACGGAATCGCCTGGAAGTTGTAGCTATGTCGGCAATTGCGTGACGAATGGGGGCGTCCCCGCTGGCGGAGACAGCGGTGGCGAACCGGGACTGCAACCAGACACGGAAGGGGGTCTCATGAAGCGCTTCCTGTGCGGTATCGCCCTGACCGGGCTCGCGCTGAGCCTCACCGCCGGTGTGGCGCATGCACAGCTCGGCACCATGCCGGTGTTCTTCTCGCCGGCGTTCGGCACCGGCGTCGGCGTGTACGGCGACTTCGGCACCGGGCTGAACGACGACGCGAAGTTCCCTGACGGGAATTCGCCGGTGGCGTTCGGCGGCCACATCATCTTGGGTCTGTCCAAGTTCCAGATCATGGGCGGCGTGTCGTACGTCGATCCGAAGGACACCACAGCGACGCCCCTGGGCAAGGAGTTGACCTACGGCGGGAACGTGGCGCTGACGATCTATCGCACGCCCGCCAGCATGATCGTGGTGAACGTGCAGGCGGGCGCCGGCTACTCGAAGTTCGGTGAGACCGGGAGCCAGCTCAAGCAGTGGAACTTCCCCATAGGTATCGGCATCGCGCTCGATCTGCCGGTGGTGGGCTGGTTCGTGGAGCCCTGGGTCGCGCCTCGGGTGCACATCTTCAGCACCTCCGGCGACCTCCTGACGGAGTCCCAGACCGATGTCGGGTTCGGCGTCTCGGGCGGTGTCAACTTCAACCTGCTGCTGGGCATCGGCGCGTGGGCCGCGCTCGACTGGCTGACAGTCACGCCCGGGGATGCGACGGAGAGCGTGAAGCCGCTGATCCTCGGCGCAGGCCTCTCCTGGAAGTTCAGCGTGCCGGGCCTCGGCGTGGCCGGTGGCCTGGTGGGTGGCTGACCCCAAGACGATCGGTCTGGTCCGACAATGCGCGGGGCGCTCCCTTCGGGGGCGCCCCGTTTCGCTTCTTGGGGACGGCTCTCCCGGCGGCCACCTTCCAGCCGGTGCGGCTACCTCCGTGCCGCCGGGGGGTACTCGTCAGGCGAGGGCACCTCGCCGCCGGGCCGGTCCTCGGTGTGCGTCGGGAGCCGGGGCTGCGGCTCGGGGCGGGTCGAGGCAAGGGGACTGGGCAACATCTCCAGCAGGGCCCTGGCCGTGGTACCTGCTGCTCCCTGTTTCAATGTGCTACGTGCCGCCAGGCCCGCCGTGGTGCGTGTCCCCGCATCCTCCAGCCATCGCAGCCATACGCGGGCCAGGGCATCGCCGGCTCCGCGCTGCGGCAGCGTGGCGGCGCCGCCGGCCTCCACCAAGTGCCGGGCGTCATCCGAGTGATCCCAGCGGGGCCCCACAGCCACCGGGATCCCGTAGGCCGCGGGCTCGATCGTCGCGTGGAGACCGCCCGGCCGGAATCCTCCCCCCACATACGCCGCTGCTGCCAGGGCGTAGAGGTCGAACAGCACGCCGCGGGCGGCTACGGTGACGACCCGGCTCTGGGGTTGGGTCCCGCCCCCATCCCAGCGTTCCACGGTGAGGCCACGCCGCCCCGCTCGCGCAGCCAGGCGCGCCAAGGTGTCCTCCGAGGGCAGGTGGGGGACGAGGAGGGCCCGCGCGTCGGGGTCCTCGGCCAGGACGTGTTCCAGGGCGCCCAGGAGCACCCACTCGTCCTCCGGCTCGACGCTTCCCGCCGCCAGGACCGGGCCCGCCGCCGCCCACGGCACGAGTCCCTCCAGGTGCTGCAGGTTGGGCACCAGCTCCAATACGTAGTCGTGGCGGGGGTCCCCGGTCACGCGCACGCGGTCCTCGGGCACGCCCAGCCGGGTCCACCGGGCAGCGTCCTCAGAGGAGGTGGCTCCCAGCCAGGAAACCGCGGCGGAGACCGGCCCGTACAGGGGTCTGAGGAGGGTGTGGAGGCGCCGGCTGCGGCGGCCCACGGTGGCGCCGACCACCGCCAGGGGAATACCCCGGGTGGCGCTCTCGGCAGCGATCTCGGGCCACAGGTCGCCCCGGGAGAAGACCATGAGCGAGGGCCTCACGGCTGCCAGCACCTGGGACACGGGTCCCGGCTCATCCAGCGGTAGGAAGTCCCGATGGTCTGCCGCGAACGGCATGGGCCAGCCGGCGGCCGAGGGCGAGGAATAGGAGTGCACGATCTGGAGGTCCGGTCGGGCCGAGCGGAGCCGGGCCACGACGGGCTCGGCGGCCAGCGCCTCCCCCACTGACGCCCCGTGGACCCAGGCGAGGGGGGCCGCCGTGCGCTCCTCCTCGGCCCAGCGGGCCCATCGCGCGGCTGCCTCCCGGCGGCCGCTGATGCTCGACGCCAGCGTGCCGCTGGGGAGCGGGAGGCGGTGCACCAAGCGAGCCGCTAGCCGGTACGCCGTGCGGGACATGTTGGGCAATGTGCTAGGTTGGAGACCATGGTGCCACGGGACTACTTCGCCGTCAGCCGCGAGCCGCGCTACAGCGTGCTGTTCGCCCTACCGTTGCTGTTGCTGTACGAGGGGCTGGCTGCGCTGCTCAGCGGGTCGGCGTTCCACGGCGTGCGCAACGCCGCGGACGTGATGCTCAAGACGCTGTTCGTCTCCACCGGGGGGCGCAGCGGGCTGGTGGTGTTCGGTGCCTTGGTGCTGGGCATCGGGGCGTGGGTCGTGTGGCACGACCACCGCCAGCGGGGCGGTGGGCCGCTGGACCTGCGGGTGTTCTTGGGGAGTCTCGCCGAGAGCCTGGTCTACGCGGCCATCTTCGGCCAGGTAGTAGCGCTCCTCACCGCCCAGCTGCTCTATGGGCCCGGGCTGGGCGTGGCGCTCCAGAGCCCCGCTGCCGCGCTCCCCCTGGGCACGCAGTTGGTGATCTCTCTCGGTGCCGGGATATACGAGGAGCTTCTCTTCCGGGTCCTGCTGGTCTCGGCGCTGTTGGCCCTGGGGCTGCGGCTGGGGTGGCGGCGCCCCGTGGCGGTGGGGGTGGCGATCGTGGCCAGCGCCCTGATCTTCTCGGCGTTCCACTACATCGGGCCGTACGGTGACCCCCTAGAGCTACCCTCCTTCACCTTCAGGGCCATCGCCGGTCTGTTGCTGAGCGGGCTCTATGTGGCCCGGGGCTTCGGCATCACGGCCTGGACCCACGCCCTGTACGACGTTGGGATCGCGCTCTTCGGGTAGGAGCGACTAGCGCCCCTGCGTCTTCTCCACGAAGATCGAGTCGAGAATCGGCCGCCACAGCTCCGGGGGCGCAAACCCCGGGAGCAGGAGGCCCTCGACGATGAACGACGGGGTGCTCTGGATCCCGGCGCGGAAGTTCGTCTCGGCCTCCTGCTGGACCAGGCCCCGCACCGCGCCGGAGGTGAAGCACGTGGTGAGCTCGTCAGCGTCGAGGCCGGCGGAATCGGCCAGCACCATGAAGTAGGGTGCGGGATCGTCCAGGCGCGCCCACTGCCCCTGGTGCTGGAACAACAGGTCGTGCACCTGCCAGAAGCGGTCCTGACGTGCACCGCACATGGCGAACTCATGCGCTGCGGGGGCGTTCGCGTGAAGCTGCGGAAGCGGCAGGTTGAGGAACACGAGCCGCGCCTTCCCCGTCCGGATGTACTCCCGCTCCAGAGCGGGTAGCGTCTGCTCCCAGAAGTCACGGCAATAGGGACACTGGAAGTCGCTCGCCTCGAAGATGGTGATGGGGGCGTCGTCATCGCCCTTGGTGCGCTGGGCGAGCATGCCGCTCTGCTGCTCCTGGGAGGCGGAATCGGCGGCAGCCTCGCGTGTCTCGGCCGCCGATGCAGATCCGAGTCCGCCACGCACGACACGGCCCCCTACTAGGACTAGTGCGATTGCGGCGGCGATGAGGCCGATCAGTCTTCGGTGCTGCACGGTGTCACGCTCCTCAGCTCTCTTGCTAATGTCGCCAGCGCCGCTGGGTGTTCCGCGAGAACAACGGAACGCGGAGGGGAAGCCAGCCGGTCGTCGTGACGGCGACGTTCCAATAGTACTCATGGAACGGGTTCTCGGGGTCCGGCCAGCGCGCCACGACCCACCACCGCCCCGGTGCCAGGGCGAAGTGGGCTCCACCGTCCGCCGCCGTGGTCTCCGCCGTCACCGTCCGCCCTGAGGCAGCGAGGGCTGCCCCGGCCGCCTGCGCATACCCCTGGTACGCTTGGCGCTCCCACGCCCTCAAAGAGTCGGCCGCCGCCTGCGCCCGCCGGGCCAGGGCCACGTCTTCGCCCCGCAACTCCTCTAGGGCCCGGTCGCGCTCGGCGGCCCGCCGCTGCAAGCGGGCGTACTGCTCGCGGAACCGCTGGTATATCCGCGCGTAGGTCGGACTGCGCCGATCCATCAGGTTCAGGGAGTCGGCCAGCCTGGCCACGGTGTCGTACAGCGCCAGCCAGGGACGGGTCGCCTCGGCGAGCCGGTCATCCTCCGGACTGCGGTAGGCCGCGAGCTCCTCCTCGAGGCCCGGGAAGCTCGGCTGGGCAGTGGGTGCCTCGGCCCTCAGTGAGTCCAGGATGTGGTCCGGGTCGAAGGGCAGCGCCGTGATCTCCAACTGGGCGAGGGAGCCTGCGACCTCGAGCACCGCCTGCACGGTGACCGGCGATGCCCCTCCCCCGCAGGCGGTGCCGCACAGAGCGAGCAACGCCACGATCCCGAGCCGCGATGCGGCACGAGGATGCGGCCCGCGGGGACGGTCGCGGCGCAAAGACAAGAGCGGCGCGCCGGACTCACGGGGCGCCGCTGGAGAGCTCATGCGGCTGGCGGCTGGAGGTGCGCGCCTAATCGACGACCTTCGGAGGCAGGAGGTACTCCCGCGGGTCCACGGGCCTGCCGTTCACGATCACCTCGTAGTGGAGGTGCGGTCCGGTGGCGATGCCAGTGTTGCCCACCTCGGCGATCTTGTCGCTGCGGCGCACCCGCTGGCCCACCCGCACCAGGACCTTCGAGCAGTGCGCGTAGAACGTGACCACGCCGTAGCCGTGGTCGACGGTGAGGGTCCTGCCGTACCCGGTCTTGGTCTGCACGTCCACTACGCGGCCGGCGGCCGGGGCCATGATCGACGTCCCCATGGGCGCCGATACGTCGATGCCCTCATGGGGCCGTGCTTCGTGGAAGATGGGATGCACCCGCGCGCTGGAGAACGAGCTCGTCAGCCAGCCGTCCGTGGGCCAGATCGACGGGGTCCGCTGCGTCCGATCCTGGTGTGACTCCAGGCTTGTGACCGCGTCCCCATACGAGGTCGCCAGCAGATTGGCGCGACGGATCAGGTTGTCGAGGTCGGACCGGAAGGTGAGCGCCTGCTGTCCAGTGGGGCCTTCGGAGAGAACCTGCTCCCGCTCGGTCCAGGGGCCCGTCGGTCCACCGATACCGGCCAGTTGGACGGCGGGATCCGTCGGGTCGAGGCCCGCCAGAAGCCGGACCAGCTCATCCCGTTGGGCGATTGCCGAAATCGTATCGCCCAGACTCGTGATGAGATTCTCTGCTTGGCTGAGTTCCTGCGACAGGAGCTCGTTGCGGCGCTCCAAACGGTCCAGGCGGGTGAGGTCAATGGCCTTGGTGATCGTGGCGTAGCCGAAGACTACCGTCGTCACCGCGACCACCGCCAAGATCCCTACCAGGACCTTGAACGCGCGCAAGGAGACTACGACGGACCGGGATTCCCCCGTCCCATGCGGCACGAACACCACCGACCATCGCCGATCTGCCATTGGCCCAGCCCCCACTTCTATAGAGCCGTTAACCGGCAATTTTCCTGTGATTGCGGCTTTTTACCGTGCTCAAAATCACAACAGGGATCGAAAAAGTAGACTGCCGGGACAGGCGCTGTCAACCAGCGAAGCCGGACCTGTAACTCATTGCAACACTGATGGTTAGAAGCACCCCACCGGGCGCGGCTCTGGCTCAGCCGTGCTGCTGCGGCTCCTTGGGAAAGAGAGGTGCTGGCTTGCTCGTGCGGCGGCCTGCGGTGGGCGGCTGCTCCAGGTCGCCCCACGTGGCTTGCGTCACACTCCCGGGGAGCCCCAGGGCCTGCCACACGGCCTGGGTCTTCTCCGGCATGAAGGGACTCGACATCAGAGTGATCCGCGCGACGCTGCGAGCGAGGGCGGAAAGCGTCTCCCCCAACTCGTCCGTCTTCTCCTGCTTGGCGAGGGTCCACGGAGCTCGCTCCTCTACGAACCCGTTGGCTCGGTCCACCAGCCGCCAGGTGTGCTCGGCCCCCTCGTGGAGCAGGTGCGCGTCCATGGCGCCGCGGTACGCCGCCACGCAGTCGTCGCCCGCCGCGTCGAGAGGCGTCGTGCCTCCGTGCTCGGGAACCACCCCGTCGGTGTAGCGGCCGATCATCGACATAACCCGGCTCACCAGGTTGCCGTATCCGTCGGCCAGCTCCGACGTGTACCGGGCATCGAACCGCTCCCACGTGAAGTTCCCGTCGGCGTTCCAGGGGATCTCCCGCAGCACGAAGTAGCGCAGGGCGTCCGGCCCGTGCCGGTCGACCAGATTGGGCAGGGTCACCGGCACCCCCGCCGACTTCGAGAATCGCGAGCCGCCGATGTTCACCCAACCATGGCACCAGACGTGCCTGGGAATCTCGACGCCCGCGGCCATGAGCATCGCGGGCCACATCGCCGCATGGAACCGCACGATGTCGGGGCCGATCACGTGGACGTCGGCGGGCCAGGTGGCCTGGTAGCCGTCCTCGGGGAACCCCGCTACCGAGAGGTAGTTGATCAGCGCCTCGAACCACACGTACACCACGTGGTCCGGGTCGTCGGGCCAGGGGATGCCCCACGGCACCCGGGCGCGGCTCACCGATATCTTCTGGTCGTCGGTCCAACCCTCGACGACGTTGTAGACCTCGTTGAACTTGGGTCGAGGCCGAATGAACTCGGGGTTGGCTTCGTACAGGTCGAGCAGCTTCTGGCGGAACCGCCCGATCTCGAAGAAGTAGTTCGGTTCCTCGACCCACTTGATCTCACGGGTGGGGTGGGTCGGGCACTTCCCGTCCTCGAGGTCCTTCTCGGCCTTGAAGCCCTCGCACCCCACGCAGTAATAGCCGGCGTATACGCCCTCCGAGATGTACCCGCCGTCCTGGATGCGACGGAACAGTTCCTCCACCGCACGCTCGTGCCGCGGCTCCGTGGTCCGGATGAACACGTCGTGGCTGATGGAGAGCTCGTGCCACGCAGCCTGGAACTGGGCAGCGATGCTGTCCACCCAGGCCTGCGGCTCCTGCCCGGCTTCCTCGGCGGACTGGGCGACCTTCTGCCCGTGCTCGTCCATCCCGATTGAGAAGTAGACCTCGTCGCCCCGCAGGCGCCGATACCGGGCTACGCAGTCGGCCCCGATCTTCTCGTAGGCGTGCCCCAGGTGTGGCTCGCCGTTGGAATAGTCGATGGCGGTGGTGATGTAGTACTTACTGGTCACGATCGTCCTTGGCACCCGGCTGGTCGTTGCCGCCACGCTTCCGGTTGCCCCGTCTGCCGCGCCGCCGCTTGCGGCGCTTGCGCGGCGTGACGGCCTCTACGGCGTCCTGGGTCGTCACCGTGGTGTCGCCCTCGGGCTGTGGGGTGGCCTCGGCGGCCGGCCGCTCGGGCGGGGTGGCCTGGGGCTCCGGGCTCGCCACCTCCTGCTTGAGCTGGTCCAGTGTCAGCGTACGCACCGAGGCATCCTCGGCCTTGAGCAGCACGCGGTCCCGGAAGATGTCGACGGCCTCGACCGTCTCGGAGCCCACTGTGGTGCGCAGCGCGCGCCCCAGCTTGGGGAACCGCTTGCGTGCGCTGACGTAGAAATCGTGCTCGTAGCGCAAGCAGCACAGCAGCCGCCCGCAGCCGCCTGAGATCTGCGACGGGTTGAGAGAGAGCCGCTGGTCCTTGGCCAGGGAGAGGCTCACCGGCCGGAGCTCGGACAGCCACGACGAGCAGCAGTACTGCCGGCCGCAGCGCCCCACCCCATCGAGCCGCTTCGACTCGTCCCGAGCGCCGATCTGTCTGAGCTCGATCCTGGTCCGGAAGAGGCTCGCCAGGTCGCGGACCAGCGTCCGGAAGTCAACCCGCTTCTCAGCGGTGAAGTAGATCGTGAGCTTCTTGCGGTCCCACTGCCATTCGGCGTCGGAGACCTTCATGGTGAGTTCGTGCGCCTTCACCCGCTCCATCACCTTGCGGCGTACGTCCTCTTCGGCCTTGCGCAGCTCGCCGCCCAGGTGAGCGTCTTCCCCGGAGGCGGCCCGGACTATCCTGCCCGTGAGATCGTTCTGGGCGCCCAGCTCGCACCCGTCACACCCCACCCCGCACTTGCGCGCCGCGATCTCTCCCACGGCGGATACGTGACCCAGGTCCTGGCCCCGCTCGATCTGGACCACCACCGGGTCGCCGGGCGCGAGGGCGCTCCCGCTGTCCCACGTGAAGAAGGCCTTCCGGTTTCCCTTGAACCGGACCTCGACGACGTTGGGCAACTCTATCCCTCGCCGAACCGGCCCATCTTGCGGTACTTCTCGGCCCGCAGCCGCACCCGCTCCTCCGGATCGAGCCGGATCAGCTCGTCCAGGTGGCTGTTGAGAGCGGTGGCCAGCCCGTCGGCGGCCCCATCCGGGTCCGTGTGGGCTCCGCCGGGCGGCTCGGGGACGATCTCGTCGATCACGCCCAGTTCGAGGAGGTCTTTTGCGGTGAGCTTGAGTGCCTCGGCGGCCCGCTCCTTCTGTCCCGCGTCGTTCCACAGGATCGCGGCGCAGCCCTCCGGCGAGATTACCGAGTAGATCGCGTTCTCCAGCATTAGGATGCGGTCGGCCACCCCGAGGGCGAGCGCCCCCCCCGAGCCGCCCTCGCCGATCACTGCGGCGACGAACGGGATCCGGAGGGCGGCCATCTCCTCCAGGTTGCGGGCGATCGCCTCTGCCTGCCCGCGCTCCTCGGCTCCCAGCCCCGGGTACGCGCCCGGGGTGTCGATCAGCGTGATCACGGGGGCGCCGAACCGCTCGGCCATGTGCATCAGGCGCAGGGCCTTGCGGTACCCCTCCGGGTGGGGCATGCCGAAGTTCCGCTGCAGGTTCTCTTTCGTGTCGCGCCCCTTCTGGTGCCCAATGACCACCACGGGCCCGCTCTCGAGCCGCGCCCAGCCCCCGATGATGGCAGGGTCGTCGCGGAACAGACGGTCCCCCTTGAGCTCGATGAAGTCGGTGAAGACGCGGCGGATGTAGTCCAGCGTGTAGGGCCGCTTGGGGTGACGCGCCACCTGCACCCGCTGCAGCGGTGTCAGGTCTCGATAGATCTCGCGCCGCAGCTGGATGAGCTTCGCCTCCAGCGGCTCGATCTCCCCCTGCACGTCGAGCTGACGGTCGTCAGCCATGCGCTTGAGGTGCTCGATCTGCCGCTCCAGCTCCATGATCGGCTTTTCGAACTCGAGATTGAAGCCGTGTGCCACTGTATCTCCCTAGCGTGCCTTGACCAGACGTACCCGCTCGTTCCCCACTAGCTCACGTAGAGCGTGCAGGAAATCCTCGTCCAGCGCTACCCCTGTGCGGCGCGCCTTCAAGTGCGCGGTCACACCGTTGCCGTCACTCCAGTCGACGAACAGTGGAGCGGGTCCCGGATGCGCCGCGCACAGTGCCTTGAGCGCCCGGGCCGCGTCGCGGTCGGGTCCCCCGCCCGCCCGCCACTCCAGGGCCACCCCCATGGCGCCGGAGTCGCGAAGCTGTTCCAGCGCCTGCGCATCCTCCACGATGAACGGCGCGCGGTCTTCCCCCCGGTCCCGGGTGCTGTAGCCGCCGGTCAGGAGCAGGGCGGCATCAGGGACGATCACCTCCGACAGGCGAACCCAGGTATCCGGGAACACCAGCGCCTCGGCGGTGCCGTGGAAGTCCTCCAGCGTGAGCCGGGCGTATTCCGCCCCCGACTTCTTGCTGATCCGTCGCTTGACGGTGGTCACCACGACGGCGGCGCTCACCCGGTGCTCGCTCCACGCCCCCAGGGTAGCGGTGGTGCGGGTGCCGAACAGCTGGGCCTCATCGCGGAAGCGCTCCAGGGGATGGCCGGATATGAAGAATCCGACCACCTCCTTCTCCTTGGCAAGCCGCTCGGCCTCGGTCCATGGCTCCACGTCGGGCAGGGCGGGTGGGGCGGTGGCCGCGTCCTCCGCTTGGGCCTCACCGAACAGCGACGCCTGCCCCGAGGCCCGCTCCGTCTGGCGCAGCTGGGCCTCCTGCAACGCCCGATCCAGCCCCGTGATGAGCTGGGCCCGATGCCCACCGAGTTGGTCTGCTGCACCCGCCGCCACGAGCGACTCGATCACCCGCTTGTTGCACAGCCGCAGGTCCACCCCCTCGCAGAAGTCGGTGAGTGACGAGTACTGCTCCGTCTCCCGGCCGGCGATGATGGACTCGATGGCGCCGCGGCCCACGTTGCGCACGGCGCCCAGCCCGAAGCGGATCTGGTCGTCACCGATCACGGTGAATTTCCACCCGGACTCGTTCACCGACGGCGGCAGGACCTCGAGTCCCATCTCCCGGGCCTCGTTGATGTAGGCCACCACCTTGTCGGTGTCGCCGATCTCCGAGGAGAGCAACGCCGCCATGAACTCCGCGGGGTAGTGCGCCTTGAGCCACGCCGTGTGGAACGAGATGATGCTATAGGCGACCGAGTGGGACTTGTTGAAACCGTACCGCCCGAACGTCTGGATCTGACCTGCGATGTCCTCCACCAGGTGCCGCGTGTAGCCCCGGTCCACGGCCCGCTCCACGAACCGGTCGAGCTCCTGCTCGATGAGTTCCTGGATCTTCTTGCCCACGGCCTTGCGGAGCACGTCGGCTTCGGCGAGCGAGTAGCCCGCCAGCACGTTCGCGATCCGCATCAGCTGCTCCTGGTAAATGATCACGCCGTAGGTGGGCTCCAGCACGTCCTTCAGGTCGGCGTGCGGGTAGCGCACCTCCTCCTCGCCGCGCTTGCGCCGCACATAGACCTGGTGCATCCCCGAGTCCAGGGGTCCGGGGCGCACCAGGGCGTTGGTCGCCACCAGATCGTCGAACCTGTCCACCCGCATCTGGTGGAGCATCTCGGTGGCCAGGGGCGACTCGAACTGGAACACGCCGGCCGTGCGGCCGTCCCGGAGCATGGCGTACACAGCGGTGTCGTCGAGGTCGACGTCGTCGAGATCGAGCTTCACCCCGTGGCGTTCCTCGATCATCGCGACGGCGTCATGGATCACCGTGAGCGTCTTGAGGCCCAGGAAATCCATCTTGAGCATCCCCACCTTCTCGAGGGCGATCATGTCGTACTGCGTGATGATCGCGTCCTCGCCGCCGCCGTTCCCGGCGTTGCGCTGCTGCGGCGGGGTGCACACGGGCACGTACTCGTCCAGCGGGCCCGGAGCGATCACGATCCCTGCAGCGTGGACCGAGGCGTGACGGGCCAGCCCCTCGATACGCTGGGCCAGGTCGGCCAGCCGTTCGATGGTGGCGTCCTCCCGCACCAGGTGGGTGAGCTCGGGGACCCGCTTCACTGCGTCGGCCACCGAGAGCTGGTATCCCGGTCCCGACGGGATCAGCTTGGCGATGCGGTCGGCGTCGGCTGGGCTCACCCGGAGCACGCGAGCGATGTCCCGCACCGCGGCCCGCGCCTTGAGGGTCCCGAACGTGATGATCTGCCCGACGCTGGCGCGGCCGTAGCGCTGCCTGACGTAGTCGATGACCTCGCCCCGGCGCTCGAAGCAGAAGTCAACGTCGATGTCCGGCATCGAGATCCGCTCGGGGTTGAGGAACCGTTCGAACAGCAGGTCGAACCGCAGCGGATCGACGTTGGTGATGCCCAACCCGTATGCCACCAGGGAGCCGGCGGCGGACCCCCGGCCGGGGCCCACCGGGATCCCCCGCTCCACGGCGGCCTGTATGAAGTCGTGGACGATCAGGAAGTAGCTGGCGTAGCCGCACTTCGTGATGACGCCGAGCTCGTAGCTCAGGCGCTCCTCCACCTGCTCCGGCAGCGGGTCGCCATAGCGGTGCTTGGCCCCGGCTGTGGCGAGCTCCACCAGCAGGTCATCGTCCGAGGCGAAGCCGTCCGGCAGCGGGAACTCCGGCAGGAAGTAACGCTGCTCGAAGTCGAACTCGCACAGGTTGGCCACCCGGGCGGTGTTCTCCAGCAGGTCCGGGCGCCCCGGGAACAGCTCGGCCATCTCGGCCTCGGACTTGACGTAGCTCTCCTGGCCGTAGAATCGGAACCGGTTGGGATCGTCCAGGTCCTTGCCGGTCCCGATGGCCAGGAGGCAGTCGTGTGCCTCGTGATCGGCGCGCTCCAGGTAGTGCGCGTCGTTGGTGGCCAAGATGGGGAGTCCCAACTCGTCGGCCAGGCGGAACATCCCCTCCTGTACCACCTTTTCTTCGGGGATCCCGTGATCCTGCACCTCGAGCCAGAAGCCGTCGGGTCCGAGGAGCCGGGCAAACCACTCCGCCGACTTCCGGGCCTCCTCGTAGCTGCCCTGCCGCAGCCACAGGGAGATCTCCCCCGAGAGGCACGCGGCCAGCCCCACCAGCCCCTCCTTGTGCTGCTCCAGCACCTCCCGGTCGATGCGGGGCCGGCGATAGTAGCCCTCCAGGTACCCGATGGACGACAGCTTGATGAGGTTGCGGTATCCGGTCTTGTTCCGCGCCAGCAGCACCAGGTGCGAGTACTGGGCCGGTGCTCCCTGGGGCTTCTCCCGCGCCCGGCGCGGCCCGAAGGCCACATAGGCCTCGCACCCCAGGATGGGGCGGACGCCGGCGGCCTTGGCATGCTCGTAGAACGACCATGCGGCGTGCAGGTTGCCGTGGTCCGTGATGGCGAGGCTGTCCATCCCCAGCTCGGAAACTTTCGCCACGAGATCGGGTATCCGATTCGCGCCGTCCAACAGGGAGTACTCCGAGTGGGTGTGGAGGTGGACGAAGGCCATAGCAATGGAGCTTATTCAGCCGCTCGTGCGTTGTCAAAACTCCGCCTGCCTGCGTATGTTGCGCCGGTACCGGGGGTTATGAAACTGAACAAATTGCGGCTTCCTCTCGGGTGGATCGTGGCGATCCTCCTCGTTCTCGGGGCCTGCGGTGGCGACTCTGTGGATCTCCCCGTGGCCTCCCGGCTTGCCGTCGTGGCCGCCACGGATGGCCAAACCGCGTTCGTCGGCGCGCGCCTGCCGCAGCCACTGGCCGTCACGGCCAGCGCCAGCGACGGGACTCTCGTGCCGCGGGCCGAGGTGCGGTGGACCGTCATCGCCGGGGACGGCGCGAGCCTGTCCGACTCCGTCACCCAGGCCGACGGGAATGGGGAGGCCGCAGTGTGGCTCACGCTGGGTCCCGGGACCGGCAGCTATACCGCTAGGGCCCAGCTGGTGAACTCCCCGACCGTGTCCGTCACGTTCTCGGCGTCGGCCGTGGCGGCGCCGCAGCTCACTACCCTCGCACCGGGGAGCTTTACCGGGGGCGATACCGTGACCCTCCGGGGTGTCGGGCTCGCCGATACCCTGCTGGTGGAGATCGGCAGTGAGCTCTCCCGCATAGTGGCGGCCGGCGTGGGCGGCGACTCCCTGGATGTCGTGGCGCCGCATTGCCTGCTCCCCGGGACGGTGCAGGTGACGCTGGCGTACAACGGAGCGCGCCTCGACTCCTTGAACGGCACCTACCAGGCGTCTTCGCCGCCCCTCGTGCTGGAGGCCGGCGACTATGTCTCGCTCGATCCCTCGATCCTGAACGGCTGCGCCACCTTCCCCTCCGCCGGAGCGGGTGGGGCCGAATACCTCTTGGCGCCGCAGTCGGCCACCTCGCTCCCGGGGCTCCTCACCGACTATCGCCTGCGGGGAGATCCGGCGGTCCCCGTAGTGGCGCAGACTCCTCCAGCCGTGGGTGAGCTGCCGTTCGCGGTGCGCTTCCACGACTTCCTGCGGGAGCGGGAACGGGAGATCGCCCGGGTACCCAAGCCGTTCCGGGCTCCCGAGCCGCTGGGGCCGGAGCTCACCCTGGGGATCGAGCTGGGTGACCGGCGGGACTTCCAGGTCTGCGGGGCCCTGCCGTGCGATGTGGACGATTTCGTCACCGTCCTAGCGGAGGTCCGCTTCGTGGGTGAGCGAGCCGTCGTTTACGAGGATCGCGACGCGCCCCTGGGCGGGCTGACCGACGAGGACCTCCTGGAATTCGGACAACAGTTCGAAGACGATCTCTATCCGGTGGCTGCCCGGGCCTTCGGTGCCGAATCGGACGTCGATCGCAACGGCCGCGTGTTGATACTCATGACGCCCGTGGTCAACGGCCTCACGCCCGCACAGCAGTGCGGCCAGTCCGTCATCACGGGGTTCTTCTTCGCCATCGACGTCGATCCGGCGTTCGAGGACGACTCTCGCTCGAATCAGGCGGAGGTGTTCTACTCACTCACCGCCGATCCCGATGGACAGGAAGGCTGCCCCCTCAGCACTGATCAAGTGCGCCGCCTCGTGCCCATCACGTTCGTGCACGAGTTGCAGCACATGATCAGCTACAACCAGCACGTGCTGGTGCGGGGTGGTGACACGGAGGACCTGTGGCTCAACGAGGGCCTGTCCCACCTGTCCGAGGATCTGTCCGCGCTGCACTTCTTCGCCATCGGGGACGACGCCCTGGGATCGCAGTTCTCCCTCGGCAACATGTTCAACTCCTTCAGCTTCCTGAAGGCGACGGGCTCCAACTTCGTGTTGTTCGCGGAGGGCACGGGCACGCGATGGATGACGGATCAGTTCGGCGATGATGTGTCGCGCCGCCTGGTGGAGACGAGCCGCACGGGCGCCGCCAACCTGGAGGCCGCCGCCGGCGAGCCGCTATCCCGGCTCCTGGCCGAGTGGTTCCTCGCCAACTACGTCTCAGACCTCCCCGGCCTGACGACTGCATCCAGGCTCGGGTACCATACCTGGGACTTCCGGAGTCTTTACGAGTCTCTCCACGGGCAGCTGCCTGGGGACTTCGACCGGCCGTTCCCCATCGTGCCGCCGCAGTTCCCGGGGGGGACCTTCAACGTCACCGGCGAGATACGCTCGGGCTCGGGAGACTACTACCTGGTGGTGCAGACGGCAGGGGCGCAGGGATTCACCGTGGAGCTCACCAACTTCTCGGGCGGCGGCCTCCCTGCCACGATGGTCCCGCGGCTCAACGTGATCCGCATCCGGTAAGGGCGTGAGCGGCCGCCTCGCCCTCGCCTTCGTGTCTGCGGCCGGCCTCGCCGCTCCGCTCTCCGCCCAGACCCAGGACACCGTCTACTTAGTACAGCTGCCGGCCTCCGTGCGCACGCTGGGCCTGGGCGGGGCGGGTGTAGCGGTAATGGGCGACGCCGGGGCGGTGTTCACCAACCCCGTAGGCCTCGCCACCCTGAGCCACCTCGGTCTCGAGGCCTCCTACCGCACGGCGCCGGCGGACGCCTTCCTGCTTTCCGGCGCCCTGGGGTGGCGCCTGGGACAGTTCGATCTCGGTGTGGGGGGACGCCTGTTCGACTTCGGCTCGGACCCCGCTGCCTATCTCGGAGGAGCCATCCCCTCGGGGACCGACGCGCAGGAGGCGCTGGGGGTGGCCTCGCTGGTCTACCGGTTCGGCATGATCGCGCTGGGTGTGAGCGGCAAATACACCCGGCGGGGTGTGGGCGGTGTGCGCACCACCGGTGTGAGTGGAGACGCCGGCTTCGCCATAGCGTTCTTTGACATCATGGCCATCGCGTTCGCCGTGCAGAATATCAGCGGGAACTGGCGGGATACCTCGTCGCTCGTGATGCCCCGACTCACCCGCTTCGGGTTTACGATGAACTACGTGGACCCACAGGAGTCGTTCCGCCTGATGTCGAGCTTCGAGATCCAATGGCGCGAGGGGCACAAGGCCCGCGGTGTGATCGGGGGCGAGGCCGGCGTGGTGCTCAGCGGGATCGGGATCATCGGCCGGGCGGGATTCAGCGGGCGGCCCGACGTGCTGTCGCAGTCGCAGCTCACCGTGGGAGGGACGGTGGTGTTCGCGGCCCTGCAGCTGGACTACGCCCTCCGGGAGAGCGACCTGTTGGGGGAGCGCGCTCACTACTTCGGAGCGCGGTTCACACTATGAGAAAATGGCGGCTGCCGCGGCGGCGGGCCGTCATTCTATCCGTGCTCATCGCGGGTGGCGCCGCTGTGCTCGCGTTCGGGGCGGCCGTCGTGCTCAGCGCCGACGTGCGGTTCATTCTGCGGGGGGCTTACGAGGAATCCCGCATCCTGTTGGGGCGGCGCTCCCTGGAGGAGCTGATCGCGGATTCCGCCACGTCCGAGGGGCGCCGCGCACAGTTCGAGCTGGTGCTGGCCGCCCGCCACTACGCCGCAGACTCCCTCGATCTCGAGGCCAAGGAGACCTACACCACGTTCACAGACATCGGGCGCGACACGCTGCTCCTGGTGCTCACAGCTAGCCCGCGGCACGAGTTCGCCGCCTACACCTGGCGCTATCCCATCGTGGGGACCGTGCCGTACAAGGGCTTCTTCGACTTGGACGGCGCCCGAGCGGAAGCCCGCCGGCTCGAGGAGCAGGGCTACGACGTGCACCTGCGGCCCGCGCCGGCGTTCTCCACCCTGGGCTGGTTCAACGATCCGCTGCTCTCCACGGCGCTGAGCGAGGATCCTGTCCTGCTAGCGAACCTCGTGTTCCACGAGATCGCCCACAACACGCTGTACGTCGCCGGCGCCACGCCGTTCGACGAGAGCTTCGCTCTGTTCGTGGGCTATCGGGCGGCCGAGGCGTTCTTCGCAGGCCGGGGGGACAGCGTGAACGCCCGGCGGGCGGCGGCGATCTGGCGGGACCAGCGGCGGCTCGGCGCGTTCTACCGCGAATTGGTGGACGAGCTGGAAGCGCTGTACGAGGAGGGGCTTCCCCTCGAAGAGGTGCTGCAGCGGCGTGAGGTGATCTTCCAGGCGGCCCGGGAGCGGCTCCGGGGTGCGCTGGGGAGGGAGCTCGAGGCCTACCGGGGCGAGAGCCTTGCCCGGCGACAACTCAACAACGCCTCGTTGTTGGGTCAGCGCATCTACCGCTCGCAGCTCGCCCTGTTCGACAGCTTGCTCGTGCTCCAAGGGGGCGACGTGAAGCAGGCCGTGGCGGTGCTCGAGGAGGCGGTGGCCGTGCGGGAGGACGTCGAGCCGTTCGAGGTGCTGGCGGCGCTGGTGGGGGGCTGAGCATCGCGCGACGTCGCCCGTCGCTCCCGGCGGGTATATTTGTGAGTGCGGTCCGTTCGGGACAGACTGCACTGGAGGATGGGAGGATGCCGCGGTTGATTGCTCGACCCGCCGACGTGTGTCCTGAGGCGATCCACGGACAACCGAAGGAACGAACACACCATGTCTGATCTCCGATCCTACGTCGCGACACATCGCGACCGCATGATGGAGGAGCTCAAGGAGCTGCTCCGGATTCCCAGCATCTCCACTCTGCCGGAGAATGCGGACGACTGCCGCCGGGCGGCCGACTGGGTGGCTGACCACCTGCGGGGGCTGGGTTGCCCCAAGGTGGACCTCCTGGGCAGCGAGACGCATCCGGTGGTCGTGGCCGAGGGGCCGGCGGTCCCGGGCAAGCCCACGGTGCTCGCCTACGGGCACTACGACGTGCAGCCCCCCGATCCGCTGGACGAATGGGACACGGGGCCCTTCGAGCCGACGATCCGCGACGGCAGCCTGTACGGCCGCGGCACCACCGACGACAAGGGCCAGATGTTCTCCATCGTAAAGGCGTTCGAGGCGGTGAGCCGTGGCGGGACGCCGCCGGTCAACGTCCGCTTCATCATCGAAGGTCAGGAGGAGACCGGCAGCGACGTGCTGACGAAGGTCCTGGCCGAGCAGCCCGAGTTGGTGCAGGGCGACGCCGTGCTGGTGGCCGATACGCAGTACTACGCTCCCGGCATCCCGGCCATCGAGGTAGGCCTCCGCGGCCTATGCTACGGCGAGATCACGGTGCGCACCCTCAAGAGCGATCTGCACTCGGGGCTCTACGGGGGCGCGGCGCCCAACGCGCACGAGGCCCTGGTGCATCTGCTGGCCAAACTCAAGGGCGAGAACGGGCGCATCAAGATCCCCGGACTGTACGAGGCGGTGCAGCGTCCCACGAAGGCGGAGCGGGACGCCTGGGGGAAGCTCCCCTTCTCCGAGCGGAAGTTCATGCGTGAGGAGACGGGCTCCAAGGCGCTCACCGGCCTCACGCGATACTCCATCTTCGAGCGGCTCTGGGCGCTCCCCACGCTCGAGATCCACGGGATCATGGGTGGCTTCACCGAAGTCGGTGCCAAGACGGTGATCCCTGCGGTCGCGACGGCCAAAGTGAGCCTGCGGCTGGTGCCCAACCAGAAGCACAAGACCGTCGAGAAGCAGCTGGTGCGGGCTGTGAAGCAGCTGGCGCCCAAGCACGCCGACGTGTCGTTCTCGTTCATCCACGGCGCCGACCCGGTGCTGGTGAACATCGACACCAAGCCGTTCAGCCTCATCGACCAGGCGTTCAAGGAGGTCGAGGGGCGCAACGTCGTGCTGACGCGCTCCGGCGGCTCGATTCCCATCGTGCCGGAGCTGGGGAAGGAAGGGGCGCCGGTGCTGCTGGCCGGCTTCGGGCTACCCGACGATCGGCTCCACGCGCCCAACGAGAAGCTGGGGGTGGAGCAGTTCTACAAGGGAGCGCAGGTGTTCGGGCGGTTCATGGAGCTGATGGGGGAGTAGAGCGGGGTAAGCGTCAGGCATGCTTGATGAAGCTGCCGTCGCGCAGCTCGGCGTAGGCCTGCCGCAGCTGCTCCTCGGTATTCATCACGATGGGGCCGTGCCAGGCGACGGGCTCCTCGATGGGTTTTCCCGACACGAGCAGGAACCTGATGCCGGCCTCTCCCGCCTGCACCCGCACCTCGTCCCCGCGGTCGAACAGCACGAGGGAGCGGTTCCCCGTCTCCTGCGCCGCCTCCGTGATCGGACCGACTCGCTCCGTGTGCACGTCGCGCGGCTCTGAGGCGTCGCGGAACGAACCGGCGCCCTCGAACACGTAGGCGAACGCGTGTCGGGACGTCTCGACGGGTAGCGTCTTGCGCTGACCCGGCGGGACCCACACGTCGAGATAGCGCGGCTCCGCCGCGATCCCGTCCACCGGACCGGCCTCCCCCCAGAAGCTCCCGCAGATGACTCGGACCTGGGTGCCGTCGTCGTCGGTCACCTCGGGAATGTCGCGGGCCGCCACGTCCTGGTACCGCGGGGCCGTCATCTTGAGCGACGACGGGAGGTTCGCCCACAGCTGGAAACCGTGCATCCGCCCCTGTGGGTCGCCCTGAGGCATCTCCTGATGGATGATCCCGCTCCCCGCCGTCATCCACTGCACGTCGCCGGCCCCCAGCGTGCCGTCGTTGCCCAGACTGTCGCCGTGGCTGACGGTGCCCGACAGGACGTAGGTGATGGTCTCGATGCCCCGATGCGGATGCCACGGGAACCCGGCGAGGTAGTCGTCGGGATTCTCGTTGCGGAAGTCGTCGAGCAACAGGAACGGATCGAAGTCGCCGGTGTTGCCGAACCCGAACGCCCGACGCAACCGCACGCCCGCGCCTTCGATAGTGGGCTGCGCCTCAACAATGCGCTTGATCGGTCGGATCGACATGGCTCCTCCTCGGGTCGTGCCTGACACGCCGTGCACGGGGAACATATCGACTGCCTGCCGGGTTCCCCAACAGCCTATCGCCCGCCCCCTCCGGCAGGCGAGATTCGGTTCTCAGTAGGGCTCTCCAAATGGCCACCCCGGCCTGCCCCCCGGACTCTTCGACCCTGGAGGTGACGCGTGATCCGGGACTTCGATCAGCGTTTCCGCTCCTTTGCCCACGCAGCCCTGCGGATCGCAGTGGGGCTGGCGTTCTTCTCCCACGGCGCCCAGAAGACCCTCGGGTGGTTCGGCGGGTTCGGGTCCGATGGCGGCACGGCGGATCTCATGACCCGCTTCGGGGCGGCGGGCGTGATCGAGACGGTGGCGGGCCTGTGCATCGTGGTCGGCCTGTTCACGCGGCCCATGGCGCTGATCGCCTCGGGCGAGATGGCGGTCGCCTACTTCTGGATGCATTGGGGGCGGACCAGTGAGATGTGGTGGTGGCAGAACCGCGGCGAGCTGGTGCTGATCTACTCTTTCGTGTGGCTGCTGTTCGCCGCGTGGGGCGCCGGTGAGTTCAGCGTGGATGGTTGGCTGCGGAGGCGGCGCCGCGCAGGGGAGGCCGCGCCCAGCTAAGAGAGTCGAAAGAGCACCGTGGCTCTCCGGGGTGCGTTACCGCCCCAGGCGGGCGGGCATTACAGCGGTGCTTCCGCCTGTGTCTACCCGGCCGTCTGCCGATCCCTCGACAGCGCCTCCAGCGGCACCGCCCGCGGCTCCTGCCCGAACGTCTCCGCGAACCCCAGCACCACGGCGTCCGCCGCCCGCGCCCACACGTCCCGCGGTGCGCGCTCGGCGAGCTCCTTGGCGACGCTGGTCATCTGCACGCCCTGAATGCCGCAGGGGACGATTAGGTCGAAGTAGGAGAGATCCGTGGTGACGTTCAGTGCGAAGCCGTGCCACGTCACCCACTGCTTCACGTGGATGCCGATGCTGGCGATCTTGCGTCCCCCGGTCCAGACGCCGGTGTAGCCCTCGGTGCGGTCGCCGGGAATCCCGAACGACGACAGCGCCTCGATGAGAGCGGCCTCCAGCTGCCGCAGGAACCAGTGCAGGTCCTGCTTGTGCTCCGTGAGGTCGTAGATGGGGTACCCCACCAGCTGCCCCGGCCCGTGAAACGTGACGTCGCCGCCCCGTTCGATCTCGAACAGCTCGACACCCCTTGCCTCGAGGGCCTCACGTGATGCGGGGAGGCGCGCGTCCTGGGAAGACCGGCCCAGGGTGATCACCGGCGGATGCTCCACCAGCAGGAGCAGGTCGTGGGGGATCTCCCGGTCGATGCGCGCCTGGGCCAGCGCCCGCTGCCGCTCCAGGGCCTCGTGGTAGTCCATGCGGCCGAGGCCCACCACGCCGAGCTCGACGCTCACGACGTCCCTGCCCGCCGGGCCCTGAGCAGCAGCCACACGTCGGCTGCCAGGAGCAGAGCCAGGTAGACCGCCAGCCCGCCGCCCCGCCACACCATGTCTGCCGGCACTGCCAGCCCCGCCAGCATCAATGCGGCGAACACGGCGAGCACCGCCGTGAGGCCGCGGCGGAAATAGTCGGCAATGGGGCGGGAGAGGAGCCAGGCACAAACCACGGCTACCGCGATTCCTACGAACAGGCTGATGGGGATGAGGGAGTACGGGGCGTCCACTACCTCGGGCACGCCGCCCGCCATCATCCGGAACGCGATGAGCCCGACGGTGATGACGACGGCGCCGGTGACGGCCCCGGCGCCGAGACTCGCCAGGGCGGTGCCGACCGGATCGCTGGTTGCGGTGACCACCTAGGTGTGGATGACCCGGCCCAGGGAGTCCAGGACCGCCTCGGCTACCGCTTCGGAGAGGGTCGGGTGAGCGTGGACCGCAAGGTCGACCTCCTCCACCGTGTACTCGTTCTCCCGCGCAACGGTCAGCTCGTGAATCAGCTCACTCGCATGGGACGCCACGATGTGCGCCCCGAGGATCTCACCGTAGCGCTTGTCCCGAATGATCTTCACGAACCCGTCGGTCTCCAGCGCTGCCCGGGCTCGCCCGTTGGCCGAGAGCGGGAACTTCCCCACCACGTAGTCCAGCTTCTGCTCGTTGCACTGCTCCTCGGTGAGACCGATGCTGGCCACCTCCGGGTGGCAATACGTCACGCTGGGCACGTTGTCGTAGCGGATCGGATGGGGCTTCTTGCCCGCGATGAGCTCGGCGACGAACACTCCCTCCCTGCTGCCCTTGTGGGCTAGCATTGGCGGGCCGGCGATGTCCCCGATGGCGTAGAGTCCGTCGGCCGCGGTCCTGAGGTTCTCGTCCACGGCAATGAACCCCTGGTCGTCGAGCTTCACCCCCGCCTCGTCCAGGCCGAGGTCCTCAGTGTTGAGGGCGCGCCCGGCGCCCATCAGCACCTTCTCCACCTCGAGCTTCTGGGTCTTACCCCCGGCCTCTACGTCCAACACCACCTTGTCGTCGCTCACCTTGGCGCCCTTCACCATGGCGCCGGGGAGCATCGTGATCTTCCGCTTCTTGAAGGTCCGAGCGATGGCAGCCGAGGACTCGGCGTCCTCCAAGGGGAGGATGCGCGGCAGGACCTCGATGAGCGTCACGTCGGTGCCGAATGCATTGAAGATGTCGGCGAACTCGCAACCCACGGCGCCGGCGCCGATGATGGCCAGCGACTTGGGGGCCTTCTCCAGGAAGAGGGCCTCATCGGTTGAGATCACGCTGGTCTTGTTGATCTCGAGTCCCGCCTGGGGCAGTCCCTTCACTCGGGTGCCGGTGGCCAGGACCACGGCCTTGGAGGCCGTATAGGTGTCCTTGCCGATCTTCACCTTCTTGCCGGCCTTGAGCGTGCCGCTGCCCTGCACGACGGTGACCTGATGCTTCTTCATCAGGAACTCGACACCCTTCGAGTTCTGCTCGCTCACCTGACGGGAGTGCTTGATCGCCGCCCCGAAATCGAGGGATACTTCGCCCACGTTCACACCCAGTCGCTTGGCGTCGTGGCGCACGAGGTTGGCCACATACGCGCTGTGCAGCAGGGCCTTGCTGGGAATGCAGCCCACGTTGACGCACACCCCACCCATCTTCTCCCGCTCCACCACCGCGGTCTGGAGACCCAGCTGCGCGGCGCGAATGGCGCAGACGTAGCCGGCGGGCCCGCCGCCGAGAATGATCACGTCGAATGTCTTAGCCACGGGTCGTAGTCCTGTGGTCAGTAGGTGCTCAGTAGACGATCGCCAACGGGTTCTCCAGCATCTGCCGCACCGTCTGGAGGAACCGTGCCCCGGTGGCCCCGTCGATAACCCGGTGATCGCAGCTCATGGTGATGCGTAAGCGCTTCCCGATCATCAGCTCACCGTCATCGATCACGGGCTTCTCGGTGATGCTCCCGATGGCCAGCAGGCCGGCCTCGGGCGGGTTGATGACGCCGGTGAACTGATCGATGTCGAACATGCCGAGGTTGGAGACCGAGAACGTGCCGCCGGTGTACTCCTCCGGCATGAGCTTGCGCTCCCGCGCCTTCTCGGCCAGGGCCCGCGACTCGACGGCGATGTCGCGCAGCGACTTGAGATGGGCATTGCGGATCACCGGTGTGATGAGCCCGTCGTCGACGGCCACCGCCACCGAGAGGTGGACCTCGTTGAAGTAGCGGACGGTTCCGTCCTGCCACCAGGCGTTGCACTCCGGGTGCTGCCTCAGCGCGGCCGCCGTCACCTTGAGGATGATGTCGTTGAACGAGATGCGGACTCCGTCCTCGTGGGCGTTCAACTCGTCGCGGGCATCGGCCGCCCAGTCCATGTCCACCTCGGTGGTGAGGAAGAAATGCGGCACGGGGCCGAGGGACTGGACCAGCCGCTTGGCGATGGCCTTGCGCATCTGGCTGAGCTCCACGTCCTCGTAGCCTCCCACCGGGAGTGGCGTCGCGGCCGCCGGAGCCTCCTCGAGATCCCGCGCCACGATCCGGCCGCCCGGTCCCGAGCCCTGTACCCGGCCGATGTCGAGCCCCCGCTCGGTGGCCATGCGTCGCGCGAGCGGGGAGGCCTTGAACCGGTCTGCCGGCTTGGTTGGTGCAGCCGGCTCCGCGCCGCCCTCGGGGGTCGGCGCGGGTGCGGCGGCGGGAGCTCCCTTCTTCGCAGCTCTCGTCTTCGGCGCCTGCTGCTTGCCGTCGCCTGCATCGGCGATGAGCGCATCGATATCCTCGTCCGGCTCGGCGATCACGGCGACGATCCGTCCCACCTCGATGGTGGATCCCTCGGGGGCGAAGATCTTGCGCAGCACGCCGGCGCCTCGTGCTTGCAGCTCCATCACCGCCTTGTCGGTCTCGACCTCGGCGAGGATGTCCCCGTCGTTCACCCGGTCGCCTTCCTGTTTCTGCCAGGACAGGACCTTGCCCTCCTCCATCGTGGGGGAGAGCGCTTCCATGAAGACTCTAGTTGCCATCGAGGTAGGTCACTTTCTTGACGGCCGCGATCACATCGTCGGGGCTCGGCTTGGCTGCTCGTTCGAGGACCTTGTTGTACGGCATCGGCACGTCGGCACTCGTCACCCGTAGCACGGGCGCGTCGAGCGCGTCGAACGCCTCGCGCTGGATGTCGTCCACCACCTGCGCGCCCACTCCGCAGAACGGCCAGCCCTCCTCCACGATCACGCAGCGGTGGGTCTTCTGCACGCTCCGGACGATGGCGGAAACGTCCAGCGGGCGGATCGTGCGCAAGTCCACGACCTCCGCATCGACGTCCAGCTCGGCGGCGAGCTGCTCGGCCGCCTTGTGTGCCACCCCCACCGTCTTGGAGTGGCAGATTATGGTCACGTCGGAGCCGTCCCGCTTCACGTCTGCCTTCCCCAGCGGCACCACGTATTCCTCGTCAGGGACCTCGCCCTTGGTGTTGTACAGCATCTCCCCCTCGAGGAACACGACGGGGTTGTCATCGCGGATTGCCGACTTGAGGAGGCCCTTCGCGTCGTGGGGGGTGGCCGGCGCCACGACCTTGAGACCGGGGATGTGGGCATACCAGGACTCGAACGCCTGTGAGTGCTGCGCCGCCAACTGCAGCGCCGCCCCCCCAGGGCCACGAAACACGATGGGCATCGTTATCTGCCCGCCCGACATGTAGAGCAGCTTGGCTGCAGAGTTCACCACCTGGTCGATCGCGAGCAGCGCGAAGTTCCAGGTCATGAACTCGATCACGGGCCTCAAGCCCACCATCGCCGCACCCACGCCGACCCCGGCGAATCCGTTCTCGGCGATAGGCGTATCCACCACCCGTCGCTCGCCGAACGCCTCCAACAGCCCGCGGCTCACCTTGTAGGCGCCCTGATACACGCCTACCTCCTCGCCCATCAGGAAGACGTCGGGGTCGCGCTCCATCTCTTCTCGGAGCGCCTGGTTCAGGGCGTCGCGGCAGGTAATCGTCGGCATCAGTCGCGGTACACGTCGGTGAAGAGAGCGTCGGGCTCGGGATCGGGGCTCTCGTCGGCGAACGCCACGGCGTCCTCGACCTCTTCCATCGCCCGTCGGTCCATTGCCGCGAACTCCTCGTCGTTCATGATCTCGTCGGCTGCGAGGCGCGCCTGGAGCTGCACGATGGGATCCTTCTGCTTCTGCTCCTCGAGCTCCTCCTTCGTCCGGTAGTGCCCGTGGATGGGGTCGGCCATCGAGTGCCCCATGTAGCGATAGGTGCGCGCCTCGATGAGGGTCGGCGCCTGCTCCTCGCGGGCCCGCTCGACGGCCCGAGTCGTTGCCTCGTACACCGCCAGGACGTCCATCCCGTCGGCAATCTCCTCGGCCATGTTGTACGAGCAGGCACGCCGGTACACGTCCCATACAGCAGCCGCGCGCTCCAGCGCGGTGCCCATGCCGTAGCGGTTGTTCTCGCACACGAACACCACCGGCAGCTCCCACAGCGCCGCCATGTTCAGTGTCTCGTGGAAGGCGCCGATGTTGACGGCCGCTTCGCCGAAGAAGCAGACGGCGACCTGATTGGTCTCCCGGTACTTGGCGGCGAACGCCGCGCCGGCTGCTAGCGGAAGATGGGCGCCGACGATCCCGTGACCACCCAGGAAATTCCGCTCCATGTCGAACAGGTGCATCGAGCCGCCCTTGCCCATGGAGCAGCCGTCCACCCGGCCGAACAACTCGGCCATCACGGTCCCCGGGCTGGTGCCCCGGAGGATGATGTGGGCATGTGACCGGTAGCTGGCGAAGACGTAGTCGTCGTCACGCAGGGCCGCGAGGGCGCCGACCGCCACCGCCTCCTGGCCGATATACAGGTGGCAGAAGCCGCCGATCTTCCCCTGGGCGTAGGCCTCCCCCGCCTTCTCCTCGAAACGCCGCACCAGCAGCATCTGCCGCATGAGGTCGCGGTAGAACTCGGCGCGGGCCGGATCGAGATGCATCTCCCTAATCGGTTGTGCCACGTTGGTTCTCCGGGTGGGTCAGACCGCGGCGCGCTGCACCTGCTCCCAGGCGTGATAGGAGGAGCGGACCAGCGGTCCCGCCTCGACGTGACGGTATCCCATCTGACCGCCGAGCGCTGCGAGCTCGGTGAACTCGCCCGGCGTGTAGAAGCGGGCCACCGGAAGGTGGCTGCCCGACGGGCGCAGATACTGCCCCAGGGTGAGGAGGTCTACGTCCTGCGCCCTGATGTCGCGCATGGCCACGAGCAGCTCGTCCCACTCCTCGCCCAGGCCGCACATCATACCCGACTTGGTGACCAGCCCGGGGTCCATCTCCTTGGCTCGCCGGAGCAGTCGCAGGGCGCGATCGTAGCGGCCCCCCGGCCGCGCGATGCGGTAGAGACGGGCGACGGTCTCGAGGTTGTGATTCAGGACGTCCGGTTGGGCGTCCACCACTATCTGGAGCGCGGCGTCCGAGCCCTTGAAGTCGGGAATCAGCAGCTCGACCGACGTCTCGGGCAACCGCTCGCGGATCTCGCTCACGCACCCGGCAAACGCCTCGGCTCCGCCGTTGGGCAGGTCGTCGCGGTCCACGCTGGTGATCACGACGTGCTTGAGCTCCATTGCCGCAACAGCTTCGGCGAGCCGCACCGGCTCCTCCGGATCGTAGGGATCCGGCGTGCCGTGGGCCACGGCGCAGTAGGCGCAGTTGCGGGTGCAGACGTCGCCCAGGATCATGAACGTGGCCGCTCGGTGCTCCCAACACTCGCCGATGTTGGGGCAGTGGGCTTCCTCGCACACCGTGTTGAGCTTGAGTTCCCGCATCAGGTGCTTGATTCCCACGTAGGCGCCGCCACCGGGCGCCTTCACCTTGAGCCACGGCGGCTTCCTGAGCGGCTGGCTCTCGCCCGTTGGGCGGTTGCGGGAGGTGAGCTGGACCAAGTCCATAAGGCGCGAAACTTAGCGACGCTTTGAAGGTGAAACCAGCGCTGCGTCAACTACTTGGTTGAAACCGAGCCGAACCCCCCCCGGGTTCCCGGCTCCTCGGGGCTACTCGGTGTCGAACCGGGCGGGATCCAGGGAGCTGAGGTCGAGCTCGAGGTCCTCCTCCACGTAGAGGCGGGCCAGAATATCTCCCGTCATGGCGGCGAGGAGGATGCCGTTGCGGCCGTGGCCCGTGGCGTACCACAGGTTGGGGACGTGGGGATCGGTACCGATGAGAGGCCGTCCGTCGGGCGTCACGGGTCTGAGGCCGGCCCAGGTACGCAGCACCGGCGCCCCCGTGAGGGCCGGATAGATGCGACGCATGATGCGGTAGACCTGGCGCAGCCCATCCTCGGTCGTGCCGGTGGCGAACCCGGCATGCTCCATGGTGGAGCCGGCGATGGCCTCGCCGCCGCGCTCCATCACGTAGCCGCCGCCGCCGTACACGATCGCCCCCGGCTCCCCATCAGGCCACGACAGGGCGGCCATCTGGCCTCGAATCGGCTCCACGGGAATGGGCCGGGGCAGCCCCTCGAGGCGGCCGGACCAGCACCCCGCGGCGACGACCACCGCCCCCGCCGCTCGCTCGCCGGAGCCGGTGCGCACCCCCTGTGCGCGGCCCTCCTCGATCAGCAGGCCTTCGGCCTGCTCGTCCTCCACCAGGGTGGCACCGTTGAGGGCGGCGGCCCGCAGCAGGGCATCCCTGAGCGCCATGGGCTCGAGCCCCCCATCCTCTGGAGCCAGGGCGCCGCCCTGGGCCTCCGGGCCGATGCCGGGCACCAGCTTCCGTACCTCGTCCTGGGAGAGCCATTCCGTGGCGAACCCGCTCTGGCGCTGCCAGGCGATGGCGCCTTTGAGGTTCGAAGCTTCCTCCTCGCTGAATGCCACCTGGAGGATCCCCTCGGTGCGCAGCCCGATGTCGATTCCCGTCTCTTCCCGGAGTACCGGCGCCAGGTCGTTGTACAGGTCCCGGGCCCGCACGCTGAGGCCCAGCAGGGGATCCTCCTGCTCCGCCTCGGCGAACGGCGCGAGCATGCCCCCGGCCGCCGGAGTGGCCGCACCGGGCCTGGGGCCCGGGGCGATCACGGTGACGGCCACTTCCCGCTGGGCCAGGGCGTGGGCGCACGCGGCGCCGATCACGCCGCCCCCCACTATCAGGACGTCCGGTTGGGTCATGGCGAGCCTTGAGGCGAAACTCCGCCGGGCATAGGTTCGTAGAGTACGGTGGACGTTTTCAGCGTCGGAGGCAAGTCATGGTGCGCGCGCTCGTTGGTTACGCGGTGCTGGCCATCGTCGGGATCATCGCGATCAAGCTGCTGTTCGGGGCCCTGAGCATCGTCTGGAGTCTGATCTGGGCGGTCCTGTGGCTGGCGTTACTCGGGTTCGTGTTCTACCTGATCCTCAAGGTCGTGAGCCCACCGACGGCCAAGAAGATCAAGGATGCGGTTCGCGGCCCGGAGGACTCGGGGTAGTAATCCGAGCGTTGTAGTGGGAAAGTGACACGGGGCCCCATCGGGGCCCCGTTCGCATCTCGGCCGGTCTCCGTCAGCTCCCCGCCTCTACCATCTCCGAGGGGGGCTCCTCTGCGATCTCCCGCAGTCGCAGGGTGATGGTGGCGATCGAGGCGAACTTCACCTTCAGCTGCACCATGATGCGCCGCTCGTCGTCGCTCAGCCACATGCGGGGCTCCTTGGCCTCGGCGAGAATGCCCCGCCCCTGGATGATCGGGCGCACGACGATCGTAGGGAAGCGGCCCGCAGGGAGGTCCAGCGTGTCGCGACCCAGCACCTCCAGCACCACTGGATTGCGATCGGGCCGGAAGTAGCGGTGGAACTCGTAGCGCTCGCCCTCCTCGAGCTCCACGGTCCGCACGAAATAGAAGAACGCCGCGTCGTCCAACGGGTCCGCCGAGGTGGGGAGTGCCACGGCCGACCCTTCCTGCCGGTAGAACCCCGAGTCCGGGTAGATCTCGTAGGCCGTGTACCGCTCGGTGTCGCCCTCGAGGAAGTCCTGGACGAAGCGCCGCGAGGCGAAGTCGTGCAGGCCGACCCACGAGTCCAGGCGGTCGTTGATGCGGTAGAAGAACGACCCTCCCCGGAGCACGAACACCATGTGCTTGGACGGCACGCCGCGCACCGTGTCAATGCCAGCGACGTGCATCATTCCCCTCCCGAGCGTGAGCAGGCCGAAGCGCGCGTCGTACAGCAGCGTCTCCCCCACCGGGAACTGCTCGGTCAGGTCGGTGGCCGAGTCCGCCGCCGTCTGCCCGGCAACGGGAGCCGCGAGCCATATCACGGCGGCGGTCGAGAGCAGCGTGCGTCGCATGGTCCTCAGGAGCGTTGGATGGTCGCGGTCGGGGGCGGGATCCTGAGCCGCCGACCGGCACGGAACAGGTCGAGGGCCAAGGAGACGGCCTCTCCCACTGAGCCCGCCGCCGCCAGAGCCTCCGGGCGAGCCGGGGCCTCGACGGTCGCGATCTGGCGCGCGCCGGCCGCGGCCCGCGCCACCAGCTCGGGGTACGCCGAGGCGCCCTCCGTCTCCAGGAGTCCGTCGGCGTTGTCCTTGAGGCAGTTCCTGAGGGTGATGAGCCGAATCAGGCACACACCGGACGTCAGGTCGCGGATTCCCGGAAGCGAGAGGCCCGGCCGCAGGAGCCAGGCGGCGGAGCGCTGCACCAGGCGCATGCCGAGCGGTCGCTCAGGTGCCGGGGCCTCCCCCACGACGACATCCGCTCCCGACTCGAACCGCCGGACGAGCTCCGGCAGGACGGCGGGGGAGACGGAGAAATCTGCCGGGAGCGTCACCACGCAGTCGCGCTTCGGCCGGTCGCTGCGCGCCAGGGCGTCCCGCAGGAGAGCATCCAGCGCCGCCGCGTACCCCCGGGGCCTCTCCTGCCGGAGGAGCTCCATCGGGAGGGCGCGCTGGTAGGTCTCCAGGGTCTCCGTAGTCCCATCGGTGGAGGCATCGTCCGCCACCAGGATGTGATACTCCCGGGGGAACTCCTCGAAGACCTTGCGGAGCTTCCAGAGGACCAACCCCACGGTGCCGGCCTGATTGCGTGCAGCGACGCAGACGTAGATCACTTGTAGCGCTCTCTCCCTCCGTGGCGCCTCGAGTCGTGAGCCGCGTGGGCGGCGTGGCGAGGTCGCATCCGACCCCCTCCCAGCGATACGCCGCTGGGCGGCGTAAGGTCCGGAGAGGACTGCAATCTACATCACTCGGCTGTGGCGTTGACCAATGCCGTGCGGAGCTCCGCGAGGGTGAACGGCTTGCGCAGGAACGGCCGGCCTGCGGCCTCGAGGAACTTCAGGGTATCGCCCCCCACGGTGTCACCCGTCGAGAAGACGACGTGCCGGGCAATGTCGGGGCGCTCGCGCTCCAGCGTCTCGTACAGCTCTCGGCCCCCGAGTTCCGGCATGCGGAGATCGGTGATGATCACGTCGAACGGGTGGGTGGCGGTCTGGGCGAGAGCCTCGGTGCCGTTGGAGGCCACCGCCACCGTGTGGCCCCAGGCCTCGAGGGTCGCGCGCATGTAGTGGATGATGTGAGGCTCGTCGTCCACTACCAGGACGCTGAGCTGGCCCGGCTCGACCGTGGGCTCCTCGACCGTCGCAGCGGGACGGCCACCGCCGGGGAGCTCGACCCGGAACACGGCCCCGGCCTCGTCTCCTGGCGAGTAGGACATCCGCCCGCCGTGCTCCTTGATGATGCCCTGGCAGATGGAGAGCCCGAGCCCCGTGCCGCCGCCCTCGGGCCTGGTGGTGAAGAACGGCTCGAAGATCCGCTCGGCGACTTCTCCCGGGATGCCGGGCCCGTCGTCGGCCACGGTGACGGCCACACCATCGAGCCACTTGGTGGCGCCCACGGTCACGCGGCTGCCGACACCGGAGGCATGCATCACCTGCGCCGCGTTGTGTACCAGGTTCACGAACACCTGCTGGATCTGATTGGCGTCCACCTGGACGTTGGGCAGATCGTCGTCCAACTGCAGCTCCATCTCGATCTTGGCCGCCATGAGCTGATTGTTGAGCAGCGTGAGCGTGGCGTCGAGGATGGGACCTATGGGTTGCGAGCTCCGCTGGCCCTCCTGCTTGCGGGCGAAGTTGAGCAGGTGTCGCACGATACTGGCCGCGCGCTCAGCCTCCTGCCGGATGGCCTCCAGGGGATGCCGCATCTTCTCGGGCGGGTCGCCCTCCTCTACCAGGTAGTCGGCGAATCCCACCACGGAGGCCAGGGGGTTGTTGAGGTCGTGCGCCACCCCGGCGATGAGCTGCCCGATGGCCGACATCTTCTCCGACTGGATCAGCTGTTCCTGCAGCTGCCGCTTATCGGTCTGGTCCTCGAACACGAGGACGGAGGTACCCCCGGGCTCGGCCAGGGAGAGCGCCGAGACGGTGAAGGTGCGCGGGCCCGACTTGATCTCGAACTGGGTGTGGGTGCCGGCGGCGGCGAGGGCGCGGCCGACTGGGTCCGCCCAGTGCTCGGGGAGCACCGAGTACCAGGGCCGGCCCGCGACGGCCGTCACCGGCACGTGGGCGATCACGCTGAACGCCCGATTGGCGCGCCGGATGGAGCCCTGCTCGTCAACCACGCAGAACGCCTGGCCGATGGCATCTACGGTCTGCTCCCACTCGCCCTTGCCGCTCGAGATGAGCTTCACGAGCCGGGCGTTCTCCAGGGCGACGCCGAGGAGCGCGTTTGCCGCCCGCAGGAAGTCGAGATGGAGCGGCGTGAAGTGTCCCGGTGTCGCCGCCGTCGCCGAGACCGCCCCAACTACCCGCCCGACGGCCGCAATGGGCGCTCCCACCCAGGAGCCGAACCGCGGCTCCAGGTTCAGCCCCAGCTGGGCCAGCCTGTCCGCCGTGACCTGCGATAGCACTCGTGGGCCGTCACTGCTGACTACGCGTACGAGTGGATCATCCGCCCGGGCATCGGCATACTGATAGGTGTAGGCCACGCGTGACGTGCCCGTATCGGGGTCGGTGAGGACGATGAGGAGCGTGTCGGGATTGAGGATGTTGCGGAGCGTGGGGGCAATCTGGTTCACGGCGGCGGCGGCGTCATACATCCCGGCCAGCTGTTCGGCCAGGAGTGTCAGGATCGCGAACGCCGAGGAGCCGGCGCCGTGAAGCGGTGGACTACCTGTTCCGAGAGGTTGCGACATGATCCTCGCGAACTTGCGGGAGCGCATCACCAACTCGGATGTAGAATTGGTGATCGAGCTGCTGTCCCGCGGTGATGCATTGCACAAGCAGGAGCTCGTGCGCACGGCGGAGACGCGTGGCATCGACGTCCTGCTCGATGCGCCGGCTCTGCCCGAGTTGCTGCGTGCGGCGCCGCGACTGGAGCAGCCCTCGGCTCCGCTCTTCATCTATGTCGCCGTGCGCCATGCGCTCCGCGGCTGCGGCATCGATGACCGGCGCCTGAGCGACTATCTGGGTTCGCTCCTGTACGAGTTCGGCATCAGGGACCGCGCCTGCCGGATCGGCCGGGTCGACGACGAGGAGTTCCTGTACCTGACCGACCTCGTTGCCGCGGTCGCCGCGGTGCCCGGGCGGCGAGGGTTCTTGCTGCGCGCGCACCTCGGCAATTTCAGTCTGTGGCTCGCCGGTGTCTTTCCCGACCACATCACCACGCGCGAAGAGCGCCGCGGCGCCCCGGGCCTGCGCTTCTACGAGGAGATGGGTGCTCGCGGATACCGCCTCGCCGCGGATCACCGGCTCGCTCGCCAGTTCGACCTGGCGCAGATCTACCGGCGGGCGGCCCAGTCATTCACCCCGATCCGCATAGCGCTGAACCGGCTCTCCGACCGTCTCCTCTTCCCCCACATCAACACCCCCGGCCGCCTACTGCGCCAGGTGGCTGACGAATTCGGCTCGCAGCGGTGACCGCCCCGGCTCAGCCGGCCGTGGTGTCGATGCTTCCGAAGAGCGGGCAGCGCGGATCGCTCACCCTGGCCCAGCTCACGCGGGCGCCGTGGAGCGGGATGGTGTAGTTCCCGCCTGCCACACCGCCGAGCAGCGGCGCTCCCAAGGGCGGCTCGGTCTCGTAGATCAGCACGCCCTTGAAGGTGTCCAGCGAGTCCTCCACCAGCGCCAGGCCCCAGCCGGGATAGCTGGGAAACCCCGGCCCCTCGTACGCCACGAGGATTCCGTCCTCGCTCTCCGCTACGAGCGCAGCGGTGGTGCCGTACCCTACCACCCGGGCCGGCACGGTACCCGCGAGCCCCGCCGGCGCCGCCTCCAGGAACCGGCCGCTTCCCCGGAGCTGCTCCAGGACCATCGTCGCCCCCGCCATCGCGGCGATACCGCACGAGGCGGTGTTCTCAGGGTTGCTCGGGCTGCAGGCGAGCGCGACCATCGGCAGCACACACAAGAATCGTCTCATCGACTGAATTGTACGCCGCGGACCGGGCCCTGACTACCCGGATTCCCTGGTGGGCGCGGCGGCTTCCGGTGCCGGCGACACCCACGCGAGGTGTCGCTTGACCCCCTCTGATCGGCCGGGTATGCTAACGTTGAAATCACCCTCTTCAGCGCCGAGGTTGGCAGCATGCCGACGTACGAGTATCGCTGTGCCAAGTGTGGCAAGCAGTTCACTCGTGTAGAGCAGATTTCGCAGCACGGGCACAAGCGCCTCTCCTGTCCCAAGTGCAAGTCGACCAAAGTGACGCAGCTCTTCACGCCGTTCTTCGCCAAGACCGCGAAGAAGAGCTGAGTGTTCGAGAGCCTGCGCGCCGCCATCAATGCCGCACTCGATGCGGCCACGCCGGATTCCGATCCGCGTGATCTGATTTCCCAGATGCGCTCGGCGGTGATCGAAGCCCGCATGTCCATCGAGAAGATGCGGGAGGGTGTGGCCAAGACCGAGCAGCGGTTGGCCATCGAGCGGCAGAAGCTGGCTGACGCCGAGCGCCGGGGGCGTCTCGCCGCCGGCATCCAGGATCAGGAGACCGTGGAGGTCGCCGAGCGTTTCGTGGCGAAGCATCGCGAGCGGGTCGGCGTTCTGGAGTCCAAGCTCGAGGCGCAGAAGGCCGAGCTGGAGCTGGCTGATCGGGAATACAACGAGATGAAGCAGCAGCTCCTGGAGCAGGAGCGGAAGCGGCCCGAGTCGGACGCCGCCCGGAAGGTCGAAACGGCGTGGCGTGATCTGGAGGCTGCGGGTCTGTCGCGGCCGGAAACCGACGTGGAAGGCGAACGGCTGCGTCGGCAGATGGAGCGGGAGGCGCGGGAAGCGCGGGCCGACGAGCAGCTCGAGGAACTCAAGCGGCGAATGGGCAAATCCTAGGGGTGCACCGTGGACATCAAACCTGGCCGGATGGTCTATCTGGGGTACGGGAAGTACTGGCGCTCGGACGCCATTGTGGGGCTGAGGCCCATCGAGGGAGACGACCGCGGGCCCGGCCGCCGCACCGAGGTCTACACGGCGACGTTGGAGGAGCCCATCGTCGCCTCGCGCAGTGAGAGCGCCATCCTGCGGGACATGGCTTTCGCGGGCGAGGAGCAGTTCCGTATGCGGGAGGCTCGGGAGGTGATGGGGGACTTGCTGGACGCGCTGGAGGACGTGCCCGACGTCCTGCGGCGCATGCTGGCCACCGAGGCGCACTTCGACGTGCACGCGTGGATGCGGCGCCTCAAAGCTCTGGTCAAAGTGGAGGTGCAGGCCAGCGAGGATCAGCCGGAGCTGTTCGAGTAGTCGTTGTAGCCTCGAGGGGTACTGAGGTGGGGGCCCCCGAGGCAATCCGCCGTACCGGAATCCCCAGTCAATGCCGGCCTGAGAGGAGGAAGGGGTGATCTACTTCTGGGCGATCGTCGTCTACCTAGCTGTCCTCATCATGATCAGCGTCTACCGCAGCCTGCGGGTCAAGACGCAGGACGACTTCATGGTCGCCGGGCGCAGGGTCACGGCGATCTTCCTCGTCGGGACGCTGGTCTGCACCTGGATCGGGTCGGGTTCGCTGTTCGGCGGGGCGGGGCGGGCGTTCCGCAACGGGTTCTCGGCGCTGTGGATGAGTGCCGGGGCCTGGTTGGGCATTGCCATCGTCTACTTCCTTGCCCATCGCGTGCGCCGCATCGCGCAGTACACGGTCCCGGATCTCCTGGAGACCCGCTACAATCCGAGCGCCCGTGTCCTGGGCACGATCGCCATAATCATCGCCTACCTCACCATCGCGAGCTATCAGTTCATCGGCGGTGGCCGGTTGCTGAACATCCTTATGGGGTGGGACCCGGCGGTAGGTGCCGCCATCACCTGCGCTCTGGTCGTGGTGTACACGGTGCTCGCCGGGATGATGTCCATTGTGGCCCTGGACATAGTCAACGGTCTGCTGATCACGGGGGCGGTGCTCGTCGCGGCACCCCTGACGCTCAAGGCCGCCGGCGGCTTTGCCGGGCTCTCGGCCACTCTCCCGGCAACCCACTTCACTGTGTTCGGCAGCCTCGGTGTGGCAGCGTCGCTGGGATTATTCTTCCCCACGTTCTTCCTGCTGCTGGGCGAGAGCAGCATCTATCAGAAGTTCATGTCCGCCAAGAGCGAGAAGGCGGCGCGCCAGGCGGTGATCGGGATGATCGTCGGGGTGATCGTGGTGGAGACGGTGCTCGCCTCGGTGGCGGTGTTCGGCGCCGGTGTGTTCTGGAACGACTTGCCCTTCATGGAAGGAGGTCAGTTCGTCAGGGAGGAGACCGAGACGATCGTGCTCCACGTAGCTCGCCACACGTTACCGCTGGTCCCCGGGATCGCGCTGCTGGCGGGAGCGGTCGCCATCATCTTCTCCACCGCGAACACCTTCCTGATGGTTCCCTCCACCAACTTGGCTCGCGACATCTACCAGCGGTTCATCAACCCGAACGCAGGAGAGCGGCTGATCGTGATGTTCCAGCGGGTGATGATCGCCGTGTTGGCGGTGGTAGCCTACGTTGTCTCGACCTTCTTCGAGAGCATCCTGGACATGGCGCTCTACGCCTACACGATGGTGGGGGCCGCGGTGACCCCCGCCCTGTTGGCGGCCTTCCTGTGGCGCCGCGTCACGCCGCCGGCCGGCACGGCGTCCATCGCGGCCGGGATCGTGGCGACCCTGATCTTCGCGGGGCTCGCCAACGCGGGGGTCGAGAGCCTGCCGCTGGGATTCGTGAATCTGCCGTTGAGCTACGATTACATCATCTACCCGGCAGCGGTGGCTTCCATCCTGTGCCTCGTGGGGGTGAGCCTGGCCACTCCGCCGTCACCCGAGGAGAAGTGGCGTCCCTTCTGGCAACAGCGAGCGGAGTGACGCGAGCCTCGCGGTAGCCGCTACCGGCTCTCTGCGTCGCTGGATGATGCTCCACTGGGGGGTGTGGCCGCCCCGGGGGAGGGCAGCGGCTCCTCGGCGTAGTGGCACGCCACCCACCGGCCGCGATCCATCTTGTAGAGCACCGGCGGCTCGCTGGAGCAGCGAGCGTCCTTCTTGGGATGTGGGCAGCGAGGGTGGAACACGCAGCCCGGTGGCGGCCGGTGCGCGCTGGGCGTCTCTCCCTTGAGCACGAGACGCTGCTGCTCCCGGTTGGGATCCGGGGCCGGCGCCGCTGATAGCAGGGATGTGGTGTACGGGTGGAGCGGCTGCTCGTAGAGCGCTCCGGCGCGGGCCAGCTCCATCAGCTTCCCGAAGTACATGACGGCGACCCGGTCCGCCAGTTGTCGTACGACGGCGAGGTCGTGGGCGATGAACAGGTAGGTGAGCCCCCGGCGCTCCTTGAGCTCGGCCAGGAGGTTGAGGACCTGGGCCTGAACCGAGACGTCCAGTGCGGAGACCGGCTCGTCCAGCACTATGAACTCGGGCTCCACCGAGAGGGCCCGGGCGATCCCCACACGCTGCCGCTGACCGCCGGAGAGCTCGTGGGGGTACGCCGTCATGTAGGACGGGTCGAGCCCGACTTCCCGGAACAACGCGGCTACGCGCTCGTCGGCCTGAGCCCCCCGGACGATGCGGTGCACGATCATGGGCTCCCGCACCGCGGCGCCCACCGTCATGCGTGGGTTGAGGGAGCCGGAGGGATCCTGGAAGACTATCTGCAGCCGTTGCCGCAGCGCCCGCAGGGAGCTGCCGTCCAGGGTGAAGAGGTCGACACCGTCGAACCGTACGGTGCCGCTCGTCGGCTCCAGTAGACGCAACAAGAGCCGGCCCAGGGTCGTCTTGCCGCTCCCGCTCTCGCCCACGAGCCCCACGGTCTCTCCCCGCGAGATGTTGAAACTCACCCGCTCGACGGCTCGCACGGCGTGGCGGGCGCCGAACAGGCCGCCCCCGGTGCGGAACACCTTCACGAGATGCTCGACCTCGACCAGCGGCGGCCCGGCCACTACGGCCGCCTCCGGCCCGGCTCGTAGACCAGCCAGCAGCGGGCCCGGTGGTCGCGAGCCACGCCCAGGGGGTTGGGGACCTCGGCCGCACATTGCTCCCACGCGTGGGGACAGCGGGGGTGGAACCGGCACCCCGGCGGCCAGTCGCTCGCCGGCGGCACGGCGCCGGGGATCGTGGGCAGCCGGTCGGCCGTGCGGTCGAGACGCGGGATCGCCTCCAGCAGGGCGGCGGTGTAGGGGTGCTCCGGGTTGGAGAACACGGTGGCGGCGGGACCCTCCTCCACGATCTGCCCGCCGTACATCACCGCGACGCGATCGGCGATCCCGGCCGCCACCGCCAGGTCGTGGGTTATGAGGATCATCGCCATGTCGAGCCGGCGCTTGAGGTCCGCCAACAGCTCCAGGATCTGCGCCTGGATCGTGACGTCGAGGGCCGTGGTGGGCTCGTCGGCGATGAGGATCTTGGGCTGGCAGCACAGTGCCATGGCGATCATGACGCGCTGCTGCATGCCCCCGCTCATCTGGTGGGGGTAGTGGTCCACCCGCTGGTCAGGATCGGGAATACCTACCAGCTCCAGCGCCTCGACGGCCCGGCGGCGGGCCTCCCGGCGGCTGATCTCGCGATGGGCCCGCAGGGTCTCGACGATCTGGGTGCCGACGGTGAGCACCGGATTGAGGCTGGTGGTCGGCTCCTGGAAGATCATGGCGATCTCTGCGCCGCGGATTCGGCGCAGCTCTTCCGGGGCCAGGGTCATGACGTTGGCGTCCCCATACTCCACCAGGCTCTCGTCCGCGATTTGTCCCGGCGGCTCCGGGATGAGCCGCAGGATGGAGAGTGCCGTCACCGTCTTGCCACACCCCGACTCCCCCACGATTCCCAAGGTCTCGCCGGGGAACAGATCGAATGACACGCCGTCCACCGCCCTGGCGACGCTCCGGCCGCTGCCGAAGCTGGTGCGCAGGTCCCGGACGCGGAGCAGCGGGTTCATCGCGCCCGCGGATCGATGGCGTCCCGCAGCCCGTCGCCCAGTAGGCTGAAGCCCACTACGGTGACCACGATGGCGACGCCGGGAAAGGCGGCGACCCAGGGAGCAACGGCCAGCGCCTGCTGCCCCTCGGCGATGATCGATCCCCAGGAGGGGGTCGGGGGGCTGACGCCGAGCCCGAGATAGGAGAGTGCCGCTTCGGTCAAGATGATCTGCCCGATGCCGAGTGTCGCCGTGACGATGATCGGCGCGGCGAGGTTGGGCAAGAGGTGGCGCAGGGCGAGGCGGGGCGGGCCCAACCCCAGCGCCCGGGCGGCCACGACGAACTCCCGCGTCTTGAGGCTCAGCACTTCGGCCCGGACGATGCGGCTGGCGTCGAACCAGCTGGTGAGACCGAGGATGGCGATGAGACCGACCACCCCCACGTTCTCCCATAGCACCAGAACCACGAGGAGGAGGAAGACCCGCGGCACCGCCAGGGCGGCATCGATGGCCCGCATGAGCACCGCATCCACTACGCCCCCGGCGAGGCCTGCGGTGAGTCCGACCGCCGTGCCGATGGTGACGGACAGCACCACAGAGAGAACCGCGATGGCGAGGGAGATGCGCGCCCCGTAGAGCACGCGGCTGAGCAGATCGCGGCTATAGAAGTCGGTGCCGAAGGGATGCTCCGCCGACGGAGCCAGGTACTGGCCGCGTACCAGGTCCAGCTGGGCCGTGGGCTCGTAGGGAACCAGCCACGGCGCAAGGGCCGCTGCGAGACACAGGAGCGCGACGAGGGCCATGGCGACTCGTGCGCGCCGCTGCCTCAACAGCCGGTGGAGCGTGCCGCTCATCGCGCGCTCCGCGTGCGGGGATCGACGACGCGGTATAGCAGGTCGGCGAGGAGGTTACCGAGGACCACCATTACAGCGGCGATGATCGCCACCGCGGTCACGACGGCGTAATCGCGACCGTGGATGGCGTCGACGGCGAGCTTGCCCATGCCGGGCCAGGCGAACACGGTCTCCACCAGCACCGAGCCGGACAGGAGGAGCGGAAACGAGAGGCCGAACAGCGTCACGGCCGGCAGCAGCGCGTTGCGCAGCGCGTGGCGCAGGAAGACGCCCCGCGGTGTGAGTCCCTTTGCCCGCGCCGTCCGAACGAAGTCCTGCCCGATGACCTCCAGCATCTCCGCGCGCTGGAACCGCGCCGTCGCGGCGGCGCCCATGAGGCCAAGGGTGAGCGCCGGGAGGACGAGGTGGGCCAGGCGGTCCGTGAGCCGGCCGAGAGGTGAGAGAAACGGGTGCACCGCCTCGTCGATCACGCCACCCACCGGAAGCCAGCCGAGCTGCACGCCGAACAGCAGCAACAGCATCACCCCCAGCCAGAACACGGGCATGGAGTAGAGCGTCAGCGTCAGCAAGGATAGGGCGTCGTCCAGCGGGGAGCCTTCCTTGGCCGCCTGGAGCGCTCCCACCAGCACGCCGACGCCGAAGGTGATCACCAAGGCGGTGGCGGCGAGCAGCAGGGTGTTGGGGACGCGCTCGGCGATGGCCTGGGCCGCCGGACGGTGCTCGCGGAAGGAGTAGCCGAAGTCGCCCCGCACGATGTTCCCCAGATAGCGCAGGTACTGGACGTAAACGGGTTGGTCCATGCCGAAGTTGCGGCGCTGCTGCTCGACGACCTCGGCGGGGATGAGCGTCCCTTGGCTGGACGTCGTGAAAGGATCGCCCGGCGAGAGATGCACCAGGAAGAACGTCAGGGTGGCGACCAGAAAAACGATCCCGGCCGCGTGCACCAACCGGAGCGTGATGAACCGTGCCACGCTACTCGCTGTAGCGGTCGCGATCGATCATGCGCGTGGCCGGCACGTGCCACCGCCACAGTGTGGCCACGAAGTTGTCCGGCCTCACGGAGACACCCTCGAAGCGGGCGTGCACCCCGGCGTTGGGCGCCGAGCCGTATATCCAGATGGCCGGGACGTCGCCGTTGATGAGGGTCACGGCCCTGCGCCACCTGGTGCGGGCGGTGGCCACGTCCAGCGCCGCCTGAGCCCGGCGCACGGCTGCATCGAAAGTCGGGTTGGCGTACGTGCCGTAGTTGTAGCCGGCGCCGGAGACCCACAGTTCCGCTATCGACGCCGGGCTGGGATCGCCGCCGTACGAGCCGAACCAGGCATCGAAGTTATGCGCCTGGCCCCGCTCCATGAACGCACCGAAGTCCAGCAGCGAGATCGTCATCGAGATCCCGGCGCGGCGCAGCTGCTCCTGGAGAATCTCCGCCGAGCGTCGCCGCGCGGTACTCGTGTTGGGCACGAGGAGGTCGAACTGCAGGGCCGCGCCGTCCCTGTCCAGCAGGCCGTCGCCGTCGGTGTCCCGCCACCCCAGGACGGCCAGCTTGCGCCGTGCCCCTGCAGTGTCGAACGGCACCTGCTCGTACTCCTCGTGGGAGATCCACTGAGACGGGCTCATCGGCCCCTTGGCAACGATGCCGTCCTCCCCGAATACCGCCCGTACCATGGTCTCGCGGTCCGCCGCCATGGCGATGGCCTCCCGCACCGCCCGGTCGCCGAACAGGGGGTGGGGCCGGTCGTGGTCCTCGGGGTCGCGCTGGTTGAACAGGACGTATCCGTAGATAGTGGACGGCGTCCATGGGACGGCCCGCAAGGTCTCCTCCGCGCGTACCCGCTCCAGGGCGTCCGGCGGCAGGGCGTTCAGCACGTCGGCCTCGCCGGCCAGGAACTGGGCCACGGCGGTGTTGACGTCGGCGGTGAACCGCCAAATGACGCGCCGTACTCCCGGCCGGCCCAGGAAGAACGCGGAGTCCGCCTCGAGCTCGATGGACTGCCCTGCGTTCCACCGCACGAACCGGTAGGGGCCGTTGCCGATGGGTCCGCGCCCGAACGGGTGGGAGGCCAGCTCGGCGCGGGGGATGGTGTCCAGCAGGTGCTTGGGGAGGACCCGCATGTGGTAGACCGCATCGAAGAGCATGTCCTGGTACGGTCGCTGAAACCTGAACACCACGGTCTGCGAGTCCCTCGCCGTCACCGCCGCGATGGTCAGCACCCGCGGCCGCGCTGTCGAGGCGACGACGGAGTCACGGTACACGTCGAACGTGAAGACGACGTCCTCGGCGGTCACCGGCGCGCCGTCGTGCCACCGGGCATCGGGGTGGAGGGTGAACCGGATGGTGCGCTCGTCCTCGAACGCCCACTCGCTTGCGAGCTCGGGCTCGAAGCCGTCCATGGTGCTCATGGCCGGACCGACGTCGGCGAGCTTGAGGAAGAGGAGGTCGCCGATGGCGTAGCCCACGTCCTGGCTCGTCGCCACCGGGAGCAGCACGTCGGCTTCTGCCGCGGTGACCACCACGGCTGTGCCGCACCAGTTGCCGGTGCACGTCGGTTCCGGAGCGCACGCCGCGATTGCTAGGGAAAGGCCACACAGGAACGGAGCTGCGCGTCGCGTCATGATGCTGTGCTCCCTTCTCTTCGAGTCACCGCCGCCACGTCCACCCGGGATCCCGGAACCGTGCGACCTCGTCCGGCGGAGGATGAATCCGGGATTCCCGCCAATCTCCCGACCACTCCTGCCGGGCCTCGGCGGCAACGGCCGCGACTACCTCGTCGAAGCCCACGGCCCGCGAGAGCGCATCTCGCAGCGATGTCGCGGTCGGTGCGCCGGAGCGGCCCTGGGTGATACGCGCGACCACATCTTGACCGTCCTCCAGCAGGATGGAGCCGTGCTGTAGGAACGCCCCGCCCTCCCGCACCTGGGCGCTTCCCACCAGCTTGCGCCCGGCGACGACGATCTCCCCGCCCACGGGGGAGGCGAAGCACGGGCCGCTGCCGGGGCCGGCGGCCCCGCTCCGCGGTCGCCTGGCGAGCTCCGCGTCGACCCCGAGCCGCCGCAGTGCCGCCGCCAAGACCGCGTGGACCCTAATGTACGCCTCCCTGAGGGACCCGAACAAATCGGCGGGGCCGGCCACGGCGTAGGTGACCTCTGTCTCGTGCCACACGGCCCGCCCCCCAGTGGGCCGGCGGACGGTGTCCAAGCCGAGCCGGGCAATGGCATCGCTGTCGTAGCGGGTGAGGGCGGGTTCGTTGCGGCCGAACGAGAGGCAGGGCGGCGACCACCGGTACAGCCGCAAGAAGGCGACTCCCCCCTGCGCGTCGCACAGGAGGGAGTGGTCGAGGGCCATGTTTTCCGGGCCGGGCCGTCCGTCCGCCTCAACTATGAGGTGCCAGGAGACGTCGGTTCGTCGCGGCGTGTCCGTCGCGCCGGTCCCGGTGGTATGCCGCAGCGCCGTGCCCGTCGAGTCCTGTCTCACACCCCCGCCGGTGCCGGCTCGTATTCCTCTATGGGCGGACAGGTGCACACCAGGTGGCGGTCGCCGTACGCGGCGTCGGCGCGTCCCACGGCCGGCCACACCTTGTGCTCTCGGGTCTGCGGGGAGGGGAACGCCGCCAGCTCGCGGGAATAGGGTCGATCCCAGTCGTCAGCCACGACGTCCTGGAGCGTGTGCGGCGCGTTGCGCAGGACGTTGTTCTCCTTGTCCGCCCGCCCCTCCTCGATGTCGCGGATCTCATCGCGGATGGCGACCATCGCGTCGCAGAAGCGGTCCAGCTCCTCCTTGGACTCACTCTCCGTGGGCTCCACCATCATCGTACCTGGTACGGGGAACGATACGGTGGGAGCGTGGAACCCGTAGTCCATGAGTCGCGTGGCCATGTCGGTCACGTCCACGCCGGCCGACGTCTTGAAGGGGCGCGTGTCGATGATACACTCGTGGGCGATCAGGCCGTCCCGCCCCGAATACAGCAGGTCGTAGTGGCCGGCCAGCCGCCGCGCGATGTAGTTCGCGTTGAGGATGGCGACCTTGGTGGCCTCGGTGAGACCGGCAGCCCCCGTCAGGGCAATGTAGGCCCACGAGATGGGCAGTATCGACGCGCTCCCCCACGGCGCGGCCGATACCGTGCCACAGGGCTGCGCCACTCCCAGGGGCACCACGGGGTGATCGGGCAGGTGCGGGGCGAGGTGCTCGGCGACGCCGATGGGTCCCATTCCCGGTCCACCGCCGCCATGGGGGATGCAGAAGGTCTTGTGCAGGTTCAGGTGCAGCACGTCGGCGCCGATCTCCGCCGGGCGGGAGACACCCACCAAGGCGTTCATGTTGGCGCCGTCCATGTACACCTGCCCGCCGTGCTGATGCACGATGTCGCAAATCTCACGGATCGTGGTCTCGAAGACGCCGTGGGTGGACGGGTAGGTGATCATGAGGGCGGCGAGCCGGTCGCTGTTGGCCTCCGCCTTCTCACGGAAGTCCGCCATGTCCACGTTGCCGGCCTCATCGGTCTTCACTACGACCACCTCCATGCCGGCCATCACGGCGCTGGCGGGGTTGGTGCCGTGCGCCGACTTCGGGATGAGGCACACCCGCCGGTGTGTCTCACCCCGGGCCCGGTGGTAGGCCCGGATCACCATGAGGCCCGTGAACTCTCCCTGCGCGCCGGCGTTGGGCTGCAGCGAGATCGCGGCATAACCGGTGATCTCGGCGAGCCATGCCTCGAGCGTCTCGAATAGCTCAGTGTAGCCTCGGGCTTGCTCGCGGGGCACGAAGGGGTGTAAGCCGGCGAACTCGGGCCAGCTGACCGCCATCATCTCGGTCACCGCGTTGAGCTTCATGGTGCACGAGCCGAGGGGTATCATCGCCGAGTTCAACGCGAGGTCGCGGTTCTCGAGTCTCCTCAGGTACCGCATCATCTCAGTCTCGGAGTGGTACCGGCTGAAGCACTGATGCGTGAGATACCCGGATGTGCGGACAAGCGCTTCGGGTATCGCCGCCTGCGCCTCGGACGCCAGGTCCTCCACGGCGAAGTCCACGGACTTCCCGACGGCGAACACGTCGACCAGGACGGCCAACTCCTCGAGCGTCGTCACCTCGTCCAGCGTCACACCGACCCTGGTCGGCGAGAGCTGCCGGAGGTTGATGCGGTGCGCCCGCGCCCTCTCGTGCACCGTGCTCGCCCGCTTCTGTTTCGTCTCTACGGCAAGGGTGTCGAAGAACGCGTCGTGCACGACGGTGTAGCCCAGCCGGCGCAGCGCTTCCGCCAGCACAGTCGCCAGGTGATGCACCCGCTGGGCGATGCGCCTCAGCCCCTCGGGGCCGTGGTACACGGCGTACATGCCGGCCATGACGGCCAGCAGCACCTGAGCCGTGCAGATGTTGCTGGTCGCTTTCTCGCGCCTGATGTGCTGCTCACGGGTCTGCACGGCCATGCGCAGCGCCGGGCGTCCCTTGGAATCCTTGGTGACGCCTATGATTCGGCCCGGCGCGTGCCGCTTGAACTGCCCGTGTGTAGCGAAGTATGCGGCGTGGGGACCGCCATACCCCAGCGGTACGCCGAAGCGTTGCGTGTTGCCCACCGCCATGTCCGCTCCCCAGTCGCCCGGCGGCGCGAGCAGGCACAGGCCCAAGAGGTCCGCCGCCACCGTGACCAACGCGCCACCCTCGTGGGCTCGTTCGCAGAGGGCGCGGTAATCCCGGATGCATCCGTCGCTATTGGGGTACTGCAGGAGCACGCCGATGACCTCCGGGCCGAAGGCGAACGTCGCCGGGTCTCCCACGACGATCTCGATGTCCCGGGCCTCGGCGCGGGTCTCGACAACCGCGATCGTCTGCGGGTGGCAACCCTCGTCTACCAGGAAGACCGGCGGCTCCTTGCTCTTGGACACGGCGAGACACAACCCCATGGCCTCCGCCGCGGCGGTCCCCTCGTCCAGGAGCGAGGCGTTGGCGACATCCAGTCCTGTCAGGTCGGCGATCATCGTCTGGTAGTTGAGCAGGGCCTCGAGCCGGCCCTGGGAGATCTCCGCCTGATAAGGCGTGTACGCCGTGTACCAGCCGGGGTTCTCGAAGATGTTCCGTTGGATGACAGCTGGGACGACGCAATCGGCGTACCCCATGCCGATGTAGGAGCGGTACACCTCGTTCTTCGTGGCGATCTCCCGTAACGCCTGGAGCACCTGGTACTCGCTGCGTGGGTTGGGAAGATCCAGCGGGCGCTCGAGGCGGATGTCTTCCGGCACCGCCGCACCGACCAGCGCGTCGAGCGAGTCGTAGCCGAGGGTCTCCAGCATGACCCGCACGTCGGCGGGACGGGGGCCGAGGTGGCGCCGCACGAACTCGTCGGCGCTCGTGGTCTGCTGTGATGGTTTGTTCATCGCTTCACTACCCTATGCGTGCAAACGCCCCGGGGATCCCCAGGGCGTGTCGTCATGCCAGTCGCGCGAGCGTATCTCCCGGTCGGCGACTCATTCCCCGATGTGCTGTATGTAGTCGGCAGCGGACAGGAGCCGACCGAGATCATCGGGGTTGCGCAACCGGAGCTTGATCATCCACCCCTCACCGAACGGATCGCGGTTGACGATGCCCGGGTCGCCCTCGATGGCCTGGTTTACCTCCACGATCTCGCCCGCCACGGGACAGAACAGCTCGGAGACGGCCTTCACTGCCTCGATCGTACCGAAGACGTCCATCTGGGCGAAGTTCGCGCCCGCTTCGGGAAGTTCCACGAACACGACGTCGCCCAGTTCGCCCTGAGCGTAGTCGGTGATACCGATGATCACGACACCGGCGTCCTCGGCCGGCTTCACGTACTCGTGTTCCTCGGTGTAGTGCAGGCTCTCAGGAACCTCTGACATGGGCGTTCCACTCTGAGGATTGAGTTGCGAGGCGTAGGTTATCGGAGCGTCCTCGGCATGTCAACTGGGCCTCACGCCCCGCACAAAGAGACCCGACGCCACACTTTCGCGCGGTGGCTCGGCGACGAAACACTCGCGCTCTAGGGAGCTCCCGCCCGGTGGCGCCGCCGACTGCGGTGACGGTGCCGTGGCGCCGTATGCCGCCAGGGCGGTCCGCTTGTGCTCCCGCCAGGGCCGCACATCGAGGCAGGCGGCGAGCGACGATGCTGTCGGATCGGCGGCGAAGAACAACGTGGCGGTTGAGCCCGCTTCGCGCCACGCCTGGCGCACCCAATCGTGCACTATTCCTTCGTCGCTTCCACCGCCCATGACGATTACCTCGGGTGCGATCCGGCGGATGAGCGCGGTGATGGCCCGAGGGCCCGCGGGGGCGTCTCGCCCGACGGCGCCCAGAGACAGCTCGAGGGCGGTTGCCCCGGCCAGGCCGAGCGCTTCCCGAGCCGGTGCAAGCTGCGCGGCCCGGGCGGTGACGCAGGCGAGGTGAACCGCCAGGCCGCCGTCGGCGTACCGTGCACACGTTCCGGCCATGTCCCGAACGGCCGCCTCCGGGCCAGCCGTGACGGCGAGGAGCGGGCCGTTTGCTTCCTCCGCTGCCGCCGCTCGCTCCCGGATGCTGCACCACGCATCCCACGCCGCCCCCTCCAGTTGCTCGATGGTGCCGCCGTTGTCGACCACGATGTCGCTTCGCCGGCGCTTGTCACCGGGGGGGAGCTGCGCGGCTATCATGCGGTCCGCTTCGTCACCGTTCAGACCTCGCTGTGCCATGATGCGCTCACGGCGCACCTCCGGCGGCGCGTCAACCAGCACGACGAGATCGAAGACGGACGGATCGAGCGCCTCGAACAGCAGGGGGATGTCGTTGACGAGGATGAGGTCGCCCCGCTCGACGGCACGGGTAACCAGCTCGCTGCGGTGCCGCCGGACCGCGGGGTGTACGATGGCGTTGAGGGCGGCCAGGGCGTCTGCGTCGCGCATCACTACGCTGCGCAGCGCATCGCGATCCAGGGCGCCGTCGGGGCGCAGCACACCTCTGCCGAACTGCTCGATGATGGCGGCAAGCGCCGGGGTCCCGGGGCGCTGCGCGTCCCGGGCCAACTCGTCGGCGTCGATGACCGTGGCGCCCCAGTCGGCGAAGCAGCCGGCCACCGTTGACTTGCCGGAGGCGATGTTGCCGGTGAGCCCCACGTTCAGCATGTGCACCTCCCGGTCGCCGCGCGCTCGTGTGGGCGCACCCCAGCCCTACAGCAGTGTGGTCTGATCCTCGTCCACCCTCGGCACCTCGTGACAGTGCCGGCACCGCGCCTCGTAACTCTCGCTGCCTCCCACCAGGATGGTCGGGGAATCGAACCGCGCCGGGTGGCCGTCGATGAGCCGCTGGTTGCGGGTGGCGGGGTCCCCGCACCGCACGCAGATGGCGTGTAGCTTGTCGACTACCTCGGCCACGGCGAGGAGCTGCGGCATGGCGCCGAACGGGTTGCCGCGGAAGTCCGTGTCCGTCCCCGCTACGATCACCCGCGTGCCGTTGCCGGCCAGGCTGGTGCAGACCTCCACGATGCCGACGTCCAGGAACTGGGCCTCGTCGATTGCGACGACCTCGGACTGGGGTCGCACCAGACGCATCACCTCCGAGGATGAGTCCACCGGCTGGGCGTCCACCGAGATGCCGTCGTGGGTCGTGACCGAGTACACCCCGTGGCGGTCGTCGAGGTGGGACTTGAAGACCTGCAGGCACTTCCGGGCGATGACCGCCCGCCGCACCCGCCGGATGAGCTCCTCGCTCTTGCCGCTAAACATCACTCCGGTAATCACTTCGATCCATCCGGGGTGGGTGCTGTGTTCCATCGGGCCGGCCCTTCGCTGGGGAGCGGAGACGGTACCGCGGCCGCCGGGAGGGGGCAAGCCGCTTGCCAATATCAGCCGGGCATCCATACTTAGTGCCGGTGGCGCGCCGCCCAGACGTCGCGCCGATGGACACCTACCTTAATTCTATAGTCAGGGGAGGATAGGCGTGAACAAGACAGAGCTGATCGAGGCCGTGGCAGCGAACGTAGGGCTCTCGAAAGCGGATGCCGGTCGCGCCGTCGAGGCCGTCTTCGGCGAAGGCGGACTCATCGCGAAGGAGCTGCGGGGCGGCAGCCGGGTCCAGATCACGGGCTTCGGCACGTTCGTGGCGCGCAAGCGGGCCGCCCGGACCGGACGCGATCCGCGCACCGGCGGCTCGATCCAGATTGCCGCCGCCACCGTGCCGGCATTCAAGGCAGGTCAAGGTCTGAAGGACGCCGTCAACAAGTAGGCCCTCACACAACTGTCCCCACCAGTCAGCGATCAGCCGCCGGGCTCACCGGCCCTAGGCTGATCGCTGGTGGGTGACGGTCCTCCCACTCAGCGACGGTCGATGCGGGCCGCGACGGCCCGCCCCCGGAGTGTCACGCCTTCCAGCCCCTTGAGAGCGCGCTCGGCCACCTCCGCGCGCACCTCCACGATCGAGAAGCTCTCCCGGATATCCACGCGCCCGATGTGATCCTTGGGTAGGCCCACCGCGTTGAGCAGCGCGCCCACCACGTCGCCCGTGCGTAGGCGGTCGCGCCGCCCGGCGTTGACGTGGATGTGGACCCAGGTAGGCAGGCCATCCGCCGCGGCTGCTCCGGCGCCCTTGGTCTCGGTCAGCCGGAGGGCGGCGGCGGCCACCAGCGCGGGATCGTACTCGTCGAACAGCGGCGTCAGGGTCGCCAGGTCGCCCGCAAAGTCGGCTGACTCCAGGCGGCCGCGGACCAGGGCGCGGACGTGCGCCTGCCGGTCGCGGGCCCGATCGGCCTCAGAGGGGAGGCGCAGCGGGGCGAGGGGCTCAGCGATCCGGCGCAGGTAGGCGAGTTGTGTCGCCCGGGGGAGAACCACCACGTCGCGGGCCACCTGATGGAGCGCGGCCAGCGCCTCCGCGCAGGGGAGCTCGATGGCGAGGGCCACCTCGACGTGCTCCTCCCCTGGGTCGGCGCCGATCCGCACCGTGGGGTCCCCCCGGTACTCCGCCCACCGCAGCTCCGCCAGGGGTGTGGGATCCCATATCAGGGCCTGGGATGGGTTCAGGCCGTCGAGAGCGGACCGGATGGCCCAGCCCAGGCGCTGGCGATCTACCAGGGCGTAGCGCGCCCGGCCAACGGGAGCATCCGGGGGGCGGGCCGCAGGGACCACCGGAGCGCGCCGGGCATGGCGCTCGATGAAATCCGCAGCTGGGGCCTCGTCCGCGGTGGCAACGAGCCGCTGGGCCGATTGGCATTCGCCGAGGATCGTGTCGAGGGACTCGCCAGCGCCGAGCTCGGAGTGCAGCTCGGGCCAGAGGATCGCGACCCGCGGGAGGGATTCGAGCTTGAGCGTGGAGCGCCCTACGAGCTGCAGGGCGTCTGCCGGAGTGGCGATGAGGGTCCGGACGGCGCCGGTCTTGATGAGGCGGGAGGCGCGGGCCAGGCCGCTCACCGGGTGAACCGGCCCCAGCGGCTCCGCGGTGTCGACCAAGGGGGCCAGTTCCACGGCTTCCGCCGCCTCCGGGACCAGCATGAGGAGGTCTACGCCGGCAGCCTCCGGGGCGGGGAGTTGGCCCAGCAGCGGCAGCACGGCCCACCCCGCCGGCGGGGCGATGTACACGAGATTCTTGCGGTTGGCCAACGCAGCCCGATGGGCGGCGTCGAACGCCGGCGCAAACGTCCAAGACACGGGATCCCTCGGTTGTCAAAGAAGCCAGAGTGGTTCCGACTCTGGGGCGATAGTACCTTGCACCGTGGCTCGCCGCAACCAAGCCGGCCGGGAGGCCCGCGCGGCGGGCGGACGGGCCCGGCGGCTCGCTGTCCCCCGAACAGGTGACGCCCATGGCCCGCTGGTGGAACCGGCTCCAATCCGTCGTCTACACGCGGCTGCACTGGATCAATGAGCTCTACGCCCGTGCTGCCGGCCGCGAGGTGGGCGAGATCCCGCTTCCCCCACTCGCCACAGTGAGGAGCCCGCTTCCCGAGGCACGGCTGGCCGTGGTCACCACAGCGGGTGTGCACCTCAGGACCCAGGAGCCGTTCGACATGGCGGACGGAGAGGGCGACGCCTCGCTCCGGGTGCTCCCGACCGACGCTGCGCCGGCCGACCTCACGATCACCCACGACTACTACGATCACCGCGCCGCCGATCGGGACATCAACTGCGTCTATCCCGTCGAGCGCCTCCGGGAGCTCGTGTCCCGGGGTGAGTTGGGCAGCCTCGCCCCACGCCACGTCGGGATGATGGGCCATCTGTACGGGACCCAGTGGGAGCGGCTCAATCGGGAGGGCGCCCGCCGGATCGCAGCTCTGTTCAGGGACGACGCGGTGGATGTCGCGCTCGCCGTCCCGGGGTGAGCCACCTGCCACCGGTCCGTGGGACTGGTCGCGCGGGCGATCGAAGAAGTCGGCATCCCGACCGTGACGCTGAGCGTGGTGCGCACGATGACGGAGTCGCTTCCCGCGCCCCGCAACGTCCTGGTCAGGTTCCGGCTCGGGCAGGTCTTCGGGGAGCCGGGCCACGTGGCGCAGCAGCGCACGATCCTGCGCGCCGCGCTGGCGGCCTTCGGGTCGGCCGCCGAGGCCGGCGCCGTCATCGAGTTGCCCTACCGCTGGAAGAAGGAGGTGTACGAGGAGTCGTGAGCGCGTTGACAGCAGCTGCCGCGGGCATGAGCTTGGCGCCATGAGGCTCAAGGTCAGTCACCCGGGAGCGGGCGTGCTGGTGCTCCTCTGCCTCGCCACGCACGCCGCGGGACCCCTGCGTGGCCAGGAGCGCCGGGCGCCCCGCGAGCTGGGTGTGGTCGTGGGGGTTCTTCCGCCGGGGCCCCTCAACGCCATCACGGACGTCACGGGCGTTCGGGTGGGGCACGTCACCGTTGCCCGGGGCGACTCCATCAACACCGGCGTCACGGCGATTCTCCCCCACGGCGGCAACGTGTTCCGCCAGAAGGTGCCCGCCGCCATCGTGGTGGGGAACGGGTATGGGAAGCTCGCCGGGATGACGCAGGTGCAGGAGCTCGGCGAGCTCGAGTCGCCCGTTGTACTGACCTGCACCCTCTGCGTGCCGCGGGCTGCCGATGCGGTGCTGACCTACCTGCTGGACCTCCCGGGCAACGAGGATGTGCGCTCGGCCAACCCCGTTGTGGGCGAGACGAACGACGGTGCCCTGAACCACATCCGGTTGCGGCCCATTACTGAGGAGGACGTTCTCCAGGCGATCCGCACGGCCGCGGGGGGACCGGTGGAGCAGGGCAGCGTGGGCGCGGGCCGGGGGACGGTGGCGTTCGGGTGGAAGGGCGGGATCGGCACGGCGAGCCGCCGGCTACCGGAGCGGCTCGGCGGGTGGACCGTGGGCGTGCTGGTGCAGACGAACTTCGGCGGCGTGCTCTCCATCGCCGGCGCGCCGGTAGGGCAGGAGTTGGGCCGGTACTACCTGAAGGATGTTGGCGACGGCTCCATCATGATCGTCGTCGCCACCGACGCGCCCCTCACCCACCGCAATATGGAGCGCCTCGGCAGGCGGGCCCTGGCCGGACTGGCCCGCACCGGAAGCTCCATGACCAACGGCTCGGGTGACTACGTGATCGCGTTCAGTACCGTGCCGGTGCGCGAGCTCGCGGCGGCGGGGCCGCTGTCGAACCAGCGCATGAGCCCGCTGTTCCAGGCTGTCATCGAGGCGACCGAGGAAGCGATTTACAGCTCGATCTTCCTGGCGACGTCGGTGGCCGGGCACCGCGCAACTGTGGAAGCCCTCCCCCTAGAAGCCACCCTGGAGATCCTCGAGCGGTACGGAGTGATTCGCTGATGGCCTTCAAGCGTTCGCAGAACCTGTCGCACCTCGAAGCCTCCGCGGTGGTGGCCATCAAGCAGGAGGCGCAGCGACGCCTCGCCTCCGGTGAGGACGTCATCGATCTCTCGGTGGGGGAGCCGGACTTCGACACACCCAAGATCCCGTCCGAGGCCGGCATCAAGGCCATCCAGCAGGGGAAGACGCATTACCCGCCGAACGTAGGGATCCTGGAGCTGCGGGCCGCCGCGGCTCGTCACCTGTCGCTCCTCTCCGGCGGGCGTCCCCTCAACGCCGACCACATCGTGGTCTCCACCGGAGCGCGGCAGTCCATCTTCAACGCCTGCTTTGCGTTGTTCGGTCCGGGGGACCAGGTGCTGATCCCGTCCCCGGCGTGGGTCTCGTATCCTCAGCTCGTGCACCTCGCCCGGGCCAAGCCGGTCATGGTGCCGGGTGACCCGCAGTGGAGCCTCAAGGTCGGGATCGAGGAGCTCAAGCGTGCGAGCGACGCCCGCACCCGGGGCCTGATCCTGTGCACTCCCGTGAACCCCACCGGCGCCGTCTACACGCTGGGCGAGCTGAAGGCGATCCTGGAGTGGGCCCGGGAGCGCCGGATCTGGGTCATCTCAGACGAGATGTACCGGCGGATTCACTTCGGCTCGGGTCCCGCTCCGTCGGTGCACGATCTCCCCGACGAGCTGCTGGAACGGGTGGTCGTGGTCACCGGGGTGGGGAAGGCCTACGCCATGACCGGGTGGCGGGTCGGCATCGCCGTAGCGCCGCCGGAGCTCACCCGGGCGATGTCGGGGCTGCAGAGTCACGTCACGACCGGCGCCTCGCAACCGGCACAGTGGGCGGCGGCAGCCGCCCTGGCGGACGAGCGGGTGGAAGTGGACGTGAACAGGATGGTGACGGCATTCCGCAAGCGTCGCGACCTCGTCGTCTCGTACTTCCGGGAGCGTCTTCCGGGCGTCGAGTTCGTCGAGCCGCTGGGCGCGTTCTATTTCTTCTTCAGGGTGGATGGCTTCTTCGACGGAGATCTCGCCGACGCCGGTGGGTTCTGCCGGGGGCTGCTGGAGGACCGCGGCGTGGCGCTGGTACCGGGCGAGGCCTTCGGCGACGGCCGGTGGGTACGGCTCTCGTTTGCGGCATCCGACAAGGAGCTGCGCCGGGCGCTTGCCCGGATTGAGGACTTCTTGGGGTCGCTCAGGAGCAAGGGGGGAGTGTGAAGGGCATTCACGGACTGGGAGCGAAGGTCGAGCCGCTGGAGGGCTCCCTTCCAGCGGTTGAGTTCCACTGGGACGCCGAGACTGAGATTCTCTCGGGCCACATGGAGGGGCTAGAGGGCCGCCGCGGGCTGACGGGCTCTATCGAGCTGGAGGATCGCAAGGGCTCGGTCATCACACTGGACTTCGAGGCCGGCGTGCTGCGGGGGGTGGAGGTCGTGGTCTGGCCCACCACGAAGACGGTGGACGGTCTCCAAGCCCCAGCGGTGGAGCAGCAGGGGCGGTATCTGGTGCCGGCCCGCCCGTCGCAACCCGGCGTGGCGGTGGTCGAAGCCGACGTGCCGCTCTCGGCCGAGCGCAGCCCCGACGAGTCGGTGATCCACCTGCGGGTGGGCGGGCGCATGGTGGTGGAGCGCGTGATGCTGGCCGACCATCTCGTGCTGGAGCTCGACGGCGAGGGCGAGCTGGCGGGCTTCTGGCTGCTCGGGGTGCCGCCGTTTCCGGAAGCGGAGGGGACCCGGTGATGCTACGGTCTCGGGTGCTCCGCGCCATGGCGGCGGGGCGCTGGGTGTTCGGGGAGGAAGCGCTCTCACCGTGATGCGGGGCGGCCGCCTGCTCGCGCCGGTCTCGGCTGTCGCCGCGAAGGTGCGCGGCTGACCGCGTCGACGAGACACCGACTAATCGACGCCGTCCGCGACGCGGGCGGCACCGTGGGGGCGGGAGCGCCCCTCACCCACGTAGCGCCCCCGGTTACTACTCCGTTCGGGTCCGCTGCCCACGTGGAACACGACCGTATCCGGGTCATTGATGTGGGAGCGGCGGCCGCGCCTCCTCCTGGTGTCGCCTTCCTCGACGGGATCCAGCGGTATGCGGTCGAAGGTCGATTCGGCCTCGTGCCGGTGGTACGGGGCTATGCGGCCGCCGCCGTGATGCGGCGCGACGGCGAGAGCCTCGGGGTCGTGGAGACCCGTGCCGAGGAGTTCGTGGTCGTCGCCATGGAGCGCCTCGAGCCCCGCCACCGGGAAGCCATCCAGGGGGCCGGGTTGCCGGTGATCGAGAGCGAGGTCGCGGAGCGCTCCCATCCCATCCTGGATCTCCAGCTGGCGGCACGGGAAGTCGAGCGGCGCCGCGAGGCGCTCGAGAACGAGTTGGCCGGCGTCTACGTCGCGGCGGAGCCGGGGAGTTGGCTCGTGGTGGACGGAGCTATCGGGGGCCTCGGTGACTTGCTGGATGCTGCGCCACCGGTCGTGGGCCTGGTGAAGAGCCACGAGACCCAGTTTCTGGAGGGTCAGGATCTGGAGGCGGCCCTCACCCTGCCCGCCGGCTGCCGCACCAGCGTCTTCGCCCGCACGACGGGGGAGCGCCGGCGGGTCTATACCTGGTATCTTCGACTGTGGCCGTGGGAGGAGGAGCAGCTCCTCCACGGCCTGGTGCGGATCGAGCGGCCGCCGCACGAGTCGGCCGTGGCGCGTGCGACGGAGGTGAGCTGCTGGGTGCTCGCCGAGCGGGCACCGCTGAGCGCACCCGACAGCCGATGGGATCGCCTGATCTACCCCATCCAGCAGGTGGAGACGTTCTTGCGCGCACAGGCAGGAGGCTGGTGGTGATTCGAATGGGAGACGGGGGGACGATCGGCCGCGTCGTGGCGACCGAGTCGCTGCCGGCCGGTCCCCACCAGTTCCACTTCTGGACCGCGACCGAGACGCCCATCGGCATCGGCGCGATCGTGCGGGTGGATGCGGAGCGAGGCCGCACGGTGTACGCCGTGGTGGTGGACGGGCGGGCGTACTCAGATCTGGCCACTCCGCTGCACGAGGTCGTGGCAGCCGAGGGCGATCCCGCCGCCGGTCGCGCGCCGACGCGGCGAACCGAGATTCGCCTGTGGACGGCGGCGGTGTTACGCCACGTTCCCGAGGAGCCGGTGCAGCCGGTTCCCCTGGCCGAGGTACGGCTGGCGACCGAAGAGGACGTGGAGACGGCGCTGCGCATGGATGCCTACATCCGCGTAGAGCAGCCGACGGCCATTCCGGTGGGCGTGTATCGCTCGGGAGGGCTCTCCGCCCCCGTCCTGCTGGACGCGGATTTTCTCCTCGGTCCCGAGTCGGCGCATCTCAACATCACCGGCGTGTCGGGACTCGCCACCAAGACGAGCGCCGTCGAGTTCCTGCTGGCCAGCATCTTCCAGCGCCTGCCGGCGCACAAGGGGACGGTCGCGGCGATCTGCTTCAACGTGAAGGGGCCCGACCTGTGCTTCCTCGACCAACCGGCCGAGCTGGCGGACTCCGACCGGGAGCTGTACGCCGTGTTGGGCGTGGAGCCCAGGCCGTTCGACAGGGTGCGCTACTTCGCTCCGTTCAAGCCCGACGGCGTCAATCTCAACACGCTGCGGTCGCATGCCGACCTGGTCGGCAGCGTGGAGCCGCTGGTGTGGGGCCTGCGCGAGGTGCTGGATTATCACGAGGTGCTGCTCAACCGTGACGACATCGACGCCAAGGCCGACGCGTTTCTCGACTTCTTGGCGGATCGGGTGGTCGAGAAGGAGTTCCATGACGAGTGGGGCAATACGCACCGCGTGAGGAGCTTCGCCGATCTCGATCGGCTGTTCCGCAGCATCTTCGACGGACTGGAGCAGACAGGCCGCAGCGACTCCTGGCGCACCCATCACATCGCGACGATCCGCAAGGTTCGCAACCGGCTGATCAACATCTCGACCCGCTGCAAGGGCCTGGTGACCGACGACGGGAGCGTGAGCGATATCCCGTTCGGCCAGTTCGAGGACCGGTCCCTGTATGTGCTGGACGTGTCGGGGATGGATCAGCTCGGGCAAGACCTGGTATTCACCCGGGTGGTGACCAGGCTGCGCGAGCACCTGGAGCGGGGCGACCTGGGTGTGGACCACGTCATCGTATTCGTGGACGAGCTCAACAAGTACGCGCCGGGCGACGGACCGGACACCTACGTGCGGAAGATGCTGCTGGACATCTCGGAACGGGGGCGCTATCTCGGGTTGGTGTTGTTCGCTGCCCAGCAGTTCCGCTCCCAGGTGCACAGGCGGGTGGTGGGGAATGCGGGGACCGTGGTGTTCGGCCGGATGGACATGGACGAGTTGGCCACGCCCGGCTATCAGGTGCTCTCGCCCGCTACCAAGATCAAGTTGGCGACGCTACCAAAGGGCGAGTTGATGGTGCGACACCCACACTTCACGCAGCCGGTGTTCGTGCGGTTTCCCCGCCCGGCCGTTCTCGCCGGACCCGCCGGGGTGAAGCGCTACCCCCCGGCGGTAGACGTCCCCTTCGAGGAGGCCGTAGTCCGGCAACTCACCGCCCTCGACCGGCGCATCCCGACGGCGCGGATCAAGGACTGTATCGCAGGTCGCCGCGAGGAGGACGTGCGCCGGGCGCTGCTGGCGACCAAGCGAACCCGCCCCGAGGAGGTCATGGGGTTCTTCGCGGCCGCGCTGGGGCCCACGGTGCAGCGCGCCGACGCCCAGCGGCGCGACGACGTGACCACACCACTCCGATCGGTGGAGGATCCGTATGCGACCTAAGACGACCTGGCTTTGCATCGCGGCGGCTTGGCTCGCCACGGCGGTGCCGCCGCCGGTGCTCGCGCAGCAGTCGATCATGCTTCGCTACCGGCCACAACCCCAGACCCGGATTCACACCCTCTGGTGGCATCAGGGGAGAGCTACGCTACGTGAGGGGGCGCCCGACGTGCCGGCCATCGACAGCATCATGGTGGAGACGGAGTTCCTCCGCAGCCTCACCTCCAGCGTGGCCGAGGAACGCGGTGACTTCTTTGTGGTTGAGGTGCGGCACGACTCCACGCGCGCGCGCGCGCGGCCGGTGGGAGGCGTGTGGCGCGAACTCCCGGGTCTGCGGCAGCGGGTGACGGCGGTACGGCTGCTCGTCGATCAGCGGTTGCGGGTCGCCGACCTCCAGGTGACGGCGGGCGACAGCGTCACGCTGTTCGAGATACAGGTGTTGCGCGGCTTCACGTCGGGGCTGGAGTTCGGCCTGCCGGACACCCCGATAGCCCCGGGGGACACCTGGACGGCCGACATCGTGCTTCCGGTCGCGGGCCCCGATGGGTTCGGAGAAGAGACGCCGGTGGCCCAGCGGTTCGTCGATCAACCCGAGGTCATCGCCCGGTCGACGTTCACCGTCGACAGCCTGGTGCCGCGCCCCAGCGATACCCTGGCCTATCTCACCGTCCAGGGCGGTTTCGTGCCGGCGGTGATACCGCTACAGCAGGAGGGTGTCCAGGGGACCCTCACCCTGACCGGCGCGTTCGGAGGAAGCCTGATCTGGTCCACCGGCTGGAATGCCTTCGTCGCCGGCGCTTTCCGTACCCGCGCGACCATGGCGGCCGTGGAGGGCGAGGGGGTCTCCGTGACGCTGAGGACCGAGGCGTCATCCCGCTTCCAGGTGCGCCCATGACACTCCGTGTCGCTGCGATCTTACTGACGGTGCTGACGCTGCCCCGGACCGCTGCGGGGCAGGACAGCCTGCGCCTCGAGTTCGCGCCGGTCTATGGCGCAAGGGTTCATCGCCTGTTCCAGACGCACACCCGAATCACCATCGCGGGTGTGGACACCTCTGGCGCACCCGTTGCGCGCACCCGCGAGGTGGCCGACCTAGGCGGGATGACACAGGTCGCGCTAGCCGGTCCGGAGGGCGCCCTCGTGATCCACCTGGGGTTCGACTCCCTGCGGGCCCGCGCTCGAGATGGCGGACAGCCGTGGAGCGAGTTCGAGGTCGAGGGGGCCGACAGCCTATGGGTCCAGGCGCGGATGAACGAGCGAATGCAGGTGCTCGAGATCAGCGGCGGCGGTGACGATCCCGGCTCCGGTCTGCTCGTGCATCTCTTGACGGGCATACCGGGTCTGACGCTCCCTGAACGATGGGTAGCCGCAGGAGACCATTGGGGGGCTCGGCTCGAGTTCCCGTTGGGTGAGTTCTTGGGACGCCGTCCCACGAGCACGCCGTCCGTCACGTTGACGGCCCGGGCGACCTTCACCGTCGACAGCGTGGCCGCGCGGAGCCAGGACACATTGGCCTATGTCGGGTTCAGCGGGGCGTTCGCTCCCCGGGAAGTGACCGATGAGGAGGGTGCCGTGCTGCGGTACGGCGGCGTGCTCCAGGGCACTTTGGTGTGGTCCACGGGGTGGCGCAGCCTGGTGTCCGGCGTGACGCGCACACGAGTGGAACTGGGTGCGGTTGAGCCGGACGCGCCCGCCGGCCAGGCTCGGGGGCGGGTGACCTTCGAGACGACCATCCGGCAGTCGGTGTCGCCCTAGACCGTGAAGCTCGCGCACCTCGCGGACGTTCACCTCGGCTTCCGGCAGTTCCACCGACTCACGCCGCAGGGGATCAACCAGCGCGAGGCCGACGTGGCGGCGGCGTTCCGCCGCGTCATCGATGAGGTCATCGAGGCGGCGCCGGATGTCATACTGATCGCGGGCGACCTGTTCAACTCGGTCCGGCCCAGCAACCCCGCCATCCTGTACTCCTTCAACCAGTTCCGGCGCCTGCGGCTTGCCCTTCCCGATGCGCCTGTCGTGATCGTGGCCGGCAACCACGACACGCCGCGCTCGGTAGAGACGGGCACGATCCTCAAGCTGTTCGAGGCGGTGAGCGGTGTGCACGTGGTGGCGGAGGAGATGCGGGATCTGGTGTTCGAGGAGCTCGATCTGAGTGTGACATGCGTGCCCCACGCGGCATGGATCACCGGCCCGCGCCCGACGCTGGCGCCTCCCGGCCGGGCGAGGTACCAGGTTGCGGTCACACACGGGGAGGTGGCGGGGGTGCTGCCGCGGGACGCCAGTGCGCTGGAGTACGGCGGGGCGCTACTCGAGCCGGGGGAGATCAATGCCGAACGGTGGGACTACGTGGCGCTGGGGCATTACCATGTGGCGCACCGCGTGCGGGAGAACGCGTGGTACGCCGGCGCGCTGGAGTATGTGAGCCCCAACCCGTGGGGTGAGCTGCGCGATGAGGCCCGCGCCGGACGGGAGGGGCAGAAGGGGTGGCTCCTGGTGTCCCTCGGCGACGGGGCATCGGTGGAGTTCCGGGCCGTCTCCCTCGCACGGCGGCTGGTCGACCTCCCGCCGGTGCATGCTTCGGGGCTCGCTGCCGACGAGATCGACGCGCGCCTCCGCCAGCACGTCGAGGACGTGTCGGAGGGCATCGATGAGCAAGTGGTGCGACAGATCGTCCACGACGTTCCGCGACCGGTGGCCCGGGAGCTCGATCACGCCGCGATTCGCGAGTACAAGGCCCGCGCGCTGCACTACCACCTCGATCTGCGCCGCCCCCAGGCGCGCCGTGCGATCGGCGTGGGCGCTCCCGGACAGCGCCAGACACTGAGCGAGGTCCTGACGGATTATCTGGGGCGCCGCCCGCTGGACGCCGACGTGGACCGCAGCAGGCTCGTGACCCTCGCCCGAACGTACATGGACGAGGTAGAGCGCGCGGTACTCGAGGAGTAGATGCAGCTTCACCGCCTGAGACTCCTCAACTTCCGGCAGCACGCCGATACGGAGATCGCCTTCGGTCCCGGAATTACTGGCATCATCGGTCCCAACGGCACCGGTAAGACCACACTGCTGGAAGCCATCGCCTGGGCGTTCTACGGCAATCCCGCGGCGCGGGGCAGCAAGGAGACCATCCGGTGGAACCGCGCGCCGGCACGCTCCTCGGTGCGGGTCGAGGTGGATTTCTCTCTGGGGCCGCACGAATTCCGTGTGGTGCGCGGATTGTACAACGCCGAGCTGTTTCAGGATCGCTTCGATCAGCCCACCGCCAACAGCCAGCAGGAGGTGAGTGCCAAGGTAGAGCGGCTGTTGGGGATGACGCGCGAGGAGTTCTTCAACACGTACTTCACCGGCCAGAAGGAGCTGGCCGTCATGGCCGCCATGGGTGCGACGGAGCGGGCGCGCTTCCTGTCGCGGGTTCTGGGCTACGAGAAGCTGCGACTCACCCAGGATCGGGTTCGGGAAGCGCGGTCCGGGCTGCGGGGCGAGCTGGCGGGCCTGGAGCGGGGACTGGCGGATGCGGCCGAGCTCACGGCGGAGCGCGATCAGGCGGCGCAGCGCACCGACGAAGCAACGAAGGCGGTGGCCGGCGCCACCGCAGCGCACGCGACGGCGGGTCAGACCCTCGAGGCCGAGGGCCCGGCGTGGACCCGGATGGTGGAGGTGCGCGAGTCCGCCCTAGCCCTCGATGGCGAGCGCCGGATCGCGGAGCGCGACGAGGCCGAGGCCCGGCGGGAGTTCGATCGGCTCGACAAGGAGTTGGCGGAGGCGCTGGGGGCTAGGGCCAAGCTGGAGGAGCTCGGTGACACGTTGCGTGACGTGGAGCCGCTGAAGCAGGAGCTCGAGCGACTGGAGCACGAGGCCAGCAGCGCTGGCCGTCGCCGCGCGCTGGCCGGGCAGCACAGTGAAGTCCGGGAGCAGGCCGAGCGCGTGCGCGAGCGCATGGAAAAGCTGGGAGATGTGGAGGGCGCGCTGGTAGGGGCGCAGTCCGCGCTGGACGAGGCGCGCAAGCGACTGACGGAGGCCGAGGCCGAGGAGGAGAAAGCGCGCACCGCCTGGGTGCGAGACAAGCAGGACGCCGAGACCAAGACCTTGAGCCTGCGCGACCAGTACAAGGATCACCAGACGCACCGCCACAGCGTGGTGAAGGCGGGGCCGGACGGGGAGTGCCCCATCTGCAAGCGCCCGCTGGGAGACGTGTATCAGGAGATGCTCGAGACGATCGACCGCCAGCTGGAAGAGATCGAGGTGAAGGGGAAGTTCTTCCGCCAGCGAATGGAGCAGCTGGAGGCTGCCCCGGGGGAGGTGCGGGACGCCGAGCGCCTGTTCACCGAGGCGACCGAACTGGTGGAGCGAGCGGTGCAGGAGGTCGCGCGATGCGAAGACCGAGTGCAGGAGTATCGCGAAACCGAATCCGAGCGCCGGCGCCTGGTCGAGCGAGCTGCGGAGCTCGAGCGCGAGCTGGCCGCGCTGCCCGACCGGTACGATGCCGAGCGTCACGATGCGGTTCGGGAGCGCCTCCGCGAGCTCCAGCCGGCGATCGATGAGGCCGCGGTGCTGAACGTGAAAGCGGCCCACGCCGAGCAGCTCGTCGGCGAGGCCGAGGCGGCCGAGCGGACCCTGTCGGAGCGCGAGGTCGGGGTGAAGGCGCTCGAGGCAGCGATCGCGGATCTCGGCTTCAGCGAGGATGCGTACGCCGAGGCGCGTCGCCGCTACGAGGCGGCCGAGGGCGCGCTACGCGAAGCCGAGCTTCACCTCGCTTCGGTGCAGGGGGACCTCAAAGCGGCCGAGACGGCGTTGGACGGCGCCGCGCGGCGGATTCGGGAGCGTGAGGAACGGGCACAGCGCATCGAGCAGACGCGTACGGAGCTCCAACTGCACGACGAGCTGGACCGCGCGCTGCACGATCTGCGACTCGAGCTCAACACGGCGATGCGCCCCGAGCTGTCCGAGCGTGCTTCGGAGTTCCTGGCCAGCCTCACGGACGGGCGGTACGATGAGTTGGAGCTCGACGAGAGCTACGACCTGCTAGTCGTGGAGGGTGGTGAGGCGAAGCCCGTCATCTCGGGTGGCGAAGAGGACCTGACGCACCTCGTCCTTCGTCTGGCAATCAGTCAAATGGTGGCCGAGCGCGCGGGGCAGCCGCTTTCGCTCCTCGTGCTGGACGAGATCTTCGGCAGCCTGGACGAGCACCGCCGTCAAAATGTCGTACAGCTCCTGCGCGGTCTGGCCGACCGGTTCCCTCAGGTGGTACTGATCACGCACATTGACTCCGTGCGCGAGGGTGTCGATCGGGTATTGCGCGTGGAGTTGGACGAGAACCGGGGGGCAGCCGTAGTGGTCGAAGACCAGACGCCGAACGTGGGCGAAGATGTGGCGGCCTGAGCAGCTCTTGACGGGACCCCGGGTCGCGACCGCGGATGACATTGCGTCCCTCAACCGCGTCTTCTCCGACTCCTTCACGGACCGCTATCGGCGGGATGGCATGGTGGGTGTGCGAGTGCCGCAGCTCAATGCCGACATCTGGCAATACGCCATCCAGGATGCCGGCGAGGGAGCCATGCTCTGGTGCGACGAGCACGAACAGGTCGTGGCCTTCAACATCGCACACCGCTCGGGTTCGGAGGGATGGATGGGACCGCTCGCGGTGCGCACCGACCGGCAGGGTCTGGGAGCCGGTCGCATCATCGTGGAGACGGCCGTCACGTGGCTCAAGGAGCGTGGCGTCGGCACGGTGGGGTTGGAGACGATGCCCCGCACCGTGGAGAACATCGGGTTCTACGGCCGACTCGGTTTCCTCCCGCGACATCTCACGGTGACCATGACGGGCGAGGCGTCGCGCCGGCGCGTTGCCGGCGCCTTCGCGAAGCTGAGTGAGTTGCCGTCCGCCGACCAGGCAGCATTGACTGGAGCGTGCCGCGAGCGGCTCGACCGCTCGGCGGCGGGATACGACTTCACACGAGAGATCGCGTTGACGGCGGAGCTGGGAATCGGCGACACCGTGGTATTGGATCACGACGGGGAGATCAGCGGATTCGCGCTGTGGCACTCGGCACCGTTGGCTGCCGCACGCCCGGCGGAAGAGTTGCGTGTGCTCAAGCTGTTCGCGGACTCCATCGACAACTTCACGCGACTACTCGTGGTACTCGAGTCGTGCGCAGCCGCGGCGCGCCTGCGGCGTGTCGCGATTCGATGCCAGACAGGCTATGCGTCGGCGTATGAGGCGCTGCTGGCACGCGGGTACCGGGTGCGATGGACCGATCTTCGGATGACGCTGGGAACCCACCCGGAGGCCGCAACACCAGAGGGTGAAGTCCTGTACTCTAACTGGGAGATCTAGCGGCCGTCAGCGCTTGCCGACTATTGCCCGGGCGATGAGGATGCAGCCGATGGCGAGCGGCAGGTGTACCCAGCCGCTGGGAATGGCCAGTGCGAAGGCGAGCACCAGCCAGAGGATGAGGCAGAGGATCGCCCCCGCCACCACGATGTGCATTCCGACCTCGATTCCGGCTTTTCTTTCTTGACGGTCCACGGGTCCCTGCCGTATTATAGGTTTACATCGCGGGAGCGAAGAGCGCATTATTGAGCCAACAAGCTCGACAGCGTGCCCGCTTGCCGCGACCGATGGCAGGCCCCGAGGGGAAGCCAGGAGTCGTGGCGAGGGTGCGGATCCTGTGGGATCGGGCTTCAATAATGCTCTTCGTTCCCGCCTTTTCTCGCCTTTTCGCTGAGGCGCGAAGCTGCGCCGGCAAGCCAAGGTAGCTTCCCCGGAGCCTGCCTACAATACCGTTTCCTGCTAAATTGACAGACTGTCCCCCCTTTCGGGCGGATGGTGTCGCAGGAGAGCGACATCGCGACATCAACTGGGTGAGCGGAGTACCACTGTGAACGAACCCGAACACGCGCGCGATGCAAAGTCGCCACGCGGCGACGCCAAGGTCATCCCTATGACGTCTTCGGTGGCCGACGCCGGACTCCCGGAGTTGGTGCGCCGAACGCTGGAGCTGCTGGGTGAGGATCCAGAGCGCGAAGGTCTCCAGCGCACGCCCGTCCGGGTCGAGTCCTCATTGCGGTGGCTGACCCGGGGCTACGGACAATCGGTGGACGAGCTGGTGCGGGGAGCCATCTTCGAGGAACGTCACGAGAGCATGATCCTGGTGCGCGACGTCGAGATCTACTCGATGTGCGAGCATCACATGCTGCCGTTCTTCGGCAAGGCTCATGTCGCCTACCTGCCGAACGGCAAGATCATCGGCCTGTCCAAGATCCCGCGGATCGTAGACGTCTTCGCGCGGCGCCTGCAGGTCCAGGAACGGCTCACGGATCAAATCGCGGATGCGATGATGCGTGTGCTGGAACCGCACGGCGTCGGCGTTGTCGTAGAAGCGTATCACCTCTGCATGATGATGCGAGGGGTGGAGAAGCAGAACTCGAAGACCGTGACGAGCGCGCTGCGAGGGAACTTCCTCGACGGCACGACGCGGGACGAGTTCCTGCGGCTCGCGCATGGGGGCCACTGGCTCGAGTGACGTCGTTGGAAGGGAAGGTCGCCGTCGTCACCGGCGCGAGCCGGGGCATCGGGCGCGTCATCGCGGATCAGCTGGAGAGCGCGGGCGCCAAGGTGGCAGGGCTCGCCCGCAGCGGGGGCGATGGAGCTGCGGGCAACCGTCTCGAGATTCGCTGCGATGTCACCAACGAGAGCGACGTCGAGCGGGCGATCGACCGGCTGACGGCGGAATTCGGCACTCCTCATATCCTGGTGAACAACGCCGGCGGATTCCTCCTCAAGCCCTTGACCGACACGACGCGGCCCGAGTTCGAAGAGCAGGTCGGCGTCAACCTGGTCGGCCCCTTCCTGGTGCTCCGAGCGCTGCTCCCCCGGCTGCCGCGGGACGGCACGGCGCACGTCGTCACCATCGGGAGCGTCGTGGATCACCGGCCGTATCCCGGGAATGCGGCTTACGGTGCCAGCAAGTACGGAGTGCGGGGACTGCACGAGGTCCTGGTCGAGGAGTTGAAAGGGAGCGGAATACGCACCACGCTAGTCTCCCCGGGAGCCACGGACACGAAACTGTGGGATTCTCTCGATCCCGACGACCGCGAGGATCTCCCGAGTCGCAAGGACATGCTGCTGCCGAGCGATGTGGCAGACGCCGTGCTGTTCGCCGTAACCCGGCCGCCGCATGTGAACGTGGAGTGGATTCGGGTGATGCCGACGGCCTGAGTGCTGCGGCCGTGGGCAGTAGAGTCGCGCCGACTTCGATGTGAGGTGTGTGATGCGGGGTCTCATTCTCTCCGGCCTTTTCCTCTCGCTGACCGTTTCGACACTACAATCCCAGGATCCCAGAAGCCTTCCCGACGAGACTGGATGGGGGGCGCACGTGCTGGCGCTCGCCCGGGCGCCCGACGGCGCTGTCTGGGTCGGCACGTATGGACAGGGGATCTTCGTGCTGCCACCGGGCAGGAGGTCCTGGGAGCGCCACGTGGACGACGATGCCGAGGGCTCGATCTCTTGGGGTTTCGTCCACGCCTTTGCGTTCGGCTCCCGCGGTGAGATCTGGTACGGCACGCTGGGCAACGGATGGGGGCTCTCCACCGACGGCGGCCGCACGTGGAAGAACTGGACGTTCCGGATGCTGGGGCCGGAGTACCAGTACGTCGCGCCCAACGGGATCGTGACGCGGGGCGACACGGTGTACATCGCCACGGCCGACGGGGTGAAGATCTCCTGGGACATGGGTGGGACGTGGCACGAGATCACCGACTCCATCGGCACCAAGACCGCATCCAGTATGTGGGGCGTGATCGCCAACCAGTACGTGCTGTCCATCGCCGCGGCGGCCGACGGGAGCCTCTGGCTCAGCCACGTGCACGGCATCGAGCGCTCGGCGGACGGCGGCCGGACCTGGGAGCGCTATGAGCTGCCGCCGCCGTGTGAGCGTCCCGAATGCCACGATCGGGCGCGGGCGCTCCTGGTGGACGACGACGCGAACCTCTGGGTGGGGACGGAGCGGCGGCTCCTGAGGCGCGCCGAAGGAGACGGGCGGTTCGTAGCGCTGCCCGATCCGGTCACCGGTGCCGAGCGCGACGCCGCGGTACAGCGACTGGTGGAGGTTGGTCCCGGTGTCGTTGGCGTGGCGAGCATCCGGGGCTTCGCACTGGCTGATAACGCGGTGCTGTATGACTGGGGGCTCCAGCGCAGCCAGTTCGCGACCTCCGTCGCGTCCCGGGACGACAGCACGGTCTTCGTCGGTACGATGGACGGTTTCGGCGTCTCGGCTTTGACGACCGGCTTGAACGTGCAGACGGTGATGGTAGGCGAGCAGGCCGAGGCACCACGGGCGCCTCGGCACACCTGGTTCCAGCGCCCCGTCGCGCTCAGCGACCAACCGTACATCGACCAGACGTACCGCTATGGGTCCACCATGGGCGGCAACTTCCAGCAGCACCAGGGGGTGGAGTTCAATGCCGGCGCCGGTACGCCGGTGCACGCCATCGGTGACGGGGTGGTAGCGCACGCCGCGGAAGCGGAAGCCGGCTCCAACACGGTGGTCATCCGCCACGACCGGACGCTGGAAGTGGATGGGCGGGAGTACTTCCTGTATTCGACCTACTATCACAACACGGCGATCCTGGTCGAGGCCGGGGAGTGGGTGCGGGCCGGCGACCCGATCAGCCTGGTGGGTAACACCGGCCGGGCGACAAACGACCACCTCCACCTGGAGGTGCACGCCACACCGGTGGACTCGCTACGGGTCGTGATGGATCCCGAGGAGCGCTACCCGCCCTACACGACCAACCCGGAGCTCTGGATGCAGCCGCTCCCGGGTACCGGGACCGTGGCGGGCCGCGTTGTAAACGCGGCCGGCGAGTCGGTGCGCCAGGCACGCATCTACGGTCTCGTCAAGGGTGAGCCCCAGGAGACACCGTTCTCTTTCGTCGAGACGTATGGCGACCGGACGCGGGGGACGCCGGCCTACGGTGAGCACTTCGCCATCGGAGACGTCCCGCCGGGCGTCTACGTACTAGGTGTGGACGTCGACGGGCAGCGCGTGCAACGATGGATCACGGTGGAGGCGGGCAAGCTGACCTGGGTGGTGTTCGAGCCCTGATGTTCATCGAGCTCACTGAGTTCCTCTCCTGTCCCGAGGACCACGAGCAGCAGAGTTACCTGGTGCTGGCGCCGGACGAGACCGAGGGCCGTCGCGTCGTGCGCGGATCACTGGGGTGCCCCCTGTGCAGCCGGGAGTACGCCATTGCGGACGGCGTCGCGCAGTTTGGGTCGGCCGAGGAGTGGGGTGACGGACCCTCGGCGGCGGCGGATGACGCCCCCCTCCCCTCGTCCGACCGGGTGCACGCGGTTCTCGGGATTGCCGGACCGGGGGGCTATGTGGTGCTGGTGGGGACGGCAGCGCGCCTCGCTCCGGGGCTCGCGGATCTCATGGACGGTGTCCACTTCGTCGGCGTGAATGCACCGCCCGAAGTGCGACCCGGTGCGACGCTCTCCTTGGTAAGTCACGCGCGCGTGATTCCGCTGAAGTCGGCCATGGCGCGGGGCGTCGTAGTGGGAAGTGAGCACGTGCGCGAGCCCTGGCTTGCCGAATCGGCCCGGCTCGTGCTCCGGGGACTCCGGCTCGTGGCGCTCGCCGAGGTCGTCGCGGTGCCGGGCGTCGAACAGCTGGCTAGCGGCGATGGAATGTGGGTGGGGGAGAGACGATAGTCCCACCCCGAGCGCCCAGCTATTCTGCGTACAACGCTTCGATCTTGTCCTGGTACTTCTCCTCGACGACGCGACGCTTGACCTTGAGCGTCGGCGTGAGCTCGCCCCGCTCGATCGTGAAGTCCTCCTCGATGAGAGCGATCTTCTTGGGCATCTCGAAGCTCGCCAGGTCACGCAGGCTTCCCATCACCTCGCGCTCGACCTTGGCCACCACGTCGGGCGCCCGGAGGAACGAAGCCGCATCCTCGGTTGCGAGGTTGCGCTCCTCGGCCCATTTGCGCAGGGCGTCAATGTCCGGTACCACCAGCAGGGAGGGGTACTTGCGCTTGTCGCCCACCATGACCGCGTTCAGCACGAACTGATTCGTCTTGATCATGTTCTCGATGGGTTGCGGCGCCACCTTCTTGCCACCGGCGGTCACGATGAGGTCCTTCTTGCGATCGGTGATCTTGAGGTAGCCGTCGGAGTCGAGCTCCCCGATGTCCCCCGTGTGGAACCACCCGTCCTCGTCGATCGCCTCCCGCGTCGCCTCCGGCTTGTTGTAATACCCGCGCATGATGTTCGGTCCACGGGCGAGGATCTCGCCGTCGGGCGCGATCTTGGCTTCCACCCCTGGGACCACCACACCCACCGCGCCGATCCTGAGGCGGTCCAGAGGGTTGACGGCGATCACGGGTGAAGTCTCGGTGAGGCCGTAACCCTCGACGATGGTGAGGCCCGCCGCGTAGAAGAACTTCGCGATCTCGGGGTTAAGAGGGGCACCGCCCGATACGAAGAAGCGGACACGCCCACCGGTGCGGGCGCGGAGTTTGGAGAACACCAGCTTGTCAGCCAGCTTCTTCTTGAGCTCGAGTGTCCTGGGGATCGGCTTGTCGGCGAGCCGGAGGTCGGCCCACTGCTCAGCGTTGCGCCGCGCCCAGAAGAAGATGCGGCGCTTGACGGCCCCGCCGGCCATCGCGTTCTCGAGGACGCGTGCGTAGATCTTCTCGAACAGCCGCGGCACCGAGAGAACGACCGTCGGCTTCACCTCCTGGAGGTTGACCGGGACCTGCTCGACGCTCTCGGCATAGTTGATCGTCGTGCCGCAGTGGAACATCACGTAGTGCCCCGCCATTCGCTCGAAGCTGTGGGACAGCGGGAGCAGGGAGAGGCAGGAGTCGTCCGGTCCGATGGTCAGCACCTTGAGGGCGGCTACCACGTTGGAGCAGAAATTGTCGTGGGTGAGCATCACGCCCTTGGGCGGACCGGTCGTGCCCGACGTGTAGATCAAGGTGGCGAGGTCGTCGCCCTTCACTGCCAGGGCGTCCTCGCGGTAACTCGGGTATCTGGACTCGGCGGCCGCGCCTCGCTGCAGCAGCTCCTGGAAGCTGACCAGGCCGGGACCGGCCATGCCGTCCTCCACGTCGAATACGATGACATGCTTGACGTTGGGTGCTTCGCTCCGGACGGCTGCCACCTTCTCGTACTGCATACTGTTCTCGACGAATACGGCCCGAGCGCCCGAATCATGGAGCAGGTACGCCACCTGCTGCGCGGGGAGAGTGGGGTAGATGGGGACGTCGGCGCACCGTGCCGTGAGGCAGGCGTAGTCGGCGATGGCCCACTCAGGGCGGTTCTCCGACAGGATGGCGACGTGGGAACCGGGCTCGACTCCGAGCTCCAGTAGCCCGAGAGCGGCGTGCTTGACGCGCCGCGTCAGCTCCTGGTGGGTCATGCCCTTCCAGGTGTCGCCTTCCTTGTACCGCAGCGCGGCGCTCTTGGAGCTGAAGCGGTCGACGGCATCGAAATAGAGTTGGCAGAGCGTCTCAGGGGTGTTCACGGCATCACCTCCGACTCCCGAATGGTCTCACCACGCCACTCAGTTACTCGCGAACAGCACTACGAACCGCACGGGCGAGCCGGCCACGGTATCGCCGATGGCAGTCACGGCTACGGCGTCGACGATCGCGCTGTCGGGCTGTTGGGTACCGCTCGCCCGCCGCACGACGACCCAGGCCTGTCCTGTGAGGCCTGTGGTCGTCTCCAGCGCGTGGGGATCCGTCCCGGGAAGCGTGTCGGCAAGAGCCAGGAACACCCCGTCGGCCTCCGTGCTCCCGGGTGGCGGCTCGACTACGTGAAAATGCACCGGCATCCCGCTGAGCGCGAGTTGGGAATCGGGCTCCGTCGTGGTGTCGAGGACCTCGACCGTGAGTGGCGGTGAGGCAGCGCTGTCGACGGGAACCGTGACTCGCTGCTCGGAGACTGGAGCGATGCTGTCCGGACCGGCGGTGACCCGGATGGAGACTCTCCCCGATGAGAGGCTCTCGACCCGTGCGACCACGTCGCCAGTGTCGGGGGCTGTGGTGGACACCAGGCCGGTGGTCTCGCCGATGGTGAAGCCCACCACGCCGGTGTCGGCGACCCAGGTGATCGCGGCGTCGGTAACGATCTCCCCCTGGGCGTTCAGCGCCCTGGCTTCGAGTTGCAGCGTGTCGCCTTCCTCGGCAGTGCGCGTCGTCTGGCCCACGATCTCGATGGCGATAATGCGATTGGAGTCGCCGGTGATCTCGGTGCACGCCAGGGTGAGGGCCACCAGGACCAGTGCGCGCCTCACAGTGCCTCCCCCCGCTCCAGTTGCGCCAGGGCCTGGCGCGCGTGCTCGACCCATTTCTCGGCATCCGGGCCCCGAGGCGGGCGCTGGAGGAAGATCTGGAGATGCTGCACGGCTGCGTCCATCTCGCCCCGGCGCATCAACAGGAAGGCGAGCCCGTAGTGCGCGCCGGCCAGTTCCCCGTCGAACTCGAGGGCCCTGCGGTAGTGGCGGATCGCCTCGTCGTGCCGATTCGTCTTGGTGTAGGCGATGGCCATGTTCTGCAGTACACGAGGGTCGGCCGGATGATCGCGCAGGGCGAGGCGATAGGACGTGAGCGCGGCGTCGTAGTCACCCTGACGTTCCAACGCCAGGGCCTCGTTGAGATAATCGAGCCGCTGTGGTCTGAGCGCCGCGTCCCGGCGGCGACCGAAGAGGCGCTTCCAGAAACCCATTCGAGCGTCAAGATAATCACTCTTCGCGTGGACGCCAAAGTACCCCGACCGGAGACGGGGGCGCCGCGGCTCTCCGCGGGTCCCGTTGTCACGGCAGTGTCCGTGCGCTAGTATCCGAATCCAATGGACGAGTCCTTCCTCCGGGAAGATTCCCGCGACGTGCTGGAGGTCGACTGGACCTTCTTCGGCGAATTATGCCGGGCTCTGGCGCTCAGGATCGTGCGGGACTACGACCCCGATCTCGTGCTCGGCATCGCCAAGGCTGGAGTGCTGCCCGGAGCCGTCGTGGCGTCCATTCTGCAGCGGGACTTCGCGGCGATGTCCATCACGCGGCGCCAGGCCGCGCGGCGGCCCACGCTGGTCGCCGGTCCGCCGGAGAGCGTGCGCGGACGACGAGTGCTGATCGTGGACGAGACGTGTGACTCCGGCGATACGCTGAAGGTGGCCCTGGCCGCCGTCCGCAGCCTGGGTCCCAAAGAGGTCCGCACGGCCGTGTCGTTCAAGACGGGGCCCTACGTGGCCGACTACCACGCCCTCGCGACGGAGAGCTTCATCGTGCTGCCCTGGGATCGGGAAGTGATCGAGGACGGGAAGCTCGTGATGCGTCCCGACTACGCGGAGTGGATCGGGGAGGTCGAAGAGGAGGGGGAGTAGGCCCGCGGGGTGGATCAGCCGCCGAGAATCGACTCGTAGTCGCGCTCTTCGCTCATCGCCTCATACACGGCATCCAGCACCTCCGGTGACCCGGCCAGGAACTTGCACCGGGGGTCGCCCTGGGTGCGGCACTCCAGCTCCATGGTGGCCACGGCCGCCCCGGCCAGACACGTGAAGAAGCTGGCGAACAGGCCGGTGGAGAAGAAGCACGACGGGTACTCCCCCTGGACGCCGGACTGCACTTCGGCCCAGGCCGTAGAGGTGACGGCGAGGCCCGCTCGGCCCACGCGCTCAACCGTCACCGGCCCCCAGCCCAACGACTGGAAGAACGCCGACAGCACCTCGGTGAGGGCGGCGGCGTCCAATTCCCCGGGGTCCGACACCCCGGCGAACTCCGGGAGCCACTGGGAGAACCGCCGGTAGATGTCTTCGCCGGCGGCGTACCCGATCTCCTGAAGCCGGGCTTCGCCGGCCTCGCCGAGATCCTGAACGAGTGCCTGTCGTGTGGTGTGCAGGGCCTTGATACCGATGCCGACGACCCCGTCTTGCGCGTGCGCTTCGGCCATGATCGGTAGGCCTGTTTTGGACGTCGCAACATAGGTAACGCCCGGCGCGCCGCGCAAGGGATCAGACGCTCTTCGCCTCCTCGTCGAAGACCGCCATCGCGATATCCACGAGCCGATCCAGCTCCTGGCCGGCTGCCTGGGAGAGCTGGCGCTCGGGGATCTCGCCGTCACCGCCGTAGGCCAGCAGCAGCCGCCGCAGGAAGCCGAAGAGCGCCACGCGGCGGAGATCCTCACGGGACTGGCTGATCGGGCCGCCGGTGTGACCCTTCAAGAGTCGCTCGTACTGATGGGCGTTGTGGAATGCCCGCGCCAGGAGGGCGGCCACACCCTGGATGAACCGCACGTCTGCGTTGGAGAGCACCGGGCCGTCCCGTATCGTCCGCAGCAGGATGGCGCCGATCGGCGCACCGCGCCACGTGATGGGGACGACGGTGATGCTCTTCACACGGCGCGTCTCCAGGAGCCCCTGGACGTGCCTCAGCTCGGAGTTGGTCTGGACGTCGGGAATGAAGACGGTCTCGCCCGACTCCAGCGCCCGGCGAATCTCCGGGTACTGCTTGAGGTCGATGACGAAATTGCGAATCGACGGGTCCTCGTAGGTGGCCACCAGCCGAGCGGTCGGCTCCCCGTGCTCCGCCAGGTAGATGGAACACCGATCGAGCCCGAACGTCTCGCCCATCTTACGGGTAGCACCCTGGAGGATGTCCACGACGTACAGGGTGCCGGCAATCTCCTGGAGGATCTCGATCAGGCCGATCAGGTGCTTGCGCTCGTGCTCCAGCTCCTGGATTCGCCGCTCCAGGAGCTCGGGAGACGTGGATTCGTGGCCGGTATCGGCAGGTCGCATGCGTTCTCTCAATCTGGGGCGCCGCCCAATTCTTGCGCTCTCGACGGAACACCGTCAAGGGACTAGACTCCACCGCATGCGACCAATCGTGGCCTTACTCTGTCTCGTCGCGGCGCCGCTCGCGGCGCAGGGGCCGGTGCCGGAGCTGCCTGGGGCCGGGCGGCCGGTGGACGTCGAGGCCCACCGGGCTCGCCGCGCTCAGCTGGCGGAGCGCCTCGGCAACGGCGTCGTGTTGGTACCCGCGGCGGAGCGGCGTGACCCCGAGAAAGACGTTCTGCAGGACGGTGACTTCCGGCAGGACGACTACTTCTTCTATCTGACCGGGATCGAGACTCCCGGTGCGTGGCTCATGCTGGTGGCGCGGCAGGGCAGCGTCGGGATCGTCACCCTCTTCCTGCAGCCGCGCAACCCCTTTGTCGAGCGCTGGATGGGGGTACAGCTGGGCCCGGGGGAGGACGCCGTGCGGCTGACGGGGATCGAGCAAGTCCTGGCCTGGCATCCCGACAGCCTGAAGCGGGCGGTGCGGGGGGCTGAGGCGCGCGGCGGCGTCCCGTTCTATGCGGTGATGTATCCCGGCACCAGCGGTGATGACCAGATCCTCGAGTGGCTCATGACCGACCGCGAAGTGCGGAACGTGGTACCGGTCATGGACAGCCTGCGGGTGGTGAAGGATGAGGTGAGCCTCGCAGCGCTCCGCCGCGCCATCGCCATCACCACCGAGGGGATCAAGGCCGGGATGCGGACCGCACAGCCGGGCATGCACGAGTACCAGCTCGAGGCCCTCATCGAGTACACGTTCCGCGACCTCGGAGCGGATCGCCTGGGCTTCCCCTCGATCGTCGGGAGCGGTCCGAACAGCGTGATCCTGCACTATGACCTGAGCCGTCGGCAGATGCAGGCCGGGGACCTGGTCGTGGTGGACGTGGGGGCAGAGTACGCTCAGCACACGGCGGACGTGACCCGTACCTTCCCTGTGAGCGGCGCGTTCACGGACCGGCAGAAGGCGATCTATGACCTCGTTTTGGAGACGCAGGACGCGATCATCGGGGCCGTGAAGCCCGGAGTCACGGTCAGGGACCTGAATCGGATCGCGCGGGCGCATTTGCGTGATCACAGCGGGGATCGTTGCGGGGAGCCCGACTGCAGCCGGTACCTCGTGCATGGCATAAGCCACTGGCTCGGTATGCGGGTGCACGACGTGGGCGACTACGGCATGCCGCTCGAGCCCGGCATGGTGCTCACCATCGAGCCCGGGATCTATCTCCCCGACGAGAACCTGGGCGTGAGGATCGAGGACGACTTGCTCGTGACCGAGACGGGCGCAGAGGTGCTCTCGGCCGGTGCGCCTCGCACCACCGTGGACATCGAGCGCCTGATGCAAACGGCCGAGCAGAGACAGGCAACCGGGAGCGACTGATGGCACGCAAGAAGGATCTCGATCTCGTCGAAGACGAAGACCGCGACGAGGCTGAAGAGCGGGAGGACGAGGAACTCGAGGAGCTGCTGGAGGCCGAGGGGGCCGCCAGCGGCGTCGTCGGCTTCATCGGTGGGCTCATGATCGGGGCGCTGCTGGGTGCGGGAATCGCCCTGCTTGTGGCGCCCGAGCGCGGGGAGATCACCCGACGCCGCATCCGTACGAGGATGCGTGACGTTCGGGACGACGCGCGGGGGCACATCGATGACTGGCGGGACGACGCGGGGCGCGAGCTCCGCAGGCAGCGGCGCAGGCTACAGCACCGTCTGCGTAGGTAGCCGCGCAGCCGCAGGGGTACTCCGTCCGCGACCGCGACCGGGGGGCTACTGAACTTCCCGGTCGCGAATCTCCTGGAGAAGGACCGCGGCCTCCTCTTTGAAGAGCGGGTCCTCCACGTCACTCGTGGGGGGGAGTCCGGCGATCGCCTCGAGCTGAGGTGCCGCCTCCGGCCAGCGCTCCAGATCCAGGTAAACCCGGGCCAGCTCGAGCCGGTGAAAGATGTGCTCGGGCTCGATCTCCACGGCCCGCTCGAGGTAGACCACAGCCGAATCCCAGGTGGCCCGGCTCATGAAACCCGCCCCGAGGAATGTCCGGGCGAAGAACTTGGTGAAGCCCGAGAGCCGCTTGATCTCGGCGTGCCACGCGCCCATCACGTGCCACGCACCGGCGTGCTCCGGATCGAGCTCGATGGCCCGGCTGGCTGCATCGTAGATCTCCCTCGCGAACCGCACGCGCTCCCGGCCGCCCCGGGTCCGGGACAGGCGGCCCAGCGACTGCGACAGCATGAACCAGCCCTCCGGATCCATGGAGTCGGTGCTCACCGCCGCCTCCGCATAGATCCGGGCGACCCAGTAGAGGCTGTCCCGCCGCTCCTTGTGGTCTCTGCCCCGCAGTTGCTTCGCGACATCGATTTGGGCGCCCGAGAACTTCCACATCGCCTCGTAACTCGAGGGGTTCGCCATGAAGGCCGCGCGGTACTCCTCCAAAGCGGCGGCATGACTCAGTGCATCGTTGAGGCTGTCTCCGCGGGCGAGGTGCTCTTCGAACTCTTGGGCCGAGAGATGTGGCGCGGCGCCACCAACCAGGGCAACCAGGGCGATCGTCGTCAGGCGCATTCCGAGGCTCCGGTGGAGATCCGGTCGAGGTGAGCGTCAAATGTTCGCGGCATCGCAGGTGCCGCGCAAGCGCAAGGCAGCTAGGGGTTCGGGGCTCCAGGCCCCCAGTCGGGGAGGTCCTCCTCGGCCTCTTCCGGTGAGGTGAACGCGTTCACGTCGCGCAACTCGTCCTCTGCCTCTCTGAGGGTGTCCGCGTCCGCGTCGTCGTCGCGGTGATCCCCCACCACGTCCCGGGGCTCGGGACGGCGCGAGAGGCGCCCCCCGGCCAGTAGCCAGACCAGGCCGGCCGCGAGGAGCACGAGGAGGACCAGCAGCGCCACCGAGGAGGTCACTGCGCGCCCGTCTCCTGGCGCCAGAACTCCGCCAGGCGCGACTGGATGATGTCACGCACGGCCCGGAAGGCGGCCTGCTCCTCTTCTTCGGAGTTTGCCGGGTCCGCGGGGTCCGGCAGCGGCCACGCCAGGCGCCTGCCGCTGGTGTAAGCCACCGGACACTCCTCTTCCGCGCACAGCGTGATGACCACGTCGGCATCTGCCAGCGGGACGTCGTCCAAGCCCTTGGAATATTGGTGGCTGATGTCGATCCCGATCTCCCGCATCGCCTCGACCGCACGCCGGCTGAGTTGGCCCGGTTCCGAGCCGGCGCTATAGACCTCCCAACCATCGGGCGCGGAAGACCGAGCGAGCCCCTCCGCGATCTGGCTGCGAGCGGAGTTCGCCACACACAGGAAGATCACCGACGGCATGAGGCGGCGCGGGAGAGGATCAGATCTCGTCGAGGACGTCCCTGCCGCGCACCAGCACCAGGATGGCCGCCTGGGGCACGACGAGGTAGCGCTTGCCCTCGAACGTGATCTCGACCGCTGCCTTGCGGAAGAACAGGGCGAAGTCGCCGATCTCTGCTTGCATTGGTACGTAGCGCGGACCGCCGCGACCCACGTCCTTCCAGGGCTCGTCGTCCAGCTCGGTGGGGGCCGAAAGGGGGGTCCCCGGTCCGGTGGCGATGATCATGCCGCTCTGCACCGCCTGACGGTCTATCGCGGTGGGCGGCAGGTAGAGCCCCACGTTGGTGCGCTCCTCACCCTCCTCCGGGGCGATCAAGACGCGATCGCCCACCACGACCAGCTTCTTCAGGGGGTCTGACATACCAGGAATCAAAGGGTGGCGGGGGCAGTGCGCCAGACCTCCGTCGCTCGCACAGACCCGACCCTCGCGTCGGACCAGGTGGCGCGTGCATGTTTGACCTGCCAACCATCAGCCTGCGAGGCGAATGATGAAGCGTCGCGACACACGCATGTTTGTCGTCCTATGCGCTCACCTGCTGGTCCTCCTGGCGGCCGGGTGCTCGACCGGCCGGGACGAGGTTGCGGCGCTGTTCGGGGACCCGGACGCGTGGATCGACCTGAGCTACCCGTTCAATGCGGAAGCGGTCTACTGGCCGACGGCTGAGCCCTTCGTGCTGGAGACGGTGGCCGACGGAGTCACTCCCGGAGGCTACTACTACGCTGCGAACAACATCAGCGGGGCCGAGCACGGCGGCACCCACTTGGATGCGCCGATTCACTTTGCGGCGGGGAAGCAGACGACCGAGGCGATTCCCCTGGACCGGCTGGTCGGCCCGGCAGTCGTGGTGGACGTGACGGCGGCGGCCGCCGCCGATGCCGATTACCTCGTCGGTGTCGAGGATCTGGAGGCTTTCGAGGCGTCGCACGGCCGGATCCCCGCGGGAGCGATCCTGCTGCTTCGGACCGGCTGGGGCGCCCGGTGGCCGGATGCGGAGGCGTATCTCGGTACGGCGCTGCGGGGCGCTGAAGCGATCCCTCTGCTGCACTTCCCGGGTCTGGATCCGGCGGCGGCTCGCTGGCTGGTGGAGCAGCGGTCCATCGACGCCATCGGGATCGACACCCCCAGCATCGACTTCGGGCAGTCCACGAGGTTCGAGACGCACCAAATCCTCTTCGCTGCCGACATGCCGGCGTTCGAGAACGTAGCGCAGCTGGATCGGATGCCGCAGACGGGCGCCTACGTGGTCGCGCTGCCGATGAAGATCGAAGGGGGGAGCGGCGGGCCGCTCCGCATCGTGGGCGTGGTGCCCGGGTAGCCTAGCCGGTCGTCGCGCCCCTACTCCGCCATCTCCCGCAGCACGGCAAGCGGGGCCCGGCGCGCTACGTCGCGGCTCGTGAGCAGGCCCACCAGGAGCGTCACCACCGCCGCGGCGGCGGCGAGGCCCAGCAGCGGGACGATAGGCAGGCGGAAGGTGAGCTCGAAGAAGAAGACCATGAGGGCCCAGCCGGCGATGGCGGCGAGCAGCGTTCCGGTGAGTCCCGCCAGGGTACCGAGGGCGAGGTACTCGGTCGCCAATACCTGCGTGACCTGTCGGGCCCGGCCCCCCAACGTCTTGAGGAGCACGCTTTCGCGCACTCGCTGGAATCGTGACGTGGCGATGGCTCCCACCAGCACGATCATGCCGGCGGCGATGCTGAAGAGCGCCATGAACCGCACCGCCAGCGTGATCTTTCCCAACAGCGTGTCGATGGTGTCCTGCACCAGGGACAGGTCGAGGGCCGAGATGTTCGCGTAGCGCCGCACCAGGTCGCGCTGGAGCTCGGCTCGCCGGGTCTCGTCCTCAACCCGGGTGAGCGTCACGAAGATCTGCGGTGCGTCGTCCAGCACGCCGGGCTCGAAGATGACGAAGAAGTTCGGCTCGAAGCGGGCCCAGTTCACCTCCCGCAGGCTCGTGATCTGCGTCTCGAGCAAGACTCCCTGCACGTTCCAGGTGATGTGGTCTCCGACGGTCACCTGGAGCTCCGTGGCCACGCCCTCCTCGACGGAAATACGGGCAACGCGTTCCGGCGCTTCCTCTCCGGACCGCTCCTCGTCGAGTTCATCCCACCACTTTCCCTCCACCAGCTCCTCGGAGCTGGTGAGCGTGTCCCGATAGGTGTGGCGGTACTCCCGCCTGAGCGCCCAGCGGGCCGGGCGGGCATCGGTCGTGTCGGCCAACAGGTCCTCCACCGTGCGGCCGTTCACGCCGGCGACGCGAGCCGGGACGATGGGGGTGAGCTCGCTGACTGTGTAGCCCCGCTCCTCGATCAACTCCTTCACACCTTCCCGCTGATCCTGCTGGATATCGAACACCACGAAGTTGGGCCGGTCGGGGCGGGCGTCGATGGCGAGCTGATCGAGCAGGTTGCGCTCCACCAGGTGGACGGCGCCCAGCACGAAGACGCCGAACCCCACCGTCAGCGTGACCGTGACCGTCTGGTTGTGGGGACGGAACAGGTTGGCGATGCCCTGCCGCAGCACGTACGGCGCACGCCGAGGGAAGAAGCGCCGTGTGGCGCGGGTGAGGCTCCACGCCACCAGCCAGAGGACAGCGGCGGTGACGGCGATGGCCACCGCGAAGGCCAGCCCCGCCTGCCACCGGGGCGCCTGGGAGAGGCTGAGCCCGACCACGCTCACCGCCAGCGCGCCGTAGACGGCGAACCGCACCACGTCCCGCCGGGGCTTGGGACCGTCGAACGGCCGCCGCAGCGCCTCCAGGGGCGTCACGTCCCGGATCGTGAGGAGCGGCAGGAGGCCGAATATCACCGCCACCCACACACCCACTGCGAGCCCTGTGAGAATCGGTCCGAGGTGCAACGCCGGGGTCACCTCAAGTGGGAGGAAGTCGGCCAGCAATGCCGGCAGGCTAGCCTGGACGCCGAGTCCGAGGGCCACCCCCGCCGCAGCGCCGAGGAACCCCATGACGAGCGCCTGCAGGAGATAGACGCCGAAGACGGTGCGCTGCGTGGCGCCGAGGCAGCGGAGCACCGCCACCGTTTCGAGCTTGCGTTTGACGAAGACGTGTACGCCGCTGGCAATCCCGATCCCGCCCAGGAGCAGGGCCGACAGTCCAATGAGCGAGAGGAAGCGGGCAAAGTTGTCGAGGCCCCGGGAGAGATCCTCCTCCCGCTCCCCGGCCGTGGTCGTGCCAACCTGGGCGGAGTCGAGCAGCGTCTCGTGCGCTGCGATGAAGCCCTCCGCCTCGTCGGCGCCGGTCAGCTGGAGGTAGGCCTGATACCAGGCGAAGCTGCCGAACTGCAGCAGCTCTGTCTCAACGAGATGAGCCTCGGGGATGTAGATCCGCGGTCGGATGGCCGCGCCCAGCCCCACGTCCCCCGGCACGCTGGTGATGACCCCGGCCACGACGAACGAGGCCTGACCGAGGCGCAGCGTGTCGCCGATGTGGGCGTCGAGCTCGACCAGGACCGCCGGGTCCGCCAGTGCGATCCGGTCGATTCCGAGGCGAGGCCAGAGACCCGGTGGGTCGGTGACGATGTCCCCGTAGTAGGGGTACGCGCCGGCCACCGCCCGCACCTGCACTAGCCGCGTGAGTCCGCTGCGCTCGGCGAGCGCCATGGATGAGAACCGGGTGACGAAGGAGACCGGCGTGCCCGCACCGGATGCGGAGTCGAGCACCGCGCGCACCGACTCCGGGAAGCCGTAGCGCGTGTGGAGCTCGAGGTCCGCGCCCAGGAGCGCCCGGGACGCGCGGTGGATCGTCGAGTTGACGTCCGCGCGGAAGGCGTTGATGGCCACCAGCGCCGCCACACCCAGGGTGATGGACCCCGCGTAGAAACCGAGCCGGCGCCAGCTGGACCGGCTCTCCCTCAGGGCCATCGCTAGGACGAACGGGAGTCTCACGGGACGCCGGCCGGGCCGTCCGAGACGAGCCTGCCGCCGGCAAGCCGTACGATGTGGTGCGCCCGCTGGGCGAGCTCCTGGTCGTGGGTGACGAGCACCAGCGTGGTGCGAGCCTCCGTGTTCAGGGCGACGAGCAGGTCGATGACCGCGTGGCCCGTCTCCGCGTCGAGATTCCCCGTGGGCTCATCCGCGAAGAGGATCTTGGGATCGTTGGCGAAGGCCCGGGCGAGGGCGACCCGCTGTTGCTCGCCGCCGGAGAGCTGCGCCGGGTAATGGTGCGCCCGCTCGGCGAGGCCGACCCTGGCGAGGAGCTCCCGGGCGCGCTCCACGGCGTGCACCCCGTCGCCGGTTCGGCCAGGGTTGAGCTCCACGGGCACCAAGACGTTTTCCAGGGCCGTGAGCGTCGGGATGAGCTGGAAGGTCTGGAACACGAACCCCACCTTCTCGGCCCGGAGCCTGGCCCGCTCGTCCTCCGACATGGGGCCGAGCTCCTCGCCGTCCAGCCACACGCGGCCGGTAGTGGGCCGGTCCAGCCCCGCCAGCAGGCCCAGCAGGGTCGTCTTGCCGCTGCCCGACGGGCCCACGATGGCCACGAAGCCGTGGGACTCGACCTCGAGGTCGATGTCCGCCAGCACGGTGAGCGGCCGTCCGCCGCTCATGTATGTTTGTTCCAGGTCCTCTGCAACGATCATCATGGCTCGAAAGATACTGCTGCTCGCCTTGGCCGCGTTCACCTGGGGCTGCGATACCACGCCCCAGCGGGCGCCGACCGCGGACGCGGCCGGGAGGGAGATCTCCGGCCGGGACGCCCTCGACGCCCCCACGGTGTTGTTCATCGGCACGAGCCTCACCGCGGGGATGGGCTTGGAGATCGATCAGGCTTATCCCGCCCTGGTGCAACGGAAGATCGACGCCGCTGGGCTGAGGTTCCGCGTGGTGAATGCGGGGGTGAGCGGTGAGACCTCGGCAGGAGGGCTGCGTCGCATCGATTGGCTGCTGCGGGAGCCCGTCGCTGTACTGGTGGTGGAGCTCGGAGCCAATGACGGGCTGCGTGGCCTCGACCCGCAACAAATGAAACGGAACCTCGAGGAGATCATCGCCCGTACCCGGGCGGCTAACCCCGACGTGCGCGTCGTGCTGGCCGGCATGGAGGCCCCGCCCAACCTCGGGCGCCGCTACACCGGCGCCTTCCGCCGGGTCTTCGTGGATCTCGCCAGGGAGCAGGACGCCACGCTCATTCCGTTTCTGTTGGACAGAGTAGGCGCCGTGCCGCAGCTCAACCAGGCCGACGGGATCCATCCGACGGCAGAGGGCCAGGCGGTCGTCGCCGAGAACGTATGGCAGGTGTTGGAGCCCGTCCTGAGGGAGGTTGCGCGCCGGAGAGAGGTCGGATGACGCGACTCCAACCCTCCAAGATCGTCTGTGCGGGCCGCAACTACGCCGCGCACGCCAAGGAGCTGGGCAACGTGGTGCCGGAGCGGCCACTCCTGTTTCTCAAGCCGCCGTCGGCGTTGATCGGCGACGGCGAGGCGATAGTCCTTCCTGCCGAGTCGCAGCGCGTGGAGCATGAGGCCGAGATCGGTGTGGTGCTCGGCTCGCGCCTACGCTGCGCCAGTGAGGGTGAAGCGCTGAAGGCCGTCGCCGGAATCACCTGCGTCAACGACGTCACCGCCCGGGATCTCCAGAAGACCGACGGCCAATGGACCCGGGCCAAGGGGTTCGACACGTTCTGTCCTGCTGGTCCCAGAGTCGTGCCGCTCAATGAGCTGCCGCCCCTCGAGGAGCTGGCAGTGGTGTGCCGGGTGAACGGCGAAGAGCGGCAGCGGGGTGGGGCATCGCAGATGGTGTTCCCCGTTCCCCGACTGCTCGCCTACATCTCCGGGATCATGACGCTGGAGCCCGGTGATCTGATCGCGACTGGAACGCCGGCGGGCGTAGGTCCACTCGCTGCCAGTGATGTGGTTGAGGTGGAGATCCCGGGGGTAGTGGTGCTGCGGAACCCGGTGGTTGCGGTGGTGGGGTAGTCCTCGCCTGACTCTGGATCAGAAGAGACCTGGTTCGATCCCAGGCGGGGCAACTTCGTGGACCCTCGGCGCCGACAGCGTCACTTGACGCCGTCACTCCCGAGGCACAGCTTGAGAGACGTAACGGGTGGATATCCTCCCGCTCCACCGCTGATGTTTAGGCTAGCTGCCGAACCGGCATCCTCTCCCACGGACGCCCGATCCTCCGCGCTACCCTTCCAGACACCGGATGAGCACTCCGCCTGATACTGGGTGCCAAGGCGAAACTCTTCGTCGACTGGGGGATCTCGGCGGACGGTGCAACCCAGCAGAAAGGTGGGCACAGTGACCGTGGGAACGAGTGCCAGTCGCGTGAACGGGATCGACCTGAGTGTGCTGAAGGAGACGGTGAGTGCGATCCAGGGGGACCCGGAGCTCGGGAACTGCAAGTTCCGGGCACGGAACAAGTGGATCGACGCCAACCACAACTGCACCACGATTAGCGGGTTCTACGGTGCCAAGCAGGAGAACACCCACAAACAGGAATTCGAATTGCATGCGGACGAGCCTGCCATCCTTGCTGGGGGCGACGACGGTGCCAATCCGGTGGAGCACCTCCTCAATGCGTTAGCAGCGTGCGTGACGACGAGCATGGTCGCCCATGCCGCCGTCCGTGGTATCGAGATCGAAGAGTTGGAGTCGGAACTGGAGGGCGATATCGATCTCCGCGGATTCCTGGGGCTGGCCGCCGATGTGCCGAAGGGCTACACGAGTATCCGCGTGAGATTCAAGGTGAAGGCCGACGCCGAGCACATGGATACGCTGAGAGAGTTGACGAAGTTCTCGCCGGTCTACGATACCCTGATGCACGGTGTAGACGTGGACATTCAGCTCGAGCCGAAGTGACCTGTTCAGCAGGGCTAGCACGAGCGCCCGGCCGTATGCCGGGCGCTCGTGTCTCCTGGGGTGACAAGCTGCTCGGGGTCTGCTCCGTGGCCCCAGGGCGGGCCGCCTACTTCGTGCGATCGACCTTCTGTACTGCCTTCCCGTCCACGACCCGCCGGCCGAACCGCAGACAGCGCTCGACAGCCAGCTCCTTGGTGGGGTAGGTGTTGGGCGCGCGGCACCGCCGGCCCCCCGCGCTGCTGTCTGTGGGCGTTATGCGCACTTCGAGCGTCCAGCCGTGAGGGTCGTCTTTGAGCCTGGTGGTGGGCTCGATCACGTATCCGTTGTATTCGATGCGATTACTCATTGGCCTCCCGGGCTGTCGTCGTCGGAATTCGGCGCCTCGCTACCCTCAGCCTCCGCTCGCGTCGACGGATGGGAACGCGTGTGCGTCGAGCCACGCGGTGAACGCCTGATCCAGCTCCTCCTCATCCCGGCCGAGGTGGAACGGCATGACCTCCCACCGCGTGCCGGCGCTCATCAACCACCACGCTGGCATCGTGGCCGGTTGCGCCAGCTTCGCGTTGGCCGGCCGGCCGTCGTACGATACGAAATGAAACTCACGGCCGCGGTACTGTAGCCGCCGCTGCTCGACGAGAGGTCGGCTCATCGCAGGTCCTCCACTGAACAGTACGGTACGAGGCCGTCGATGATGCGACGTCCAAACGCGTGGCACCCGCGAATGGCCTCCTGCTCGGTCCGGAACGCGTTCGGTCCGCTGAACGCGCGTTGCTTCGTGCGGTACGCGATCACGAGATCCAGAGTCCATTGCCAGCTGCCACGGACCTCAAACGTGCGGGGCGTGATCGTCCATCCGCGATAGCTGATGGAGTTCAGCGGAGCCATCGCGACATCGGCAGGAGGTTCAAGTTCACGAGCGCGGATTCATAGCGCGAGCCCGCTGCCCGCAGCCGCATGAACTGGTGCTCCAGGGTTGCCAGGGACCAGACCGTGGCGCGGGTGGTTCCCACCACCTGCCAACGATCCCCTCGTGTATGCCCGACGTGGTTGGTCGTGCGCACGAATCCCGCGAACGGTGTGTAGCGCAGGAAGTCCACCAGGCCGAGGGCCATGCGCTGGGTCGGGCAGTGGAATACGAACGTGAACAGCTGCGGGAGCAGCAGTATACCGGCGGCTGACAGATCGAGCCAGCAGCGTCGCGCCTTGACCAGCGACCCCGCCGAAACGCCGTCCTGATACTCGTCGGGGAGGGCGGCTCTCACTTGGTCGTCCTGGCGACGAACGTCGCAACGGCAGCCGCTTCCGCCTCGGCACCGCAGGTGAAACCACGAAACGTCAGGGTCAGGCGCTCTTCCTGGAAAAGGAAAAAGCGGGACAGCGCCGCGGCGCCTTCCCGCCTTTGCATGGTTGTCCATCGGGCGACAGGCTACATCGCCTGCGCTCTAATGATAGTCGGTTCCTATCACCGTGTCAAACGCGCTGACCGGTGCTGGGACGCACCAGACGCGGCCCATTCCCTTTTCGCACCGGCTAGACTATCTTGTAAGCAAGCTAAGAGGCGCTCATCGAGGCGCCACAGATATACGCAACGGAATTGCAGGGGAACCGGCAACTGACGCGGTTCCCCTTTGTCTTGGCAGCACGCCGCACGATGCGGCACCCCACCGCGGGGACACATCCGCGGACAACGCGATGGACGATCGGCCAGTGCGGACATTCCGGACCCCGACGCGCATCGAACACAGAGGAGCAGGTATGTCACGCATGACCGGCAAGGTGAAATGGTTCAGCGACCAGAAGGGCTTTGGCTTCATCACGCCCGACAATGGCGAAAAGGACTGTTTCGTCCACCACTCGGCGATCCAGGCGACGGGCTTCAAGACGCTCGGAGAGGGCGACGCCGTGGAGTTTGACGTGGTTCAGGGCCAGAAGGGCCCCGCGGCGGAGAACGTCGCCAAGGTCGGCTAATCGCGCTGCATGCGGTGAGCCCTATCGGATTGGACGCGCCCGGCCTCGTGCCGGGCGCTGTCGTCTTCAGGAGGGAACACGACAACCGTCCTGGAGCCGTCTAGCCCCGCCGATCTCCCCGCGCTAAGCGCTGTCGCGCTTGGCCTGTGTCAGCCGCGCCATGCTTAACCAGCGCAACCAATCTCGATTCTTGTACTCGCCTTTCAAGGGAGCGCGTGTTACAATGAATGGTTAGCCCACGGTGCCGACTACGCACCCGTGTTTGGTTCGACACACCCCGCCCGGGTGTCCGCTCCAATCACGCGAGCGTCGCCGAGGCATCGTGGATCGTCCTCCATCCTCCCGAGGAGACATCAATGGTCAGCACCACACCACACGCCCAACTCGCCACTCCGAAGCGAGGAGTGGCCGCCCTTCTCACTGGCGCCGCCCTAGGTCTGTTGCTCCCTGCCGCCGCGCTCGCCCAGGAAGACGTGATTGAGAGCGCCGTGAGCGCTGGTCCCGCTTCAGTGAGCATGCACGCGGCGGTAATGAACTGGAACCTCGAGACCGTGCGCGAAGGAACGAACGGCTGGACTTGTCTGCCGGACCGGCCCGACACGCCCGGGAACGATCCGTGGTGCGTGAACGATCCGTGGCTCAACTTCCTCCAAGCGTATGTCGGCCAGACGGAACCGACGTACACGACCGTAGGCATCGCCTATATGCTCCAAGGCGACACGCCGGTCAGCAACACCGATCCCTACGCGACCGAACCCACGTCGCCGGAGGATTGGGTCGAGGGCCTGGGGCCGCATCTCATGGTAATCGTGCCTGACCTCGAGATGCTTGAGGGCGTGTCCACGGATCCGTACAACGGGGGACCCTGGATCATGTGGCCGGGGACGCCATACGCGCACTTGATGATCCCCATCGAGTCGTTCTCGAGGAAGTAGTGGCGCCGGCGGCACCGCGCCGGGCGGGGGCGCGGTGCTTTGGCCCCGGCTCACCCCAACCGCAACGCGACATCCTCGCGATGCGCCCCGGCGTAGACACGGTGCCGCGGGTGCTCATCGCCAGCGCCGCGGAGGAATACAGCCCCATAGGGGGTGTGTGAGTTACACGGGCGGTTTCTTCTAGCTGAACCCGGTTGAGAAACCTACCTTAGACCATT